>NZ_JBFTRK010000007.1:0-289115 GCF_056399485.1 Rhizobium sp. 01N424
AGCCGAAGAGGTGTATTTACCACCCGCCCCGATCTGATCTTGCAACCGGGATCAGCCGGTCAGATCGGGGCTGGCCCGTGTGCCGTATGGTGGCCTTGCGGACATTTTAACTTTGCAAACCGGCGGACATTTCAACTCTCACGCCACATCGTGTAGCTATTGGCGACGTGCCTATGAGTGCCGCCCGGTCCTGTTCTTGCCCGGTTACGTTCGCCGTTTGAACGTATGCTCTGCCGCTGGAAATTTTCGTGAGCGAACGTCTGCAGCATACTCCTCTGCCGCGGCGGCAGCACGCTTGCCGAGCTCATCGTAGCGCTTGACGAAGCGTGGCGTGAAATCGTTGAACAGCCCGAGCATATCGTCGGACACCAGGATCTGGCCATCGCAGGCGGACGATGCGCCGATGCCGATTGTCGGGACATGGATGGCCGATGTGACCTCGCGGGCCAGCGGTTCGACGGTTCCCTCTATGACGACGGCGAAGGCGCCGGATCCGCCGATCGCGTGGGCGTCGCGGCGAATCTTCGAGGTCTCGTGTTCGGTATGGCCGACCGAGCGGTAGCCGCCGGCGGTATGGACCAGCTGCGGCATCAAGCCAATATGGCCGAGGACAGGAATGCCGCGTGCCGTCAGGAAGGCGATCGTCTCGACCATTTCCTCGCCGCCCTCGAGCTTCACGGCGTCGCAGCCGGTTTCCTGGAGAATGCGGACAGCGTTGCGGAACGCCACTTCCTTTGATTCCTGATAGGTGCCGAATGGCATGTCGACGACGACGCAGGCTTGCTCGACGCCGCGCATCACCGCCTTGCCATGGGCGATCATCATCTCGAGCGTGACGCCCGTCGTGGTTTCCATGCCATAGAGCACCATGCCGAGCGAATCTCCAACGAGGAGCAGATCGCAATGGGCATCGAGGAGACGGGCCATCGGCGTCGTATAGGCCGTCAAGCAGACAATCGGGGTGCTGCCCTTCATCGCCGCGATCCTCGACGGCGTCAGGCGCTTGGCTGTTCCGGATGCACTCATCGTACGGCTCCCAATTTCGTGACGCCCTGCCCGCCGATTACACGGTTGTCGAGCAGCCGGGTCGTGCCGATCCTGACGAACAGCGCAACGACGACGGGATCGCGGATTACCTCGACCGGTTTTAGCGTCGCGGCATCGCGGACGGCGACGACTTCCGGATTGGCGAGTGGTTCGCGGCCGAGGAAGGTCTTCAGCAGATGTTCAAGCTCGGCGGGATCGGTCAGGCCGGCGGCGAGCAGCCGCTCGGCCTCGGCGAGCGTCTGCGGCACGATCACAGCCGCCTTGCGCTCGTCGGCGCTCAGATAGACATTGCGCGACGATAGCGCCAGGCCATCGTGATCACGCACCGTTGGCACCGGAACGATGCGCACAGGCAGGGTCAGGTCGTCGACCATGCGTCTGATGACGACGACCTGCTGGTAGTCCTTCTCGCCGAAATAGGCCCGCTGCGGCTGGACGATATTGAAGAGCTTGCAGACGACGGTGGCGACGCCGGCGAAATGGCCCGGCCTCACCGCCCCTTCGAGCTCGCGGCCGATCTCCGGCACGTCAACGACCGTCATCATCGGCTTCGGATACATGTCGGTGACGCCAGGCGCGAAGAGGATGTTGACACCGGCTTGCCGGAGCATAGCCGTGTCGCGCTCGATATCGCGGGGGTATTTGCTGAGGTCCTCGTTGGCGCCGAACTGCAGCGGATTGACGAAGATCGAGGCGACAACAATGTCGTTCTCCACCCTCGCCCGCGCCACCAGCTCCATATGGCCGGCATGCAGATACCCCATCGTCGGTACCAGGCCGATTGCGCGCGATTGCCGGCGCAAAGCCTCAAGTGCTGCGCGCAGCTCACCAATGTCAGAGAAAACTCTCATTATTCCCCCGTCACTCCACCTCGCGCGCATAGAAATTGCAATCGGGCCGGAAGGTCAATCCGTCGTCCGGGATATAAACGATTATATGCTAATCTGCTGATAATGGGCGGAAATTTCGCGGCTGCGACACCCTGTTTGTCCCCTTGCCTTCCTGCTTATGCTGCCAATCTAGAGAGGACATGTTTCTCAGTCGGAGGCTCTCTTGCCCTGGATCGCCTATATCGTTCATTTCATCGCCGCCGCGTTCCTGACGAACGGCATTCCGCACTTCGTCAACGGCGTCAGCGGGCGCTCCTTCCGCACTCCCTTCGCGCGGCTCGGCAGCTCGAATCTCAGTTCTGCTGAAGTCAACGTCATCTGGGGCTGGCTGAATTTCCTGATCGCCTTTCTGCTCTTCGCCAATATCGGGCCGCTCTATATCGGCACGCCCGGCGATACGATCTTCGTTGCCGCTGGCATGCTTGTCATGGGCGTCATCCTCGCGCGGATCTTCAGTTCCGATGCGCGCTGAAGAGTGACTTGCTAAAAGCAAGTTACTTCTAGAGTGGCTTGCTTCATGCAACGAACCAGCTTTGCCATCTTCCCATGCCCGGCCGCCCGCGCGCTGAACAGCGTCGGCGATTCCTGGAGCATCATGATCCTGCGCGACGCCTTTCACGGGCTGACGCGGTTCGACGATTTCCAGAAGAGCCTTAGGATCGCGCCGAACATCCTGACACGGCGCCTCGCCCATCTGGTCGAGGAAGGCATTTTCGAGAAACGGCTCTATAGCGAGCGCCCTGCCCGCCACGAATATGTGCTGACGGCGAAGGGACAGGATTTCTTTCCGGTGCTGATGGCGCTGTCGACATGGGGCGGACGCCACGCCCCGCAGGAAGATCTCGCCTATCTTCTCGGCAATGCATCCGGCGAAGCGCTTGAAACCAAGCTGGTCGATGCCAGGAACGGCGAAGAACTCCCCCCCCGGAATACCTGCCTGCTGCCCGGCCCTGCGGCCGATGAGGCGGCCCATGAGCGCATTGCGCGGATGAAGGCCTGGTATCTGGGCTTTGATGCTTAAGAAGGAACAAATCATGGATCGCATTGTCGTCACCGGTATGGGACTTGTGTCGCCGCTTGGAACAGGTGTGGAGATCGCGTGGAAGCGGCTGCTTGCCGGCGGCTCCGGGCTTCGCTTGCTGGGCGAAGATATCGTCGGCGATCTTGCGGCCAAGGTCGGCGGCGTCGTACCTGATATCGGCGAGGATGCCGAGGGCGGCTTCGATCCGGATCGCTATATCGTTCCGAAAGACCAGAAAAAGATGGACCGCTTCATCCATTTCGCCATGGGGGCCGCAGACGAGGCGGTGCGTCAGGCCGGATGGATGCCCGAAGATACCGCTTCGCGCGAACGCACTGCAACGATCATCGCCTCCGGCGTCGGCGGCTTTCCCGCGATCACCGATGCGGTGCGCACGGTCGAAACCCGCGGGCCGCGGCGGCTTTCGCCATTCATCGTACCCTCGTTCCTCGTCAATCTGGCTGCCGGACAGATCAGCATCAAATATGGCTTCAAGGGACCGCTCGGCGCGCCGGTTACGGCCTGCGCGGCCAGCGTTCAGGCCATTGGCGATGCGGCCCGGCTGATCCGGTCGGGTGAAGCCGATGTGGCGATCTGTGGCGGTGCGGAGGCCTGTATTGACCGCGTGAGCCTTGGCGGATTTGCGGCCGCGCGCGCGCTTTCGACCGGCTTCAACGACACGCCCGAGCTCGCCTCGCGCCCATTCGATACTGCCCGCGACGGCTTCGTGATGGGTGAAGGTGCCGGTATTCTCGTCATCGAGACGCTGGAACATGCGCTGGCACGCGGCGCCAAGCCGCTGGCGGAACTGGTCGGCTACGGCACGGCGGCGGATGCCTATCACATGACGGCAGGCCCTGAAGATGGCGACGGCGCACGCCGGGCTATGGAAGCCGCCATCCGGCAGGCGAAAATCGCGCCATCAGAGATCAAGCATCTCAACGCCCACGCAACCTCGACGCCGGTCGGCGACCGTGGCGAGATGGCGGCGATCGGAACGGTCTTCGGCCGCGATGGCGGGATCGCCATCAGTGCCACGAAATCGGCGACCGGCCATCTTCTCGGCGCTGCCGGCGGGCTGGAAGCGATCTTCACGATCCTGGCACTGCGCGACCAGATCGTCCCGCCGACGCGCAATCTCGATGAGGCGGATGCCGTCGCCGACGGTCTCGATATCGTCGGCAAGACGGCGCGCAAGCTCGAGCTGGACTATGCGATCAGCAACGGCTTCGGCTTTGGCGGCGTCAACGCAAGCGCCCTCTTCCGCCGCTGGAACTGAACGTCTCCTGCGAGTGGCGGGCGATCGGTCCGCCACTTTCAAATTCGCTGAAATGCCCTACACTCCAGTCTATTGGCCGGAGACAATCTCATGCGTGCTCTATCCGCCGTGCTTCTTCTGTTTGCTGCTTTGCTGACCGCACCGTTACAGGCGCGCGCCGAAGATCCCATCGCAACGACGCAGCAGATCATCGAAGGGCAGATCAATGCCTTCCTGAAGGACGATCCCGATACCGCCTATTCCTACGCGGCTCCTGGGATCAAGGCGCTGTTTCCGGACAAGAACGTGTTCTTCGCGATGGTGAAGAAAAGCTACGAGCCGGTCTATCATCCCGGCAACTACGCCTTCGGCCGCAGCAAATCGATTGCCGACGGCGCGATGATCTATAACGAAGTGCTGATCTCAGGGCGCGACGGAAAGGACTGGACAGCGATCTACCAGATGGCACGCCAGCCCGACGGGCAATACAAGATCAATGGCGTCCAGATCGTTCCGAACACCGACAGCAAAGGTATCTGAGGCTCAGACGGGCTCGAGATCGCCCCTCGCCCATTCTTCGATCGTCTCGGCCATGAAATCGGCAAAGCGTCCCTCGGCGATCGCCTTGCGGATGCCCTGCATCAATTCCTGATAGTAGTTGAGGTTATGCCAAGAGAGCAGCATGCCGCCGAGCGCTTCATTGGCGCGAACTAGGTGGTGCAGATAGGCGCGCGAATAGTCACGGGTCGCCGGGCAGTTCGACTGGTCGTCGAGCGGGCGCATATCCTCGGCGTGACGGGCGTTGCGGATATTGACCTTGCCGCGGCGGGTGAAGGCCAGGCCATGGCGGCCAGAACGCGTCGGCATCACGCAGTCGAACATGTCGATGCCGCGGGCGACGGATTTCAGCATGTCATCGGGGGTGCCGACGCCCATCAGATAGCGAGGCTTTTCCGTCGGCAGAACCGGAAGCGTCGTCTCCAGCATCCGCAGCATCACATCCTGCGGCTCGCCGACCGCCAGGCCGCCGACAGCGTAGCCCTTGAGATCAAGTTGCTTCAATGCCTCCGCAGAGCGAACGCGCAAGTTCGGCTGATCGCCGCCCTGGACGATGCCGAACATCGCCTTGCCCGGCTGGTTGCCGAAGGCCACCTTGCAGCGCTCGGCCCAGCGCAGCGACATTTCCATGGCGCGTTCGATCTCGCGCGGCTCGGCGGGAAGCGCCACGCATTCGTCGAGCTGCATCTGGATGTCGGATCCGAGCAGGCCCTGGATCTCGATCGAGCGCTCCGGCGACATGTGGTGCAGGCTGCCATCGACATGCGACTTGAAGGTGACGCCCTGCTCGTCGAGCTTGCGCAGCCCCGAGAGCGACATGACCTGGAAGCCACCTGAATCGGTCAGGATCGGATGCTCCCAGCGGATCAGCTTGTGCAAGCCGCCGAGGCGGGCAACGCGTTCGGCGCCGGGGCGCAGCATCAGGTGATAGGTATTGCCGAGAATGATATCGGCGCCGGTGTCGCGCACCTGATCGAGATACATCGCCTTGACCGTGCCGACAGTGCCCACAGGCATGAAGGCCGGGGTGCGGATCGTGCCGCGCGGCATGGTGACTTCGCCGAGGCGGGCGCCGCCATCAGTCTTCTTGAGAGTGAATTGAAAATTCTCGGTCATCTGTCGTTCCGGAAAAGCAGGCTGGAGTCGCCGTAGGAATAGAAGCGGTAGCCTGTCGAAATGGCGTGGTCATAGGCCGCGTGCATGGTCTCGAAACCGGCAAAGGCAGACACCAACATGAACAGCGTCGAGCGCGGCAGGTGGAAGTTGGTCATCAGCATGTCGACCGCCTTGAAGCGGTAGCCGGGCGTGATGAAGATGCCGGTGGCACCGGCCCAGGGCTTTATATCGCCGCTATCGGCCGCGGCACTTTCGATCAGCCGCAGCGAGGTCGTGCCGACGCAGACGATGCGCCCGCCCCTCGCCTTGACGGCGTTGAGCTTGGCGGCGATCTCTTCGGTGACGTAGCCACTTTCGAGATGCATCTTGTGGTCATCGGTATCGTCGGCCTTCACCGGCAGGAAGGTGCCGGCGCCGACATGCAGCGTCACGAAATGGCGTTCAATGCCGGCCTTGTCGAGAGCTTCGAAGAGTGCCGGCGTGAAATGCAGGCCGGCGGTGGGAGCGGCGACGGCGCCTTCCTCGCGGGCATAGATCGTCTGGTAGTCGGCACGGTCGCGCTCGTCTTCCGGCCGCTTGGCGGCGATATAGGGGGGCAGCGGGATGTGACCGACGGTGGCGATGGCTTCGTCGAGTGCAGGGCCGGAGAGATCGAAGGCGAGCGTCACCTCGCCGGCATCACCCTTCTCGACGACGGTGCAATCGAGCTGTCCGAGGAAGCAGCTTTCGCCGCTATGCCCGAAGGCGATACGGTCGCCTTCCTTGATGCGCTTGCCGGGCTTGGCAAAGGCCTTCCAGCGGTTGGCGCCGACCCGCATATGCAGCGTCGCCGAAACCTGCTGACCGCCCGCCCCTTCGCGGTGCCGGATGCCTTCGAGCTGTGCGGGGATAACCTTGGTGTCGTTGAAAACCAGCGCGTCGCCCGGCTTCAGAAAATTCGGCAGATCGCGGACCGTGTGATCGCTCAGCGTCTCGCTGGCAGCGGCATCGACGACCAGCAGGCGCGCGCTGTCGCGCGGCTCGGCGGGCCTGAGCGCAATCCGCTCATCCGGCAGGTCGAAATCGAAAAGGTCTACGCGCATCGGGGTACTTCCGGGCAAAGCGAAACCCGCCCCGCGTTCTCACGCAAGGGCGGGTTCCGTCAGAAATCACAATCAGACGTCGGCGGCAACCCGCATCGAGACGATCGAATCCGGGTCTACGACCGGCTCGCCCTTCTTGATCTTGTCGACATTGTCCATGCCTTCGATGACCTGGCCCCAGACGGAATACTGCTTGTTCAGCCACGGAGAATCCGCAAGGCAGATGAAGAACTGGCTGTTGGCCGAGTTCGGGTTCTGCGAGCGGGCCATCGAGCAAACGCCGCGATTATGCGGGGTAGCGGAGAATTCGGCCTTCAGGTCCGGCTTCTCGGAGCCGCCCATGCCGGCACGGCCGGGGTTGAAACTCTCGCTGCCCTTCTTGCCGAACTTCACGTCGCCCGTCTGGGCCATGAAGTCGTTGATGACGCGGTGGAAGACGACGCCGTCATAGGCCTTCTCGCGGGCGAGTTCCTTGATGCGGGCGACATGCTCAGGCGCCACCTGCGGCAGGAGCGCGATAACGACCTTGCCCTTGGTGGTTTCCAGGATGATGGTGTTTTCGGGATCCTTGATCTCGGCCATTCTTATTCTCCTCGTTCTTCTTGAAGTGCTTGCTTTAATTACTTGGCGACGGTGACCTTGACCATGCGGTCAGGATTGCTGACTTCACCGTTCTGGCCTTCGCCCTTCTTGATCTTGTCGACGAATTCCATACCG
Organism: Rhizobium sp. 01N424; assembly: GCF_056399485.1. NCBI lineage: Bacteria > Pseudomonadati > Pseudomonadota > Alphaproteobacteria > Hyphomicrobiales > Rhizobiaceae > Rhizobium > Rhizobium sp. 01N424. The sequence continues at coordinate 7,690 of NZ_JBFTRK010000007.1, forward strand.
GAGACGACCTTGCCGACGACGGTGTACTGACCGTTCAGGAAGGAACCGTCAGCGAACATGATGAAAAACTGCGAGTTGGCCGAATCCGGATCCTGCGAGCGGGCCATGCCGACCGTACCGCGGACGAAAGGCGTCTTCGAGAACTCGGCAGGAATGTTCGGCAGGTCGGAGCCGCCGGTGCCTGCGAGGCTCGGATCGAAGCCCTTCGACATGTTGCCATACTGGACGTCGCCGGTCTGGGCCATGAAGCCGTCGATGACGCGGTGGAAGGCAACGTTGTCGTAGGCGCCCTTCTTGGCGAGCGCTTCGATCTGGGCGACATGCTTCGGCGCAACGTCGGGCGCCAACTGGATCACGACAGGGCCATCCTTCAGCTGAATGGTGAGCGTATCTGCAGCAAGAGCGTCGCCGACAAAGGAGGCGACATACAGTACGGCGGCAAAGGCGGCATAAAACAGTTTCATTGTAGCTCCGTTGCGGCGGACGACCGCCTCAAGATTTGCGCTTGGATTGAAGGGCTTGCAGGACTGCGGCCGGAACGAAGGCGCTGACATCTCCACCCATGGCGGCGATCTGGCGGACCAATGTGGCGGTAATGGGCCGTGAACCCGTTCCAGCCGGCAGAAAAACCGTCTGGATATCAGGCGCCATCTGCCGGTTCATGCCTGCCATCTGCATTTCGTAATCGAGATCGGTGCCGTCGCGCAGACCGCGGATCAGCAGAGAGGCGCCGTGCTTGCGGGCCGCGTCGACAACCAGATTGTCGAAGGACACCACATCGATGCCGGCAGCCTTCTGCGGCAGGATCTCGGCCAGCGACTTGCGGATCAGTTCGGCCCGCTCCTCGAAGGAGAATAGCGGCGCCTTGCCCGGATGAACGCCGATCGCGACGATCACTTTCGCGGACACATTCAGCGCCTGGACGAGCACATCCATATGTCCGTTGGTGATCGGGTCGAAGGACCCCGGATAAAAAGCAGTCGTCATGGAACCCGGCCGTTTCGTTCGTTGCCTTTTGTCACGGATGCCCCGTTCCCGCAAGTCATTTGGCGTCTCCCGGCCGGGTGGCTGAACGGCGGATGAATGCTCCGTTCAAGGCCGTTTCAGATGCGATCGGCATAATGAAAACCATCAACACGGCCGATGCCATTCCGGTATCCGGCTCCCCCTGGAAGTCACTTCAATGCTCATGCTGCTGATCGCGCTTGCCGTCTTCATCTCTCTTGCCGGCGAGATCGCCTATGGCGTTTACAAGGAAAAGTATGAAGTGCGCTGGGTTCGGCCTGAGGTCAGCGAGCACCATGCGCTGATGCGCCAGCTCGGCCGGCTGCGTTGAAGGGCCTCGCGAATCTGAACGCCAGATGAACGAGGCATTCAAGGTCGCTTCAGACCAGGCTTAGTAAACGACACGTCAACATCCTGCGGAACCATTTCCAAGCGGATGCATTTAATCAACCGAAGCGTAGATGCGATACGCGGTTTTAAGGAAAAGAATATGCCCGATAAGATTACCGTCATTAACGTTTTCTGGATGGCAATGGTCACGGGAATGCTCACCGCAACAATCGCACTCTACGATCAGAAAACTGATACGTCCAAGGTATTTGGCCCTTACGCTTCGGCTCGCGCGCCGATCGTCAGCCAGTACTGAGGAACGTGAACGCAACTTCGGAAAGGATTGCCCATGTTCACGATCTTGACTGTACTTACCGCTCTTATCAGCGTGATGTTCATCGTGTCTGTGGCATCAACCATTTCCGCTCTTCGCCGTGAAAGCGAAGAGGTCAAGGCTTACAACGAAAAGCGCATCACTTTCTAAGCCACTCCCGCCCTTGAGCGCATTCCCCTCCCGCGCTCGGGTCAGATGAAGCCGGACGCCACAAAAGCGTCCGGCTTTTTCTTTGTCCGGTCAGGCCGGACGATAGGCGAGACAGCCACTTTTGCGGAACGGCAGCACCAGCAGTGCGCCATCGGCATAGAGCCTGCGAACGTAATCGGGGCTGTCGCCCCGCACGATGGCAAAGGCACTTCCCCATCTGAGCAGCTTCACACCATCAGGCAGGCTGGACGGACTGCCGGGCGGGCGGAAGACCATGGCGGCCGGGGCATTTCCAGTCGCCGCGAAGACACCGGCAAAGAGCAGGAATACGGCCACGAGAATGGCGCTCGCCACTCCCGCCGTTTTCGCTATCCGCATGGGCAATCTCATCGCCTTCTCCCGTCAGAAGTCGAATATATGCTCGATCCCGGGATCGGCAATCGGACGTTCGCGCAGCAGCTGGCCGAGATCAGCAACCTTGACGACCACCAGCAGCCGGTCGCTATCGAAGCCTGCGCGCGGGAAACGGGCGATCAACTCGCCCGGCGGCGGCGTCTGGTCAGTAGCTGCCGCCGTCAGCGACACCATGATCTCGTCGTTGCCGGCAATTTCACGGATCGTCCCGCCAGCCTTGGCGATATCGGCAAGAATATGCGTGAAGCGATCGTAGCGTGGCGTTTCGATGAGAATACCGCTGGCGTTTTCCGAGACGACCCTGACATCAGGCATTGCCGAAAGCGCGGGCGCCTGAATTCCTGAGACGATGGAGAAGATCGTCAGTTTCGCCTCGCCGGTCGCCGCAACGGCGTTGGCGATCATGCCGGCATAGGCGATTTTCGCCTTCCATTCGCCGCCGAGCGCCAGCCGCCGCTCCCAGCCGCGGACCGGCTCGTCCACCGGTACGGCCCAGAGCTTGTCGATCTCGGGTTGGAACGGATATTTGTACCAGGGCGTCTGGCGCAGGAACGCGGCGTAATCGATCGCCATGTGGCGAGCGACGATATCCTGCGGGGTCTTCTGATCGCCACGCCAATAGGCCGTCAGGCGGCCGAGCGTTTCCTCGTAGGCGGCCTTCAGGCCCATTTCGAGCGTGAAGCTGACGCCGATCGTTGCCACCATCATGCGCGTCTGCGTATCGGCGCCGCCATGGCGATCGGCGATCGCCGTCAGTGCGCAATCGGCCTTCCAGAAATCGCGAACGCTTGCCAGATAGTCGAAACGGTATTCGTCACCTGATTTCAGCACCTCGGCCAGACCATCATAGGCATAGACGATGTGCCATTCGGGATAGGTGAGGAAAGTATTGGCCTCCTCACGCTTCATCTGGGGATCGCGGATCAGCGGGCTGTAGGTATCCGGCTCGGGATCGGCATGGCAGAAGGTTTCGACATAGGCGGCCGGGCTCAACAACAGCAGCACGATGATGACGATCGCACCGAGAAAAAATCCGAAGACTTTCAGCAGGCGGCGCATCAGCGCGCCTCGCTACGGAAGAGATAGCTCGAGACGATCGCGACACCGCCGAGGAAGAGATGCGGAAGATTGGCGAGAATCTTGAAGCCGAAGGGCAGATCCTGGATGCCGTAGTTGACGATGCCGAGATCGAGATAGCCCGAGCCGGTGATCAGGCCGAGCAGACCATCGGTGAAATAGAGCAGGCCGAAATAGAAGAGGAAGAAGCGCGACGCCCGCACCGACAGATAGGCGGCGATCGCGGCCCACAAGGCCGAAGCCAGATGCAGGCTATCGTCATAGATATCGAGCGCGAAGATACCGAAGGCCCTGCCCTGCGCATCCGTCAGTCCCGGAATGTAATTGAGCGCCGCCGCAAACAGCAGCGCCACGGTGTAAAGTGCCGCGATCAGTCGAAGCTTGCTCATCATTCCCCCTCAGATCTTGCCCAGATAATTATCCCAGAACCGGTTGCGGAACAGCAGATCCGGATCGGCCTTGCGTTTCGCTGCCGCAAAATCGGCCGTGCGCGGATAGGCCCGCTGCAATTGATCCAGCCGTGCATGCGGCCGGTAAGGCAGATAGTAGCTGCCGCCGATGGCAATCACCCGCTCGATCAGAGCTTCGGTCATCCGCGCCATATCGACCTCGCCGCGCACCGTCTTCTCCTGCGAGAACAGCATGACAGCGGCAATGCGAGGTTCCGTAGCGTAAGCCAGAACGCTGTCGCTGTCGGTATTCACGTAGCGTAGCGTGATGTTCAGCAGTTGCTGATAAGAGGCCGGAATGACATCGCGACAGGCCGCGACAAAATCGGCAAATCGCGACGGTGAGACGAAATATTCGTGCAGGATGTCGGTGCGCAAGGGATCGCGGTCGTCGAGGGTGATGACCGGCTCGTTCATCAGGCTGTTGCGGGTCGAAGCAGCTGAGATCTGCGGATTGAGCACAGCCTCCGTCCACCAGCGCATGTGCTTCACGCCATCGGAGCCCAGCTGGCGGCGGAAGATTTCGCGCGAGACGTGGCTGATGAAGCCGGATCCGGTGGCGGCAGGAATGGCGGACTGATCGCCCGCCGGGCGGTAGGTGATCAGCAGCCCGTCTTCGAAGAAGCGGTCCAGCGAGATGTCCAAGCGTCCGTAGGCCATCTGCACCGATGGATCGGATGCCAGCACTTCGGCGAAACGGCGGCCGACGTCTTCGCCGGCAAGATGTTCGAAGGACGGCTCCAGCAGGCTGTTGGGCACCATGTCGAGCTCAAGCTCGGTGATCACACCGAAAAGGCCGTAGCCACCCATGGCGTGATTAAAGAGATCGTCATTTTCGGTTCGCGAGCAGGTCAGCAGGTTGCCGTCGGAAGTCATCATCTTCATCGACCGCACCGTGCTGCCGCAGGCGCTGAAGGGCACCGGCCAGCCGTGCGCGTTGACCGAGAAGGTGCTGGCGACGCCGAAATCGTTGTTCGACTGCATGACGGCGGGCGAAAAGCCGATCGCATCGAGCTTGCTGATGATAGTCGACCAGCGGGTGCCGGCGGCAACGCGATAGGTCTTTGCCGCGGTATCGGCTTCCAGCCAATCCTGATCGAGGGTCAGGGCCGTCCCATTCAGTGGCAGGCTATGGCCGCCCATCGAATGACGGGCGGCACTTGCCGCCACTGGCTGGCCGCTGCTGCGGGCGTCCGCGAGTGTTGCCCGTAGGCGGTCGACAAGCGCCTGTTGCGGCGGCTCGCTGAAGGTCAGGTGCCGGGCAACCGGCGTCGGCGACAGTTCACCGGCATCATTGAGGATCGCCCCGCCTGCCGGTGCATCGACATCTGCGGGAAAGGCCGGGCCGGGATCGCTCGACGGCGACAGAAGATATTGTCCTGCCACCGCTCCGGCGATCGCCGAGCCCGCAACGAGAACGCCGCGCCGCGTCCAGTTCCCCATGATTCCCCTCACCCAAATATCAACTCAAGCTAGCAGAAATCTCTTTACTCCATAAAAAAACCGGGCGGCAGGGGCCGCCCGGTTCTCAAACCAAAGCCTGGTTAAATTATTCTTCAGAGGAAGGCGGTGCATCACCCTCGACTGCAGGCGTTGCTTCGCCGGTTTCGGCAACCGCTTCGCCGGTTCCCTCGCCCGCTTCCTCGCCGTCATCCTCCGGCTCGCTGATACGCTCGACGGACACAACCTTCTCGTCCTTGGCAGTCGAGAAGATGGTCACGCCCTTCGTCGCGCGGCTGGCGATGCGAATGCCGCCGACCGGTACGCGGATCAGCTGACCGCCATCCGAAACCAGCATGATTTGGTCGCCATCATCAACAGGGAAGGCAGCGACGAGTTCGCCGATTTCACCGGTCTTCGACGTGTCGGTGGCACGGATACCCTTGCCGCCGCGGCCGGAGATACGGAAGTCGTAGGACGAGGAGCGCTTGCCGAAGCCCTTTTCGGAAACCGTCAGCACGAACTGCTCGCGTGCCTTCAGTTCTTCATAGCGATCGTCGGAAAGCTGTCCCTCCTCGGTGACTTCCTCGCCGACGAGAGCGATATCGTCTTCATCGACGCCGGTTGCGCGACGTTCTGCAGCGGAGCGCTTCAGATAGGCAGCACGTTCCCACGGCTCGGCATCGACGTGACCGACGATGGTCATCGAGATGATGCGGTCACCGTCGCCAAGATTGATGCCGCGTACGCCGATCGAGTTGCGGCCGGCAAAGACGCGAACGTCGTCCACCTGGAAGCGGATGCACTGGCCGAGCGCCGTCGTCAGAAGCACGTCGTCATGCTCGGTGCAGGTCTCGACGGAGAGGATTTCGTCACCCTCTTCCTCGAGCTTCATGGCGATCTTGCCGTTGCGGTTGACCTGGACGAAGTCCGACAGCTTGTTGCGGCGAACGGTGCCGCGGGTCGTCGAGAACATGACGTCGAGGCTATCCCAGCTGTCCTCATCCTCCGGCAATGGCAGGATGGTGGTGATGCGCTCGCCGGGTGCAAGCGGCAGCATGTTGATCAGAGCCTTGCCGCGCGAGGTCGGCGTGCCGATCGGCAGGCGCCAGACCTTTTCCTTGTAGACGATGCCGCGCGACGAGAAGAACAGCACGGGCGTATGGGTGTTCACCACGAATAGCCGGCTAACAAAATCTGCGTCGCGGGTGGTCATGCCGGAGCGGCCCTTGCCGCCGCGGCGCTGCGCCCGGTAGGTGGTCAGCGGCACGCGCTTGATGTAGCCGAGATGCGAGACGGTGACGACCATGTCCTCGCGGGCGATGAGATCCTCATCATCCATTTCGAGGCCGCCGTCGATGATTTCGGTGCGGCGCGGGGTGCCGAACTCGTCACGAACGGCGCCGAGCTCATCCTTGACGATGGTCATGATGCGGATGCGCGACGACAGAATATCGAGGTAATCCTTGATTTCCTCGCCGATCTTGTTGAGTTCGTCGCCGATTTCGTCGCGGCCAAGCGCCGTCAGGCGGGCGAGACGCAGTTCGAGGATGGCGCGCGCCTGCTCTTCCGAGAGGTTATACGTCATGTCCTCGTTGATCCGGTGACGCGGATCGTCGATCAGGCGGATCAGGCTTTCGACATCCGATGCCGGCCAACGGCGGGTCATCAACTGCTCGCGGGCCGTCGCCGGATCCGGCGCCTGGCGGATGACGCGGATGACTTCATCGATATTGGCAACCGAGATCGCCAGACCGACCAAGACGTGGGCGCGCTCGCGCGCCTTGCGGAGCAGAAATTTCGTTCTCCGGCTAACGACTTCCTCGCGGAAGGCGACGAAGGCGCGGAGCATGTCGAGCAGCGTCAGCTGTTCCGGCTTGCCGCCGTTCAGCGCCACCATGTTGCAGCCGAAGGAGGTCTGCAGCGGCGTGTAGCGATAGAGCTGGTTCAGGATGACGTCGGCATTGGCATCCCGCTTCAGCTCGACGACGACGCGGTAGCCCTGACGGTCGGATTCATCGCGCAGGTCGGAGATGCCCTCGATGCGCTTCTCGCGCACCAGCTCGGCCATCTTCTCGATCATCGTCGCCTTGTTCACCTGATAGGGGATCTCGGTGATGATGATCTGCTCGCGGTCGCCACGCATCGGCTCGATCGTGGCAACGCCGCGCATGACGACAGAACCGCGGCCCGTCTCATAGGCCGAACGGATGCCGGAACGGCCGAGGATCTTGGCGCCGGTCGGGAAGTCAGGCCCCGGGATGATCTGCATCAGCTCCGGCAGCTCGATCGCCGGATTGTCGATCAGTGCGATACAGCCTTCGATGACTTCCGAAAGATTGTGCGGCGGGATGTTAGTCGCCATGCCGACGGCGATGCCGCCTGCCCCGTTGACCAGCAGGTTCGGGAATTTCGCAGGCACCACGACCGGCTCGGAGAGCGTGCCGTCGTAGTTGTCGCGGAAATCGACCGTTTCCTTGTCGAGGTCGTCGAGCAGCGAGTGCGCGGCCTTTTCCAGGCGGCATTCGGTGTAACGCTCGGCCGCCGGCGGATCGCCATCGACGGAGCCGAAGTTCCCCTGACCATCGATCAGCGGCAGGCGGAGAGACCAATCCTGCGCCATGCGGGCCAGCGCATCGTAGATCGCCGAGTTGCCGTGCGGATGGTATTTACCCATCACGTCACCGGTGACGCGGGCGCATTTGACGTATTTCTTGTTCCAGTCGATGCCGAGCTCGGACATGCCGTAAAGGATGCGCCGGTGCACGGGCTTGAGGCCGTCGCGGACATCCGGAAGCGCGCGGCTGACGATAACGCTCATCGCGTAATCGAGATACGACCGCTGCATTTCCTCCATGATGGAGATGGGCTCGATGCCTGGCGGGAGCTTCCCGCCGCCTGGGGGTGTTTGTTCAGTCAAAACAGATCACGATCTCTTTGTAGAATCACTGAAAGATTTATAGCGGAAAGCCCCGTTCCGCGCCAATTTGAGCGGGCGTTTTGAACAGGCTTTTACGGCGGAAAGGCGGCAAATCAGCCGTTTCGGCGCTTCAGCGCCATACGGCGATTTGCCAAATGCGAGGGGCAGCTTCACAATCGGAAAAATCAAGACTTCATATGGTGTTCCGGAGGGACAATGGCAAGCGCCGACCAACTGATCAATGCCTTCACGACGCTGCTCGTCACCATCGACCCACCGGGCCTCGCCCCTATCTTTTTAGGGCTGACGACGGGCATGAGCCGCAGCCAGCGCAAGCAGGTGGCGGTGCGCGGCTCGGTCATCGCTTTCATCATTCTCGCCGTCTTCGCACTGTTCGGCGCCAGCGTGCTCGGCGTGCTCGGCATCTCGATCGGCGCCTTCCGGATCGCCGGTGGTCTGCTGCTCTTCTGGATCGCCTTCGAAATGGTGTTCGAGAAGCGCCAGGACCGCAAGGAGAAGACCAGCACGGTGGCGATCACCAAGGACCACATCCAGAATATCGCCGTCTTTCCGCTGGCAATCCCGCTGATCGCCGGCCCCGGAGCGATCTCTGCCACCATCCTGATTGCCGGCTCGCTGCCGACGACGTTCGAGCGGGCGCAGCTCTTGATCGTCATTGCCGCCAATCTGCTTCTGATGCTGGCGGCACTTTTGATCGCTGATCGCCTCGACCGCCTTCTGGGCGTGACCGGCCGGGCGATCCTGACGCGGCTCTTGGGCGTCATCCTGGCGGCGTTGGCGGCGCAGTTCGTGGTCGATGGCGTCAAGGCGGCGTTCAGCCTCTAGGCGCCGCAGGATGCCATTGCAGAGCGGCTAGCGATCTGTTCGCTTTGCCTTGAGAATGCGCTTCCAGATGGTTCCACCCAGATATTTATTGAAGACGACGAAGTAGGCGATCATCAGGGCAAAGGACAACAGGGCCGGACCGCCATTCAACGAAAAGCCATTCTCCGTCTTTCCACCAAAGATCAGAGCCACGCCGTATCCGGCGATCCAGAAGATGGTGAAAAAATCAAGGATGGCGGCCAGAACGATCCGCCAGGTCGCCGGCACTTTTTGCGCCGATGCAACGTCACTCATGAAAACCTCTCGCTATCGAGATAACCGGATGCCCAAATGAAAACGGCGCCTTGCGGCGCCGTTTGGATCAGAACGGGATGTCGTCGTCGAGATCCCGCGAGAAGTTGCCGCCGGCGCCACCACCAGCGCTGCCGCCACGGCCGCCGCCGCCCGATGACTGCGCAGGTGCGCCGTAATCGTCGCCATAGCCGCCGCCGCTGCCGCCATAATCGTTGTTGCTGCGGCCGCCACCACCGCCGAAGCCGGAGCCCGCGCCACCGCCGTCGCCGCGGCCGTCCAGCATCGTCAGCGTCGAGCCGAAGCCCTGGAGCACCACTTCCGTCGAATAACGGTCCTGGCCCTGCTGGTCCTGCCATTTGCGGGTCTGCAGCGCGCCTTCAATGTAGAGCTTGGCGCCCTTTTTGACGTACTGTTCGATGACCTTGCACAGGCCTTCGTTAAAGACCACGACGGTGTGCCATTCGGTCTTTTCCTTGCGTTCGCCCGAATTGCGGTCGCGCCACGTCTCCGAGGTCGCGATGCGAAGGTTGGCGATCGGACGGCCGTCCTGGGTTCTGCGGATTTCAGGGTCTGCACCCACGTTTCCGATCAGAATTACCTTGTTCACGCTACCAGCCATACTTTTCACCTTACCTGCCACCCTGCCCGGTGGCGCTAGAAACAATGGATGTACCTTAAACTATAGAGCCCTCGGGAGGGGCGTCCATGGCGGCGTCATCCACAAGGAATTTTGTTCTTTATTTGTTCTATTAAATGACTATGATCCTGTCAACAGAATCGAAAACCTTCTCCCAGCCCGGATTTCAGCCTCGACTCGCCCGCGAGCATCACTAAATAAGGGGCTTCATCAGAGAGACCAAAGCAGAAGACGATGAGCGAACTGAAGACGATTTCCATCCGTGGCGCGCGTGAGCACAATCTGAAGGGCATCGACCTGGATCTGCCGCGCAACAAGCTTATCGTGATGACGGGGCTATCCGGATCCGGCAAGTCCTCGCTGGCATTCGATACGATCTATGCCGAAGGGCAGCGGCGCTATGTCGAAAGTCTTTCGGCCTACGCGCGCCAGTTCCTCGAGATGATGCAGAAGCCCGATGTCGATCAGATCGACGGGCTGTCGCCGGCCATCTCGATCGAGCAGAAGACGACGTCGCGCAACCCGCGCTCGACCGTCGGCACAGTCACCGAGATCTACGACTACATGCGTCTGCTATTTGCGCGCGTTGGCGTTCCCTATTCGCCGGCGACCGGGCTGCCGATCGAGAGCCAGACGGTCAGCCAGATGGTCGACCGGGTTCTCGCCTTCGAGGAAGGGACGCGTCTTTATATTCTTGCGCCGCTCGTGCGCGGCCGTAAGGGCGAGTACAAGAAGGAACTCGCCGAGCTCATGAAAAAGGGCTTCCAGCGCGTCAAGGTCGATGGCCAATTCTACGAGATCGCCGATGTTCCGGCGCTGGACAAGAAATACAAGCATGACATCGATGTCGTCGTCGACCGTATTGTCGTGCGCGCCGACATGTCCTCGCGTCTGGCGGACAGTCTCGAGACCTCGCTGAAGCTCGCCGATGGCCTGGCTGTCGCCGAATTTGCCGACAAGCCGCTGCCGCCCGAAGAAACCTCGGCGGGCGGCTCGGCCAACAAGTCGCTGAACGAGACGCATGAGCGCGTGCTGTTTTCGGAAAAATTCGCCTGCCCTGTCTCGGGCTTCACCATTCCGGAGATCGAGCCGCGGCTGTTCTCTTTCAACAACCCGGCCGGCGCCTGCCCGACCTGCGACGGCCTCGGCGCGCAGCAGAAGATCGACGCCAACCTGATCATCCCGGAACCGGAGCGGACGCTGCGCGACGGCGCCATCGCGCCTTGGGCCAAGTCGTCCTCGCCCTATTACAATCAGACGCTGGAAGCGCTCGGCAAGCATTTCGGCTTCAAGCTCGCCAGCCGCTGGAACGATCTTTCCGCCAAGGCGCAGGACGTGATCCTGAACGGCACCGAGGAGAAGATCGAGTTCCACTATGCCGATGGGGCGCGTTCCTACACGACGCACAAGACCTTCGAAGGCATCATCACCAATCTCGAGCGCCGCTGGAAGGAAACCGATTCCGCCTGGGCGCGCGAGGAGATCGAGCGCTTCATGTCGGCAGCACCCTGCCCTTCCTGCGCCGGCTTCCGCCTGAAGCCGGAAGCGCTGGCGGTGAAGATCGACAAGCTGCATATCGGCGAAGTGACGCAGATGTCGATCCGGGTCGCCCGCGACTGGTTCGAAGTGCTGCCATCACATTTCTCGGCCAAGCAGAACGAGATTGCCGTCCGCATTCTCAAGGAAATCCGCGACCGTCTGCGCTTCCTGAACGATGTCGGCCTCGAATATCTCAGCCTGTCGCGCAATTCGGGCACGCTATCCGGCGGCGAGAGCCAGCGTATCCGTCTGGCGTCGCAGATTGGTTCCGGCCTGACTGGTGTGCTTTACGTGCTCGACGAACCGTCGATCGGCCTGCACCAGCGCGACAACGCGCGCCTGCTCGATACGCTGAAGCACCTGCGCGACATCGGCAATACCGTGATCGTCGTCGAACATGACGAGGATGCGATCCTGACGGCTGACGACGTCGTCGATATCGGCCCGGCGGCCGGCATTCACGGCGGCCATGTCATTGCCCACGGCACCCCGCAGGACATCATGGCCAACCCGAAGTCGCTGACCGGCAAGTATCTGTCCGGCGAACTCGGCGTGCCGATCCCGGAGGAACGGCGCAAACCGAAGAAGGGCAAGGAGATCAAGGTCGTCGGCGCCCGCGGCAACAACCTGAAGAACGTTACCGCTTCGATCCCGCTCGGTGTCTTCACCGCCGTCAGCGGCGTCTCCGGCGGCGGCAAATCGACCTTCCTGATCGAGACGCTCTACAAGTCGGCGGCGCGCCGCGTGATGGGCGCTCGGGAGATTCCGGCCGATCACGACCGGATCGACGGCTTCGAGCATATCGACAAGGTGATCGATATCGACCAGTCACCGATCGGCCGCACGCCGCGTTCGAACCCGGCGACCTATACCGGCGCCTTCACGCCGATCCGCGACTGGTTCGCCGGTCTGCCGGAAGCCAAGGCGCGCGGCTATCAGCCGGGCCGCTTCTCTTTCAACGTCAAGGGCGGCCGCTGCGAGGCCTGCCAGGGCGACGGCGTCATCAAGATCGAGATGCACTTCCTGCCCGACGTCTACGTCACCTGCGACGTCTGCCACGGCAAGCGCTACAATCGCGAAACGCTCGACGTCACCTTCAAGACCAAGTCGATCTCCGATGTTCTCGACATGACGGTCGAGGAAGGCGTCGAATTCTTCGCTGCCGTTCCGGCGGTGCGCGACAAGTTGCAGTCGCTGTTCGACGTCGGTCTCGGCTACATCAAGGTCGGCCAGCAGGCGAACACGCTGTCGGGCGGCGAAGCGCAGCGCGTCAAGCTCGCCAAGGAACTGTCGAAGCGCTCGACGGGCCGCACGCTCTATATTCTCGACGAGCCGACCACCGGCCTGCATTTCCACGATGTCGCCAAGCTGCTGGAAATGCTGCACGAACTGGTCAACCAGGGCAACTCGGTCGTCGTCATCGAGCACAATCTCGAAGTCATCAAGACCGCCGACTGGGTGCTCGATTTCGGCCCCGAAGGCGGCGACGGTGGCGGCGAGATCGTTGCGACGGGCACGCCCGAAGCAATCGTCAAGGAAAAGCGGTCCTATACCGGCCAGTTCCTGAAGGAGCTGCTGGAGAGGCGGCCGATGAAAAAGACGGTTGCGGCGGCGGAGTGAGATGCTGAGGCAGGCAGGCGCGGACGATCTGGAGACTGTTTGCCGCCTCACCGCTGCAGCTTACAGCCCCTATGTCGAGGCGTTTGGCGGTGAACCGTTGCCGATGCGCGAAGACTATCGGCCGCGGATCGCCAATGGTGAAGTCTGGCTTCTCGATTTGGAGGGTGAGCCGGTTGGGCTTGTGGTACTGGAGCGGCATGCGGATCATGCGATGCTTTTCAGTATCGCCGTTTCGCCCGATCACCACAGCCGCGTTATCGGACGGACGATCCTCGGCTGGGTGGAAGATAAAACGCGCGAATGGGAATTGCCGGAGCTGCGGCTCTACACCAATGCGCGGATGGAGCGGAACATTGCGATCTATGCAGCGGCCGGCTTTCAGGAAACGGGTCGACGGCCCAATCCCTACCGGCCAGGATGGGTGATCGTCGATATGACAAAGCAAATCGCCTGAGCGGGCAAAGGGAGGAAGAGAATGAGCACATCCGGCACTATCCGCGTCGGCATCGGCGGCTGGACATTCGAGCCCTGGCGCAACCACTTCTTTCCCGGCGACCTGAAGCAGAAAGACGAGCTCAATTATGCCAGCCGCCAGCTGAAGGTGATCGAGGTCAACGGCACCTATTACAGCTCGCAGAAGCCTGAGACCTTCGCGAAATGGGGCGCCGATGTTCCCGATGGCTTCATCTTTTCGCTGAAGGCCAGCCGTTTCGTCACCAACCGCAAGGTTTTGGGCGAGGCCGGCGAATCCATGCAGCGGTTCCTGACACAGGGGCTGACGGAGCTCGGCGACCGTCTCGGGCCGATCCTCTGGCAGTTCGCGCCGACCAAGAAATTCGAGCCCGACGATTTCGAGGCCTTCCTGAAGCTGCTGCCCGATAAGCAGGACGGGCTGCCGCTCCGGCATGTCGTCGAAGTCCGCCACGACAGTTTCAAGGTGCCTGACTTCGTGGCGCTGCTGGCCAAATACGGCGTCGCACCCGTTGTCGCTGAGCATTTCGATTATCCGATGATCGCTGACGTGACGGCTAATTTCGTCTATGCGCGCTTGCAGAAGGGCTCCGACGAGATCCGGACCTGCTATCCGCCGAAGGATCTGAAGGCCTGGGCGGTCAGGCTGGAGACCTGGGCGGCGGGCAAGGTGCCGGATGATCTGCCTGTCATCGATGGGGATCGCAAGGTCAAGGTGGAGCCGCGCGACGTGTTCGCCTTCATGATCCACGAGGGCAAGGTCAACGCTCCCTTCGGTGCCATCGCCCTGCAGGAAGAAGTCGGCAAATAATCAGTACGGCAGAACGTGGGCGGCGAGATCTTCCGCCGTAAGCCCCTTGCCTGCCCGCTGCCCGGCCATTCCGTGCAGATAGACCCCGGCCGCTGCCGCCTCGAAGGCGGGCAGCCCCTGCGTCAGCAAGGCGCCGATGATGCCGGCCAGCACATCGCCGGAGCCTGCCGTCGCCAGCCAGACCGGCGCATTGGTATTTATCAGCGCGCGCCCATCCGGCGCGGCAATCACCGTGTCGGCTCCCTTGAAGACGATGGCCGCATTGGCGCGCTTCGCGGCCATCTGTGCCTTGCCGACCTTGCCGATCTCGGTATTGGCGGCGATATCGGGAAACAGCCGAGCGAATTCACCATCATGCGGCGTCAGCACCAGACGCGTCTCGCCGCCGGCGAACAGGTCGAACAGCCGCTTCGGCTCCTGGCGAAACGAGGTGATGCCATCGGCGTCGAGAACCAGATGGCGGTCGCTGAGTGCGGCGGCATAGTCCCTCGCCTGCTTGCCGATGCCGAAACCGGGTCCGAGCACGAAGGTCTGCAGGCGATCGTCTTCCAGCCATGCCTCGAGCGCCGCAATGCCATCGACTTCACGCAGCATGACGGCAGTCAGATGGGCGCTGTTCTCGGACACTGCATCCGGGGGTGCTGCGATCGTCACCAGACCTGCGCCTGCCTTGAGGCCCGATATGGCGGACATCCGGGCCGCTCCGGTCTTGCCTGACGTTCCGGAGAAGACGACGAGGTGGCCGCGCTTGTATTTGTGCGTTTCCATCTTCGACGACGGCATCAGATGCGCCCAGCGGGCCGGTGTGTTCTCGGCGATGCCCGACATCGCCTGCGCCCGGACGATGCGGCCGGGAATGCCGATATCGGCGACCTCAAGCGTGCCGCCGAGCTCCCTGCCCGGCATCAGCAGATGGCCGGGCTTGCGGGTCATGACGGTGATGGTGTGCGATGCTGTAAATGCCGTGCCCAGAACCTCTCCGGTGGCGCCATGGATGCCGGATGGCAGATCGACGGCGATGACCGGCAGGCCTGCCTTGCGGATGGCCGTCATGGCATAGGCCGCCTCGGGCGGCACGTCGCGGCTCAGCCCCGCGCCGAACAAGGCATCGATGACGGTATCGCCGGGCCGCGGCTCATAGGATGCCAGCGGTTCGCTGGCCACTGTGCATTCCGACCGGGCGCGCAAGGCGTCGCCCTGGAGCTTATCGGGATCGCCGAGATGAAACACCGAAACACCGGCACCGCTTTCGGCGAGAAATCGCGCCGCAACATAGCCGTCGCCGCCATTATTGCCGGGGCCGCAGAGCACGGCAAAGCGGAGCGCACCCGGATAAAGCCGCATCGCGGCGGCGGCGACGGCGCCGCCGGCATTGGTCATCAAGCCGAAACTGTCGATGCCGGTCTCTGCTGCAGCGGCATCGACCGCTGCCATTTCCTTGGGAGTAAGAAGCAATTCGCTCAATCGATCGGTCATGGCGCCATTGAAGTCAAAAAGCGCCTAAAAAACAACCGCTTTCGCTCAATCAATGTTCGCATATATTTTGTGCTTTTGCCTATTTTGTAATCTCAAACCTGCATCGCAACGCAAACCGCAGACTCGCAAAATTTCTCAATTTCGAGCGCATTTTCGATTTTTTGGATAAAAACCGTCATATTTTTCTAAAAAATCGCCCGCAAATGCGGGCAATCGCATCGATTTGGGTGCATTTGCGGGATTTTTTCGGTCTGGCCGGTTGCGAACTGGCATGATACCTGCATCATGTTTGGCGAGCGGCACACGCACGCTTTAACGGGAGAAGCGGAGAGTCATTTTCTCATGAAAAAGATCGAAGCGATCATTAAGCCTTTCAAGCTCGACGAAGTGAAGGAAGCCCTTCAGGAAGTCGGCCTGCAGGGCATTACGGTTACGGAAGCCAAGGGCTTCGGTCGCCAGAAGGGCCACACGGAGCTTTACCGTGGCGCCGAATACGTCGTCGATTTCCTGCCGAAGGTGAAGGTCGAAGTCGTCCTCGCCGACGAGAATGCAGAAGCGGTCATCGACGCCATCCGCAAGGCCGCACAGACCGGCCGCATCGGCGACGGCAAGATTTTCGTTTCGAATGTCGAGGAAGTCATCCGCATTCGTACTGGCGAAACCGGTATCGACGCTATCTAAGCAAGCCTTGCCCCCAAGAGGCAAAGCCAGATCGTCATAGCAAATCAAAGGGAGTGTTTCATGGCGAGTGCAGCCGAAATTCTGAAGCAGATCAAGGAAAACGACGTCAAGTTCGTCGATCTGCGCTTTACCGACCCCAAGGGCAAACTGCAGCACGTGACGATGGACGTCGTCTGCGTGGACGAAGACATGTTCGCCGATGGTGTCATGTTCGACGGTTCCTCGATCGGCGGCTGGAAGGCCATCAACGAGTCCGACATGGTGCTGATGCCGGATACCGACACCGTGCACATGGACCCGTTCTTCGCGCAGTCGACGATGGTGATCATCTGCGACATTCTCGACCCGGTTTCGGGCGAAGCCTATAACCGCGACCCGCGCGGCACCGCCAAGAAGGCCGAAGCCTATCTGAAGGCATCGGGTATCGGCGACACCGTATTCGTCGGTCCGGAAGCCGAATTTTTCGTCTTCGACGACGTCAAGTACAAGGCCGACCCCTACAATACCGGCTTCAAGCTCGACTCGAACGAACTGCCGTCGAACGACGACACCGAATATGAGACCGGCAACCTCGGCCACCGTCCGCGCGTCAAGGGCGGCTACTTCCCGGTTCCGCCGATCGACAGCGCCCAGGACATGCGTTCCGAGATGCTGACGGTTCTCAGCGAAATGGGCGTCGTCGTCGAAAAGCACCACCATGAAGTGGCGGCCGCTCAGCACGAGCTCGGCATCAAGTTCGACACGCTGGTGCGCAATGCCGACAAGATGCAGATCTACAAGTACGTCGTCCATCAGGTCGCCAACGCCTACGGCAAGACGGCAACCTTCATGCCGAAGCCGATCTTCGGCGACAACGGCTCGGGCATGCACGTCCATCTGTCGATCTGGAAGGGCGGCAAGCCGAGCTTTGCAGGCGACGAGTATGCAGGCCTCTCAGAAGCCTGCCTCTATTTCATCGGCGGCATCATCAAGCATGCCAAGGCACTGAACGCCTTCACCAACCCGTCGACGAACTCCTACAAGCGTCTCGTCCCGGGCTATGAAGCCCCGGTTCTGCTCGCCTATTCGGCGCGCAACCGCTCTGCCTCGTGCCGCATCCCGTTCGGCAGCAACCCGAAGGCCAAGCGCGTCGAAGTCCGCTTCCCGGATCCGATGGCGAACCCGTACCTCGCCTTCGCAGCCATGCTGATGGCCGGCCTCGACGGCATCAAGAACAAGATCCATCCGGGCAAGGCCATGGACAAGGATCTCTACGATCTGCCGCCGAAGGAACTGAAGAAAATCCCGACCGTCTGCGGTTCGCTGCGCGAAGCGCTCG
Organism: Rhizobium sp. 01N424; assembly: GCF_056399485.1. Lineage (NCBI taxonomy): Bacteria > Pseudomonadati > Pseudomonadota > Alphaproteobacteria > Hyphomicrobiales > Rhizobiaceae > Rhizobium > Rhizobium sp. 01N424. Next base: position 25,502 of record NZ_JBFTRK010000007.1, read on the forward strand.
AGAGCCTCGACAAGGACCGCAAGTTCCTGACCGCCGGCGGCGTGTTCGACGACGACCAGATCGACTCGTTCATCGAGCTGAAGATGGCCGAAGTGATGCGCTTCGAAATGACGCCGCATCCTGTCGAATTCGACATGTACTACTCGGCATAAGCAAATACCGGAAAGCCCTGGCGAAAGCCGGGGCTTTTCAAGATGTCACTGAGGCTGATGGCGACATGACACTCATGTGACGAAATCCTGCACAAATCTTGATTTGAGCAGGCCCAATCACCAAATCTGGTGATGAAAGGAAGTCGTACCATGAAAGAAAGAGTTGCAAAGTTCGGTATCGGTGAAGTGGTCCGGCATAAGGTATTTCCGTTTCGCGGCGTGATTTTCGACGTCGATCCGGAATTTGCGAATACGGAGGAATGGTGGAACTCCATTCCGGCCGAAGTTCGGCCAAGCAAGGACCAGCCGTTCTACCACCTGCTCGCCGAAAACGACGAGAATGAATATGTCGCCTACGTCTCGGAGCAGAACCTGGAGAATGACGAGAGCGGCCTGCCGCTCCGCAACGAACAGGTCTACCAGATCTTCGACATGGCGCCGACTGGCCAGTTCAAGCCCAAGATGAGCCTGGCCAACTAAGCGCATCGGATCCAAGCCTAACAAACCCCGCTCCGGCGGGGTTTTTCTTTGCCGGCGGCAATAAAAAAACCCGGCGCGATGGCCGGGTTTTCTGAAACGGTATGCGAGACGCTTACTGAGCGGTCTTGGCAGCGTTCTGTGCGTCTTCCAGCTTCTTGCGGGCTTCTTCAGCCTTCTTCTGCATGCTGTCCTGCAGGCTCTTCTGGCTTTCGGCAAGCTTCGATTCGGAAACTGCTTCGCCGTCATAAGCGCCGGTGAAGCCTTCGAGCGAGATCTTGATCGGGTTCGGAGCGCGGCGGAAGTTGATCGAGGTGAAGATCACGTCGCTGCCCTTCTTGAGGCTGGCGATCATCGCGTCGGTCAGCGGCAGTTCAGCCGTGCACTTGTCGGGCAGGCAGACGGCGTAATCGAGCTTCTGGCCCTTGTTGTTGTCGATCTGCATCATGATGCCGGGCGGGATCAGGCGGGCGGTCGGAACCGAGACCTGAAGGATCTTGCGGTTGACCTTGCCGGAAACGCTGATGAGGCCGACCGCGGTGACGAGCTGGCCGCCATTGGCGAGGATCAGGTTCTGGACGACGCAGATGTCGTTGTCTTCCTGCTTGCTGCAGGTCTTGTACCAGCCGAGACGCGGTGCGCCGGCGGCCTGCTGAGGGGCGCTCGCTGCATCCTGTGCGAAAGAAGCAACCGGTGCCGAAGCGGCGCCGAAAGCAACGGCCAGAACGGACAGAGCTGCCCGCATTTTCTTTTCAGACTTGAACATCATAGCGGATTCCGTCTCCTGATACCCATTCGGGACCGCGATTTGCAGCCCTCTCCAACCGGGTCATTCGGCATTCCACCTCTTAAAACAATAAGGCAAATGCATGACCCCGAAACTCGGGAACACCTGTTACATTGAGGCGCTCCAGATATCCAGTATTTCTTTGGCAATTTCTGGATGCCCGGAAAGATTTGAGGGTGAGAATGTTCGATTTCGCGCGCTCCATGATAGTCTTCGCGCGAATCGAGCCATTGCCGGAAAGGAACGAAAGATGCTCCGGATCGCCCTGCCCGCCATCTTTGCGCTCTTTTGCAGTGCCGCGATCGCCGAGCCGCTGCACGGCATCGCCATGCATGGGCAGCCGGCGCTGCCGCCAGACTACAAAAGCTTTTCCTACGTCAATCCGGATGTAAAGAAGGGCGGCCATATCACCTACGGCGTGGTCGGCACCTTCGACAATCTCAATCCCTTCATCCTGAAGAGCATGCGCACGACGGCGCGCGGCATGTGGGATCCCGATTACGGCAACCTCATCTACGAATCGCTGCTGCAGCGCTCGCGCGACGAGCCCTTCACGCTCTACGGCCTTCTGGCCGAAACCGTCGAATGGGACGACAACCGGACCTTCATCCAGTTCAACCTCAATCCGAAGGCCAAATGGGCGGACGGGCAGCCCGTCACCGCCGACGACGTGATGTTCACCTTCGAGTTGCTGCGCGACAAGGGACGCGTGCCGTTCTCGACACGCCTCAATCTCGTGTCGAAAATGGAGAAGATCGGCGATCGCAGCGTGCGCTTCACCTTCAACGACAAGGCCGACCGCGAGACGCCGATGGTGTTCGGGCTGATGCCTGTTCTGCCGAAGCACCTGATCGACCCGGAAACCTTCGACCGCACGTCGCTGACGGCTTTGGTTGGGTCAGGACCCTACAAGATCAAGACGGTGAAGCCTGGCGAAAGCATCACCTATGAGCGCGATCCGAACTATTGGGGCAAGGATATTCCCTCCAAGGTCGGGATGGACAATTACGACCGGATCACCGTGCAGTATTTCCTGCAGGACACGACGCTGTTCGAGGCCTTCAAGAAGGGCGATGTCGACGTCTATCCGGATGGAAGCCCCGGCCATTGGGCCACCGCCTATAATTTCCCGGCTGTCAGCTCCGGCGCCGTCATCAAGGACACGTTCGAGCCGCAGCTGCCGAGCGGCATGTTCGGCTTCGTCTTCAATACCCGCCGGCCGATGTTCCAGAACCTCAAGCTGCGCGAAGGCCTTTCGCTGATCTTCGATTTCGAATGGGCGAACAAGAACCTGTTTTCCGGTGCCTATAAACGCACCGAGAGCTTCTGGCAGAATTCCGCGCTCTCGAGCTTCGGTGTTCCGGCCGACGAGCGCGAACTGGCGATGCTCGGGCCGCTCAAGGACAAGATCGCCCCTGAAATCCTCGACGGTACCTACAAGCTGCCCGTCACCGATGGCTCGGGCCGCGACCGCAAGGTGCTGAAGCAGGCCGTCGACGTGCTGAAGGAAGCCGGATATTCGATCAAGAACGGCAAGATGACCGATGACAAGGGCAAGCCGCTCTCCTTCGAGATCATGACCCAGAATGCCGACCAGGAGAAACTGGCGATAGCCTATCAGCGCTCGTTGCAGACGCTGGGCATCACTGTCTCCATCCGCACTGTCGATGATTCGCAGTATCAGAGCCGGACCAACAGCTTCGACTACGACGTCATCGTCAAATCCTACGTCTCGTCGCTGTCTCCGGGCAACGAGCAGCTGTCCTATTGGGCCTCGGCCAGCCGCGACCGCGAAGGCAGCTCGAATTTCGCCGGTGTCGCCGATCCCGATGTCGATATGGCGATCAAGCATCTGCTGGCGGCGCGTTCCGACGAGGATTTCACCGCCGCCGTCCGCTCGCACGATCGTCTGCTGCTGTCCGGCCACTATGTGCTGCCGCTCTACCACATCGATCAGCAGTGGATCGCCCGCAGCAAACGCATCGGCCATCCGGACAAGGTGCCGCTCTATGGCTATCAGCTGCCGGCCTGGTGGGACCAAAGCGCCCAATAGGCGGTTCCTTTTTCCTACCTGGTTGAAGTCGGCGGCCTGAACGCATAGATGGCGTGAAGCACCCCAGCCAGAAAAGGAAAGCACCATGGAACGCATCACCATCGACGTCATCTCGGATGTCGTCTGCCCCTGGTGCTATCTCGGCAAGGCGCGGCTGGAGCTGGCGATCGCCGAAGTGCAGGACGAGGTCGGCGTCGACATCAACTGGCGCCCCTACCGGCTGAACCCCGATTATCCGCCCGAAGGCGTCGATCAGAAGAAGAGCCTGGAAGAGAAGCTCGGCGGCGCCGAGCGCGTGGCGCAGGCCCATCAGATGCTCACCGGTCTCGGCAAGGAAGTCGGGATCAATTTCGATTTCGAAGCGATCAAGATCGGGCCGAACACGCTCGACGCGCATCGCCTGATCCATTGGGCGATGATCGAGGACCGCGACAAAGCTGACCGCGTCGTCAACGCTCTGTTCAAGGCGAATTTCGAGGAAGGCCGCAATGTCGGCGACCACGCGGTGTTGCTCGATATCGCCGAGAAAGCCGGTCTCGACCGCGCCGTCACCGCCTCGCTGCTGGCTTCCGACGCCGACAAGGATCTTGTCGTCGGCGAGATCGAGGCAGCGCAGAAAATGGGCGTCAACGGCGTGCCGTTCTTCATCTTCGATCAGCAATATGCCGTCAGCGGCGCGCAGACGCCCGACGTGATCGCCGGAGCGCTGCGCGATATCGCCAAGGCAAAGGCCGAAGCCCGCGCCGGGATGAATTGATCCGCCTCAGCTTTTCGCCAGTTCCGCCAATTGCGTCATGATGACGGCTGCGCCCTGCAGCCGTTTTTCCGGCGTCGGAAGATCGCGGGTCAGGAACAGGCTGTGGTCCGGGCGGATCTTGGCCATCGAGCCCTGCTTGGCGATATAGCCGACCAGGTTTGCCGGGTTCGGGAATTCCTTGTTGCGGAACTGGACGACGATGCCCTTCGGGCCAGCATCCAGCTTTTCGACATTGGCGATACGGCAGAGCGACTTCACATAGACGATCTTCAGGAGGTGCTGAACCTCGATCGGCATCGGGCCGAAGCGGTCGATCATCTCGGCACCGAAGCCGTCGATCTCCTTCAGTTCCGTGACCTCGCCGAGGCGGCGATAGAGCGCCATGCGCAGGTGTAGGTCGGGCACATAATTATCCGGGATCATCACAGGCGTGCCGACGGAAATCTGCGGCGACCAGCCGGTATCGGCGATCTCGTCGACGCCCTTCACTTCGGCAACCGCTTCTTCGAGCATCTGCTGATAGAGCTCGAAGCCGACTTCCTTGATATGGCCGGACTGTTCCTCGCCGAGCAGGTTGCCCGCGCCGCGGATATCGAGGTCGTGGCTGGCGAGCTGGAAGCCAGCACCCAGTGTATCCAGCGACTGCAGCACCTTCAGGCGGCGTTCGGCGGTCGCCGTCAGCACCTTGTTGACCGGCAGCGTGAAGAGCGCGAAGGCGCGCACCTTCGAACGGCCGACGCGACCGCGCAGCTGGTAGAGCTGCGCGAGACCGAACATGTCGGCGCGATGGACGATCAGCGTGTTGGCGGTCGGCACATCGAGGCCGGATTCGACGATAGTGGTCGACAGCAGCACGTCGTAGCGACCTTCATAGAAGGCGTTCATGATGTCTTCGAGTTCGCCCGCCGGCATCTGGCCATGGGCGACGGCGACCTTCAGCTCCGGCACGTCGGATTGCAGGAAGGCGTGGACATCTTCCAGATCGRCCAGGCGCGGGCAGACATAGAAGCTCTGGCCGCCGCGGTAATGCTCGCGCATCAGCGTTTCGCGGATCACCAGGCTGTCGAAGGGCGAGATGAAGGTGCGCACCGCCATGCGGTCAACAGGCGGCGTGGTGATCAGCGAGAGCTCGCGCACCCCTGTCATCGCCAACTGCAGTGTGCGCGGGATGGGCGTTGCCGAAAGCGTCAGCACGTGCACGTCGCTCTTCAGTTCCTTCAGGCGCTCCTTGTGCTTAACGCCGAAGTGCTGTTCCTCGTCGATGATCAGCAGGCCGAGATTGGCGAAATTGATGCCGGCGCCGAGCAGCGCATGGGTACCGACGACGATATCGGTCTTTCCGTCGGCGACTTCCTTCTTGGTCAGCGCCAGATCCTTGGAGCCGACAAGGCGCGATGCCTGCTGGACGCGGATCGGCAGGCCGCGGAAACGCTCGGAGAATGTCTTGAAATGCTGGCGCGACAGCAGCGTCGTCGGCACGACGACCGCGACCTGTACGCCATTCATCGCCGCGACGAAGGCAGCGCGCAGCGCCACCTCGGTCTTGCCGAAGCCGACGTCGCCGCAAACGAGGCGATCCATCGGGCGGCCGGCGGCGAGATCGCCGCGCACGGCCTCGATCGCCGTATCCTGATCTTCCGTCTCGTCATAGGGGAAACGGGCGGCGAATTCGTCGTAGAGGCCCTCGGGCGTCGTCAGTACCGGCGCATGGCGCGTCAGGCGCTCGGCGGCGATGCGGATCAGCGCATCGGCCATATCGAGCAGGCGCTTCTTGAGCTTGGCCTTGCGCATCTGCCATGCGCCGCCGCCGAGCTTGTCGAGGCTGGCTTCGGTCCCCTCGCCGCCGTAGCGCGACAGAAGATCGATGTTTTCGACCGGCAGGAAGAGCTTGGCCTCATCGGCATATTGCAGCTCGAGGCAGGCATGCGGCGCGCCGGCAGCCTCGATGGTTCTGAGGCCGATGAAACGGCCGATACCGTGCTCGGCGTGGACGACGATCGAGCCTTCGTCGAGGCCTGCCACTTCCGAGATGAAATCGGCGGCGCGCTTGCGGCGCTTCGAGCGGCGCACCATGCGGTCGCCGAGAATATCCTGTTCGCCGATGACGATCAGATCGCCGGTCTCGAAACCGGCTTCCAGGCTGAAGACGGCCGCTGCTGCCTCACCCTTCGCAACGCTGCCGATATCCTTCAGCGCCTCGATCGGCTTGACGCGTTCCAGGCCGTGCTCGTTCAGCACCTGCAGGAGCCGCTCCAGAGAACCTTCCGTCCAGGCGGTGATCAATACCTTGGCGCCGCCGGCGCGCTTGTCGGCGATATACTTGACGACGACGTCGAAGACATTGACGCGTTCGGCGTTACCGGCACCTTCAGCGTTCGAGCGCGCCCAGCGCTCGCCCTGGCGGGCGTCGATATTGACGACGCGGCGTGCTTCGCCCTCGTGCTCGTTGAAGGGCGACATGCGGACGGCATTGAAGGCATCCAGCGTTGCCGCGAAGGTCTTACTGTCGAGATAGAGCTGGCCAGGGGTAACAGGCTTGTAGGGCGTGCCCTGCGACATCTGGCCCTTGGCTGGCTGGCCGGAACTGAGGCGGGCATCGTAATAGTCGAGAACCAGCTTGGAACGCTCTTCGGCGGCTTCGCGAACCGTATGGTCGGTGACGAGCTGGAAACCCTTCAGGTAGTCGAAAACGGTATCGAGCTTCTCATAGAAGAGCGGCAGCCAGTGTTCCATGCCCGGATAGCGGCGGCCTTCGGAGACGGCCAGATAGAGCGCATCGTCGCGGGTCGCGGCGCCGAAGGACGAGAGATAATTCTTGCGGAAGCGGCTGATCGTCTCCGGGGTTAGCGTCACCTCGCTCATCGGATTGAGGTCGAGCGAACGCACCTGCCCCGTCGTCCGCTGGCTGGCCGGATCGAAGCTGCGGATGCTCTCCAGCGTATCGCCGAAGAAATCGAGGCGAACAGGCTCTTCCGAGCCCGGCACGAAGACATCGAGGATGCCGCCGCGCACGGCATATTCGCCGACTTCGCGCACGGTCGCGACACGATCGAAGCCGTTGCGCTCCAGGCGGCCGGCGATGTCGTCCATGCGGACCTGGTTGCCGGGACGCGCAGAGAAAGCAAGGCTTTCGATCACATCCTGCGGCGCGACCTTCTGCAGCATCGCATTGACGGTGACGAGAACGATCGCCGCATGCGGCTTCTTCTGATGCGCGATCAGCCCGCTCAGCGCCGCCAGACGGCGGGCTGACGTATCGGCGCTTGGCGAGACGCGGTCATACGGCAGACAGTCCCAGGCAGGCAACGTCAGCACCGGGATATCAGGCGCAACGAAGCTCAGCATCTGTTCCAGATCGGCCATCCGGTGGCCGTCCGAAAGCACATAGGCGACCGGGCGGCCGGCGCGCGCCAGTTCGGCGAGCAGCATCGGCTCCATGCCTGCAGGAACGTTGCCGATCGTCAGCGGCTCGGCAGCGGCTGCGAGCTTCTTTGCGTCAAATCCTGAAATCATTCCGGTTTCCTGGAGGCGGTATCGGCGGGATATTCGAAGTCCGGCTTGAAGGCGGCGATGCGCTGGAACATCGGCGTCTGGAAACGCTCCGGTACCGGCCAGGTTCCCATCACCCAGCGCACCAGATCGTTGTCTTCCTCGCCCATGATGGTCTCGAGCTCATCGAGTTCGGCGTCCGATAGCGTCGCGATCTCGGCTTCGGCGAACTGGCCGAAGACCAGATCCATTTCGCGCAGCCCCCGGTGCCAGCAACGGAACAAGATCCGGCGGCGGCGCGGATCAAGCCCGGCGCTCGAGAGTGTCACACCTGTCATGGCAGTACCTTCCTGTTGATGCGCCTCTATAGCCCCTCGAAAGCGCGTTGTCAGCCTTGCCAATGCCCTATTGTTCATCGCATTTTGCCGCCATGCGTCCCACCATTCTCGATCCGCTGTTTTCTCCCGTTTCGGCTCTTGCAGGCGTTGGTCCGAAGATCGCGGAACTGCTGGTCAAGCTGCTCGGCCGCGAGACGCCCGAGGATACACGGATCGTCGATCTGCTGTTTCATGCGCCGTCTTCACTCGTCGACCGGCGCAATCAGCCGGGCATCGCACGGGCGCCGCAGGGCGCGATCGTGACGATCACCGGGCGGGTCGACCGGCATCAGGCGCCACCGCGCGGCAAGACCAATATTCCCTACCGGGTGTTCCTGCATGACGAGACCGGCGAGCTTGGTCTTGTGTTCTTCCGCGGGCAGGCCAGCTGGCTGGAAAAGCAGCTGCCGCTCGACGAAGAGGTGACCGTCAGCGGCAAGGTCGACTGGTTCAACGGCCGGGCGACGATGGTGCATCCCGATTATATCGTGAAGGCGAGCGAGGCCGAGAACCTGCCGCTGGTCGAGCCTGTTTATCCGCTGACCGCGGGACTATCGCCGAAGACCCTACGCAAGATCATCGAAGCCGGCTTGCCGCGCATGCCCGAACTTCCGGAGTGGATCGATTTGGCCCTGACGCAGAAGCAGGCCCTGCCGACCATTCGCGACAGCTTCCACATGCTGCACGAACCGCAGGATGCGGCCGATATCGATCCGCAAGCACCTGCGCGCCGCCGCCTTGCCTATGACGAATTTCTGGCTGGCCAGCTGTCGCTGAGCCTTGTCCGGCAACGATTGCGGAAAGTCTCCGGTCAGCCCGTAAGTGCTACTGGAGAAATCAGTGGCAAGATATTGCAGTCGCTGCCATTTTCTTCAACAGGGAGCCAGACGCAGGCAATCGCCGAAGTGCTTAAGGATATGGCGAGCGAAGACCGCATGCTGCGCCTTTTGCAGGGCGACGTCGGCTCCGGCAAAACGCTCGTGGCGCTACTGGCGATGGCGGCGGTCATTGAGAGCGGCGGTCAGGCGGTGCTGATGGCACCGACGGAAATCCTGGCGCGGCAGCACCATGCGACGATCTCGAAATTCGGTGCGGCTGCCGGTCTTCGCATCGAGGTGCTGACCGGCCGCACCAAGGGGCGCGAGCGGGAGGACATTCTTGAGCGCATTGCCTCCGGCGAGGCGCAGATCATCATCGGCACGCATGCGCTGTTCCAGGATAGCGTCAGCTACAAGAACCTGATGCTGGCGGTTGTCGACGAGCAGCATCGCTTCGGTGTTCACCAGCGCCTGCGGCTGACCGCCAAGGGCATCTCGCCGCACATGCTGGTGATGACCGCGACGCCCATCCCGCGCACGCTGGTGCTCGCCGCCTTCGGCGACATGGATGTCTCGAAGCTCACCGAGAAGCCGGCGGGGCGCAAACCGATCCAGACGATCACCATTCCGAACGAACGTACCGGCGATATCGTCCAGCGGCTAAAGAGCGCATTGGCCGAGGGCAAGAAAGCTTATTGGATCTGCCCGCTGGTCGAAGAATCCGAAGAGCTGGATCTGATGTCCGCTGAAGAGCGGCATTCGACGCTGACCTCGGCGCTTGGCCCCGGTATCGGGCTGATCCACGGGCGGATGAGCGGGCCGGAAAAGGATGCCGTGATGATGGCGTTCAAGAACGGCGAGATCCGGCTGCTGGTGGCAACAACCGTCGTCGAAGTCGGCGTCGATGTGCCCGACGCGACGATCATGGTCATCGAGCATGCCGAGCGTTTCGGGCTGGCGCAGCTGCACCAGCTGCGCGGCCGCGTCGGGCGCGGCGACGAGGCGTCCACCTGCATCCTGCTCTACAAGGGGCCGCTCGGGGAAACAGGGCACGCGCGCTTGACGATCATGCGGGAGACCGAAGATGGATTCCGGATCGCAGAGGAAGATCTGAAGCTGCGCGGCGAAGGCGAATTGCTCGGCACACGGCAATCTGGAACGCCGGGCTTCCGCATCGCCAGCCTGGAAGCGCATGCCGATCTGCTGGAGATCGCCCGCAAGGACGCGGCCTATCTGATCGAGCGGGATCCGGAACTGACCAGCGAGCGCGGACAGGCGGTCCGCACCCTGCTCTACCTATTCCGGCGCGATGAGGCGATCCGCTTTCTTCACGCGGGCTGAGAGCTTCGGCTTGACGTTCGGCTGCGGCTCGGCGCCCGGTATGACCGGCAGATGCTCAGGCGTGACCAGGCCGCCTGATATCAGCAGCTTGGCGCCATCCTCGGCACTCATATCCAGCACGAGGATCTTTTCCCGCGGCACGAAGATCAGGAATCCGGCGGTCGGCACCGGCGTTGGCGGCAGAAAGACGCTGACCATGTCCTTGCCCATCGCATTGAACTTCGAGGCGATCTCGCCCTTGGCATCGGTGGCGATGAACACCAGCGACCAGAGGCCGGCGCTCGGATATTCGATCAGCCCGACCTTCTTGAAGGAGTTGCTGCGCTCCTTGAGCACGGTCTCGAAGATCTGCTTCACGCTCTTGTAGATGCTGCGCACCAGCGGCACTCGGCGCACCAGCGATTCGCTGAACTGCACGATCGTCTGGCCGATCAGGTTCTTGCCGAGAAAACCGATGATGGTGATGAAGATCATCGCGATCAGCAGGCCGGAGCCCGGGACCGCGAAATTCAGATAGCTGTCCGGATCATAACGGGCCGGAATATAGGGTTTCACCCAGCTGTCGGCCCAGCGCACGACAGACCATGTCAGCCACAGGGTAATAGCGATCGGCGCGCAGATGATGAGGCCCGCGAGGAAATTGTTTCTGATGCGCGTTGCAATCGGCAAACGGGGAATCTTGTTCGTCATCGCTGGCGATGAACTCCCTTGAGTCTATCGGCTTTCGTGATCCGGCGCTCCCCTGTACCTTCGAAACGAAGCTGCCAGAATTCGGTTCCCCGGACAAGCCTCGTCCGGGGATTTCCAGGTTCACTCCACCGTGACCGACTTGGCAAGGTTGCGCGGCTGATCGACATCGGTGCCCATGAAGACGGCCGTGTGATAGGCGAGCAGCTGGATCGGCAGCGAGAAGATCATCGGGGCGATAATCTCATCGACGTTCGGCAGGGTGATGGTAGCCATGGTCGGCAGCTTCGAGGCGCCGGCACCGGCCTCGTCAGTGATGAAGATGATACGGCCGCCGCGGGCTGCTACTTCCTGCATGTTGGAGACCGTCTTGTCGAAGAAGCGGTCATAAGGGGCGATGACGATGACCGGCATGTTCTCGTCGATCAGTGCGATCGGCCCATGCTTGAGTTCGCCGGCGGCATAGCCTTCGGCGTGGATATAGGAAATCTCCTTGAGCTTCAGCGCACCTTCCATGGCCAGCGGGAAGCTGGTGCCGCGGCCGAGATAGAGCACGTCGCGGCACTTGGACAGCTCGCGCGACAGGCTCTCCATCTGCGGCTGGATGAGGTTCAGCACGCGGCTCATGATGCGCGGCATCTCGGCCAGATGCTTGACGAGCTCCTTTTCGTCCTTAGCGGTCAACGTGCCACGAGCCTTGGCAGCACCAAGCGCCAGAGACGCGAGAACGGCCAGCTGGCAGGTGAAGGCCTTGGTCGAGGCAACACCGATCTCGGGGCCGGCCATGATCGGGAAGACGGCATCGGATTCGCGGGCAATCGTCGATTCCCGGACGTTGACGACAGCGCCGATCTTCAGGCCGTTTTCCTTGCAGTAGCGCAGCGATGCCAGCGTATCGGCGGTCTCACCTGACTGCGAGATGAAGAGCGCCGCCTGTGTCGGTTGCAGCGGCATTTCGCGGTAGCGGAACTCCGAGGCGACGTCGATCTCGACGGGCAGGCGCGCATAGCGCTCGAACCAGTATTTGCCGACAAGGCCAGCAAGATAGGCCGTGCCGCAGGCGGAGATCGCCAGGCTGCTGACCGACTTGAAATCGATACCTGCGGCGTTGGCGCCAACAGTGTTGTCGGCGAAGTTTACGTAGTGGCTAAGCGCGTGGGAGATGACCTCCGGCTGCTCATAGATTTCCTTCTCCATAAAGTGGCGGTGATTACCCTTGTCGACGACATAGGCCGTCGCCTGGGAAATCTGGCGCGGGCGCTTTACGACGTTGCCGCTGAAATCGAGGATCGTCGCGCCGTCGCGGCTGATGATCGCGCAGTCGCCGTCGACGAGATAGGTGATCTCGCTGGTGAAGGGAGATAGCGCGATGGCATCCGACCCCAGGAACATCTCGCCCTTACCGTGACCGATGGCGAGCGGCGGGCCCGAGCGGGCGGCCATGATCGTGTTCGGATGATCCTTCAGCATCACCGCCAGCGCGAAGGCGCCGGTGACGCGGTTCAGCATCTTCAGTAGTGCTGCCTRTGGCTGCAGGCCCTCGCGCAGATACTTCGCCATCAGGTGGGCGATGACCTCGGTATCGGTCTGGCTTTCGAAGACCGAACCTTCGGCGATCAGGTGATCGCGAATTTCCGAGAAGTTTTCGATGATGCCGTTATGAACGACGGCGACGCCGCCGACGAAATGCGGATGGGCATTGGTTTCGTTCGGAACCCCGTGCGTTGCCCAGCGGGTGTGAGCGATGCCAACAGTGCCGTCGAGCGGCTCCGAATCAAGGCGTTTCTCGAGATTGAAAAGTTTGCCCTCGGCCCGGCGGCGATCCATCACGCCGTCATGGACCGTGGCGACACCTGCCGAGTCATAGCCCCGGTATTCCAGGCGCTTCAGCGCATCGACCAGACGCCCGGCAACCGGCTTGCTACCGACGATCCCAACAATACCACACATGAAATTATCCCCAACCGCTTCGAAATAGTGACGCCACTCCTATCGATTTATTCTTATTTCTCAATCGGTCAGGTGGTCACTTTGGATTTCGGGCCGTAACTCAGCCCTTGGCCTTCTTCTGAGCCTTGATTGCCAGCGCCCGCTCGCGCAAAACCCTCGCACGCTCCGGCTTTATTTCCTGGCGCGCACGTCCAAATGCAAGCGCTTCGTCAGGAACATCATCGGTGATGACGCTGCCGGACGCAATGTAGGCGCCATCCCCAATCTGGACAGGTGCAACCAGCGAACTGTTCGACCCAATGAAGGCGTTGGCACCGATCCTGGTCTCGTGCTTGTTCACCCCGTCGTAATTGCACGTGATGGTCCCTGCCCCGATATTGGTGTGAGCGCCGACGACGGCGTCGCCGATATAAGTCAGATGGTTGACCTTGGCGCCCTCGGCGATCTTGCCATTCTTCACTTCGCAGAAATTGCCGACCTTCGAGCCTTCGCCGAGATCGGCGCCTGGGCGCAGGCGTGCAAACGGGCCGACCGTGGCGCCGGCGCTGACATGGGCACCCTCGATATGCGAGAAGGCGTGAATGACGGCGCCGCTGTCGATCGCCACACCGGGTCCGAAGATGACGTTCGGTTCGATCAACGCATCCTGGCCGATCACTGTGTCATGCGACAGGAAGACGGTTTCAGGCGCAATCATCGACACGCCTGACAGCATCAGTTCGTGGCGGCGGCGCTCCTGCCAGAGGCGCTCGATGTTAGCGAGCTCGGCGCGGTTGTTGCAGCCGGTCATCTCGACTTCCGGCGCATCGACAGCCGTGACCCGGCCGCCCAGCGAACGGGCGATCTCGACGAGGTCGGTCAGATAGTATTCGCCCTTGGCATTGCTGTTGCCGATCCGGGAAAGCAGATCCAGCGCCTTGCGGCCGTTGATGGCCATCAGGCCGCTGTTGCACCAGTTTACGGTGCGCTCGGCATCGGTCGCGTCCTTCTCTTCGCGGATGGCAATGAGTTCGCCGTCCTTGACCAGCAGACGACCATAGCCTGTCGGCCTATCGGTATGGAAGCCGATGACGACGATGTCGCTGCCATCGGCGAGCCCCTGAAGCGCCGCCTTCAGCGGCCCATCGGTCTGCAGCGGAACATCGCCATAGGTGACTAGGATGTCGTCATAGCCGCGGGCGATCGCCTCGCGGGCAGCGAGCACCGCATGACCGGTGCCAAGCCGCTCCTTTTGCAGATGCGCCTCGACGGCAACGCCGCTGACCGATGCGGCTTTTGCCACTTCGTCGGCATCGCGGCCGACGACGAGCGCGACCGACGAAATGCCGGCCTTCGACACGGCATCGACCACATGGGCGATCATCGGCCGGTTGGCCACCGGATGCAGAACCTTCGACTTCGAAGACTTCATGCGGGTGCTGTCACCGGCGGCGAGGATGACGGCAAGGCAGGTGCGTTCCATATGCAGGCTCCGGGAATCCGTTGTTCGACGCTTTTGCTGTGACATAGCAGCAAGGCGAAGCGGCGACAAAGATGAAAAATGGATTACGCCGCTAGGCCGAGGCGCGGTTCATCGTCAGGAAGGCTTCGTGGACGTGATCGCGACCATCGATGATGACGTCTTCCATCGCCTTGCGGGCACCGGCGACATCGCCGGCGGCGATCGCATCGACGATCCGCATATGGGTATCGGCGATATTCGAAAAGCCGTTCTGCGATGGCGGCGTGCTGATGCGGAACATGCCGACAAGGGCTGCCTCGATCAGGCTGCCGAGCGTGCGCAGGAATGGATTGTGCGATGCATCAGCCACCGCCAGATGGAACCGGAGGTCGGCAAGCGCCAAGCTCTCGGTGGTGTGGCCGGGTTCGGCCATGACCAGCGCAAGCTCACGCAGATGCGCGATGTCATCGCCGGTGGCGCGCTCGGCGACGAGGCCAGCCGCGAAGGGCTCGAATGCAAGGCGGATATCGTAGAGCTGCAGCAGGAATTCTTCGGTGGCGCCGTTATCGAAGTGCCAGGCGATGATCTCGCTGTCGAACATGTTCCAGAGGTTCTTCTCCGTCACACGCGTTCCGACGCGCGCCTTGGCAACGACCATACCCTTGGCGGCAAGCGTCTTCATGGTTTCGCGAAGCACCGTGCGGGAAACCTTGAAGCGCTGGGCGAGCTCCACGTCGCCGGGCAGGATCGAGCCGACCGGATATGTTCCGGCGACCATGGCCCTGCCAAGCTCGTCCACGACCTGTGCGTGGCTTGTCCGTGTCTTCCGCCCCGTTCTGCGGGTATCAATCATTCTGTTGCGCAAGCAACACGTCCTCCGTCAGGCATACCTCTTGTTCAGGCTGGAAAGGAACAGAATGGCCTTCTGCATCAGAATGAATGCAAAGAGCAGAAGCCCGATCAAGATCTTCGTCCACCAGCTCGACAGGGTCCCGTCGAAGGTGATGTATGTCTGAATGAGCCCCTGTATCAGGAGACCGATGAAGGTTCCCGCTACAAATCCTGCACCCCCAGTCAGCAGCGTCCCTCCGATGACGACCGCTGCGATGGCATCGAGCTCGACGCCCACCGCTGCAAGGGAATAACCGGCCGAGGTATAGAGAGAAAAAACGATTCCGGATAGGCCCGCGAGAAAGCCCGAAAGCGCGTAGATCTGGATGGTCGTCTTGGCGACCGGAACCCCCATCAGCTCGGCCGTCTGCACTCCGCCACCGAGCGCATAGACGTTGGCGCCGAAGCGGGTGCGGTGGGCGACGACGATGCCGGCGATGAAGACGATGAGCATGATGCCGCCGATCAGCGTCAGGCGGCCGCCGCCCGGAAGGCGGTAGTAGATGCTTGTCAGCGTCGAATAGTAGTTATGCTCGATCGGGATGCTGTCGATCGACAGCACGTAAGACATGCCGCGCGCCAGGAACATGCCGGCGAGCGTGACGATGAAGGGCGGCATCTTCAGATAGTGGATCACCGCGCCCATCAACCCGCCGAAGACGGTGGTGATGACCAGCACCAGCACGAAGGCGAACAGCGGGTGGATGGAAGTGTCGCGCAGGATGACGGCCAGGAAGACGCCGGTGAAGGCGATGACCGAACCGATCGACAGATCGATACCGCCGGAAATGATGACGAAGGTCATGCCTACGGCGGCGATGCCGAGAAAGGCGTTGTCGGTCAGAAGGTTTCCGGCAACGCGCGTCGACAGCATGTTGGGGTACTGCAGCGCACAGGCCGCATAGGCCAGGATGAAGATGACGATGGTCGCGAGCAGCGGCAGGTATCGGGAATTCATTTCGGCTGCTCCGCTCTGGACTTGCGGCTGAAGAAGACGGCAGCAGACTGCAGCGCCGGCGACTGGATGATCAGGATCACCAGAATGATCACCGCCTTGATGATAAGGTTGAACTCCGGCGGGAAGCCCGACAGCAGGATGCCTGTATTGACCGACTGGATGATCATCGCGCCGATCAGCGAACCGAGAATGCTGAACCGTCCGCCGAGCAGAGAATTGCCGCCGACGACGACAGCCAGGATGGCGTCAAGCTCCAGCCAGAGCCCGGCATTATTGGCATCCGCGCCCTTGATATCGGCGGCAACGATGATCCCGGCAATTGCAGCGCAAAGGCCGCTCAGCATATAGACGGCCATCAGCAAGACAGGTGTGCGAACGCCGGAAAGCGTGCTTGCTCTGCGGTTTATGCCGACTGCTTCAACCAGCATACCAAGAGCGGTGCGGCGAACCAGCGCGATAACGATCGCCCCAGCCACCAGCCAGATGACAACCGGCATCGGCAGGAAAGCGAACGAGCCGCTGCCGAAGAAGATCAGGCCGGGATCGTTGAAGGTCATGATCACGCCTTCGGTGATCAGCTGGGCGATGCCGCGTCCGGCGACCATCAGCACCAGCGTCGCGATGATCGGCTGGATGTTGAGGACGGCAACGAGGAAGCCATTCCAGACGCCGCAGAGCAGGCCGACGACCAGCGCTGCGATCAGCGTATAGCCAAGCGAGTTTCCTGAGACGATCGAGGATGCCGCGGCCGCACCGCAGATGGCGATGACCGCGCCGACCGAGAGGTCGATCCCCTTGGTGGCGATGACAAGCGTCATACCGATCGCCAGCAGCGCCACCGGCGCGCCGCGGTTCAGCACGTCGATCAGGCTGCCATAGAGGCGGTCATTTTGAATAACGACATTAAAAAATTGCGGGAACATGATGAAATTCAACAAAAGAATGACAGCAAGCGCAATCAATTGCGGCGCCAGGCGTATGGCAAGCGCCTTCAGCGAGGAACTCATGCATCCTCCGTTTTCTTGTCAGCAGCAGCAATGGCATCAACGATGCCGGATGCGGTTATGCGGTCTCCCGTCAGCTCGGCAATATGCTCGCGGTCACGCAGGACGATGACGCGCGAACTGTAGGCGACGAGTTCTTCCAGTTCGGATGAAATCACGATCAGCGACATGCCTTTGGCACAGAGCTCCTCGATCAGGCGGATGATCTCGGCATGGGCGCCGACATCGATACCGCGCGTCGGCTCATCGAGGATCAGAAAGTCCGGATTGGTGGCCAACCAGCGCGCCAGAATGGCTTTCTGCTGGTTCCCACCCGAGAGCAGCCGGATTGGCTTCTCTCGGTCCGTGGTGCGGATATCCAGAGCCTTGATATATTGGTCGGCCAGCGCATTCTGCTCGCTGCGGGAGAGCGGCCTCGCCCAGCCGCGGCGGGCCTGGAGCGCCAGGGCGATATTCTCGCGGATCGACAGGTCGCCGATGATGCCATCGGTCTTGCGATCCTCGGGGCAGAAGCCGAAGCCATGGCGGATTGCCGCCCTTGGATTGGCGAGTGCCACCGGCTTGCCGTCAACTTCGGCCTTGCCGCTATCGGCATTCTCGATGCCGAATAGCAGTTCCGCAGTCTCGGTGCGGCCGGATCCGAGCAGGCCCGCGATGCCGACGACTTCGCCGACGCGGACATCGAGGTCGAAGGGCTTCACCTTGCCGCGCTTGCCGTAACCTTCGAAGCGATACTTGACGGCGCCGGCGGCAATGCTGCGCTCCTTGGCTGCCTCTTCGGCATGGGCCAGTTCGCGGCCGAGCATCATCGAGATCAGCCCCTGCCGCGGCAGCTCCGCCTTGTCGCGGGTGCCGACCAGCTTGCCGTTGCGCAGCACGGTGATGCGATCGCTGATCTCATAGACCTGTTCGAGGAAGTGGGTAATGAAAACAATGCCTAGTCCCCGCTCCTTCAAGTTCCTGATGATGCCGAAGAGCATCGCCACTTCCTGGGTGTCCAGGCTGGCGGTCGGCTCGTCGAGGATCAGGACCTTGCCGGACAGGTCGACCGCACGGGCAATGGCGATGACCTGCTGCACGGCGACCGAGAAGCGATCGAGTTGCGCGGTAACGTCGATGGTAAGACCGTATTGGGCCAGCAGGTCTCGCGCCTGACGGTTCATGGCGCGGATATCCAGTATGCCGAAGCGGCGCGGTTGGCGCCCGAGAAACAGGTTCTCTGCGACGCTGAGATTGGCGAGGAGGTTGACCTCCTGATAGACAGTGCCGATGCCGAGCTTCTGAGCTGCCAGCGTATCGGCAGGGTCGATGTGGTTGCCATCGAGCGACAGCGTGCCTTCGTCGCGGCGATAGGCGCCCGTCATGCATTTGATCAGCGTCGACTTGCCTGCCCCGTTTTCGCCGAGCAGCGCATGCACTTCGCCCTTGCGCAGCGTGAAATCAACCTTGTCCAGCGCTACCGCGCCGGGGAAGAGTTTCGATATGCCTGACGCGACGAGGACGTTCTCGAAATCGTGAATCATGGTCCGGTCTTTTCCTGATATTCAGCCGTCTTGCCGTTGCAGGCGCGGGACATGATGCCCCGCGTGCAGAGGCAGGTCCGCACCGGCCCATGATGGGCCGGTGCGGGTTCAGTGCCGATCAGTAACCGAGACCCTTCTTGGACTCGTAGACCTTCTTCGGATCGTCAGCCTGGGTGTAGAGCTTCGATTCCGTCTGGATCCACTTCGGCGGTGCCTTCTTGTCCTTCAGGTAGGCGTCGAGGGCGTCGAAGGCCGGGCCTGCCATGTTCGGCGTCAGCTCGACGGTCGCGTTGGCCTCACCTGCGGCCATCGCCGTGAAGATATCCGGAACCGAGTCGATCGAGACGACGAGGATGTCCTTGCCTGGCTTCAGGCCGGCTTCCTTGATCGCCTGGATGCCGCCGACGGCCATATCGTCGTTATGGGCGTAGAGGGCGCAGATATCCTTGCCGCCGTTCTCGGCCTTCAGGAAGCTTTCCATAACTTCCTTGCCCTTGGCACGGGTGAAGTCACCCGTCTGGCTGCGGACGATCTTGAAGTTCTTGTGGCCGGCAATGGCTTCCTCGAAGCCCTTCTTGCGCGCGATCGCCGGCGAGGAGCCGGTGGTGCCCTGAAGCTCGACGACGTTGCATTTCTTGTCGCCGACATTCTTGACGAGCCAGTCGCCGGCAACTTTGCCTTCGTGGATCTGATCCGACGTCACAGCCGTCAGATAGAGGTCATCCGGAGCCTTGATCGTGCGGTCGAGAAGAATGACCGGGATTTCGGCTTCCTTGGCTTCCTTCAGAACGTCGTCCCAGCCGGTTTCAACCACCGGTGCGAGAAGGATGGCGTTGACTCCCTGCGCGATGAATGAGCGGATCGCCTTGATCTGGTTTTCCTGCTTCTGCTGAGCATCGGAGAACTTCAGGTCGATGCCGCGCTTCTCGGCTTCCTGCTTGGTGACGGTCGTCTCCGCCGCACGCCAGCCCGACTCCGAGCCGATCTGCGAAAAGCCGACGACGAGCTGGGCCGCGTTTGCCGAACCGAACATGCAGGCAGCCAGAACCGTGGCACTCAAAAGTGCAGTTTTCAATTTCATGATTGTCTCTCCCAATTGCCGCTCCTCGCGGCAGGCTCAAAAAATCATATAGTATTACTTTTGTAAATGGACATTTTAGCATGCGCTGCAGCAAAAAAGGCGCCCCTTTCGGAGCGCCTTTCGCAATCGCAAAAGTTGCGGTCAGATATTATTGCGGCAGCTTATCATCGACGCCTTCGACATAGAAGTTCATGCCGAGCAGCGTGCCGTCGTCAGCCTTTTCGCCAGCCTTGAGCCACGGCGTACCGTCCTGCTTGTTGATCGGGCCAGTGAAGGGATGCAGTTCACCGGACTTGATCTTGGCTTCGGTTTCCTCGGCCATCTTCTTCACGTCATCCGGCATGTTCGTGTAGGGCGCCATCTTCAGGATGTTGTCCTTCAGACCATCCCAGCTCTGCTCGGACTTCCAGGTGCCGTCGAGCAGCGCGTGCACGCGCTTGGAGTAGTAGTTGCCCCAGGTATCGACGATTGCCGTCAGCTGAGCCTTGGGGCCGGCTGCGATCATGTCGGATGCCTGACCGAAGGCGTGGATGCCGCGCTCTTCGGCAACCTGCATCGGCGCCGTCGTGTCGGTGTGCTGGGTCAGAACGTCGACGCCCTGGTCAACCATGGCCTTGGCAGCATCGGCTTCCTTGCCCGGGTCGAACCAGGTGTTCACCCAGATGACCTTGAGCTTGAATTCCGGATCGATGGACTTGGCGCCCTGCTCGAACGCGTTGATGCCCATCACGACTTCAGGAATGGGGAAGGAGGCGATGTAGGCCGCGCCGTGCTTCTTCGAGGTCTTGGCTGCGATCTGGCCAAGAATGTAGCGGCCTTCATAGAAGCGCGAATTGTAGGTCGCGAGATTCGGGCCGGACTTGTAGCCGGTGCCGTGCTCGAATTTCACATCCGGGAACTTGGCGGCAACCTTGACGGTCGCATCCATGAAGCCGAAGGAGGTAGTGAAGATCAGCTTGCAGCCCGAACGGGCGAGACGCTCGATGGCGCGCTCTGCATCCGGACCTTCCGGAACGTTTTCGAGGTAAGGTGTGTCGATCTTGTCGCCGAATTCCTTCTGGATCTGCTGGCGGCCGAGATCATGTGCCTGCGAATAGCCGCCGTCGGTGTGCGAACCGACATAGACGAAGCAGATCTTGGTCTTGTCCGCAGCCTGAGCCGAGCCGACGCTGATCAGCGCGGCAGCGGAAGCGGCGAGTGCGAGTGCTATTTTCTTCATGGTGACCCCTGTTGGTTTTGAAGAGATTTCCGGAAACCCGTCTGATTCTTGTTCTTCTATCGCTCCGGGACGAAGGCTTTGCCAAGCGACGCGGGCGTGTTGATCAACGTCGTGCGCCGATTATGAGAAATGATGATGAGAACCACAATAGTGGCCGCATAGGGCAGCATCGACAGGAACTGCGCCGGAATGCCGATGCCGAATGCCTGGGCGTGCAGCTGCAGAATAGTGACGGCGCCGAAGAGATAGCCGCCGGCAAAGACGCGCAGCGGCCGCCAGGAGGCGAAGACGACCAGCGCCAGCGTGATCCAGCCGCGCCCGGATGACATGTTCTCCACCCATTGCGGCGTATAGACCAGCGATAGCTGAGCGCCAGCGAGGCCGGCGCAGGCACCGCCGAAGATGACGGCGAGATAGCGGGTGCGGATGACGTTGATGCCGAGCGCATGGGCCGAGGCATGATTATCGCCGATGGCACGCAGCTTCAGCCCGGCACGGCTGCGGAACAGGAACCAGCTGACGCCGATCAGCAGCGCGATCGACAGGTAGAAAGTCAGGTCCTGACGGAACAGCACCGAGCCGATCACCGGAATATCCGACAGGAACGGGAAGACGATCGGGCTCAAGCGGATGCCGGGGACACTGACGAAGGATTCGCCGAGCATGCCTGAAACACCGAGGCCGAGGATCGTCAGCGCCAGACCTGTCGCGACCTGGTTGGCGACCAGCGTCAGTGTCAGGAAGCCGAAGAGCAACGAGAACAGCGCACCGGCGGCGATGCCGCAGATCAGGCCGACATAGGGCGAACCGCTCAACTGCGCGCCCGCAAAGGCGGCGACGGCACCCATGATCATCATGCCCTCGACGCCGAGGTTCAGAACGCCGGATCGCTCCGCCACCAGCTCGCCGAGCGCGGCGATGACGAGCGGTGTGGAAGCGGTGATGACGGTGAGCAGAATGGCTTCGAAGATGCTCATGCCGCACCTCCCCGGACCCGCGACCAGATAATGCGGATCTTGTAATAGATGAGCGTGTCGCAGGAGAGCACGAAGAACAGCAGCAGCCCCTGGAAGACGCGCGTCACCTTGTCGGAAACGCCGATCGAGAGCTGCGCCGCCTCGCCGCCGAGATAGGTCAGCGCCAGCACCAGGCCCGAGAGAATGATGCCGAGCGGGTTCAGGCGCCCAAGGAAAGCGACGATAATTGCGGTGAAGCCATAGCCCGGCGATATCGCTGGCTGCAGATGGCCGATCGAGCCGGAGACTTCCGAAATACCGGCAAGCCCCGCAAGCGCGCCGGAGAACAGGAAGCCGAACCAGATCATCCGCTTCGATGAAAACCCTGCAAAGCGCCCTGCCCGTTCCGACTGGCCGAGGACGACAACCTCGAAGCCCTTCAGCGTGTATTTCATCATGAACCAGACGAGGACTGCGGCCACGATTGCGAAGATGAAGGCCCAGTGGGCGCGGCCGGACTCCTCCCATATCGCGGGAAGCGTCGCCTCCGGCGGGAAGCTGACGCTCTCAGGGAAGTTGAAGCCCTGTGGATTGCGCCAACGGCCGCGGATCAGCCAGTCGAGGAACAGCTGGGCGATATAGACCAGCATCAGCGACGTCAGGATCTCGTTGGTATTGAAATGCGCCTTCAGCAGCGCCGGGATCGCGGCAAACAGAGCGCCGCCGATGGCGCCCATGATCAGCATCAGCGGCAGCACCATCGGCGAATGCCATTCGGTGAAGACGATCGGCAGGATCGAGCCGGTAATGGCGCCGACCGTGAACTGACCTTCGGCACCAATATTCCAGTTATTCGAGCGGTAACAGACGGACAGGCCGACGGCGATCAGGATCAGCGGTGCGGCCTTGATCGCCAACTCGTGCAGCGACCAGACCTCAAGCAGCGGCTCGATAAAGAAGGCGTCGAGCGCCTGGATCGGATCCTTTCCGAGGATCGCAAACATGATGGCACCGGCAATCAGCGTCAGTGCCAAAGCCAGCAGCGGCGAGACGAAGGCGTAGAGCTTCGAGACCTGCGGGCGCTTTTCGAGTTCAATGCGCATGTGCGGCCTCCGCAGCGGGCTTGCTGTCGTGCAGGCCGCCCATCAGCAGGCCGATCTTTTCGCGCGTCAGTTCGCCTGCCGGGAACGGCGGCGACAGACGTCCCTCGGAGATGACCGCGATCTCGGTTGCCACCTCGAAGATCTCGTCGAGATCCTGGCTGATGACGATGACGGCCGAACCTGCGCGCGCCAGATCGACAAGCGCCTGGCGGATGCGGCTCGCCGCACCGGCATCGACGCCCCAGGTCGGCTGGTTGACGACGAGCACGGCCGGCTGCCGGTCGAGCTCGCGGCCGACGATGAATTTTTGGAGATTACCACCCGAGAGCGATCCAGCTGCGGGATCCTCGCCGCTCTTGCGCACGTCCATCGCCTCGGAGATACGGCGCGCGGCATTTTTCACCGCACCGTGGCGGATGACGCCGAGAAAGCCGCCGCCGAGGAACGACTTGCGATCGGACTGGCAGCGCGCAAGGACGAGATTGTCGGAGAGCTTCATCGCCGAGACAGCGGCGTGACCGTGGCGTTCTTCCGGAACGAAACCTGCGCCCAGCAGGCGGCGCGCGGTAATCCCGACGTTGCCGACGGGCTTGCTGCGGATGACGACGGCAGATGGCGCGGAGACCGGATACTCGCCCGACAGCGCGTCGAAGAGCTCGCCCTGGCCATTTCCGGCAACACCGGCGATCGCCAGGATTTCACCGGAACGTACCGCAAGCGAGACATCCCTCAGCGGCATCGCGAAAGGCGTGCGCGCGGCGACAGACAGGCTGGCGACAGCAAGCTGGACTTCGCCCTTATTGCCACGATCGGGATGGGTGACGGCTGCGACATCGCTGCCGACCATCATGCGGGCGAGCGATGCCGGCGTTTCCTGCTTCGGATCGCAGGCACCCGTCACCTTGCCGTGGCGCAAGACGGTGGCGCGATCACAGATGCGCTGCACTTCCTCGAGACGATGGCTGATATAGAGAACCGACCGGCCTTCGGCCTTGAGCTTGAAGAGCGTTTCGAACAGCTTATCGGCTTCCTGCGGCGTCAGCACCGACGTCGGCTCGTCGAGAATGATCAGCTTGGGGTTCTGCAGCAGTGCGCGGACGATCTCGATGCGCTGACGCTCGCCGACCGAGAGATCGGCAACATGGGCATGCGGATCGAGCGGCAGACCGTAAGCTGCCGAC
This sequence comes from Rhizobium sp. 01N424, assembly GCF_056399485.1. Taxonomy (NCBI): domain Bacteria; kingdom Pseudomonadati; phylum Pseudomonadota; class Alphaproteobacteria; order Hyphomicrobiales; family Rhizobiaceae; genus Rhizobium; species Rhizobium sp. 01N424. The sequence continues at coordinate 49,747 of NZ_JBFTRK010000007.1, forward strand.
AGCGTGCGCGCCTCTTCGGCGATTTTGCCGATCGGAATGGTGTCAGCGAGGGAAAGCGCGATGTTTTCGGCAACAGTCAGCGCCTCGAACAGCGAGAAGTGCTGAAAGACCATGCCGATGCCGAGATTTCGAGCCTCGCCGGGAGAGCCGATCGTGACCGGCTTGCCTTGCCAGAGGATGCGACCTGCCGTCGGCTCCAATACGCCGAACAGCATTTTCACCAGGGTCGATTTTCCCGCACCGTTTTCTCCAAGCAGAGCATGGATCTCGCCGGGCGCAATATCGAGGTCGATTTCATTGCAGGCAGCAAAGCTGCCGAAGTGCTTGGTCAGCTTCTGGACCGACAGTAACGCACCAGACGACGGCGCATTGGATGACGACACGTTCCCCTCATTTCTCTCTGCCGATCCGTCCTTTTTGCACGGAATCCCTATGGGATCAGCAGCGTAGTTCCAGTCGTTTTTCTTGTTTCCAGATCCGCGTGAGCCCGTCCCACCTCACGCAACGGATAGGTTTGATTGATATTGATACGCACTTTGTTGCTCAGCACAACAGCAAATAGCGCGTTTGCACAATCCTTAAGCTCATGCGGTGTCGCAATATAGCTGAAGAGCGTCGGCCGGGTGGCGTAGAGCGAGCCCCGTTGCGCCAGCGCCGACATGGTGAAGTTCTCGATGGCGCCCGAGGATTGGCCGAAGGAAACGAACAGGCCGCGCGGCTTCAGGCAATCGAGCGATTGCGGAAAGGTATCGCGGCCGATGGAGTCATAGACGACGTCAACGCCCTTGCCCGCCGTGATTTCCTTCACGCGGTCGAGGAAGTTTCCGGACTTGTAGTTGATGACATGATCGTAGCCGTATTCCAGCGCCAGCTTGACCTTGTCGTCGGAACCGGCCGTGCCGATGACCGTTGCGCCAAGCGCCCTCGCCCACTGCCCGGCAATCAGACCGACGCCGCCGGCGGCAGCGTGAAACAGCAGCACGGTTTCAGGGCCGACCTTGAAGGTACGGTTCAGGAGATACTCGGCGGTCATCCCCTTCAGCATCATCGCCGCGGCCGTCTCCAGGCTGACACCATCGGGAACCTTGACGAGATGCTTGGTCTCGACGTTGCGCTCGACGCTATAGGCTCCATCTGCACCGGCATAGGCAACGCGGTCGCCGACGGCGAAATCTGTTACGCCGGGCCCGACCGCTGTGATCGTTCCTGCGGCTTCCTTGCCGGGAACGAAGGGCAGATGCGGCGCCTTGTAGGTGCCGTCGCGGAAATAGACGTCGATGAAATTCAGGCCGATTGCGGCATGCTTGAGCTGCACCTCACCGGCAGATGGCGGCGGCAGATCGACATCGACATATTCCAGAACCTCTGGTCCGCCGTTGCGGCTGAATGCGACTGCCTTGGTCTTTGCCATCATGCCTGTCCTTATGCCGATTTTCCGAGCGCCGGGAAAAACTGCAGCACGGCGCCGATGCAATAGAGATAGATACCGCTGACGATGAAGAGAACAACCGCCCAGTGCGGAATGCTGAAATGCATCAGCAGCGCATAGATGCCGATCGCCGACCAAAGGAAGAAGACGCCGAGATTGAGCGGCCGCAACCGCTTGACGCGGACCGGATGCAGGAAGTTGATCGGCAGAAAGGTTAGGACCACAGATACGGTGACGACGATCATCGCGGTCAAGGCGCTCGCATCCATGACGAACAATGTGAAGACGATCATGTTCCAGACGACCGGGAATCCGGAGAAGAAATACTCCTCCGTCTTCATGCCCATGTCTGCATAATAGATGGCGCTGGAGACGACGATCATGCCGGCCGCGGCAAAGGACCAGGGCTCGCCGATCATGCCGCTTTGATAGAGCGCAAAGGCTGGCAGCAGAACGTAGGTGACATAGTCGATGATGTTGTCGAGCGTATCACCTGACCAATTCGGCAGGACTTCCTTGACGCGGACCTTGCGGGCGATCGGGCCGTCGATGCCATCGACGAGCAGCGCCAGACCCAGCCACCAGAACATATCGATGAAGCGATGCTCGGCAGCGGCGACGACACCAAGAAAAGCCAGAAACGAGCCGGAAGCCGTCAGAATGTGGACGGAAAAGGCGCGCATCTCCGCATAGGGCACGCGCTTGTAATTGAAAATCTTCATGTTTCCCCGTACCGCCTGCCGCCCCCATTACTACCGGGCGCGTTTTGGCCCTAATATGCATCCTTTGCCCCGCTCCGCCAGATCAAAAGCGAAAAGAGCCCACAGGGCATTGAATCATGAGAATGACATGCATATTTCGCGGCTGGCACGAGGCAGAGAATGGATTGCCTTTAATTTGCGGTGGTTTTGTAATATCAGCCTCGCAATAGAATTATCGTGCGATGAATACGGGATCCGATACCGAAATGAACGCCCCTGCAAAGACCGAAGACTTCGCCTCCTCCATTCCGGCAAACGTCTATGCCGAAACGGTGCTGAGCGTCACGCATTATACCGACCGGCTGTTCCGCTTCACGATGACCCGGCCGCAGGGCTTCCGTTTCCGCTCCGGCGAGTTTGCGATGATCGGCCTGATGGTCGAAGGCAAGCCGGTGTTCCGCGCCTATTCGATCGCCAGCCCCGCTTGGGCCGAAGAGCTCGAGTTCTTCTCGATCAAGGTTCCCGATGGTCCGCTGACCTCGCATTTGCAGGGCATCAAGCCTGGTGACCAGGTGCTGATGCGCAAGAAGCCGACCGGTACGCTGGTTCTCGATGCACTGACCCCCGGCAAGCGTCTCTACATGTTCTCGACCGGCACCGGCATTGCGCCCTTCGCCAGCCTGATCCGCGATCCCGAGACCTACGAGAAGTTCGAGGAAGTCATCCTCACCCACACGACCCGCGACGTCGCCGAGCTGAAATACGGCTTCGACCTCGTCGACGAAATCCGCAACGACGAGCTTCTCAGCGAAGTCGTCGGCGACAAGCTGCGCCACTACGCGACCGTCACCCGCGAAGATTTCGAGCGCACCGGCCGCATCACCGACCTGATTGAATCCGGCAAGCTGTTCACCGATCTCGGTATCCCGCCGATCGACCCGGCCATCGACCGCGGCATGATCTGCGGCTCTTCGGCGATGCTGAAGGACACCAAGGAACTGCTGGAAAAGGCAGGCCTCGAAGAAGGCGCCAACAGCAAGCCGGCCGAATTCGTCATCGAACGCGCCTTCGTTGGCTGATAGGTCCAACTGGATTTCAGGACAATAACGGCTCCGGAAACGGGGCCGTTTTCATTTCTGGCTGAGATAGTCGATCAGCACGGTCATCGTATCGCGGGCGGCATCTGTGCGGCCTTCGCGGATCGCCTCGATCGTTGCGACGTGAAGGGCGATGGAACGCTCCATGCGCGAGGGGTTTGCCGTCGAGTACCAGATGCGGCGCGCGTGGGTCTGGACCGGGCCGAGCGCTGACGTGATGAAGCGGTTCGGGCAAGCCTCCTCCAGCACTTCGTCGAACGCTTTGTCGGCGGCAAAGAAGGCGGAGAGATCGCCGCTGTCGGCGCAGGCACGCATGGTGTTCTCGCAACCGGCCAGCGCCTCGCGCTGGTCCTCGTTCGCATGCTCGGCGACCAATGCCGCGGCAATCGGCTCCAGCTCGCGACGCACCTGCATGACGCTCGCGTGATCATCGGGGCCGATCTCGGCGATCTGCAGGCCGACGCGCGGGCGCACGATGATCAGTCCCTGCCAGGCGAGCTTCTGGATCGCCTCGCGGACCGGCGTACGGCCGTGGCCGGTCATGTCGATCAGCTGCCGTTCGGTCACCATGGCGCCAGGCTTGACCGCGAGCGTGACGATCGCGTGCTCCAGCGCCAGATAGGATTGGTGACTTTGCGAATTCTGCATCTCAGATCCGGGGCACAAGTTACTGATATATCATCCCTTGCACGCATCCCGCGCGATGGCAAGGTTACGTTTGAGGGATGACATGTCAAACTGCGGTGACGTCACCTCACTCGTGACGAAGCGCCTCGATCGGGTTCAGCTGCGCGGCGCGGCGGGCTGGGAAATAGCCGAAGATCATGCCGATCGCCGCCGAGAAGGCAAAGGCGACGCCGATCATCAGCGGGCTGACGACGAAGGGAACCTTGAGCAGGGTCACCGAGACAAAGCCGATCCCCATGCCGAGCACGATGCCGGTGATACCGCCGAAGAGCGACAGCGCGACGGCCTCGACGAGGAACTGCATCAGCACCTGCGTTTCCAGCGCGCCAATCGCCAGGCGAATGCCGATCTCGCGGGTTCTCTCGGTGACCGAGACGAGCATGATGTTCATGATGCCGATGCCGCCCACGAGCAGGCTGATGGCCGCGACCGCGCCGAGCAGGCCGGTCAGCAGCGTCGTCGTGCCGGTCATCGCCTCGGCGATCTGCGTCATGTCGTTGACGTTAAAGTCGTCCTCGCGGCCGGGAATGATCTTGCGCCGCTCACGCAGCAGGTTCTCGGTCTCGTCCTGGATCTTCGACGTCGCAACGCCGTCGCGGGCCGAGATGACGATCATCTGCACATTGGCGTTCGCCTTGCCGCCGATGCGGCGCTGGTAGACTTTCACCGGCATGATGACGACGTCGTCCTGGTCGTTGCCCATGCCCGACTGGCCACGCTTGGCGAGAACGCCAATGACGCTGCAGGAGACCTTGCCGACACGGATCTGCTGGCCGGTCGGATCGGCTGCTCCGAAGAGCTGCGAGCGTACGGTCTCGCCGAGAATGCAGCGCGCCCTGCCGCGTTCCTCCGCGGCATCGAACGTGCGGCCAAGCGCCATGTCCCAATCCTGTGCCACGAAATAGTCGTTGGTCGTGCCCATGACGCTGGTCGAATGGCTCTGGCCACCATAGATGACCGTCGCCGTCGTCTGGTTGAGCGGGGCAACGGCGCGCAGGCCGCCGACCTGATCGCGGATCGCCTCGACGTCCTTCACCGTGAAGCGGCGCGCTTCGGTACTCGCACGTCCGGGACCGAACTGGCCGGGCCTTGCGAACAGCATGTTGGTGCCGAGCCGCTGCAATTCGGTCGTGACCTGGGCCGTCGTGCCGTTGCCAATCGTCACAAGGGCGATGACGGCGGCAACGCCGATGACCACGCCGAGCACCGTCAGGAATGATCGCAGCATGTTGCGGGTGATGGCCCGCAGGGCAAGTTTCAGCGTCTCAAGAAACATGGCCCGCCCTCGCCTGATGCACCGTTTCGGTTTCGAGCTTGCCATCGACGAAGCGCAGCAGCCGCTGCGCATAGGCGGCGATATCCGGCTCGTGCGTGACCATGACGATGGTGATCCCCTGCTCCCGGTTCAGCCGGGTCATCAGGTCCATGATTTCGACGCTGGTCCTGGTATCGAGATTGCCGGTCGGTTCGTCGGCCAGCAGCAGCGCCGGCTCGGTGACTATGGCACGGGCAATGGCGACGCGCTGCTGCTGGCCGCCGGAAAGTTCCTGCGTCTTGTGGTTTTCGCGGCCAGAAAGACCGACCAGTTTCAACGCTTCCCTGGCACGCTCGTGCCGTTCGCCGGCCGGCATGCCGCGATAGATCAGCGGCAGCTCGACATTCTCGACAGCGGATGTGCGCGACAGCAGGTTGAAGCCTTGGAAGACGAAGCCCAGCATGTGACGCCGCAAGAGGGTCAGCTGACTGCGATCGAACCCGCCGGTGGAGATGCCCTGAAAGACATAGTCGCCAGATGTCGGCACGTCGAGACAGCCGAGGATATTCATAGCCGTCGATTTGCCGGAGCCCGAGGGGCCCATGATGGCGACGAACTCATGGGCATTGATCGTCATGTCGACATGGTCGAGCGCGCGGATTGCCGCCTCGCCCTCGCCGTAGACTTTAGAGACCTGCTTGAATTCCAGAAGCGGCGGATTGTTCATCGCTCTGCCGCCTACCGGGTCTTCGCCGTGGCGTCGGTCACAAGCGCGTCGCCTTCCTTGACGTCGCCAGACGCCACCTGCGTGAACTGGCCATCGGAGGAGCCGACCTGGATCACCACGGGTACCTGCCGCTCGCCCCGGAGAACCCAGATGCGGCGCTTGTTTCCCGTCAGCGCTTCACCGCCGGCACCCGAACGCGGACCCATGCGCGGTGGCCGGAAGAGACCGAGCAGTCCGCGGTTGCGGCCGGAGCCCGCTTCCGGGGGAGCATAGCGCAGCGACGCGTTCGGCACCATCAGCGTGTTCTTGACGGCCTCGACAGTTACGTCTGCGGTTGCAGTCATGCCGGGCCGCAGCAGCAGATCGGCATTGTCGACCGACAGCACCGCCTTGTAGGTGACGACATTGTTCGTCGTCTCGGAGGCAAAGCGGATCTGCTCGATTTCAGCCGGGAACGTGCGGTCGGGATAGGCGTCGACGGTAAATGTCGCCTTCTGCCCAACGGCGATCTGGCCGACATCGGCCTCATCGACATCGACCTGCAGCTCCATCTTCTTCAGATCGCCGCCGATGACGAAGAGAACGGGCGCCGACAGCGATGCGGCGACCGTCGCGCCGGGATCGACGGAGCGGGTCAGGATGACCCCGTCGATCGGCGATACGATGCGCGACTTTTGAAGATTGACCTCGGCAAGCTGGAGATCAGCCTCGGCAGACAGGACATCGGCCTCGTTGATCTGTTTGGCGGCGACGGCGGAGTCATATTTGTAGGTCGCGTCGTCGAGGCTCTGGCGGGTGGTAACGTTGCTCTGCACGAGGTTCTTCACACGATCCAGCGAGGTGCGGGCCGATTCGAGATCGGCGCTGGCCTTCGTGACATTGGCCTGTGCCGATGCCAGCTTCGCCCGTGAGCTCTTGGCGTCAGCCTCCAGCTTGGTGGTGTCGAGAACGGCAAGCACGTCGCCTGCCTTGATGGTGCTGTTGTAATCGACATTGACGTCCCGGACGGTGCCGGACAGCTCGCTCGATATATCGACCTGCTCGGTCGGCTGGACGGAGCCGGTCGCGGTCACCAGGACCGTCAGATCGCCGCGCTTCACCGGCTGGGTCGTGTAGCTATATTCGTTGCCGCCGCGGCCGGCATAATAATAGGCCGCACCGCCGCCGATGATGATGATTGCCACTGCTGCCAGCAGCCTGCCGCGCCACCGGCCGGACCGGCGCTGCTTGCCCGACGCGGCGAGAACGGCTGCCAGATCGGCATGGCCGGGCGCTTGCGGGGCAGACGGTTTCGGGCCGGTTCCAGATTCGGAATCGCTCATGAAAGTCCTCAAACAGAGATATAAGAGCATCTGCTCGGTTCAGCCCTAGATAGTCATAGGCAAGATGAACCGGAGATTAGCGATAGAGGCGCATTGCCACGGAAAGCGGGCGATGTGCAATTAAATCTTGGTAATGAAAATCCGGTTTTAATCCGCATCGCCGGGAAACTGACCAGCACCGGCGATCGGATGCAGCCAGCTTTCGCGACGCTTCGTCCATATCTCGTGGTCGGGCTGGATCTCCCCCGGTGCGTCATCGAGGGAACCCAATCGAATCTCGGCCTTGTCTTCGGTCAGACAGAAAAGCCGGCCGCCGCAGAGCGGGCAGAAACTGCGGCCCGCAAAGGCTGAGACCGTGCCCGAATAAGATAATGCAGCGCGCGGCCAGATGGCGAAGGCTGAAAACAGGGAGCCGCTTTCCTTGCGGCAATCCGCGCAATGGCACAGACCGGAGAGCAAAGGCGCGCCGGAAATGACGTAGCGGACGGCGCCGCAGAGGCAAGCGCCTTTGCGCGACAGGCTCACATGCGGACACCCGGCACCGGGAGCGGCGGCTTGCGCTTGGCCGCCATCAGCAGGTCGAGTTCGGTCGCCGATGGTCCGAATTTCTCGAACAGCCGTTTCGCCTCTTCATCGTCGAGCCGGTATTTGCGGGCGAATTCGCTGATGCTGTAAGGGCGCCCGCGCAGCACTTTGCGGGGCGCAGTGATCCCCTCGCCTGATTGCTCTGACATGAAACATCCCTCCTTCGGTTCAAAAGGAAACTAGGGCGCGGCCGCGTGATGGAAAGGACAGCCCAACCATGAAGGCGAAAGTGCAACCTTCAATATTTTCCGGAATTATACTTAGGGTTGGTGAGATGAAATGCCACGTTGACTAAGAATTTCGTCCGGACCGATAGTTTACCCGTACAAGGTACAATCGGAGGATGGACCAATGCTTAATCGTGCAGTTCTGCTGACCTCGCTTGCGTTTCTCGGCGCTACCGCCTTCATGGTAACGCCCGCTTCGGCACTGACGATGAAGGAATGTAGCGCCAAGTATAAGTCCGCGCAGACGGATGGTTCGGCCAAGGGCGTCAAGTGGAACGACTTCCGCAAGGCACAGTGCGGCGCGGATGCTACCGCCGAGCCCGATGTCTCGCTCAACACCAACGAAGAGCCGGAAAAACCCACCACGGCAGCTCCGTCAGGCGTCAAGTTCCCGACGGCGATCTCGACGAAATATGCAAGCGAAAAACCCGGCAAGGCACGCATGCATACCTGCGTCGACGCCTATAACGAAGACAAGGCCAGCAATTCGCTTGGCGGTCTGAAGTGGATCCAGAAAGGCGGCGGTTACTACAGCCTCTGCAATGCGAAGCTGAAGAGCTGAGCATAGCCTGATGTGATGCCATGCCCCGCTGCGCGTTCGGCGGGGCATCCCCAAATCTCACGATATCCTGAAACGCGGCCTTCGATCATAACTATTCCATCCAAACGCGCGATGGCGGTCGCGCCAGGATAGAGCGACCCCGAGGCGGGGCCGCAAAACGAGGGATCAGGCCATGTGGGATATCATTACGATCGTCGCAATCTTCAGCATCTTGTTCATCGGCCGTGAGGCGCAGACGGTGGTTGCGAAGGCACGCGCCTCGGGCTGGAACGACTTTCCCCGGCGCTGATCCCGCATTTCTTTTGACAGCTGGAAACAAAAAAAGCGCGCCGTCAGGCGCGCTTTTCTTTTGAGGCTGTCTGCGATCAGCGGCAGACGCGCATGCTCTCCATATGCCAGCCGCCATCATAGGCGTTGGGTACGCGGCGGTCCTCGAACCAGCAGCGCGGCGGAGGCGGTGGTGGCGGCTCGACATAGCGCGGACCACTGTTATTGACGATCGCGCCACCAATCATGCCACCGATCACGCCGGCAGCCAGGCCACCGGCAATCGCAGCACCGGTATTGTCATGGTGGCGGCGGCGCGGCGGTGGTGGTGGCGGGTAATAGCCGCGGTCACGCCGCTGCCAACCATAATCCTGAGCGACGGAAGCCGGCGCGGTCGCCAGCATGGCGCTTCCCGCGATGACCGCCGCAAGGGTCGAAATGAGTATCTTCTTCATCATGTCTCCAGTCGAGCTTCCGCGCTTCGCGCACCGCACTCAAACATGGAAACAATGGCATCATTGCGATTAATCCAGCATTAACGACGTGTGCACCACGCACGCCTTTCCGGCCGCATCGCCATCAGGAGAACTCACCCGCCCGAGGGCCTGCAAGCGTCACGCGCCAGACCGATCGCGCCCGGAAATCCTGGGTTGCCAGGAAGGTGTAAGGCGTACGCTGCCAGGGCCGCACCGCATTCGTCAGATTATCGAGCACGTAGTCGCTGCCGTCGGTGCGGGCAATCAGCACGACGTGATTCTGATCGTGCGGGCCAATCACCACCGACAGCGCCAGCCGGTCCGCCGGGAAACCCGCATCGATCAGATCCTTCATCTTCTGCAGCGCGTAGTCTTCGCAATCGCCGCGGCCGCCTGTCGGCAGCGACCAGTCGTCGCCATTTGCGGCCAGCGGACCATCATTTTGCGGAATGACCCGTCCGTTTACGGCACGGTTGACTTTTTGCAGCAACGGCACACCGGCGCCCTCACCGGCCTGATGCGACGACGTCTTGTGACAAAGCCACCTGTACTTGGCGCAGGCCGACGCGAATCCGACAGGCGCGCCGATACTGCGCGTGACCGGCAGGAACTGACCCGCAAAGGCTTGAAATTGCAGAGAAAGAAACAAAGCGAAAACAGCAGCAATAAGACGAATCATATGTAAGCCCCTCTATTTGCGGCGGGACAATAACATGCTTTTTATTAGAGCTTTAGTAAAATTTTATACTTACGTAATTAACTATAGATTAAGATCTCGTCCGGTTATCCACAAATATTTCTTCATATTAATTAGTTGCTAATATAAGAATTGCCTCCGTTAGCATTTCGTTAACCTTAGGAGACAAATCAATGATCCGCAAAGCAGCGAAGTACAGCGTCGCCGTTGCTTACCTATTGGCCAGCAGCAGTCTCGCATTTGCAGCGCCTACCACCCTCCTGAACTGCAGAATTGCCAAGCCAGGCACGCTTGAATACCGGCTCTGCAAGCCGACGGAGTCGATCCCGGACGCTGGCTACAGCGGGTCAAACGATAACAAGGGCGGCAGCCAGAGCAGCAGCAGAGGCCAGCAGTCATCCAACGCCGGGACGGCCGGCGGCGATGGCGATGGCAATGGCAATGGCAATGGCGGCAATGGCGGCAATAGCGACAACGGCGGCAGCAGTGACAACGGTGGCGGCGGTGACAACGGTGGCGGCGGAAAGCCGGGCCATGACAAGCCCGGCGATGGAAAGCCTGGTCATGGCAAGCCCGGCGACGGAAAGCCTGGCCACGGCAAGCCAGGTGATGGAAAGCCTGGTCATGGCAAGCCCGGTGACGGAAAGCCTGGCCACGGCAAGCCAGGTGACGGAAAGCCTGGTCATGGCAAGCCCGGTGACGGAAAGCCTGGCCACGGTAAGCCCGGTGACGGAAAGCCTGGCCATGGTAAGCCTGGTGATGGAAAGCCTGGCCACGGTAAGCCCGGTGAGGGAAAGCCTGGCCATGGTAAGCCCGGTGAGGGAAAGCCTGGCCATGGTAAGCCCGGTGAGGGAAAGCCTGATCATGACAAGTCGGGCAATGACAAGCCGGGCAACGACAAGCCAGGCAACGACAAGCCAGGCAACGACAAGCCAGGCAACGACAAGCCAGGCAACGACAAGCCGGGCAACGACAAGCCAGGCAACGACAAGCCAGGCAACGACAAGCCGGGCAACGACAAGCCAGGCAACGACAAGCCGGGCAACGACAAGCCGGGCAACGACAAGCCAGGCAACGACAAGCCGGGCAACGACAAGCCAGGCAACGACAAGCCAGGCAACCGCGGCGGTTCCGGCCCCTCACCGGTCTGACGCAGCCTGACCGGAAGACGCTAACCAGCTATTCCATGGGCTTGCACCGGCGCTACGGTGTAGGCCCATTGCATTTCAGGCAAAGCTTAGAACGACACGCGGACAACCCGGCGCATCGATTGCGAAAAACAAAGCTTGAAGTGTGTGGTGGCTGCGCTGGGGTTCGAACCCAGGACCCTTTGATTAAAAGTCAAATGCTCTACCAGCTGAGCTACGCAACCTAACCCCAAGAACAGCATTTTTGCTGCCCCTGCCGGAAGTGCGCGGAACATAGGCAGGCGACCCATTGCGGTCAACCGAAAAATCATGACTTTCACAAGCGTTAGGCACATTTCTTGCGGGAGCGCAAAAAGGTGATTGGCAATCGGCAGGTCGCAGCGCTAGACAACGGCCTGGATTGCAGCCGGAGAGAATGCGTGTCGATTGCCGATATTTCCTTGTGGAGCGCGTTGATCGCCGGCGCCCTCTCATTCCTGTCTCCCTGTGTCCTGCCGCTCGTTCCGCCCTATCTCTGCTATATGGCAGGCATTTCCGTCGATCAGTTCCGTGGCGGCGCGGCGGTGACCGTCGCACCCGATGTACGCCGTAGCGTGTTCTTTTCGGCGCTGTTCTTTACACTTGGATTTGCCACCGTTTTCGTGGCGCTGGGTGCCGGCGCCTCCAGTATTGGCATGGCTCTTCGCCAGCACCTTGATCTGCTGTCGAAGATCGGCGGGCTGATCATCGTCATCATGGGGCTGAATTTTCTCGGTCTCTTCCGAATCGGCCTGCTGGCACGTGAGGCGCGGTTCCAGAGCGGCGGCAAGCCGGCGACGCTGACCGGTGCCTATGTGATGGGCCTTGCCTTCGCCTTCGGCTGGACGCCGTGTATCGGTCCGGTACTGGGTGCGATCCTTGGTGTTGCCGCTTCGCGCGAGACGGTCGGTTCCGGGGCTGGCCTGCTGGCGATCTATTCGCTCGGGCTTGCCATTCCGTTCTGGATTGCTGCAGGCTTTTCCGGCGCGTTCATGCGCTTCCTGGCGCGTTTCCGCCGTCACCTCGGCACGGTCGAGAAGGTTCTCGGCGCATTTCTGGTATTGACGGGGCTGGCCTTCATGTTCGGATTCATCAGTCAAGCCGCAATCTGGTTCCAGCAGACCTTTCCAATCCTGATGCAGATCGGCTAAGCCGGAAGCATAAGCTTCGCACTGCAACATCATCGGACGGTCCCGTGACCGACATCATTAGCCTTCTTCTGCCGTTCTTCGGCCTGATCCTGATCGGCTATATTGCCGCAAAGGCGACCAAGCAGCCCGCCGAGGCGCTCGGGTGGCTGAACACCTTCATCATCTATGCCGCGCTGCCTGCGCTGTTCTTCAAGCTGGTGTCGCGGACACCGGTGGAAGACCTGGCGCGAATCGACTTCATCGCCACCGATCTCGCCGCCACCTATTCGATCTTCATCGCACTCTTCGTCATCGGCCGTTATGTCCGGAAAAGCCGCATGGACGAATCGACGATCCAGGCCTTTGCGGGTGCTTATGGTAATATCGGCTATATGGGGCCGGGTCTGGCGCTGATAGCCTTCGGCGACAAGGCGGCCGTGCCGGTGGCGCTGATCGTCTGTCTGGAGAATGCGATGCATTTCATCGTGGCGCCGGCGATGATGGCGGCGGCTGGCGATGACGATCGTTCACGCGGCCAGATCGCCGCCGACATTATCAGGAAGGTGGCGCTGCACCCGTTCATCCTGTCGACGGCAGCAGGCTTTCTCGCAGCCGCATTGCAATTCGAGCAACCGTCAGCGCTGCGGCAGTTCGTCGATTATCTGGCGCAGGCCGCCGCGCCCTGTGCGCTGTTTGCGATGGGTGTGACGCTGGCGCTTAGACCGCTGAAGCGAATCCCGGCCGAAATCGGCTATATCGTTCCGGCAAAGCTGATCGTGCATCCGCTCGTCGTCTATGGAGCGTTGACACTGGTCGGCGGGTTCGATCCGATCTGGGTCTATGCCGCGGTTCTGCTCGCGGCGCTGCCGACCGCGACCAATGTCTTCGTCATCGGCCAGCAGTATCACGTCTGGCAGGAACGCGCCTCGGCAACGATCCTCATCGCAACGGCCCTTTCCGTCGTGACGGTGTCGGTGTTTCTGATCGCGATCAAATCAGGCTTTCTGCCGGCTTAGCCTTTCCTTCAACGCAGCCGGTATGCCGCGCAGACCGCGGCCTGGCTCTATGCCCTCGCGCATCACGATGCTGCGCAGCGGCGGGATGGCTGATAGAATATGCAGCCCAGCGGCCCGCAGCATCTGTACCGGCAGGAAATCGGACAGCAGAGACCGGTTCAACAAGTCAACGCTCGCGGTGCGCGTCATGATATCGGCGCGGCGTTTGCGATCGAACTGATCGCCCGAATCGGCTGCCACCGGCAGTTCGGCGCGGCTGCAGAGAATGTCGGTCAGCGCCATGATATCGCGCAGGCTGAGATTGAGGCCCTGAGCGCCGATTGGCGGGAAGACGTGCGCCGCCTCGCCGACAAGGGCAATGCGGCCCTTGCCGAAACGGTGCGCCATCATGCCGGACAGCGGCCAGACCTGGACGCCCTCCTCGACGCTGACCCTGCCAAGCATCGACTGCATGCGCTCCTCGACGAGGCGGCTCAAATCCTCCAGGGAGAGCTCCGCATTCGCAGCCGCCTCCGCCGGGTTCTGGACCCAGACCAGGCTGGAGCGGCTTCCGGGAAGCGGGACCTGTGTGAACGGCCCATGCTCGGTGTGGAATTCGGTGGAGATATTTTGATGCGGCACGGAATGACTGAAATTCAGCACCATGGCCGACTGCGGGTAGGACCAGTTGCGCACATCGATACCGGCCGTCTCGCGCAACTTCGATTTGCGGCCATCGGCGCCGATGGCGAAATCCGCGTTCACCATGTCGCCATCCGCCAATGTGATCGTCACCGTATCTGCGCCGATCTCGATCGTCTCTGCGAAGGCCGTGAAGCGGGTGATATTGCCCTCGCCCGCGATGGCAGCCTCAAGCACTGTCATCAAGGCGGCGTTCGGGAAATTGTAGCCGAAGGCATCGAGGCCGACTTCAGGGGCGCGGAAGGTCGTTGCCGGTGCGCGCAGCAGGCGATTCGTGCCGTCGATGATGCGCATGCTGGTCAGCGCCGCAGTGGCCGGTTTCAGCTTGTCCCAGAGGGTCAGGCGGTCAAGGAAGCGGATCGACTGATCCATCAGCGCCGTGGTGCGCCGGTCTTCCTTGGGCGCAGGCGGCGCAATCAGCGCCACATTGCGGCCGCCGCGGGCAATCGCAACCGCGCCAACCATGCCGGCGAGACCGCCACCGATCACCGCCACTTCGAAATTCTTCATCGCATCGCTTCCGTCATCAGATGACGGCGAGCCGGCCTTATGCCGCCGGCTTCGCCTGACGGCGCCAACTATAGCCCTTGCCACTGTCCGCGTCACGCACAGCAGGCTGATAATGATGCTGAATTCCCGGAAGACGGTTTTCGGACAGACGCTTCAAGGCCGTCTCGTTGGTGACAGCAAAGCTGTCGATACCGACGCGCAGCATCAACGGCACCTGGTCGATCAGCACGTCGCCGACGGCGCGCAACTCGCTCTTGTAGTCGAGGCGATCACGCAGCAGCGAGGCATGGCTGAAGGCGCGGCCATCGTTGAATGCCGGGAAGGCAACCGCGATGATCGCGAGGCGGTCGAGATAGGGCTCGAGCTTGCGGACATCGTCGGCCGGCTTGATCAGCACGCCGAGGCCGACATCGTTGCTCTCCTGCACTTTGGCAAGCAGCTCATCGAGGGGAAGCAACGGCTTCTGATCGCCGGTCGCCTTCACTTCCTCGGTCTCGATGATCCAGGCATCGTTTTCGACGAAGCCGGTTTCTCTCCAGATCTTGGTCATCATCCCCTCCTTATGCCGCTTCCGCTGCCGAGCCGTAGAGCGCATCCTTGAAAGGCTGCGGTCCGACGCGGCGGTAGGCTTCGAGGAAGATTTCCGACGGGTCCTTGCGGATCTTCAGATAGGTATCGACGATCGTCTCGATCGCATCCGTCACCTTCTCAGGCTCGAAGCCGCGGCCGATGATTTCGCCGATCGAGGTGTGCTCGTCGCCCGATCCGCCAAGGGTGATCTGATAGAGTTCGGCACCCTTCTTTTCCACGCCCAGCAGGCCGATATGGCCGACATGGTGGTGGCCGCAGGCATTGATGCATCCCGAAATCTTGATCTTCAGCTCGCCGATCTCGGCCTGACGCTCGGCATCGCCGAAGCGGCGTGAGATTTCCTGCGCCAGCGGGATCGAGCGCGCATTGGCGAGCGCGCAATAGTCCAAGCCCGGACAGGCAATGATGTCGGTGATCAGCCCGGCATTGGCTTCGGCCAGATTGATGGCGACGAGGCCGCGATAGACGGCTTCGAGATCGGCCAGTGCTACATGTGGCAGAATGAGGTTCTGCTCGTGGCTGACGCGGATTTCGTCGAAGGCATATTCCTCGGCGATATCGGCGATCGAATCCATCTGGCTGTCGGATGCGTCACCCGGGATGCCGCCGATCGGCTTCAGCGAGATCGTCACCATGCCGTAGTCGGGGTTCTTGTGCGGCTGGACATTCTGCTGGACCCAGCGGGCGAAGGCCGGATCGGCCTTCTTCCAGCGAGCCAGGTTTTCCCAGCCTTCGGCGCGCTGCGGCAGGGCCGGCGGCGCGAAATAGGCGGTGATCGCCTCGACATCCTGCTCGGGAAGCCTGAGCTCGGTATCCTTAAGCTGCGCGAACTCGACCTCGACCTGGCGGGCGAGTTCCTCGGCACCCGTCTCGTGAACGAGGATCTTGATGCGGGCCTTGTACTTGTTGTCGCGGCGGCCGTGCAGGTTGTACACGCGCATGACTGCCGTCGTGTAAGACAGCAGATCCTCTTCCGGCAGGAAGTCGCGGATCAGCTTGGCGACCATCGGCGTGCGGCCCTGGCCACCGCCGACATAGACGGCAAAGCCGATCTCGCCCTTGTCGTTCTTCTTCAGATGCAGGCCGATATCGTGGACTTGGATCGCCGCACGGTCGCGCTCCGCGCCAGTGACGGCGATCTTGAACTTGCGCGGCAGGAACGAGAATTCCGGATGAACCGATGACCACTGGCGCAGGATTTCCGCATAGGGCCTGGGATCAGCGACTTCATCTGCGGCGGCACCGGCGAAATGGTCGGCGGTGACATTGCGGATGCAGTTGCCTGACGTCTGCATCGCGTGCATCTCGACGGTTGCCAGCTCCGAGAGAACCGCCGGCATGTCGGAGAGCTTCGGCCAGTTGAACTGCAGATTCTGGCGGGTGGTGAAGTGGCCATAACCGCGGTCATAGGTGCGCGCGACATGGGCGAGCATGCGCATCTGCTTGGAGCTCAGCGTGCCATAGGGGATCGCGATGCGCAGCATGTAGGCATGCAGCTGCAGATAAACGCCGTTCATCAGGCGCAGCGGCTTGAAAGCGTCTTCGGAAAGCTCGCCGGCGAGACGGCGCTGGACCTGGTCGCTGAACTGCGCAACGCGCTCGGCGACAAAGGCGTGGTCAAATTCGTCGTAACGGTACATCTGCTTCCTCAGACTGCAATGAATTCCGGATCGGCAGGCTTGTAGCCCGGCGCATATTCCATGGTCGGCCCCTGCGCGCGAATACGTTCGCGCAGGCGCAGCGGCCACAGAACTCCGTTGGTTTCCTGAACTTCGATGACATTCACGTCAACAACCTTGTTGTCGGCGTAAGCCTTCTTGCCGATTTCCTCCAGCGCAGCCACCGCTTCGGCATGGCGGGCAATCAGCGCATCCTGCAACGAGGTGACCCAAGCGCCATTGGCATCGAGCCAGACGGCAATGCCATCCGTCAGGCGGTTGGCGGTCAGTACCTTGTCTACCATAATCAGCTCCTTGCAAGTTCCGGCACGGTCGCCTGACGGCGCACCAGAGGCTCGGACAGTTCGAAATTGGCGCCTGCTACCGCATCGCCGATAATGACCATGACGGGACCCGTCAATTCGTCACGATGCTGCAGGTCGGGAAGATCGCGCAGAATGCCATGCAGCAGGCGGCGATCGGCGCGGCTGGCATTCTCGATGACAGCGACCGTGGTCTCCGCCGGAATGCCGGCCTCCATCAGCCGCTCGGCAACCGAGGCGGCGACGGTGCGGCCCATGTAAACGGCAATCGTCGCGCCGGAGACCGCAAGGCTTGCCCAATCGGGCAGCACATCGCCGGTCAGATCGTGACCGGTGGTGAAGACCAGCGACGAGGCAACGCCGCGCAACGTCAGCGGCAGTTCAAAATCGGCGGCGGCAGCGAAAGCCGACGTGATACCGGGGACGATCTCATAGGCGATACCGGCAGCGCGCAGCGCCGCCATCTCCTCGCCTGCCCGGCCATAGACCAGGGGATCACCGGACTTCAGGCGCACGACGCGCTTGCCCTCACTGCCAAGCTGGACGAGCAGATCGTTGATCTCTTCCTGCGATTTCGAATGGCAGCCCTTGCGCTTGCCGACCGAAATGCGCTCGGCATCGCGGCGGCCCATGTCGACGATCGCCTGCGGGACCAGCGCATCGAAGACCAGAACATCGGCTTCCATCATGACGCGCTGGGCGCGCAGCGTCAGCAGATCTTCGGCACCCGGACCGGCGCCGACCAGCCAGACGCGGCCCTGCGCCTTGCCGGTTTCCTGCAGCAGCGCATTGGCGGCACGCTTGGCTTCCGGCAGATTGCCGTTCGCAACGGCATCGGCGACGGCACCTGAAAAGAACCCGCGCCAGAAGACGCGGCGGGAAACGCCGCGCGGAATTAGCTGTTCGACGGCACGGCGGTAGCTGGTCGCCAGCGTCGCAAGACGTCCAAGCGATGGCGACAGCAACTGATCGACCTGTGCGCGGATCATCTGCGCCAGCACGGGACCGGCGCCTTCGGTGCCGATCGCAACGGCCACGGGAGCGCGATTGACGAGGGCCGGCGTATAGAAATCGCAGCAGTCTGGCTGATCGACGGCATTTGCCGGGATCCTGGCGGCGCGCGCGGCATCGACGATCGCGCGATCTTGCACGGCCTCGCCGGTGGCGGCAAAGACGAGGGCTGCGCCATTAACCTGATCGGCGCTGAAATTCGCCCGAACCGTCTCGATGCGATTGGCAATGAGGAAGGCGTGGTAGCTGGCCTCAGGGCGGTCGGCATAGGCAACGATCCGCGCTTGCGTATTCATCAGCAGACGCACCTTCGCATAGGCCTCGTCTCCGTTGCCAAAGACGGCTGCGACCCGCCCTTCCACACGGAAGAAGGCAGGGAATACCGATAGCTGTTCGCTCTTGGAAGGCATTATCATTCCACTTCGAAGTTGCGCCAATATGCCTGCATCAGGCAAGGCGTTGAAGAAACAGAAATTCGAAAGCCTACGCGCTCCGCGTAATCTTTTGCCTGCATGCCACTGATTTGAGAAAAGTCGCCCGAGCGACGCCGTTGTCGCTGCAGTGCAATGTAAAGCCTGTGATCAAAAACGTCCATCTGGCATTTCGGCATTTTTCTTCTTGCCCGGGCGGGATAGACTTCGGGGCATAAGGAGAAAGCCATGGCCTTAAAGACGATCGCCCCTCGCCTGCTCGACGTGATGGAGCAAGATATCCTGCCGCTGACCGAGCGCGGTGTCGCGTCCGGGAACAAGGTGTTCGGCGCGGCGATCCTGCGCAAGTCCGATCTCTCGCTGGTCATCGCCGAGACCAACAACGAACTCGAAAATCCGCTCTGGCATGGCGAGGTCCATACGCTCAAGCGCTTCTACGAACTTGGCGAGAAACCGGCGACGAAGGACCTGATTTTCCTGTCGACACACGAACCCTGCACGATGTGTATGTCGGCGATCACCTGGGCCGGGTTCGATAACTTTTACTATTTCTTCAGCCACGAGGATTCGCGCGATGCCTTTGCCATCCCGCACGACCTGAAGATCCTCAAGGAAGTCTTCGGGCTTGAGCCTGGTGGCTACCGCAAGCAGAACGCCTTCTGGAACAGTTTTGCGATTGCCGACCTGGTGGAAACCGAGGAGCGCGCGCTGAGCGCTGAGCTCAAGGAACAGACAGCCAGAATCAAGGCGCGCTACGCGGCACTGTCCGACAGCTACCAATCCTCGAAAAGCGCCAACGACATTCCCCTGAATTGAGCGATCATGGAACCTTCGAAAGACATTTCGCGCCTCATCGAGATCATGGCTGCGCTGCGCAATCCTGAGACCGGCTGCCCTTGGGACATCGTCCAGACCTTTGAGACCATCAAGCCCTATACGATCGAGGAAGCCTACGAGGTCTCCGACGCGATCGAGCGCAACGATATGGACGATCTCTGCGACGAACTCGGCGACCTGCTTCTGCAGGTGGTCTTTCATGCGCGGATGGCCGAGGAGGCCGGCGAGTTTTCCTTCGGCGATGTCGTGGAGGCGATCACCCGCAAGATGATCCGTCGCCACCCGCATGTCTTCGACCGTTCGGATGCCGATACGCCTGCGCGGGTGAAGCAGCAGTGGGACGAGATCAAACAGGCCGAAAAGCGCGAACGCGCTGAACGCCGCGCCAGGCGTGGCGTGAGCGAGGATTTCAATGCGGGGCATCTCGGCTCCGTGCAGCGCAGCTTTCCGGCACTGACCGAAGCGCTGAAGCTGCAGGAGCGCGCCGCCAAGGTCGGTTTCGACTGGTCGGCGCCAGAGCCGATCCTCGACAAGATCGAGGAAGAGATCGGCGAACTAAGGGAAGCGCTGGCGCATGGCGACAGGGCCAAGGTCAGCGACGAGCTTGGCGATCTGATTTTCGCCGTCGTCAATATCGGCCGCCATGTCGATGCCGATCCGGAGCAATCCCTGCGCGGAACAAACACCAAGTTCAGACGCCGTTTCAATCATATAGAGACCGTTCTTGAGAAAGAGGGCGAGACGTTGCAAGCCGCCAGCCTGGAACGAATGGAGGAAATCTGGCAGGCCGCCAAGGCCATCGAACGGCAGCTTGGCTGAGGCGCCATGAAGCTCGCCGGCCTTGAGATCGCGATTGCTGGCGCCGGGATCGGTGGACTGTCGCTTGCGGCACTCTTGGCCCGCCATGGTGCTGCCGTGACGATCTACGACCAGATGGCGGCACCGCAGCCGGTCGGATCGGGCTTCGTACTGCAGCCGACCGGATCGGCGGTTCTCTCCGCGATGGGGCTGCTTGATCAGGTAGAGCAACGCGGCGCCAGGATCCGGCGCATGCACGGAAAGCTCTCGACGACGGGCCGCACCGTGCTTGACGTGGGCTACCGCAACGGCGCCTCCGGCATCGCCATCCAGCGGGTCGCGCTTTTCGATCTGCTGCTCGATGCAGCGATCGCCGCCGGCGTTGGCTTCGAGACTGCATCGCGGGTGACGGCGCTTGAGCCGGGCGTGCGGCCATGGTTGAAGCTCGGCAATGGCAAGATGTCATCGGCATCCGATCTCGTCGTCGATGCCATGGGTGCCAGTTCGCCGATCGGTTACAAATCGTCAACAGAACTTGACTATGGCGCACTCTGGGCCACCGTTCCCTGGGATGGCTCAGGCGTCTTCCGGTCCGACGAACTGGAGCAGCGCTACCACCGCGCCAGCCAGATGGCGGGTGTCCTGCCGGTCGGTACGGCGAAGGATGGCGCGGCGCCGATGGCGACCTTCTTCTGGAGCATCCGCAACAGGGATGTGGCGGCCTGGCGGGACGCCGGGCGCGAGGCCTGGATGGAGGCCGTGCATCGCTTCTGGCCCGAGGCGGCGCATTTCGCGGCTGCGGCCGAGCCGGTCCATGCCCGCTACCGGCATCATACGCGGCTACCGCTTGCGGCAGTAAACAGCGTCAAGATCGGCGATGCCTGGCACGCGACAAGCCCGCAGCTTGGACAGGGCGCCAATATGGCGCTGCTCGACGCCGCCTCGCTGTGCGCGGCGCTTGCCCGCGAACCATCGGTCAGCGACGCGATCGCCCGCCATCTCAGGCAACGGCAATTGCACATCCGGTTCTATCAACTGCTGAGCAGAGTGTTGACGCCCTTCTATCAGTCCGACAGCCGTCTCCTGCCGATGAGCAGAGATGTGATGATCGGTCCGGCGACCAAACTGCCACTGCTGCGAAACCTGATCACGACGCTGGTCACCGGCGAGCTGCTCGATCCAGTTGGTCGCATTGGCCTCGAGTGGCTTTCGCCCGATGGAGCGTTGCCAATGAGCGATCAGACGGCGCTGCTATAACCGAACGCGGAGAACTGCTGCTGGAACCACCAGTAGCCTGCGGCCGTCAGAACGGCGACGATGGCAAACAGTATCCAGCCGGTTACCGTCAGCTTTTTCGCGGCGGCATCGCGATAGTTGAGCTTCGCACCGGCGACCAGAAAGCCCAGGCCGAAGACGAGGCAGGCGGGTACGGCAAGAAAGGCTTTCAGCTGATAGCTGACTTCAGGAACACCGGCCTGTGCTTCCTCAAGTGGCTGCAGGAGAAAGAACCAGGCGATCGCGCATCCAAGCGCAATCAGCAGCAGCCCTCCGGCGCGCGCCTTGATCTCAGCCATGCCATCCCCTCCATGAACCGGAAATTCAGTTCGGACCCTGGAGCGCTCAGCGCTCCCAATCTTCCTTGGCCTTCGATCCGCTGCCGAGCCGCCCTTCGAGCGCCGTAGCTTCCGTCTCCGACAGGCGCAGGTCGAGCGTGATCGACCCGTCTTCGTTGTCTTCGCGGGCATCGACGATGGCGTGCTCGTAAATCCACGGCAGAAGAGCAAGCTTGCCGACCGGGATCGTGATGGTTGCTTCGGTCATGACGCCAGACAGGCGGCGGCTGATTTCTTCCATCAGCTGATCGACGCCCTCGCCGCTGACGGCCGAAACCGCCACGACATTCTTGGTGCCGGCGGCCTTCTGGACCATGACATCATGCGTTTCCGGCTCCAGCCGGTCGATCTTGTTCCAGACCTCGATAATACGCTTGGCGCCTTCCGCCTCGTCGATGCCGAGGTCGTTGAGGATGCGCAGCACGTCGGCGCTCTGGGCCGGATTGTCGTCATCGGCCATGTCGCGGACATGCAACACGAGATCGGCTTCCAGCACTTCTTCAAGCGTCGCGCGGAAGGCTGCGACCAGGTGCGTCGGCAGGTCGGAAATGAAGCCGACCGTGTCGGAGAGAATGACTGTGCGGCCGTGCGGCAGCTTCATGCGGCGCAGTGTCGGATCGAGCGTTGCGAAGAGCATGTCTTCGGCAAGCACGCCGGCGCCGGTGATGCGGTTGAACAGCGTCGACTTGCCGGCATTGGTATAGCCGACCAAGGCCACGATCGGATGCGGCACCTTGCGGCGCTTGGCGCGATGCAGCTGGCGGGTACGTACCACCTGCTCCAGCTCGCGCTCCAGCTTGATGATCCGGTCCTGTAGCATGCGCCGGTCGGCTTCGATCTGGGTTTCGCCCGGACCACCCATGAAGCCGCCACCGCCGCGCTGGCGCTCAAGGTGGGTCCAGCTGCGGACCAGACGGCCCTTCTGGTAGTTCAGATGCGCCAGATCGACCTGCAGCGTGCCTTCCTTGGTGGACGCACGGCGGCCGAAAATTTCAAGGATCAGCCCGGTCCGGTCGATGACCTTGACGTTCCATGCTTTTTCGAGATTGCGCTGCTGCACGGGCGTCAGCGGGTGATCGACGATCACCAGACCCGAATCGTATTCCTCGAGCTTGGCCTTGATCTCTTCGATCTTGCCGGTCCCGAGCAGTGTTGCCGGCCGCGGATCGCTGATTGGCACGATGGCACCATAGACGACATCGAGGTCGATCGCTTCGGCAAGGCCGCTGGCCTCTTCGAGCCGGCTTTCGGGAGAGCGGGTGACGGTGATCGCACCGTCAGCGGATGCGCCGCGTCCACGTGCCTGCTTGAGAACAGGCACGACGACGGTCGCATTCATATCGTCCCGGAGCTTTTCGGCTTCCGGGATGATGGAATCATTCTTCGTATCGCGTGTCGAAATAACGTCTGATCCTATCAGGAAGCGGCTTCTTCGCTCTCAAACATCTGCATCGGCTGGCCCGGCATGATGGTCGAGATCGCGTGCTTATACACGAGTTGCGAATGACCGTCACGGCGAAGAAGAACACAGAAGTTGTCGAACGAGGTCACAACGCCGGTCAGCTTAACGCCGTTAATCAGAAAAATTGTCAGGGAAATCTTTTGTTTGCGAACAGTATTGAGAAATAAGTCCTGCAAATTTTGAGAACGTTCCGCCATCGCGCCGCTTCTTTCTTTATTGCCGGCATGTCTCAGCCGGTGGAATACTAATCAGCCTCTCCAAGCCATCAGCAGGTAACCCTCATCCCCTGCGTCCAGCAAATCTTGGTATCAAATCGCAATCTTTTCCGCAACGTCGAAAAAGGCTTCCCGGATATTCTGGGAGACGCTGCCGGGGTGACCGTTGGCAATCGTCTGGCCATCCAGGGAAACGACGGGAAAACAAATGCTTGTCGCGGCAGTGATGAAGACTTCCCGGGCCGCCAGCATGTCGGCGACGGTGAACTTGCGCTCGGCGATCTTGAGGCCGAGCTTG
The DNA here is from genome assembly GCF_056399485.1 of Rhizobium sp. 01N424. Classification (NCBI taxonomy): domain Bacteria; kingdom Pseudomonadati; phylum Pseudomonadota; class Alphaproteobacteria; order Hyphomicrobiales; family Rhizobiaceae; genus Rhizobium; species Rhizobium sp. 01N424. Next base: position 73,519 of record NZ_JBFTRK010000007.1, read on the forward strand.
GCACCGACATCGATCAGCGTCGTGCGGGTGATGCCGCGCAGGATGCCGTGTTCAGCCGGACGGGTGATCAGCGTGCCATCGGCATCGACGATCCAGACGTTCGTTGCAGCCCCCTCTGTGACGAAGCCGTCGCGATCGACATAGATCGCTTCCTGGGCGCCTGCTTCCTTGGCCTGCTGGCGGGCCATCGCGTTAGGCAGGAGGCCAACGGTCTTGATATCGACGCGGTCCCAGCGGTTGTCAGGCACGCTGATCGCCTTGATGCCGCTGGCATTCTTCCTGGCGATGATCGACGGATCAGTGCTCTTGGCGGTGATGACGATTGACGGCTTGGTACCTTCGGCCGGGAAAACGTGGTCGCGCCGCGCAACGCCGCGCGTCACCTGCATGTAGAACAAGCCGTTCTTCACCTTGTTGCGGCGGAGCGTCTCGCGAATCACGGTGACCAGCGCTGCGCGGCTCATCGGTGCTGCGATCCGCAGTTCGCTCAGCGACCGGTTCAGGCGGTCGAGGTGGCGGGTGATATCGACGATATAGCCATGCCTGACTTCGCAGACCTCATAGACCCCATCGGCGAACTGGTAGCCACGATCCTCGATGTGAACGCCCGCCTGGGCATGGGGAACATACTGGCCGTTGACGTAGGAAATTCTTGGCATCGGGAAACCTGGCTGTGGGGCAATGAAGAGCGCCGGCGCGGGCTTGCGCGCCGGAGAATTGTCAGACGCCGAGCGACTTCAGCTTGCGATGCAGCGCCGATCGCTCCATGCCGACGAACTCGGCCGTGCGCGAGATGTTGCCGCCGAAGCGGTTGATCTGGGCGATGAGATAGTCCTTCTCGAACATCTCGCGGGCCTCGCGCAGCGGCAGCGTCATGATGTGGTAGTCGTTCTTGGCGGAGACCTTCGGCAGCATGTCGCCCAGATCGGTCGGCAACATGTCGGCGGTGATCGGCGCATCCGGACCGTCGGAACGGGCAAGGATCATAAGCCGCTCGATATTGTTGCGAAGCTGGCGGATATTGCCTGGCCAGTCATGCGCCTGCAGCACCGCCATCGCGTCGTCGCCGATGCGGCGCAGGCGAATGCCTGCCTGTTCGGAGATCTGGCGCATCAGCTGATCGACGAGGAACGGAATGTCTTCGCGTCGCTCGGCGAGCGCCGGCACGCGGACCGGGACCACCGCCAGGCGATGATAGAGATCTTCGCGGAACCAGCCTTCGGCAATGCGGCTTTCCAGGTTATAGGCCGTCGAGGAAATGATGCGGACATCGACCTTGACGCGCTTCGAGCCGCCGACGCGTTCGAACTGCTGGTCGACAAGCACGCGCAGGATCTTGTTCTGCGTCTCGCGCGGCATCTCCCCGACTTCGTCGAGATAGAGAATGCCGCGATGCGCTTCTTCGAGCGCCCCGGTCTTGCGGGCCTGGCCTGGCGAACCCTCGGTGCCGAAGAGCGCGATTTCCATGCGATCAGGCGTGATGTTGGCGGCATTCAGCGCCACGAACGGTCCGCTGGCGCGCGTCGACTTCTTGTGGATCATCCGTGCCACCAGCTCCTTGCCAGAGCCGGATGCACCGAAGATCATGATGCGGCTGTTGGTCGGCGACACCTTCTCGATCGTCTGGCGAAGCTGGGAGACGGCAACCGAAGTACCGATCAGCTCGACGGCATCGCCTGCCCGCTTCTTCAGTTCCGAGACTTCGCGCTTCAGCTTGGAATTCTCGAGCGCGCGCTCGGCAATCAGGATCAGGCGATCGGCCTTGAAGGGCTTCTCGATGAAATCGAAGGCACCGCGCTTGATGGCGGAGACGGCGGTCTCGATGTTTCCGTGGCCGGAGATCATGACGACCGGGATATCGGGATGGCGGGTCTTGATCTCGTCGAGCAGCGACAGGCCGTCAAGCTTGCTGCCCTGCATCCAGATGTCGAGGAAGATCAGCCGCGGGGCGCGATCGGAAATCGCCGCCAGCGCGCTGTCGCTGTCATGCGCCGTGCGCGTTTCATGACCTTCATCCGAAAGGATGCCCGAGACGATCTCGCGAATATCGTGCTCATCGTCGACGACGAGAATATCAGAGGCCATAAACGCTTTCCTTGTCGGTTTCAGCAGGAGCGGACGAGGCCGGCTCGAGACGCGGCAGATGCACGCGGATCATGGCTCCTCTCCCCTGGTCAAAATCTGCGGGCGCATCATGCAGCTCAAGCTGCCCGCCATGCTCTTCAATAATCTTCTTGACGATCGCCAGGCCGAGCCCGGTGCCCTTCTCGCGCATCGTCATGTAGGGCTCCAGAATGCTGTGCCGGTTTTCGACTGGCAGACCGCGCCCGTTGTCGATGACATCGACGGTGAAGCGGTCTCTGCCCTCGTCCATGCCGGCGCGCACGAGCACCTTGCGCTCGTCGCGCTCCTCGCTCGGCACCGACTCGATGGCCTCGACGGCATTCTTGATGAGGTTGCCGAAGGCCTGGCCGAGCATGCGGCTGTCGAACATGCCTTCGAGCGGCCGTTCGCCGAGATCCTGCAGGAAGCTGACATGGGTGTTGCCCATCTCCCGCAGGAACATCGCGTCGCGCAGGATATCGCGCAGGTCGCTCTGCTCCTTGGTCGGCTTCGGCATGCGCGCAAAGGCCGAGAATTCGTCGACCATGCGGCCAATGTCGCCGACCTGGCGGATGATCGTATCGGTGCATTGGTCGAAGACGGTCTTGTCGTCCTGATTGATCTGCTTGCCATAGCGGCGCTGGATGCGCTCGGCCGACAGCTGGATCGGCGTCAGCGGGTTCTTGATCTCATGGGCAATGCGGCGCGCCACGTCGCCCCAAGCGGTCGAGCGCTGGGCGATGACCAGATCGGTGATGTCGTCGAGCGTGATGACGTAGGATTCGGCGCCATCACGCACCTCTTCGCGCGTCACCTGGACGCTGAGCGTGCGAACGGTGCCGCCACGCACCAGTGCGATCTGCTTGCGGAAATCGCCGCGATAGCGCTGGGCGGCTTCCGTCAACACCTGATCGACCTCGGGGGCAATATCGGCCAGATGCTTGCCGAGCATGTCGGACGCGTCGAGCGTCATCAGCGCCTCGGCTGAACTGTTGACGATGGTGATTGCCCGGTCGCCCTCGACTCCGATGACGGCGGCGGTCACACCGGAGAGGACCGCCTCGATGAAGCGGCGGCGGTCGTCGACCTCGTCTTTCGCTTCCAGAATTTCGTCCCGCTGCGTGCGGATCTCGGAGATCATCTTGTTGAAGGTGCGCGAAAGATTGGCAACGTCGCCATCGACGGCATGCACAGGCACAACGATATCCATATTGCCCGAGGCAACGCTGTCGGCGGCCGTGATCAACAGACGGATCGGCCGGACGATACGGTCGGCAACGGCAATCGCGGTCCAGATGGCGGCAAGCAGAACGATCAGCGCGAAGCCGATATAGAGCACGGCGAAGGCGATCTGCAGCGAGACCCGGCCTGCTTCCATCGACTGATATTCGTTGGCATTTTCCTGCATGAGCCGCATCGCGCCCATGACCTTCGGATCGACTGCACGGACGGTGTAGAGGAAAGCATCCGGAATGGATTCGAGCTTGATGATGGCGCCGACAAGGTTGGTCACGCCCGGCGGAATCAGCGTCGGCTGGCCGGCAGCGGCCTTGGTCAGCGCATCCGGCGGGATCGCCGGCAGCGGCTTCTCGGTCTTGATGTCCGCCTGGGTGATGACGTCGCCATTGCTTTCGACGAGGAAAGCTCCGAGCAGGCCGCGGCCACGCGCCTGGCGGGTCATCAATTCTGCAAAGCCGGTCCGATCGAGATTGTAGAGGGTGCGATTGCGCTCCAGATCATTGGCCATCGATACGGTCTGGCCCTGGAGATAACTGGCGTTCTCCATCATGTAGGCTTGGCCGACATTGCGCGACGAACTGACGATCGACTGGGTGCGGAGCGCGAACCAGCGGTCGAGACCAGCGTTCAGCGTGATACTGGCGAACAGTGCGACGAGGATCGCCGGCGTGATCGCCACGAGCGAGAACAGCACGACGATGCGGATGTGGAGGCGGGCAGCCGCCCTTCCGCGCGTACGCGCCTTCATGAGCCGTGCGACCTCGCGGCCGATCAGCGCCATCAGGCCGAGAACGAAGAACGAATTGACGACGACGGAGGTGATGACCACGCGGGAGGTCGGTTCGATCGGCGTGAAGCCGAGAAGCACGAAGAGTGTGGCAGTGGCACAGAGAAGCGCACCACCAGCCAGCATGAGACCGGGCAATGCAAAGAGCGCGCGACGATCGGTGACGATTGCCACCCCTTCGTCTTCTGCCGCAGGCGATGCCGCATCCTGCTTCATCTGGTCATTCTCCTGGCGGCAAGCCGCCACGCCACATCTGCAATCATCGGGCCGAAAAACCATCAGCGCCCGCGCAATGCCGGTCTATCGAGATCAGCGGCACAGACCATCTGTTATGGTTACGATTGTCCAAACCCTATGCGTGACCTTTAAGCAACGCATTGTGGCGAAAATGCAACGCATGCCGCCACATTGTCAAGCTGTGCGGGAGCTCCGGTAGACCGAAACGCCGAGCTCGCGGATCTTTTTGCGCAGCGTATTGCGGTTCAGACCGAGCAGATCAGCTGCCTTGATCTGGTTGCCGCGTGTCGCCGTCAGGGCCGCGAGGATCAGCGGATATTCGAGTTCCGTCAGCACACGGTCATAAAGCCCAGGTGGCGGCAGATTCTCGCCGAAACTTGCAAAGTATGTGCGCATATTCTCTTCGACAGCCTGCGCGATGGTCATCGAACCCGAGCGGATCGGCCCCTTGTCGATCGGGCTGTCGGGGACGTCGGAGCGCAGCTCGCTTTCGATAATTTCGCGGCTGATCACATCCTGTGGATAAAGTGCCATCAGACGGCGAATAAGGTTCTCAAGCTCGCGCACGTTGCCGGGCCAGGCATAGGCCTTCATCAGCTCCAGCGCTTCCTGATCGAATCGCTTCGTACCCAGGCCTTCCTTTTCAGCCTGCTGGATGAAGTGGCGGACGAGATCCGGAATATCTTCGGCGCGGTCGCGCAGCGGCGGCAGGCGCAGCGGCACGACGTTGAGGCGATAGTAGAGGTCCTCGCGGAAGAGACCCTGATTGATTGCCTGCTTCAGGTCCTTGTTGGTGGCGGCAACGATGCGCACGTCGGTGCGGATCGGCGTACGGCCGCCGACCGTGGTGTACTCGCCCTGCTGCAGAACGCGCAAAAGGCGGGTCTGCGCATCCATCGGCATGTCGCCGATTTCGTCAAGGAACAGCGTGCCACCCTCGGCCTGCTCGAAGCGGCCGGTCGAGCGGTTCTGCGCCCCGGTGAAGGCACCCTTCTCGTGACCGAACAATTCGGATTCGATCAGGTCGCGCGGGATCGCCGCCATATTGATGGCGACGAAGGGGCCGTTGCGGCGCTTGCCGTAATCGTGGAGCGCGCGGGCGACGAGTTCCTTGCCGGTACCGGACTCGCCGGTGATCATCAGCGTCAGGTCGGTCTGCATCAGGCGCGCAAGCACGCGGTATATTTCCTGCATTGCCGCCGAACGGCCGACCAGGGGCATGCCGTCCTGCATGTCCTCGTCGAGTTTCGCAGGCTTTTTCTTCGGCTCGGAAAGCGCCCGGCCGATAATGCCGATCAGTTCCGTTAGGTCGAACGGCTTCGGCAGGTAGTCGTAGGCGCCCTTTTCGGAGGCCTTGATCGCCGTCATGAAGGTATTCTGGGCGCTCATGACAAGCACCGGCAGGTCCGGCCGCGCCTTCTTGATGCGCGGCAGCAGATCGAAGGCATTCTCATCGGGCATGATAACGTCGGTCACCACAAGATCGCCCTCGCCTGCCGAAACCCAGCGCCAGAGCGTGGCGGCGTTCGAGGTAATGCGAACATCGTACCCGGCCCGGCTGAGCGCCTGATTGAGCACCGTACGAATGGCCGCATCATCATCTGCGACGAGGATCGTTGCTGTCATCGAGAAGTTCCTGTGGGGTTTGCAATTGCCGCGTCATCGGAAGAGGCATCCTTGGATGCCGGCATCAGGACGCGGAAGGTGGTCTTGTTGTTCTGGCTGTCGCATTCGATGATGCCGCCATGGTCGCCGATGATCTTGGCGACCAGTGCCAGACCGAGGCCGCTGCCATTGGTCTTGGTGGTGATGAAGGGATCGAAGAGATGCGGCAGCAGGTCGGAGGGAACGCCGGGGCCGTTGTCCTGCACGCAGAATTCCAGCGGCAGCGAAATCTTCTCGCGGGTTCCGGCGACGGAGAGGCGGATACCCGGACGATAGGCCGTCGTCAGCAGAATTTCGCCATCCTGCCTTTCCCCAACGGCTTCTGCCGCGTTCTTCACCAGATTGAGGAACACCTGAACCAGCTGGTCGCGATTGGCGTAAACGGCCGGAAGCGAAGGGTCATAGTTCTCGGTGATGCGAATCTGGCGGGCGAAGCCAGCCTTGGCCACGGCTTTCACATGATCGAGAACGGAGTGGATATTGACCGGGACGCGATCGACGGGGCGCTCGTCCGAGAAGACTTCCATGCGGTCGACCAGCGAGACGATCCGGTCGGTCTCGTCGCAGATCAGCCGCGTCAGCGCCCGGTCCTCGTCAACGGCCGACTGCTCCAGCAGCTGTGCCGCGCCGCGAATGCCCGAGAGAGGGTTCTTGATTTCATGGGCGAGCATCGATGCAAGGCCGGTTACCGAGCGGGCAGCGGCGCGATGCGTCAGCTGGCGGTCGATCTTGTCAGCCATCGAGCGCTCCTGGAAGACGACGACGACGGAACCCGGCGCGCTGATCACCGGCGCAACATAGAGATCCACCAGCTTGTCCTGGCCAAGGCGGGGCGAACTCAGATCGACGCGATATTCATTCACCGGTGCGCGGCGTTCGCGGACCTGGTCGATCAGCGCCAGCAGCGGACTACCGAAGGGAATGAAGGTCGAGATTTTGTAGCGCGCCAAATGCGAGGCGCTGGCGCCGAAGAAAGCCTCGGCCTCCCAATTGGCAAAGGCGACGAGACCGGCCTCGTCCACCATGATGACAGGGTTCTGGATGGCATTCAGAACCGCCATCGCCACACCACCCGTCTGATCCGCCTGCGTCTTGTCGGTCATGCCGCCTCCCGGCTTTCAGCTGCTTCTGCCTCTGCAGAGAGCGCATCGTAAAGCCGCCGCTCCACCTCCAGCGGCTGCTTCGAAGTCATGATCACGGCCTTGTCGTCCTTTGGCAGCGCTGGCGCATAGCGCTCCAGATACCAGCCGAGATGCTTGCGCGAATGGCGAATGGCGACATGTTCACCGTAGAATTCGAGCATCATCCGGTAATGCTCGACGGCGATATCTGCCATCTCCTGTCGCTTCGGGCCGGCGGCACCGGCAATGACGCCCGCATGCCAGGGACGGCCCTGACAGCCACGGCCGAGCATCACCGCATCGGCGCCCGAGCGGCGGAGGATTTCCTCAGCATCCTCAGGCGTGTTGACATCGCCATTGGCGATCAGCGGCACGGAAATGACATCGCGGACGGCACGGATCGCATCCCAGTCCGCCTTGCCTTCGTAGAATTGCATGCGGGTGCGGCCATGAATGGTGATCAGCTGGACGCCGGCATCCTGGGCGCGCTTGGCAATCTCGGGAGCGTTCAGCGAATTCTCGTCCCAGCCGAGGCGCATCTTCAGCGTGACAGGCACGTTGACGGCCTTCACCGTCGCCTCGATCAGGGTGAGCGCATGATCCGGATCGCGCATCAGCGCCGAGCCCGAATAACCGCCGATGACCTTCTTTGCCGGGCAGCCCATGTTGATGTCGATAATATCGGCACCTGCGTCGGCAGCGACCTTTGCCGCCTCTCCCATCCAATAGGCCTCGCGACCGGCAAGCTGCACCATATGCGGCTTGAAACCGGCGGCTTGCAGCCGTGACCAGGATTCGGCGGCGTTGTTGACCAGTTCACGGCTCGCAACCATCTCGGTGACGACGAGACCGGCGCCGTATCGCCAGGCCAATTGCCGGAACGGCATATCGGTGACGCCGGACATGGGCGCCAGCGCAACACGGTTGCGCACGGAGACATTTCCGATCTGCAAAGGCGCTGCTAGGTTCACTCGATGCAATTGATTATCTTTCAGGCACACAATATGGCTGCACTATTTTTAGCCATAGACGAATGGCTTGCCAAGAGGCTTTGGTTAGAATTGATATTTTTCGGGCAGAAGCTGGAAAGCCGGTAGCCGAGCCTATAGAGCACCTGTGTCGCTTTCTGCTTATTTTAGGGATTTATGGCGCAAATGCATTCGAAGCAACCATTATCGGCCGGGATCGTCGTCGTTGCCGCCGGGCGCGGCGAGCGTGCAGGCGCGTCCACCGAGGGTCCGAAGCAGTACCGGATGATCGGCGGCAAGCCGGTTATTGCCCATACGCTTGAAAACTTCATGACATGGGAACACACCTCGCAGATCGTCGTCGTCATTCACCCCGACGACGAGGCGCTGTTCGACAAGGCCCTGCGCCATATCCTCTCGGCAACGCCGATCGTTGCAGCGCATGGTGGCGCGACGCGCCAGCAGTCGGTCCTGGCGGGTCTGAGACATCTCAAGGACAAGGGCATCACCCACGTACTGATCCACGATGCGGTGCGGCCATTCTTCGACCACGTCCTGCTCGATCGCATTGCCGGCGCACTGACAGACGGCGCGCCCGCAGTTCTCCCGGCAACACCGGTCGCCGATACGCTGAAGCGCGCCGACAAAGACGGAACGGTTCTCGAAACCGTGTCTCGCGAGCATCTCTTCGCAGCGCAGACACCGCAGTCTTTCGCCTATGAAGCCATTCTTGCAGCGCATGAAAAGGCCCATTCCGCAGGCCGCATCGATTTCACCGACGACGCTTCGATTGCCGAATGGGCCGGAATGCCGGTCACCATCGTGGAAGGATCAGCCGACAACATGAAACTGACCGTCAAACGCGATATCGCCCTTGCCGACAACCGGCTGTCGTCGTCTGCCTTACCCGATGTTCGCACAGGCAATGGCTACGACGTCCACCAGCTCGTGCCCGGCGACGGCGTGACGCTCTGCGGGCTATTCATTCCGCACGACCAGAAGCTGAAGGGCCATTCGGACGCCGATGTCGCGCTGCATGCCCTGACGGATGCGCTGCTTGCCACCTGCGGCGCCGGCGATATCGGCGATCATTTCCCGCCATCCGACCCGCAGTGGAAGGGTGCCGCCTCGCGGATTTTCCTTGAGCATGCAGCGAAGATCGTCCGCGATTGCGGCGGTACGATCATGAATGCCGACGTCTCGCTGATCGCAGAAGCGCCGAAGGTCGGCCCTCACCGCGATCAGATGCGCGCCAATCTGGCCGAATTCCTCGGCATCTCGATCGGCCGCTGCTCGGTCAAGGCCACCACCAACGAAACGATCGGCTTCGTCGGCCGCCGTGAAGGTATCGCGGCAATCGCCACGGCCACGGTCGTCTTCCGCGGCACGAAGGAGTGACGATGTTTCCGGCTGATATCCTTGCTCTCTCAGAAAAGATCATCCGGGAATTTTCGGCCGCCGGCCTGATGGTCTCGACCGCCGAGTCCTGCACCGGCGGATTGATCGCCAGCGCCCTGACGGAGATTTCCGGGTCGTCAGCCGTCGTCGACCGTGGGTTTGTGACTTATACTAACACCGCCAAGATGGAGATGCTCGGCGTTCAGGAGGAGACGCTTGCCCGCTTCGGCGCGGTCTCCGAGGAGACGGCGAGGCAGATGGTGCATGGCGCCCTCTTCCGCTCGCGCGCCGCTGCGGCGGTTGCCGTTACCGGCATTGCGGGACCTGGCGGTGGCTCGCCGGAGAAGCCTGTCGGTCTCGTGCATCTCGCAGCCAAATCACGGCGCGGCGAACTCGTCCATCGCAAGATGCTCTATGGCGATATCGGCCGTGACAAGGTTCGGTTCGCGACCGTTGCGACAGCACTGGAAATGCTGCTGTCGCTGAAGTAGCATGCCGGAACAAAAGTCTTCTGCTACCGTTCCTGCCGCGTTGCCGGCCAATGCCGGTTTTGAAGGATTGTTCCCATGCGATACTTGGCCGTCTTCGGCGTTGCATTGAGTCTCGGCTGCATTTCCGCCGCGGAAGCACCGTCCAATTACCAGACCTATACCGGCATCCGTGTCGATTCCGATCCGGTGCTGCTGGCGCGCTACGATCGCGCCCTCTCCTATTGCGAGCGAGAATCGATTTCGTGGCGCGGTTCGCCCGACACGCGCAGCCTCCGCTACAATACGGCGCTGAGGAACTGCCTCTACCGCCGCAGCTTTGTCGATCGCGGCTACTATGCCTATCCGGCAACGCAGGTCTTCGACCACTTCCTCGACCGCTAAGCTCAGCTACCGTAGATCGCCGTCGCGCGTTTTTCGAAGGCTTCCGTGAACATGCGGAACGCCCTGTCGAACATCGTCCCCATGAGCGCGCCGAGGATGCGGCTCTTGAACTCGTAGTCGATGAAGAAATTCACCGTCGAGCCGTTGGTCGCGCCGGTGAAGTTCCAGCGGTTGTCGAGATACTTGAACGGGCCATCGATATATTTGACGTCGATGACGTGTTCGGCCTTGTTGAGCAGCACCTGGGTCGTGAAGGTTTCGCGGATCGCCTTGTAGCCGACCGTCATGTCGGCCACGAGCAGGATCTTGCCATCGCGCTCCTTGCGGCTGCGCACGGTCAGTGCCTCGCAGAGCGGCAGGAATTCCGGATAGCGTTCGACATCGGCAACGAGGTCGAACATCTGCTCGGCACTATGGGGAACGGGGCGATGCGTTTCGAATTGCGGCATGAAGGGCAGTTAAGCGGGCGCATCGAGAAGATCAAGAAGGCGGCTCACCTCTCGCCGGCTTTTCAGCTGGAAAACCGGGACATCAGGGCCATAGCGATCGATACCGGCGATGACGAGCGGTGCGAACCGCTGCTCGAACGTCCAGATGTAGGTGAGGAACTCGCGATCCGGCAGCTGTTCCCGGCATCCGGGCGCCATATCCGGCCGCGTCTTGCCGAGATGAAAGAAAGCACGCTTGCAGATTCCCCATAGGCAAAGCCAGCGCGGCATGCGCACCCAGAGGATCAGTTGCGTGCGCGGGACGCGGATATCGAAGGTCGATGGGCCGGTTCCGTCCATCAGCCAACCTTCGCCGTTGACGGTATCGGTGATCAATTGCCGTTCCTCGGCTTTCTGACGCTTCACCCAATCCGGCAGCCAGAAGAATTCCTTGTCCATCGAGATATGGGTCAGACCGAGCCTTGCGGAGAGCTTTCGCGACAGCGTGCTCTTGCCGCCGCCGGAGCAGCCGATGACCATGATCCGGGAGGACCGGCGCGCGAGGCGGACAGCTTCACCGATATCGTCGATATAAGCAGGCATCGCGTCTCTCGCTTGCAAACAAAAAGCCGCGGCGAAAATCGCCGCGGCTTCTAAAAAATGCAAGCAGGGATTTTATTCTGCGGCGATCAGCAGCTTCTTTTCGCGCGCCGCTTTCAGACGGGCGAAATCGTCGCCGGCGTGATGCGAGGAGCGCGTCAACGGGCTGGAAGCGACCATCAGGAAGCCCTTTGTATAGGCGACCGTCTCGTAGGACTTGAATTCTTCCGGCGTGACGAAGCTCATGACCGCATGGTGCTTCTTGGTCGGCTGCAGGTACTGGCCGATCGTCAGGAAATCGACGTCGGCGGTGCGCAGGTCGTCCATCAGCTGGAGGACTTCATTCCGCTCTTCGCCGAGACCGACCATGATGCCCGATTTGGTGAACATCGTCGGATCCAGTTCCTTCACGCGCTGCAGCAGGCGAATGGAGTGGAAATAGCGGGCGCCGGGGCGAACCGTCAGATAATTGCCCGGCACGGTTTCCATGTTGTGATTGAAAACATCGGGCTTGGCGGCGACGACGCGCTCCAGAGCACCCGGCTTCTTCAGGAAGTCAGGCGTCAGGATCTCGATCGTCGTCATTGGCGACGCGGCGCGGATCGCCCAGATCACCTTTTCGAAATGCTCGGCGCCGCCATCGGCCAGATCGTCACGATCGACCGAGGTGATGACGACGTGGGAAAGGCCCATCTGCTTGACGGCCTTGGCGACATTCTCGGGCTCGGCCATATCCAGCGCATTCGGCTTGCCTGTCGAGACATTGCAGAAGGCACAGGCGCGGGTACAGATCTCGCCCATGATCATGAAGGTGGCGTGCTTTTTGTCCCAGCACTCGCCGATATTCGGGCAGCCGGCTTCCTCGCAGACGGTGACGAGCTTGTGCTCCTTCACGATCGAGCGCGTCTCGGAATAACCCTTCGACGTCGGCGCCTTGACGCGGATCCAGTCCGGCTTGCGCAGCACTTCCTGGTCCGGCCGGTGGGCCTTTTCGGGATGGCGCACGCGCTTTACATCGGGATTGATCGTGTCGAGGATAGTGACCATTGCAGTTTCAACTTTCCGCCGCCCCATGCGGCTTCATCATCAGTCTGCACATAAGTGTTTTACGCCGATCTTACAATCGAGCCGTCATGTGCATCATCGCCGGACGAGCCGGGCGAGGAAAATCAGCAGGCAGGCGCCCAGGAAGCCGGTGACGAAGTAGCCGAACCGCCCGCCGGCCACTTCGATATGGAATTGCGCCAGAATGGCGGTGGCGACGACGGAGCCGACAATGCCGAGCACGATGTTCAGCAGAATGCCGTACCGTGCCTCCATCAGCTTGCCTGCGAGCCAGCCCGCAAAACCGCCGATGATGATTGCTGCTATCCAGCCGACGCCTTCCATATGAGCCCTTTTCCCTACGCTATTGCCCTTGCGATCAGCACCACGATGATGGCGCCGACCGTGGCGTGAATGATCTGTACCACCAACGCATTTTCAATGCCCAGCGAGATGCCCAGTGCATTGAACAGAAACCCGCCCACGAAGGCGCCGATGACGCCGCTCAGCAGGCACCGTATCAGCCCGCCCCCACCGACCACGAGGCTTGCCAGAAAACCGGCGACAAGCCCGATCAGCAGGAAGATGAGCAATGCCTGCGTACTCATTGACATGATGATTTCCTTTCGTTTTCCCTGTTTCAGGGATGGCCTCTGCCATCCTCAAGAAAGAGGGCGGAAACGGAAATTATCAAGCGTTCAGCACGCGTCCGTAAGCGTCGAGCACGGCTTCCTTCATCGATTCCGAAACGGTCGGATGCGGGAAGATCGTGTGCATCAGTTCTTCTTCGGTCGTCTCCAGGTTCATGGCGACGACGAAGCCCTGAATCAGTTCGGTGACTTCGGCACCGACCATGTGGGCGCCGAGCAATTCGCCGGTCTTCTTGTCGAAGATGACCTTGACCATGCCCTGGTCTTCGCCGAGCGCGATGGCCTTGCCGTTGGCAACGAAGGAGAAGCGGCCGACGCGGATATCGCGGCCGGCTTCCTTGGCCTTGGCTTCCGTCAGACCGACGGAGGCGACCTGCGGGTTGCAATAGGTGCAGCCCGGGACCTTGCTCTTGTCGGTCGGATGGACGTTCGGCAGGCCGGCGATCTTCTCGATGCAGACGACGCCTTCATGCTCGGCCTTGTGAGCGAGCATCGGCGGACCGGCAACGTCGCCGATCGCGTAGATGCCGGGGACATTGGTCTTGCCGTAGCCGTCGATGACGACGCAGCCGCGGTCGGTCTTGACGCCGAGCGCCTCGAGGCCGAGGTTTTCGATATTGCCCTGGACACCGACGGCGGAGATCATCCGGTCCGCAGTGATCTGCTGGACCTTGCCGTCAGCCGTCTCGACATGCGCGGTGACGCTGTCTGCCGATTTCTCGACCTTGGTGATCTTGGCACTGGTGAAAATCTTCAGGCCGCGCTTTTCCAGCTGCTTGCGGGCGATCGCGGTGATCTCGGCATCTTCGACCGGCATGATGGTCGGCATGACTTCGACGACGGTGACGTCGACGCCCATCGAGCGGTAGAAGCTGGCGAACTCGATGCCGATGGCGCCCGAGCCCATGACGATCAGCGACTTCGGCAGAACATCCGGCTTCAGCGCTTCGAAATAGGTCCAGATCAGCTTGCCATCCGGCTCAATGCCCGGCAGCGCGCGCGGACGGGCGCCGGTGGCGATGATAATGTGCTTGGCGGTGTAGGTGCCGCCCTCGGCCTTGATGTTCTTCGGCAGCGGATGCTGCGGCTCGACAACAGGCTTCGTCGACTTGGAGACAACAATCTCGCCAGGCTTGGTGATCTTTGCCTCGCCCCAGATGACGTCGACCTTGTTCTTCTTCATCAGGAAGCCGACGCCGGCATTCAGGCGGCCGGAAACGGCGCGCGAGCGGGCGACGACGGCCTTGGTGTCGGCCTTGACCGACCCTTCGAGAACGAGGCCGTAGTCCTTCAGGTGGTTCGAATGATCGAGGATTTCGGCGGAGCGCAGCAGCGCCTTTGTCGGGATACAGCCCCAGTTGAGGCAGATGCCGCCCAGGTGCTCGCGCTCGACGATCGCGACCTTCAGACCGAGCTGACCGGCGCGCACCGCCGCGACATAGCCGCCCGGACCCGAACCGATGATGATGACGTCGTAATTCTCAGCCATGTTTCCTGCCTTTTTATCCGGCGAGGCGGGTCAAAAGCACCCACTCGTGTTTCCTGCTGCTCTCGAAAATCGGCACGGCATCCGCGCGATCCGCTTCCGAGAAACCATTCTTCTTGTACAGCGCCAGCGCTGCCTCATTGTCGCTCGATGTGATCAGGCTGACCGGCAAACCATTTGCCTTGTCGATCTGGTCGCCGAGCAGTTTCATTCCAATGCCGATGCCGCGCAGATGGCGGTAGACGGCCAGCGTACCGATGAACCAGCCGCCGGCGACCGTCTTCTGCATGGTGATCACAGGCACCAGCGCCGGGCGATCCGTTTCGATGGCGCTGATGCCAGCGCCCAGTTCGTAACCCACCGCCGCTCCGGCGATTTCGCCATAGGCTTCGGCGACAACAGCATTCTGCCAGCTGCCCCACTCGCCATCCCGGCTCATCTTCAGCCGGCCCTGCTCGAGAGGCGTATCGACCTTGCCGCCGGAGACCTCGGAGAACCAAAGCCAGGAGGCGAAACCGTGAGAGCCGATATCGACGAGGATCGCGAGTTCCGCCGCATCCCGCCGTTCCGCCGGCCGCAGCGCGGCGAAGGTGCCCACGGTCAAACTCCCAGCATCATCCGGACGACCGATTCCAGACCGCGCCCGAGAGCGCGGGTATTTTCCGCATCGAGATGCACGCCATCGAGCGGCGTGGTTCTCGCAACCGAACTGCCGTCGAAGAAACCGCAGCCGAGCTCGTCGGCGAGATCGCGATAGAGGGTCGCAAGCTTTGCCGACTCCTCGACACCACCGGCAAAGGACGCCGCAAACGGCGCGTTCGCCGTCTCGCATAGAACCGGCGGCGCGACGATCAGGATATCCGGCCCGTCGAACTCGAAGGGCCAGGCGTGATTGCGGATCAGCCGCACCAAGCGGGCGATGCCCTGGCAGGCGGCAAAGGCCGAACCCGCCACGACAGGCTTCATGTCGTTGGTGCCAAGCAGCAGGATGACGAGATCGAGCGGTGCATGCGTCTGCAGGATGGTCGGCAGCACATGGGCACCGTTGCGGTCGCAATCGGCCAGATGGTCGTCGAAGGCGGTGGTCCGGCCGTTCAAGCCTTCAGCGATGACGCGCGTGCCGTTGCCGAGCGCTGCCTGCAGCACGCTCGGCCAACGATCCTCGTAGGCATGGCGGCCTATCGTCTCGGCGCTGTAGCCCCAGGTCAGCGAGTCACCATAGCAAAGAACGGTCTTCGTCATTTCCGCCTCCGCTCAATGCTCAGACGAGCATGCCCATCGGGTTTTCGATATAGCCCTTGAAGGCCTGCAGCAGCTGCGCGCCGAGCGCACCGTCGACGCAGCGATGGTCGGTCGACAGGGTGACGCTCATGACCGTTGCAATGGCCATCTCGCCCTTCTTGACGACGACGCGCTGCTCGCCTGCGCCGACCGCCAGGATCGTTGCATGCGGCGGGTTGATGACGGCTGCGAAATCCTTCACGCCCATCATGCCCATGTTCGAAACCGAGGTCGTGCCACCCTGATATTCTTCAGGCTTCAGCTTGCGATCCTTGGCGCGCTTGCCGAGGTCCTTCATCTCGTTGGAGATGGCAGACAGCGTCTTCAGCTCGGCCTTGCGGATGATCGGGGTGATCAGGCCGCCGGGGATCGAGACGGCGACGCCGACATCGGCATGCTTGTGCTTGACCATGTTGTTGTCGGTCCAAGAGACGTTCGCATCCGGAACGTCGCGCAGTGCCAGAGCCATCGCCTTGATGACCATGTCGTTGACCGAGAGCTTGTAGGCCGGTGCGCTGTCCTTGCGGGGCGCGGCATCGTTCAGTTGCGCGCGAAGCGCCATCAGCGCGTCGAGTTCGCAATCGACGGTGACGTAGAAGTGCGGCACGGTCTGCTTCGATTCTACCAGACGGCGGGCAATCGTCTTGCGCATGTTGTCATGCGGCACGAGCTCGTAGGAACCCTGCTCGAAGAGCTTGAGAACGGCTTCTTCCGAAGCACCCTTCGGGGCGGCAGGAGCGGCAGCGGCCTGAGGTGCAGCTGCAGAAGCAGCAGGCGCAGCCGCCTTGGCACCACCACCGGATACGGCAGCTTCGACATCGCTCTTGACGACGCGGCCATGCGGGCCGGAGCCGGTGACAGCAGCGAGATCGATACCGGCTTCCTTCGCGAGGCGGCGTGCCAGCGGCGAAGAGAAGGTGCGGTTGCCAGACGATGCAGCAGCAGGTGCTGCGGCCGGAGCCTGCGCCGCAGGGGCGGCTGCTGCCGGGGCAGCTGCGGCTTCAGCCTTCGGTGCCGGGGCAGCTTCGGCCTTCGGAGCCGGCGCGGACGAGCCGGCGCCGCTTGCGGCCGCCTTCACGTCTTCACCCTCGGCGGCCAGAACGGCAATCAGCGCGTTGACCTTGACGCCTTCCGTGCCAGCAGGAACGACGATCTTGGCAACGGTGCCTTCATCGACCGCTTCGACTTCCATCGTCGCCTTGTCGGTTTCGATCTCGGCGATGACATCGCCAGACTTGACCGTATCGCCTTCCTTGACCAGCCACTTGGCCAGGTTGCCTTCTTCCATCGTCGGAGAGAGGGCAGGCATCGTGATGTTGATAGGCATCGAAATACCCTCCCCTTATTTGTAGCAGACGGTCTTCACTGCCTGGACGACTTCGTCGACATTCGGCAGCGCCAGCTTTTCGAGGTTTGCGGCGTAAGGCATCGGAACGTCCTTGCCGGCGATCGTCAGGACCGGTGCGTCGAGATAATCGAAGGCCTGCTGCATGACGCGGGTGGCGATTTCGGTGCCAACCGAGTTCTGCGGGTAGCCTTCTTCGACGGTAACCAGGCGGCCGGTCTTCTTGACCGATTCGATCACCGTCGGAAGGTCCATCGGGCGCAGGGTGCGAAGGTCGATCAGTTCGACGTCGATGCCGATCTTCTCGAGTTCAGCGGCTGCCTTGACCGCATAGGTCATGCCGATGCCGAAGGAGACGATGGTGACGTCCTTGCCCTGGCGGTGAATGCGGGCCTTACCGATCGGGAGGACGAAATTATCGAGCTTCGGCACGTCGAAGTGCTGGCCGTAGAGAATTTCGTTTTCGAGGAAGACGACCGGGTTCGGATCACGGATCGCGGCCTTCAGCAGGCCCTTGGCGTCGGCTGCCGTGTAGGGCATGACGACCTTGAGGCCCGGTATCTGGCTGTACCAGGAGGCATAATCCTGGCTGTGCTGAGCGCCGACGCGTGCGGCGGCACCATTCGGGCCGCGGAAGACGATCGGAGCGCCCATCTGGCCGCCGGACATGTAGAGCGTCTTTGCAGCCGAGTTGATGATCTGGTCGATCGCCTGCATGGCGAAGTTGAAGGTCATGAACTCGACGATCGGCTTCAAGCCGGCCATCGCAGCGCCGACGCCGACGCCGGCAAAGCCGTGCTCGGTGATCGGGGTATCGATGACGCGGCGAGCGCCAAATTCCTGCAGCAGGCCCTGGGTCACCTTGTAGGCGCCCTGATACTCGGCCACTTCTTCGCCCATGACGAAGACGTTGTCGTCGGCGCGCATTTCTTCGGCCATCGCGTCGCGAAGCGCTTCGCGAACGGTCATGGAGACCATCTCGGTGCCGGCGGGGATTTCCGGATCGTTCGGTGCTGCTGCCTTCGGTTCAGCCGGAACCGGTGCTGCGGCAGGCTTGGCTTCTGCGGCCGGTGTGGGAGCAGCGGCAGGTGCCGGTGCAGCAGCGGGTGCGGCCGAGATGTCGGAAGCCGATTCGCCGTCCTGCAGGAGGATCGCGATCTTGGCATTGACCTTGACGTTTTCGGTGCCGGCCGGAACCAGCAGCTTGCCGATCACGCCTTCATCGACGGCTTCGACTTCCATCGTCGCCTTGTCGGTTTCGATTTCGGCAATCACGTCACCCGAGGTGACCTTGTCGCCTTCATTCTTGAGCCACTTAGACAGCGTGCCTTCTTCCATCGTCGGAGAGAGGGCGGGCATGAGGATATCGATAGGCATTGGTTCCCTCCCCGATTAGAGCAGAATGTCGGTGTAGAGCGCGGATGCATCCGGCTCCGGATCGTTCTGGGCGAAATCGGCACTGTCGGCGACGATGTCGCGGACGTCCTTGTCGATCGCCTTCAGATCGTCTTCGGAGGCCCAGCCCTTTTCGACGAGGCGCTGGCGCACCTGCTCGATCGGATCATGCTCCGAGCGCATCTTCTGCACTTCGTCCTTGGAACGGTACTTGGCCGGGTCCGACATGGAGTGGCCGCGGTAGCGGTAGGTCAGCATTTCCAGGATGATCGGGCCCTTGCCGGAGCGGCAATGATCGAGCGCCTCGTCGGCGGCAGCCTTGACGGCGCGCACGTCCATACCATCGACCTGTACGCCCAGAATGCCGAAGCCGGAGCCGCGCAGCGAATAGTTCGACTGTGCGGTGGCGCGAGCCGTGGAGGTGCCCATGGCGTAGCGGTTGTTTTCGACGATATAGATGATCGGCAGCTTCCAGAGTGCCGCCATATTGAAGCTTTCGTAGACCTGGCCCTGGTTAGCCGCGCCGTCGCCGAAATAGGCGACGCTGACCGAGTCATTGCCGCGGTAGCGGTTGGCAAATGCCAGGCCGGTGCCGAGCGAGACCTGCGCGCCGACGATGCCGTGTCCGCCGTAGAAATGCTTTTCCTTGGAGAACATGTGCATCGAACCGCCCTTCCCGTGGGAATAGCCGTTGCGGCGGCCGGTCAGTTCGGCCATGACGCCGCGGGCGCTCATGCCGGTTGCCAGCATGTGGCCGTGGTCACGGTAGGCGGTGATGACCTGATCGCCATCCTTCTGCGCCATCTGCATGCCGACGACGACAGCTTCCTGACCGATGTAAAGGTGACAGAAACCACCGATGAAGCCCATGCCGTAAAGCTGGCCGGCCTTCTCTTCGAAGCGGCGGATCAGCAGCATCTCGCGGTAAGCCTTGAGCTCCTCGTCGCGATCGAAATCGGCGACAGGACCACCATTCGAGGCCTTGGCTGCGGATTTTGCGCTGGTCTTGCGGCTGGAAACGGTCGCGTTCTTTCGCGGCGCCATTCAACCCTCCCTATGGGTTTGTGGTTCTTAGGTGGCGCGTACCATAGGGAAGAAATATGGCCACAGCAATGCCATAAATGCATGGCACGTATTCAGGATTAAGCCACTGATAATTCTATATAATTAACGATTAACTTGTTTTCAGTTAATTGGAATATGAATTGAATATGACGACCTCGTCGGCGCGTGACACATTCAGCTGGTAACGGGCTTTTTCGTCTAGCATATCCTTGTCGAGAGAGCCATCACTCAAAAGCGCGACCTGCTGCTCGATATGCTCGCGCTTGGCCTTCAGCGTCGCAAGCTCCTTCTCGCGGGCGATGCGCCGCTGCTCGAAGACTTCGGTCGCACGCAGGCCGTAATCGCCATGGATGCAATGATAGCCGAAATAGGAGAGAAAGGCGATCGTCATAGCCGGAACAACGAACCGGCCGATCTTCTTTTTCTTATGATGCTTTGTCCACATACGCACACATGCTCTAAAACGCATTACCTATGCGATGACAGTAGCGCTGAGAGATTAACCGTCCGTTGACTATGAATTCTTGCGAGCAAGAAAAAACCCGCGCCGGTGAAGCGCGGGTTTCAAGGCATTGATCGCTAACGGCTATCAGCCGCGGATGATCGAGCGGCCGGCATAGCGGGCCTGCGGGCCGAGGCCCTCTTCGATGCGGATCAGCTGGTTGTACTTTGCCAGACGATCCGAGCGCGACAGCGAGCCGGTCTTGATCTGACCGCAGTTGGTGGCAACCGCGAGATCGGCAATCGTGGAATCTTCGGTTTCGCCCGAACGGTGCGACATGACGGCGGTGTAGGCTGCCTTGTGCGCAGTGTTGACGGCGTCGAGGGTTTCCGTCAGCGAGCCGATCTGGTTGACCTTGACGAGGATCGAGTTGGCGACGCCCATCTTGATACCGTCGCGCAGGCGGGCCGAATTGGTGACGAAGAGATCGTCGCCGACCAGCTGAACCTTTTTGCCGGCCAGATCGGTCAGAGCCTTCCAGCCGTCCCAATCGTCTTCAGCCATGCCGTCTTCGATCGAGATGATCGGGTACTGGGCAGCGAGCTGCGCCAGGTATTCGGCCATTGCGCCAGGCTCCAGCGTGCGGCCTTCGCCTTCCAGAACGTACTTGCCGTCCTTGAAGAATTCGGTCGAGGCGCAGTCGAGGCCGAGATAGATGTCTTCGCCCGGCTTGTAGCCAGCCTTTTCGATCGACTTCATGATGAAATCGAGGGCTTCAGGCGCGCTCTTCAGGCCCGGTGCGAAACCGCCTTCGTCGCCGACGTTGGTGTTGTGGCCCTGAGCCGAGAGTTCCTTCTTGAGGACGTGGAAGACTTCCGAACCCATGCGGACGGCTTCACGGATCGAGTCGGCGCCGACGGGCAGGATCATGAATTCCTGGAAATCGATCGGGTTGTCGGCATGAGCGCCGCCGTTGATGATGTTCATCATCGGAACAGGCAGCAGGTGGGCGGAAGCGCCACCGACATAGCGATAGAGCGGCAGGCCGGCAGCTTCGGCAGCAGCCTTGGCGACGGCCAGCGAAACGCCGAGGATGGCGTTGGCGCCGAGGCGCGACTTGTTCGGCGTGCCGTCCAGTTCGATCATGATGTTGTCGATCTGGATCTGGTTTTCGGCGTCGATGCCGCCGATGGCGTCGAAGATTTCGGTGTTGGCAGCTTCGACGGCCTTTTCGACACCCTTGCCGAGATAGCGCTTGCCGCCATCGCGAACTTCGACGGCTTCGTGCGCGCCGGTCGACGCACCCGACGGAACAGCCGCGCGGCCCATGCTGCCATCTTCCAGATAAACGTCGACCTCGACGGTGGGGTTGCCACGGCTATCGAGAATCTCGCGGGCGATGATATCGGTAATTGCAGTCATGGGTTTCTTCCTGCTCGGTGGGTGGGATAAATCGTTTGAAATCGTCTTAATCGAAGGCACGCAAATTACAATGGCCGTTTTTGAGCCGCCTAACATGCCTTCGTTTCCAGCCTCATTCGAGGCCTATTACAGGATCATGTCAGCCTTTTGAACGTCAGGCCGCTTTCGCGATGGCGTCGAAGGCGAGAAGCTTTTCGAGAAGCCGCGGCATGTCCTTCAGATAGACCATGTTCGGTCCGTCGGACGGCGCGTTGTCCGGGTCTTCGTGCGTTTCGACGAAGACACCCGCGACACCGACGGCAACGGCGGCACGCGCCAGGGTCTCGACGAATTCGCGCTGGCCGCCGCTCGAACCGCCCTGCCCGCCCGGCTGCTGCACGGAATGCGTGGCGTCGAAGATAACGGGAGCGCCAAGTGCAGCCATGATTGGCAGCGAGCGCATGTCCGATACCAGTGTGTTGTACCCGAAGGAGGCACCGCGTTCGCAGAGCAGGATGTTCGGATTGCCGCTGGCATTCAGCTTGGCGAGGACATTCTTCATGTCCCAGGGCGCCAGGAACTGGCCCTTCTTGACGTTGACGATCCGGCCGGTCTTGGCGGCAGCAACGAGAAGGTCCGTCTGGCGGCTGAGGAAGGCCGGGATCTGCAGGATGTCGGCGACGGTTGCCACCTGCTCGCACTGCTCTTCCGTGTGGATATCGGTCAGAACAGGAAAGCCGAATTCCTTCTTCAGATCGGAGAAGACTTCGAGCGCCTTTTCAAGACCGATGCCGCGCTCGGCAGAAAGCGATGTGCGGTTCGCCTTGTCGAAAGACGACTTATAGACGAGGCCGATACCGAGCGACTTGCAGAGTTCGCTCAGAACACCGGCGACCATGAAAGCATGGTCGCGGCTTTCCATCTGGCAGGGACCGGCGATCAGCGACAGCTTGCCCGTATTCGAAAAAGTAACGCGTCCAGCACCCTCGCCGGCGACGACTTCTGCATTGGTATTTGTCATTGGGTCTCCTCGAAGGCAAAGATTGCGCCTTGTCCCGGCGCCGGCTTCACCAGCAGACGATTGTTCATACTGACATGGGTGATCCCGTTAGCAGCCAAATGCGCCGCTGTCACGGCCAGATCACCGACCGAAAACACGATTGCGCGCGCCCTGAGGCCGTTATCGGTGACAAGTGGCTCGGCATCGAAATAGGCCTCCATGCCCTCGCTCGAGAAGATGGAAAGTCTCCCGTTCGGCAATTCGAAGTATAGGCCGAGTGCCGCCTCCTTAGGCTCCACTCCACCGCTGGCCGTCTCCAGAAATTCGGCGAAGGCCTGCGGATCCTCAGCGCTCAGGGCAATCTCGCTGATGCCGGTGACGCCGTTTGCATGGGTTTCCAGTGCCTTGCGATCGGCCGGAAAGGCGTTGATCCGCTGGCAGGCGAAGAAGAAGACATCGGGTGCCCGGAGATCGGCGGCAAAGGCGAGCTTGAAGGCGCCTGTCGCCTGTGTTCCGTCGGGCATGACGATCGGCCGCGAGAATTCGACCATATCACCGCCGCTCAGCTGTGCGCCGTCATAGGAAGCCTTGTCCGCATCGGCATCATCGGTGCCGAAGACAACAGCCGAAAAGCCGTCATCGCCGCAGCGGAAGCGGAAGGCCTGATCGCGGGCGACGAAGCTGTTGCCCTTCGCGACGGCCGCGTCGCACTCCGCCTGGTTGGCGACACCGAGCGGTTCGAGATAGGTCCTGTCGGCAAGGAAGACGCAGGCATTCTCCGTTCCGAACGGATGACGGCCATCGGCCGCGACGGTGAAACCGAGACGGCCGAGTCGCTCGCGGGCAACATCTATATGGGTGACGGGCAGTACCAGATGATCGAGCGGATGCGTCATGGCGGTTCCCTCCGGTGAAGCCGGCAGAGATTTGCACTCCCTGCCCGGCAAAGCGCAAGCGTGGATCACCAATCCGGCAAATAAACTTTCAAAAACGACGAAAAATCATCGGAAGTTTTACCAATATTTAGGCACTTGCGGAACACATATGGAACATATAGTGTCCGTTCTGGCTTTGTTTCACGAATCTGGGGAAAGACTTCGATGCTGACGCGCAAACAACAGGAGCTTCTCCTCTTCATTCACGAGCGGATGAAAGAGTCCGGCGTACCGCCGTCCTTCGACGAAATGAAGGACGCGCTCGACCTGGCTTCCAAGTCGGGCATCCATCGCCTGATCACCGCGTTGGAAGAGCGCGGTTTCATTCGCCGCCTACCGAACAGGGCGCGCGCACTCGAGGTCATCAAGCTTCCGGAAGCCTACAGCCCGAGCATTCAGCCGCGCCGCGGATTCTCGCCGAGCGTCATCGAAGGCAGCCTCGGCAAGCCGCAGCCGGTCGCGCCGCCGAAGCCGGCGAACGAGGACAATCACACGTCGATCTCCGTGCCGGTCATGGGCCGGATCGCAGCCGGTGTGCCGATTTCGGCGATCCAGCAGAACACCCACGACATTACAGTTCCCGCCGACATGCTCGGAAACGGTGAGCACTATGCTCTTGAGGTCAAGGGCGACTCCATGATCGAGGCCGGCATCTTCGACGGCGACACGGTCATCATCCGCAACACCAATACCGCCAATGCCGGTGATATCGTCGTTGCGCTCGTCGATGACGAAGAGGCAACACTGAAGCGCTTCCGCCGCAAGGGCGCGTCCATTGCGCTCGAGGCCGCCAACCCGGCTTACGAAACCCGCATTTTTGGACCTGACCGCGTCAAGGTTCAGGGTAAGCTCGTCGGCCTTATCCGCCGCTATCACTGAGCGGTTCGCTTTCACCAAAAGCTCCACTGCGCCAGTCATAGGCGCGGTGGCGGGTCCAGGGACGATCGAGACCCTCGAATGATGTGGTGATTTCGGCGATCCCATTGGGGAAACGAAGCTCGACAGCGCCTGTCTTCCGCAGTGTCTCCCCGGTGAAAAGCAGGGCGCCTGAGCGGCAGGTATCGAAGCGCAGGCGAACCGGTGTGACGACGATATCGGATATGTCGCAGGCTGGGCCAAGGAACGCCGCATTCTCGATCACGGTCAGGATCGAACCGTTGTCGAGCTTCGCTGTACACCAGGCCTTTTTCACGCATGAGAAGCGCTCGCCCGTCGCACTGGCCTTGATCGCGTTCATGGTGTCGTTCTGCTGTGCCTCCGTCAGTTTCAGCCTTTCACCGCGCGGTGCGGTGGGAATATCCGGGAGCGCCGGGAACGCCGGTGACAGATGCTTATCGATCACCAGAGCGCGCCTCCATTGATCAAAGATGAAGCCCGGTGGCCGCTCGCGATTGGTGGCGAGGCCGTTGTCGCTGACGATGCCCGCCATGCTCCCGTCCTCGGCAATCACGATTTTCGGCGGCGGAGGACCTCCCAACATCGCGGCGGCTGTCGTCGATGCCATCAAGATCGCGGTGCCGAGATGGCGCATGCGGCTGCGCAGCAAAGTCAGCAGCAGGAAACCTGTCACCGCCGCGGGAAAGTACCAAGACGCCAGGCGCCCGACGCCGATATCGCCGCCCCATGAGGCAACCGTCCTGGCGATGGCGATCACCAGATCGAGCCCGAAACCCGTCACCTGCCACGCCCATGCATCGAGACCGAAGGGCATCAGCAGCATGGCAATGAGGCCGAACGGCATGATGATGAAGGAGATAATCGGCATTGCGGCGAGATTGGCTGGCAGGCCATAGGCCGTCAGCCGGTGGAAGTGCTCGACCGAGAACAATGCAGTCGAGAAGCCGCCGATGACGGAGGTCAGCAGGATGCCGCCGAAGAACGCGGCGGCGGAAGACAGCATCCTGACGGCGCGAAACTTTGCGAAGGGCCGGTCGCGCACCGGCCTCTCCTTCCAGAGCGCATAGCCCGCGACGAGGGCCAGTGTCGCGGCGAAGGACATCTGGAAGCTTGGCCCCATGATCTCCGAGGGTGAGAGGATAATGATCACCAGCGCCGACAGGGCGACGTTGCGCAGACTGATCGACGGCCGGTCGAAGAAGACCGCCGCCAGCATGATCGCCATCATGATGAAGGCGCGTTCGGCAGAGACAGCGAAGCCCGAGATCAGAAAATAGGCGGTGACGGCGGCAAGCGCACCGGCTGCGGCGATCTTCTTGACGGGATAGGCCTGGACGACAGCCGGAAACAGGCTGAGCACGCTGCGGAAGCCGACGAAGAAGATGCCTGCCGACAGCGCCATGTTGAGACCGGAAATGGCAATGATATGCGCAAGCCCGGATTGGCGCAGCGCCTCGGTCGTCTCGCTCGAAATGGCGCGGCGCTCGTCCGTGACGAGAGCGGCGGCGAAAGCGCCGGTGTCGCCAGGCAGGATGCCTCTGATACGATCGCCGATGCCGCTTCTGAGGCGATAAAGCCATTCAATAGCGCGATCCTGCATCGATCCGGGCTCGGGTTCGGCCGCTGGCACCACGGCAGGGGCACCATAAAAGAAACCGTTGCCACCGACGCCGTCGAAATAGGCACCGAACGAAAAGTCGTTGAGGCCGGGAAGAGCAGGCCCAGACGGCGGCGTCAGCCTTGCCCGGCCTTTCAGCCAAGTCCCGGTTTCGAACTCCGCTTTCTGGCCGCGCGCAATCACGGTCACCTGCTCTGGCGGTCGCTTCAGCGCCGGGTTCTCCGTCGCCTTGAGCGCCAGCAGATACCGCCAGCCGCCGCGGCCATCGCTTTCCCGCCGCTCTACGCGGCCTGTCAGCGTCGTCGTTACCGCCGAATCGAGAACGACAGTACCAGCTCTCCAGGTCTCGAATTGTGCGGCGAGGATGCCGGCAGCAATCAACGTCATGGAGGCCACGCAGATCCGGCTCCACTGCCGGCTGCGATCGGTCACGGCGAGCAGCAGAAGCAGCACGACCGCGCATGAAAGCGGCACAGCCGGTGAAATGTCTGCACCGCAGGCAAACCAGAGAAGGGAGCCCAGTCCGAGCGCCACCGGCGCAAACAACATGCGGCCGCCATAAGCCAGCTCTTCGACAGCGCAGGCCGGCAGGCTTTGCACAACACGGCGCTGCAGCGACCGAAGAGCATGAATAGAAAGCTGCCGGCGGTGACCTAGATTAACAGGTGCGAGGAGAGAGCCCGCTGCAGGCGGCATCAGCAGCGTCTGCGGCAATTTGGCCGCGGCGCCGATGGTGATCGTGCTGACGTCGCTGGTTTTCAACTCCGGCATGCAAAGAGCCTGATGACCCGATAGAATACAACCAGAATGCAACCCTGCGCGCGTTTCAGCAACAATAATCGATTGAAAAATGATGAAAAAACGTGAGTGCAAAAAGCCTAAATAAATCATCGGCTTCCGCTATGCGTTTACAGCATCGCAGGAGTGCCTAAAAGTTGATACTGCGATGCACAAAATGGCGTCACGGTAACTTGGCATTAGGCGCGCTATCATATAGCAATCTGAGCGGACGCTTAACCCTATGGCGCTTTTATGGCGCCGCCGCCAATTTGGAGGATCAGAATGACGGATCAAAGCGCAACAATCAAAATCGGCGACAAATCCGCCAATCTTTCCGTAAAGAGCGGAACGATTGGGCCTGATGTCATCGATATCGGCGCACTCTACAAGAACACCGGTTCCTTCACGTACGATCCTGGTTTTACCTCGACCGCATCCTGTGAATCGAAGATCACCTACATCGATGGCGATGAAGGCGTTTTGCTGCACCGCGGCTATCCGATCGAGCAGCTGGCCGAGCACGGCGACTTCCTCGAAGTCTGCTATCTGCTGCTCTACGGCGAACTGCCGACCGCTGCGCAGAAGAAGGACTTCGATTACCGCGTCACGCACCACACCATGGTGCATGAGCAGATGAGCCGCTTCTTCACCGGCTTCCGCCGCGATGCACACCCGATGGCCGTCATGTGCGGCTGTGTCGGCGCCCTGTCGGCCTTCTATCACGACTCGACCGACATCACCGATCCGCATCAGCGCATGGTCGCTTCGCTGCGCATGATCGCCAAGATGCCGACGCTGGCCGCCATGGCCTACAAGTATCACATCGGTCAGCCCTTCGTTTACCCGAAGAACGACTTGGACTACGCGTCGAACTTCCTGCGCATGTGCTTTGCTGTCCCTTGCGAAGAGTACACGGTCAATCCGGTTCTCTCGCGCGCCATGGACCGCATCTTCATCCTGCATGCCGACCACGAGCAGAACGCTTCGACCTCGACCGTTCGTCTCGCCGGCTCTTCAGGTGCAAACCCGTTCGCCTGCATCGCGGCCGGCATTGCCTGCCTCTGGGGTCCTGCCCACGGCGGCGCCAACGAAGCGGCTCTCAACATGCTTTCGGAAATCGGCTCCGTCGATCGTATCCCTGAATATGTTGCCCGCGCCAAGGACAAGAACGATCCGTTCCGCCTGATGGGCTTCGGTCACCGCGTCTACAAGAACTACGATCCGCGCGCCAAGATCATGCAGAAGACGACGCATGAAGTTCTCGGCGAACTCGGTATCAAGGACGATCCGCTTCTCGAAGTGGCGATGGAACTCGAGCGCATCGCGCTAACCGACGAGTATTTCATCGAGAAGAAGCTCTACCCGAACATCGACTTCTATTCGGGCATCACGCTGAAGGCTCTCGGCTTCCCCACGACCATGTTCACGGTTCTCTTCGCTCTCGCCCGCACCGTCGGCTGGATCGCGCAGTGGAACGAGATGATCGAGGATCCGCAGCAGCGTATCGGCCGCCCGCGCCAGCTCTATATCGGCGAAGCGGAGCGCAACTACGTTCCGGTCTCCAAGCGCTAGGCGCCTGTATCGGTGAAACAAAAAAACCCGGTCATTTCTGACCGGGTTTTTTCTTGTCCAGAGTCTCGAGAACGACCTCGGCCGCCTTTTGTCCTGGCGGTTTGTCCGTCTGCATGCGCTGCCAGACGAGATCGAAGCCCGAGCTCATCGCGCGGCGCTGCAGCGTATCCGCCGACAGTCGCTCCATCCATCGCGACAGGCTGCCGCCGCGGACAACCTCGTTGATATATTCAGGCACGACCGCGTAGTCGGCGATCAGGTTCGGAATGGCAGCCGTCCAGGTCTTGATGCGGCCCGTCAGCAGCTTCATGATCCAGTCGATCTTGTAGGCCGACACCGTCGGCACGCCGGCGAGCCCCAGCTCCAGGATCACCGTTCCGGATGCGGCCATCGCTGCGTCGGCTTCGGCGAAAGCCTGCCACTTCGCCTCGCTGCCGACAAGGATCTCCGGCTTCACCGGCCAATCCTTGATCATCTCGCGCACCTGCGCCTCGCGCCTCGCAACGGTAGGCAACATGAACCGCATCTCGCCGTTGCGCGAGACAAGCTCATTCACTGCATCGCCGAAATGCGGCAAAAGACGGTTGATCTCCGAGGCCCTCGAGCCCGGGAGCAACATGATCGACTTGACGGCGGGCTGGGCAGCGTTTGCCCTTGCGCTGCGCGCGTTTCGTGTCGCGATGAGATCCTGATCTGCCGTCAGCCGGTGGCCGACATAGGTCGTCGGCGGCCCGCCGAGTTCCTTCATCACGCCGGGCTCGAATGGCAGGACCGCCAGAACATGATCGACATATCCCAGCATGCGTTGTGCGCGGTATTCCTTCCACGCCCAGACACTCGGACAGACATAGTTGACGACAGGCAGATCCGGGAGAGCCGCGCGTACGCGTTTGGCGACGCGATGGGTAAAGTCGGGACTGTCGATGATGACGAGAACATCAGGCTTGGCGGCGATGATTGCCGCCGTGGTCTGGCGGATCAGCCTGTAAAGCGTCGGCAGCTTGGCGAGCACCTGGCTGATGCCCATGATCGACAGTTCGGAATAGTCGAACAGCGATTTCAGGCCCTGGGCTTCCAGCGCCTCGCCGCCGACGCCGAAAAGCTCGACCGGGCCGTTATGGATCTTTTTCAGAGCGGCGATCAGATCGCCGCCCAGTAGGTCGCCGGAGACTTCTCCGGCAATGATGCCGATTTTCAGACTGGTGCTCACGTCAGCCCCCATCCAGGCAAGCCGCGGTCGATGCCGCACACGAAAAGGCCAGCCTGATCCGCCGCAGCGATCATCTCATCTCTCTCCAGAATCAGTGCCCTGCCCGCCTCGACGGCGACGCCTGCAAGACCGGCTTTTTGTGCATTGGCAATTGTCGATACGCCGATCGATGGCAGATCGGCGCGCAAATCCTGTTGCGGCTTGCAGAGCTTGACGAGGACGCCCTTGCGGCGCGCCGATATCCGCCCTGTACCCCGCAGCGATGCGACCCGCTCCAGCATGCCGTCGGTACCTTCGGGTCCCTCGAGCGCGACGACGCGTCCACCCACAGAGACGGCACCCTGCCCGACATCCAGCAATCCCAGGGCATTGGCGGCCTCGGCAGCCTTCAGCATGTCGGAGATATCGTCCTTGCCCGGCGCCACCGCACCGAGAGAGCCGACAGAAGCCAGGAGATCAGGTGCGATTTCCTGAGCGCCGATCACGCGGCGGCCGTTATTTTCGATGAGCTTGATGACCATCTGCAGCACGGTGTCATCACCGCCGGAGATCAATGTCCTGACGACCGACGGGATCTTGACGATGGACTTCCAGGTCGGGCGTATTTCCCGCCATTCCGGCCGGCGGCGAACGCCACCGGACATTACGACGCGGCGAATGTCATGCTTGCTGAAGATAGCTTCGAGTGCGGAGACATCGCCGACGCCGATGACGGCATGGTCGTAGCCCTGCCAGGAACGGTCAACTTCGCCCTTCAACGAGATCACGAAGGGCTCATCGCCGGCAGCTCGCGCTGCCTGAGCGACGTAAGCCGGCAAAAGGCCGTTTCCAGCGATGATCGCAAGACGGCCCTTCGCGGTGTCGCCGGAAACGGACACGCTCAGCCTTTCTGTCCCCGCGTCGGCGAAGACAGCGCCCGATCGCTCTCGGCGGCAATGAAATCGAGGATTTCGACAACCTGAGGGCAATCATCATATTCGGCGCGGATTGCGGCTGCGTTATCGCGAACCGAACCGGAGCCTTCGAAAATTGCCTTGTAGGCGCGCCGTACGGTGTGAATGACAGCGCGATCAACGCCGGCACGCGTCATGCCGACGACGTTCAGGCCGCCGAGCAGCCCCGGATTGCCGTTCAGCATGCCGTAGGGAATGACGTCGTAGCTGACGGCGGAGAGGCCGCCGACAAAGGCCTGGCGGCCGACACGCGTGAACTGATGCACCGCCGAACCGCCGCCGAGAATGACGCGATCTTCGATCGTCACGTGACCTGCAAGCATGACGTTGTTCGACATGATGACATTGTTGCCAACACGGCAATCGTGGGCAACATGCGAATTGGCGAGGAACAGATTGTTGTCGCCGACGATGGTCTTGCCGCCGAAATCGCTGGTGCCGGTATTGATCGTCACACCTTCGCGCATCGTGCAATTTTCGCCGACGGTCAGCGTCGTCTCTTCACCGGCGTGATGGACGCTTTGCGGATCACCACCGATGACGGCCATAGGAAACACCCTCGAACCCTTGCCGAGGATGCTCCGGCCGGTGACGATGGCATGGGGATGAAGCTCGACATTGTCATGAAGCGTCACCTTCGGACCGACATAGGCGAAGGGACCGATGGTCACGTTCTCACCGACGACGGCGCCGTCTTCAACGACGGCCATCGGGTGAATGCGGGCGCTGGCGGCAACCGTGCTCATGCCTTGTCCTTGCGTAGGATCATTGCACCGATATCGGCTTCCGCGGCCAGGTTGCCATCAACCTTGGCGTCACAGTGGAACTTCCAGATATTGCCGCGCTGCTTCAGCTTCTTGACGTGAAATTCGACGCGATCGCCGGGGATGACAGGCTTGCGGAAGCGGGCATTGTCGATCGTCATGAAGTAGACGAGATTGCCGCTCGTGCCATCCTTGCGCGCACAGATCGCGCCGGCCGTCTGGGCCATGCCCTCGACCAGAAGCACGCCAGGCATGATCGGCGAATCGGGAAAATGGCCGGTAAATTGCGGTTCGTTGGCCGTGACGTTCTTGATACCGATCGCGGAATCGTCACCGTCGATCTCGATGATCCTGTCGACCATCAAGAAGGGATAGCGGTGCGGCAGGAGCTTCATGATCTCGATGATGTCTGCCGACGAAAGAGAAGCCTTTGCTTCTTCAGTCATTCTTGTCTCCCGTTTTGTTCGCCCGTGCCGCCGAACGTGCCATGATCTCGGCAGATTCGCGCAGGAAGTGCTTGATCGGCCTGGCCGGAATGCCACCATAACGCTCGCCGTCCGGAATGCTTTGTACCACACCGCTCTTGGCAGCGATCTGAACGCCGTTGCCAATGGTAATATGGCCATTAATCCCGGTTTGACCACCGATCTGCACACCATCGCCGATCACAGCACTGCCGGCGATGCCAACCTGTGAAACAACCGCGCAGTGACGGCCGATCTTCACGTTGTGGCCGATCTGCACCTGATTGTCGATCTTGGTGCCTTCACCAATGACCGTGTCGTCCATCGTACCGCGGTCGATCGTCGAGTTAGCGCCGATCTCGACATTGTCCTGAATGATGACACGGCCGATCTGAACGATCTTGATCATGCCACGCGGGCCCGGCGCATAGCCGAATCCATCCTGGCCGATACGTGCGCCATTGTGGATGATGACGTGATTGCCGAGAAAAGCACACAGCACGCTCGCGCCGCTGGCGATCGAACAATTGCGGCCGATCTTGACACCGGGGCCGATGATCGCACCCGCTCCGATCCGGGTGCCCGAACCGATTTCGACACCGGCGCCGATGACAGCCAAAGGCTCGACGATGACGCCGGCTTCCAGCTTGGCGGTCGGATCGACCACGGCGCCAGTGCCGATGGCGCTGTCAACCGACATGGATGGCAATGGCTGCAGAGCCGACGGATGCAAATATCCGCCAGCCATTGCAAATGCTGCGTGAGGATTTTTTGAGACGAGCGCCGGTATATGCGCCGGGATTGCAGACAGCAAAGCCGGATCGCACAGAACAGCCGATGCCTCGCATGTTTCCAGCTCGGCCCGGCTCCTGCGCGAAATCACATAACAGATGTCACCAGCCTTGGCGCGGCTCACAGGAGCCACGGAATGAATGATGACGTCAGCCTTGGACGAATCGGGAAGTTCTGCCCCGAGATATTGAGCGAGCTCAGAGAGCTTCACCCCATCCCGAGGCTTAAAGAACGAATTTTGCTCCATCGGCAATGCTCCAGAACGGAATTCCAGTATGGTTCCGGACTGCCGATATCAGAATTGGTTGTTGATGCCAAACTTGAAGTACTGCGTCTTGTCGTAGTCCTTCTTGACGACCGGGATCGCATAGTCGACGCGAAGTGCACCGAAAGGCGACTGCCAGATCAGGCCAAGGCCGACGGAAGCCCGCAGAGCTGCGTTATCACCATCGACAGTAAGACCAGAAACATCAACATCGTTGCCGAAAAGCGTACCCGCATCCGCAAAGACTGCGCCACGCAGACCAAAGTCACGCGGGAAGCCTGGCATCGGGAACGAAGCCTCAGCAGAGACCGTGAAATAGGTCGTACCACCAAGCGGATCGTCTGGCTGGGATCCGCCCATCCGCGGACCGATGCCCTTGTTTTCAAAGCCGCGAATATCGCTGTTGCCCAGGGTGAACTGGTCAAAGATATTCAGGTTCTTGTCGAAACCAACAACATAGCCAGCGCCTGCCGCGAGCGAACCGATGATGTCTGCATCGTCAGCAAGCAGATGATAATAGCGGGCCTTGCCGTAGACCTTATAGAACTGCGAGTCGCCGCCGAGACCAGCGATTTCGTTGGTCAAGGTTGCGTAGATACCTTCACGCGGCAACGTCATATCGTCGAGCGTGTTGTAGGTAAAAGTCTGCGAGATCGACGACTTGATCCAAGGACCGTTATTGACCAGATCCTGATAGGGTATCGACAGATCGCTCAAATCACTGCCGCTGGAGTCGTAGTCCATCCGCTTGAAGTTGTAGCGGAAAGTCGAAGCCAGGTCTTCGGTGATCGGCGCTGTTGCGCGCAGCACAAGGCTGTCTTCGGTGTAGTCGTAGTTGTCGTTGCTCGAGGTTTCGCTGTGGTTCAGGTCGAAACCGGTCGCAAGACGATAGCCGAGGAAGTAGGGCTCGGTGAAGCTCAGGCCGTAGCTCTGCGATCCTTCGAGACCGCCACCTGCCGAAACCTTGATGTACTGGCCGCGGCCGAGGAAGTTCTTTTCTTCGATCGAGGCTTCGAGAATGAGGCCGTCGCCGCCTGCAGCGTAGCCGGCGCCGATACCGAACGAACCGGTCGACTGATCCTGAACATCGACGACAACGACGACGCGGTCAGCGGCACTGCCCGGCTGCGTCGAGATGTTGACGGACGAGAAGAAGCCAAGCGCTTCAAGGCGGCGCTTCGCCTTGGTGATCATCTGCTGGTTGAAGGCGTCGCCTTCGGAGACGTCGAACTCGCGGCGAATGACGTAATCGCGCGTGCGGCTGTTGCCGCGGATTTCGATGCGCTCGATATAGGCGCGCTCGCCCTGGTCGACGAGATATTCGACGCCGATCGTGTTGTTGCCGAGGTCGCGGTTACCGCGCGGCGTGACACGGGCGAAGGGATAACCTGCCGAAGCAACCTGGTCGGAGATGGCTTCCATCGACTGCTGAACGCTCTTGGCGCTATAAACCTCGCCTTCGTGCGTCTTGACGAGACCCTGCAACTGTTCGCCGCTGACACCATCGACCGTCGACTGGACCGTAACAGGACCAAAATTGTAGCGCGGACCTTCTTCGATGTTGAAGGTGAGCGTGTACTTGTTTGTGGTTTCGTCGAACTGAGCGTCGGACGAGACGACCTTGAAGTCGGCATAGCCACGGTTGAAGTAGAACTGGCGCAGCGCCTCTTCGTCGGCGTGCAGCTTGTCTTCGTTGTAAACGTCCTTGCGCGTCAGGAACGACAGGAAGTTCGAACGCTTCGTCGAGATGACAGCAGCCAAGCGGCCGGCGCTGTAAGCGTTGTTACCAACGAAGTTGATGGAATCGATCTTGGTGCGGTCACCTTCGTCGATGACGAAAGCAAGGTTCACGCGGCCTTCGCCAAGCGGAACGACCTGCGTCGTGACGTTGACTTCGCTACGGCCGGTGGCAGCGTAAGCTTCCTTGATAGCGGCGATGTCAGCCTGGATCTGCGCATCATTGTATGGGCCGGAGGCGTGCGTGCCGACAACGGAGGCCAGCTTGTCGTCCTTGACCTTGCGGTTGCCGTTGAAGACGACCTGGTTGACGAGTTGGGCTTCCTGAACCTGTACGACGAGCGTGCCGCCGGAGACGGAAATCTTGACGTCGGAGAAATAGCCAGTGCCGTAGAGCTGCTTCACCGAGTCGTCGATGTCGGTGTTGGAGAAGCTCTTGCCTGGTGCGATGGTCAGGTTGGAACGCACAGCCTCAGCACCGACGCGGCTTGCCCCGCGTACATCGATGCGCTGAATGACTGCGGCCTCAGCCGCCCCCGCAGAGATGATTGTAATGACACCTGCGCCGGAAGCCACAACACTTGCAGACAGCGCAACCGCCGATACTGCGTTCAAAAATCTTGAACCAGCCTTCATTTCACCCATTACCTTTTTTCTCGTCCCCGTCGCCGGGAGAACCCGATTCCGGCCACGTGTGTCGTTTTACCCGCTTTTGACATACAAGCAAGGTAGCAAGTTAATTTCTGTTTACTTCATTTCGAAGCGTGACCCATTCGCCACTACAGCTTTGAAACATCGTAAATAAACGGTAATTTTCCCTCACCGCACGCGCTATCCAATTAGCGCGCTTATGTCATTCCAGGTGGCAAAAACCATTAGCGAAAGCACCATAGCCAGGCCGATGCGAAATGCAATTTCCTGAGCCGAGGACCCCAAAGGTTTTCCCCTCACCGCTTCAATCGCATAGAACATCAGATGCCCGCCATCAAGTACCGGTACAGGCATCAGGTTAAGCAATCCAATAGAGACGGACAATACTGCTGCGAGTTGCAGCAAAGCAGCAACGCCGAGCGTCGCCATCTGGCCGGAGGCCTGAGCGACGCGGATCGGGCCGCCCAGCTGATCGGGCTTCATGTAACCGGCGAACAGGTTGCCGATATACTTGAACGTACCGGTGACGATATGCCAGGTCTGAATCGTACCCTCTTTCAGGGCAGCGACCGGCGTATAGGTCTGGACGCGGAAATGGCCGACTTCCTGATTGGTGACGATACCGATCAGGCCGATCTCGATCTTGTTGCCGAACTGGTCGGTCATGTCGGTGCGCTTCGGCACCATCGGCAGGTCCAGCTTTTCGCCATTGCGCTCGATGCTGACGACGATCTTCTGCTCCGGACGGATGCTGACGTAGCGGCGCACGTCATCAAATGTCTCGACCTTGCCGCCGTCGATGGCGATCAACAGGTCGCCCGGCAATATACCGGCTTCAGCAGCCGCACTTTCGGGCTTGACCTCGGCAACGACCGGATCGGCGACCGAGCGGCCGTAGATCGAAAACAGCACGGTAAAGATGGCGATTGCCAGAATGAAATTGGCGATCGGACCGGCGGCCACGGTCGCGGCCCGTTTCCAGAGCTTGGCGCCTGCGAAAGACCGCGCCCTGTCCTCTTCGGACATGGCATTCAGAACGCTGGTATCCGGCTTGCTCGATGCATCCTCGTCGCCGAAGAACCGCACGTAACCGCCGAGCGGAATGGCGGAGATCTTCCAGCGCGTGCCATGACGGTCGCTGAAGCCGATGATCTCAGGGCCGAAGCCGACAGAAAAAGCCAGGATGCGGATGCCGCTCCAGCGGCCGACGAGATAGTGCCCCATCTCGTGCACGAAAACGAGCAGCGAGAGAACAAGGACGAAGGGGATGATATACCCCGTCAGGAAGCCGAATATTCCGGTCAAGCCTTCCATAAGTTTCTTCCGCCGCCTTTCCGCGAATTCAAAGTCCGAACAACGCCGCGCCAAGCGGCGCTGCTGTGCCGCCTCTTATCAATGAAAAACACGTCGCAAGCAAGAAAGCCGCAAAGCAGGCGAAAATCAGGCCATCGACGCGGTCCATGACGCCGCCATGTCCCGGAATGAGACGGCTGGAATCCTTGACGCCGAAGCGGCGCTTGATGAAGGATTCGAAGAGATCTCCGGCCTGGCTGCAGACCGACAGGATGAACGCGACCGCAGCGGCGACCAGCCAATCGGCCTCAGGCACCAGGAAATAGGCAATCAGGCTGCCAGCGATCACAGCAGAGACCGCGCCGCCCATCGCGCCCGACTGGGTCTTTCCGGGAGAAATCTTCGGCGCCAGCTTCGGCCCGCCGATTGCCCGGCCAACGAAATAAGCGAGGATATCGGTCGCCCAGACCACGGCAAACAGGAAAAGCATGGCATGCAGGCCGCCGGTATCGGCGCCACGGATCTCGGCCAGGGCAATGCCCGTCAGCCCGGCATAGACGACACCTGCAGGAAACCAGCGGCTGACGCCCCGCAGCAGCGTGAAGCCGATGGCGACGATGAAAACCGCCAGGAGAAGTCCGAGGGCCCAATCGAAGCGGCCAAGGAGGATTGCGAGGGCGATAGCACCCTGCCCGGCCCAGCCTGCGGCATTGGCAACCGGCTGCTCGACGCTAAGGCGGGTGATCGTCGACCATTCATAGTAGATCAGCAGCCCGATCAGCGCCGACAGCGCCTGAAACGCCAAGCCACCGTACCAGGTCGCCGCAAGCACGATGATGGCAAGGATGATGCCCGAGATGATGCGAAGCTTCAGTTCCTGCTGCATCAAGTACCCACTGCCGCGGCTTGCGACGACAGTCCGCCGAAGCGGCGGTCGCGGGCGGCGTATTTCTCAAGCGCCGAATAGAACAGCTCGCGTCCGAAATCCGGCCAGTATTCCGGCACGAAGATCAGCTCGGAATAAGCGGCCTGCCAGAGCAGAAAGTTGGACAGCCGCTCTTCGCCACTGGTGCGGATGATCAGGTCAGGGTCGGGAATCCCCGCCGTATCGAGCCGGGCATTGATCAGCGCTGGCGTAATGTCCTGCGTCCGCAGACGGCCGGCTTCGACGTCCTTGGCAAGGCTGACCATGGCTCTCGCCATCTCGTCGCGCGAGCCGTAGTTGAAAGCGATGACCAGCGTCAGTGCAGTATTGTTGCTGGTCGTCTCTTCGGCTTCGAGCAGCAGGTCGAGAATGTCGCTGCGCAACGTGTGGCGGTCGCCGATGATGCGGATGCGGACATTCTCCGAGTGAAGCTCGGCGAGATCGCGACGGATGAAGGCCTTGAGAAGGCCCATCAGGTCGGAAACCTCGGCCTCCGGCCGGCGCCAGTTTTCGGACGAAAATGCAAAAAGGGTCAGATACTTGATGCCAGCGTCACCGGCAGCGCGGACGGTCGCACGAACCGCCTCCACGCCCTTGCGGTGCCCCATGGCGCGCGGCAAGCCGCGTTGCTTGGCCCAACGGCCGTTGCCATCCATGATGATGGCAACATGTTCTGGCATGCTCACGAATGCTGGTTCCGACATTTCCCGTCCGGTCTCTTGGGGCGCAGGCGAAAGCCTAGACCTGCATGATTTCCTTTTCCTTCTCGGCAAGCAAGCGATCGATTTCGGAAATCGTCTCATCCGTCATCTTCTGCACACGATCGGATTGCGCCCGGCTTTCATCCTGGCCAATGACACCGTCCTTTTCGGCTTTCTTAAGGCCGTCCATGCCGTCGCGGCGAACATGGCGAATCGCCACCTTGCTCTTTTCGGCATAGTCGTGAGCAACCTTGACCAGCGACTTGCGGCGCTCTTCGTTGAGCTCAGGCAGCGGAATGCGGAGATTCTGGCCATCGACGATCGGGTTGAGACCGAGGTTCGATTCGCGGATCGCGCGGTCAGTGGCGCCGACCATCGACTTGTCCCAGACGGAAACCGACAGCATGCGCGGCTCGGGAACGGTGATGTTGGCAACCTGGTTCAGGGGCATGCGCGAACCATAGGCTTCGACGGTGACCGGATCCAGAATATTGGCCGAGGCACGGCCGGTGCGCAGCGATGCGATATCGCTCTTGAATGAGGAAACTGCGCCATCCATGCGGCGCTTGATTTCCTTGATGTCGATGCCTTCGCTCATAGTCATGCTCCCGTCTCAGTCGGAATCGCGCCGTGTTTGCGGCGCCGTCTTTGTCAGTTGTCGGATACGATGGTCTTGAGACCACCGCCCGTCAAGATTTCAGCGAAACCGCCCTTTTCGTGGATCGAGAAGACGATAATCGGAATGGAATTTTCGCGGGCAAGCGCGACGGCTGCCACGTCCATGACCGCGAGGCCCTTGTCGAGCACTTCCTTGTGGGTCAGGCGGTCAAAGCGCGTCGCATCCGGAACCTTCTTCGGATCAGCCGAATAGATGCCGTCAACCTGCGTGCCCTTGAAGATCGCTTCTGCGCCCATTTCGGCGGCGCGCAATGCTGCAGCCGAATCGGTGGTGAAGAAGGGATTGCCAGTACCGCCGGCGAAAATCACCACGCGGCCAAGCGACAGGTGATAGAGCGTCGCGCGCTGGGAGAAGCTTTCACAGATCTCCGGCATGGCGATAGCCGACAGCACCACGGTGTCGATATTCAGCTTGCGTAGCGAGGTCGCCAGCGCCAACGCGTTGATGACGGTTGCGAGCATCCCCATGTGGTCGCCGGTCACCCGGTCGCCACCCTTGGAGGCTACGGCAACGCCGCGAAAAATATTGCCGCCGCCGACAACGACGCCGACTTCAACGCCCATATGGCGGGCTTCCGCGATATCGGAAGCAATGCGGTCCGCAACCGCTACGTCGATGCCAAAACCCTGGCTGCCCATGAGGGCTTCGCCGGAAGCCTTGAGTAGAACGCGTTTGTAGACAGGCTCTCGCGACATCTTGGCTCCTCGTTTATCACCGCTGACTGCCGGATACACGAAGGGCATCGCGTTGTCACGCGATGCCCTTGCGTTTTCACATGTAAGAGAGGCTATCAGCCCTTGGCGACAGCGGCGACTTCGGCAGCGAAGTCGCTCTCTTCCTTTTCGACGCCTTCGCCGAGCAGGAGACGTGCCATGCCGACGACTTCGATCTTGGCGCCAGCTTCCTTTTCGGCAGCCTGGACAGCAGCACCGACCGTCAGGTCAGGGTTGATGACGAAAGCCTGCGAGAGAAGAGCAACTTCTTCGAAGAACTTGCGCATGCGGCCCTCGACCATCTTTTCGATGATCGCTTCCGGCTTGCCGGATTCGCGGGCCTGTTCGATGAAGACGTTGCGTTCGCGCTCGGCGACAGCAGCATCGACTTCTTCAGAACGGATGGCGAGCGGGTTGGTCGCAGCGATGTGCATGGCAACCTGGCGGCCGATCGACGTCAGGACAGCCTTGTCGCCTTCCGACTTCAGCGCGACGAGAACGCCGAGCT
Source organism: Rhizobium sp. 01N424 (assembly GCF_056399485.1). Taxonomy (NCBI): domain Bacteria; kingdom Pseudomonadati; phylum Pseudomonadota; class Alphaproteobacteria; order Hyphomicrobiales; family Rhizobiaceae; genus Rhizobium; species Rhizobium sp. 01N424. The sequence continues at coordinate 113,503 of NZ_JBFTRK010000007.1, forward strand.
TGCCGATGCCGTCGCCGGCAGCGTTGTGGATGTAGGTGGCAACAACGCCGTGCTCGACTTCGAGCTTGGCAGAGCGGCGCAGCGTCATGTTCTCGCCGATGGTGGCGATCGCGTCCTTGATGGTGTCGGTAACCGGCTTGCCGGATGCCGGGTAGGTCGCAGCCGCGATGGCTTCAACCGTGCCGTCGGTCGCAAGCGCAACGCTGGCGATACCGCGAACGAGGTCCTGGAAGGCGTCGTTACGGGCAACGAAGTCGGTTTCCGAGTTGAGCTCGACGACAACGGCTTTGTGGCCAGCGCCGGCGATGGCGATCAGGCCTTCAGCAGCAGCGCGGCCAGCCTTCTTGTCAGCCTTGGAGATGCCCTTGGCGCGGAGCCAGTCGATCGATGCTTCGATGTCGCCGTTGTTTTCGAGCAGCGCCTTCTTGCAGTCCATCATGCCTGCGCCAGACTTTTCGCGCAGTTCCTTCACCAGTGCAGCCGTAATCTCGGTCATAAGCTTCCTCTTTGTCGGTTCAACGGTGGCCCGCGAAACGCGTGCGGCACCGGATTGAGGCACGAAATGTACCTGTATGTATGACAGCGTGATGAATGACGCGCCATAACGAAACATGTCAGGCAATGGCGGATGCCTTTGCCTGAAAAGGTCAAGGCCGCCGGAACTTCGCAAAGTCTCGCGCGGCCTTTTCCCAATTCAGTCAAGCTGAGCGGACCGCAAGATCCGCCGCTTGTTTATCAGGCCTGAGCCGTCTCATCGAGCGCCGGCTCGGCCGGAGCTTCGAAGGAAGCGCCGAGGTCACGGCCAGACGAGCTCTGCTGACGCGCAATGCCATCGAGGGCAGCGCGAGCAATCAGGTCGCAGTAGAGAGCGATGGCGCGCGACGCGTCGTCGTTACCCGGGATCGGGTAGTCGATGAGGTCCGGATCGCAGTTCGAGTCGATGATGGCGACGACCGGGATGCCGAGGCGCTTGGCTTCGTCGATCGCGATCTTTTCCTTGTTGGTGTCGATGATGAACATCAGGTCCGGCGTGCCGCCCATGTCCTTGATACCACCGAGGGCCTTGTCGAGCTTTTCGCGCTCGCGCTCAAGGTTCAGACGTTCCTTCTTGGTGAAGCCGGAGGCGTCGCTGGAAAGGATTTCGTCGAGCTTGCGCAGGCGCTGGATCGAGTTGGAGATCGTCTTCCAGTTGGTCATCATGCCGCCGAGCCAACGCGAGTTGACGTAGTACTGAGCGGAACGCTTGGCCGAGTCAGCGATGAGCTCGGAAGCCTGACGCTTGGTGCCAACGAACAGAACGCGGCCGCCACGAGCAACCGTGTCGCTGACAATCTGCAGAGCGCGCGACAGCATCGGAACGGTCTGAGCCAGGTCGATGATGTGGATGTTGTTACGATCGCCGAAAATGTACGGCTTCATCTTCGGGTTCCAGCGGTGCGTCTGGTGGCCGAAGTGGACGCCTGCTTCGAGGAGCTGGCGCATAGAGAAATCGGGCAATGCCATGCCTTGTTATCCTTTTCCGGTTGAACCTCCGCAAGGCGAACAGCATCCTCTTCGAGAATGCCACCGGGCGGAACAATCCGGATTTCTCCCGGACAATCCCATGCCTTACGTGTGGAATGCGGGTGCCCTTACAGTCGATTCACCTCGATTGCAAGGGTTTCTCTGAAAAAACCGACGCCCCGAGATCTGAGCGCCGGGCCTTACCGGCATCAGTTGGGCTCTGCGGGGCACGGCCAATCTGTGGGAGCCTTCAGCCCCGAGGGCAGCTTCGTCGTGGCGTCGCCGCATGCGAGATCGATCTGCGCCTGTTCCAGTCCGGTCGCAGTCGAAAGGTCGACACCTTCGATGCGCGTCAGATACATGAAGGCGCGGTCGAAACTGACCTTTCCGCCAAGCGTCGCGCCGACCAGATTGGCGCGCGACAGGTTTGCCAGCGCGAACTTGGATTCGCTGAGCGTCGCCTTCGCGAAGTTGGTGCGGCCAAGCTCGGCCTTCTCGAAGCTGGCGCCTGACAACTGTGCACCGGTGAAATCGGCACGCTGCAACTCGGCCGCGGCGAAGGATGCCTTCTGCGCCGATGCGCTCTGGAAGACCGAGCGATAGGCTTCGATCTTGTCGAATTTCGCACCGTCGGCCTTGGCATTCTCGAGCCAGGCGCGGATCAGGGTCGCCTTTTCGAAATTGGCTGATGTGAGGTTGGCGCCCTTGAGGCTCGTTTGCGACAGGTCGGCATCGGCCAGGTTGGCGCCTTCGAAGTCGCTCGATTCGAGCATAAGGTTTTTCTTGTTGCAATTGCTCCAATCAACGCCGGACGCTGGCGTCTCGCCGCAATCGGCAGCAAATGCCGGCATGGCTGCGCAGAAGGCTGCGAGCGCAATGACCGAAGAAGCAAGCATTTTCACTGGCATGCAGGTCATGCCATCCTCCCCCGGAAAAAGACCTGCCGCGTCGAAGCGGCTATTCAGCTACTTACAGGTCTCGGGCTTCTTGTCGAGCATTTCCAGCTTCGCGAGCTTGCCGGTCAGGACGAAATCGCCGTAGTCCATGGTGAGATCGCGGGTAATGCCGTTCTCGTAGAGCTTGAACGACATCCGGTAGACAGGCAAGGCATCCGTCTTGCTGTTCTCGTTGAAGTAGGAAATCGTCACAGGCCAGAAAGCCTGCTTGGCGAAGGCGCCGGCATTGCCGGCATCGGCCTCGTCGCCCGCCTTGGGGCTGATCTGCTTGCCGACGACGGTCGTCGTCGCCAGCGCCTTGTCGCCATCATCGGATCCGTCGAAGACGCGGGCCTCAAAGAAGCGTTTGCCGGACTTGGCGTTCTCGATCACGTCGAGCATGTGTTCCGTAGGGAAGCGGCTTTCCGCCAGCTGCAATTCCTTCGTCTGCGGGCTCGTCAGGTCGACGGTCACGCCATTCGGCTTGTCGCTTGCCGCGCCGTTGACTTCCTTGTCCAACTGGTCGTCGGTGAAAGACTTGGTCTCGAAGGTGAATTTGCGGTCCTTGATGTTCTCGAAGGTCTTGGTCTGCTGGTCGCTGACCCGGGTGTTTTCTCCGGTATCGATCTGCGTCACGAAGCGGAAATTGGTGGTGAAGCCTTCGCAGTAGCTGCCGTTAAACTCATAGACCATGCGGCCGGACATGCCGGCGATGCCTGAACGTTCGGATGCGTCCTTGAGTTCGAGATCATAGATCGCGCGATGCGCCACGAGGCCCGACGCGATCGCAGCGCCCGCCGCGGGCGCGGCGGCTAGGGCCGGTGCGGAAACGCTTGCGATAAGCAGAGCGGCAAGACTCGATCGGAACATCCATTATCTCCTGTTGGACTCGGCCGCGATGTTATAAGAACGCTTTCGGCCAAATCGAGGCTGGAAGCTGTCATACGCAACATTCTAGTCTTGATGCATAATTTTTGAAGCATTGACAATGAAAGTGGAGGCGAAAATGTCCGACCAGATTGCCGCAAAACTCAAGGAAATGGGGATAACCCTGCCGCAAGCCGCTGCTCCGGCTGCCAATTATGTTCCCTATGTGATCAGCGGCGGCCTTCTCTACATTTCCGGCCAGCTCCCCATGGAAGGCGGCAAGGTCGCCGTCACCGGCCATCTCGGCAGGAATGTCGACGTTGCCGCGGGTCAGCGCGCCGCTGAGCTTTGCGCCATCAACATCCTGGCGCAGGCCAGTGCCGCACTCGGCGGCGACCTCGGCCGTATCAAGCGCGTCATCAAGCTCAACGGCTTCGTCGCTTCCGCACCTGAATTCGTCGAGCAGCACCTCGTCATCAACGGCGCATCCAACCTGATCGCCAATGTTCTGGGTGACGCCGGCAAGCATGCGCGCGCTGCCGTCGGCATGGCGGCGCTGCCGTTCAACGCCGCCGTTGAAATCGATGCCATCATGGAAATCGCATAACATGACCTCCGCCGCCTGGATCAAGGAACTGCCAGTCGCTCACCGCGGCTATCACGACACCAACAAGTTCGTCTGGGAAAACACGCTGACGGCGTTTTCGCGCGCCGTCGAGGCGGGTTTCGCCATCGAGTGCGATCTGCATTATGCCTCCGACGGCGTTCCGATCGTTTTCCACGACGAGAATCTCGAGCGCCTCTGCAACATGCCGGGCGATATCCGCGAGCGGACCTCCAAGGAGCTCGGCCTGCTCTCCGTCGGCGGCACCGCCGACAAGATCCCGACGCTTAAGCAGCTGCTCGATCTCGTGCAGGGCAAGGTTCCGCTGGTGCTCGAGCTCAAAGGCCGTGAAGCCGATGACGAGGGCTTTGCCGAGACGGTGCTCGAAGTGCTGGAAGGTTACCAGGGCAAGGTTGCGCTGATGAGCTTCGACCACTGGCTGCTGCGCGACCTGAAGGAACTGAAGGCGCCCTACCCCGTCGGCCTGACGGCTGGCGGCAACAAGCCGGAGGAATTCGAGGTTCACGAGAAGGCGATGGCGCTCGGCCTCGACTTCATCTCCTATTTCTTCGCCGATCTGCCGAACCCGTTCATCTCCGGCCAGCGCGACAAGGGTATCCCTGTGATCACCTGGACCGTGCGCGACGAGAAGGCCCGCAAGCATACATTCGAAAATGCCGATCAAATGACTTTTGAAGGCTTTGATCCCCGCGCTTCGGTTTGATGCTCGCTTTTTGGACAAGATCATGCGCAGACTGGAAGGGAGCCACTTTCCTCCCCCAACGGCCTCGTCTTTTGCTCCATGACTGATGAACTATCGATCCGCGTCGAACGGTCCTTTACCGCGATTTCCCCGGAGAGCTGGTCACGGCTTTCCGGGACATCGAAAACGGCAAACGCCGTCCCCTACAATCCGTTCCTATCTCACGCCTTTCTCTCCTCGCTTGAGGAATCGGGCTCTGCAACAGCAGAGACTGGATGGCTCGGCCATCACCTGCTTCTGGAGACGGAAAAGGGCGAGCTGATCGGCGCCCTGCCCGGCTATCTCAAGAACCATAGCCAGGGCGAATATGTCTTCGACCATGGCTGGGCGGATGCCTTCGAGCGCGCCGGCGGGCGCTATTATCCGAAGCTGCAATGCTCGATCCCGTTCACGCCGGCAACCGGCCCGCGGCTGCTCGTTGCCGAGGGTTTTGAGCGGCGTCCGGTTCAGAGCGTGATTGCCGAGAGCCTGAAGGAAGTCGTGCGTCAGCTCGGCGTCTCCTCTGCGCACGTCACCTTCGTGCCCGAGGATGAGATCTCGGTCTTCGAGACCGACGGCTATCTCCATCGCACCGACCAGCAGTTTCACTTCATCAATGACGGCTATGCCGATCACGACACTTTCCTGGAAACGCTGGCGTCACGCAAGCGCAAGGCACTGAAGAAGGAACGGCGCGCAGCACTGGAAAACGGCATCAGCATAGACTGGCTGACCGGCAGCGACCTGACCGAACGGATATGGGACCAGTTCTTTTCCTTCTACATGGATACCGGCAGCCGCAAGTGGGGCCGGCCCTATCTGACCCGTGAATTCTATTCGCTGATCGGCCAGCGGATGCCCGATGATATTCTGCTTGTCATGGCGAAGCGCGAGGGGCGCTACGTGGCGGGCGCCATCAACTTCATCGGCGGCGATACGCTCTACGGCCGCCACTGGGGCTGCATCGAGGATCACCCCTATCTGCATTTCGAGGTCTGCTATCATCAGGCGATCGATTTCGCCCTCGCCAAGGGCCTGAAGCGCGTCGAGGCCGGAGCGCAGGGCGAGCACAAGCTCGCCAGAGGTTACCTGCCGGTGACAACGCATTCCGCCCACTATGTCGCCCACGCCGGTCTGCGCCGGGCGATCGCCGATTATCTCAAGCGCGAGCGTGAGGATGTCGAGCACATGAACGAAATCCTCACCGACCACAGCCCGTTCCGCAAGGGAGAGCGGCAGCAGGAGGATTGAAGCACTCGCCGTCACCGCGCTACCCGATTGCAAACACGAGGAGATTTCACCATGACCAGCGCCGCCTATGACGACAACAACATCTTCGCCAAGATCCTGCGCGGCGAAATCCCGTCGCACCGGGTCTATGAAGACGATCATACGGTGGCCTTCATGGACGTGATGCCGCAGGCACCTGGCCACGTCCTTGTCGTTCCCAAGGCTCCGTCCCGCAACATTCTCGACGCAGATCCTGCCGCGCTGTCTCAGGCCATCGCTGTCGTCCAGAAGATCGCGAATGCGGTTCAGGATGCCTTCGATGCCGACGGCGTCTTCGTCTGCCAGTTCAACGAACCGGCCGCCGGACAGACCGTCTTCCACCTGCACTTCCACGTTATCCCCCGCCATGACGGCGTGGCGCTGAAGCCGCATTCCGGCACGATGGAAGACGGCGCGGTGCTGGCTGCGAATGCAGAAAAGATCAGGGCCGAGCTCCCCTGAGCCGCTGCAAAACCTGGAGACAAAGATGATCCGTCATACGGTGGCATTCCGCCTGAAGCATCCGGCCGGCTCGGCAGAAGAGAAGGCATTCCTCACAGAGGCACTGACGCTTGCCGCCATCCCGAGTGTGCGCAATTTCGAGCAGCTCCGGCAGACCAGCGGCAAGAACGCCTTCACCTTCGGCTTCTCGATGGAATTCGAGAACCAGGCTGGCTACGACGCCTATAATGTCCACCCGGCGCATACAGCTTTCGTGCGCGACCGTTGGATGCCCGAGGTCGAGGACTTTATGGAGATCGACTACACGCCGCTCTGAAACACGCATCGGCAGACGCAAAAAAGGCCGCATCACTGCGGCCTTTTTCAATTCACCATGCGGTGACGATCAGCTCTTGCGCGGAACCTTCGGAACCGTGCTGCTCTTCTTCGGCGCCGCCTTCACTTCAGGCTCGGCTTGGGCCTTGGCCTTCTTGACCGTTGCCTTCTTCGGCTTGGTCTTCAGCTCGCCATCATCCTCGCCATCGGCGTCGGGATGGATGACCTCAGCCTCTGGCTTCGGCTTGATCGGCGCCAGTTCCGAGACGGAATTGAGCACGATGCCTGGCTTTCCGTCTTCCTTCGGACCGACGGTGACGGAAACGACGCCGCCCTTCTTCAGCTTGCCGAAGAGGATTTCGTTCGCCAGCGGCTTCTTGATGACGTCCTGGATGACGCGAGCCAGTGGGCGGGCGCCCATCTTCTCGTCGTAACCCCGTTCCGCCAGCCAAGCGATCGCATCCTCGTGCAGGTCGAAGGTCACATTGCGTTCGGAAAGCTGCGCTTCCAGCTGCATGATGAACTTCTGGACGACCTTGTGGATGACAGCCGTCGGCAGCGATGCGAACGGAATGATCGCATCCAGACGGTTGCGGAACTCCGGTGTGAAGAGGCGGTTCAGCGCTTCCTCGTCTTCGCCCGACCGCTTGGACGAGCCGAAGCCGAAGGCAGCCTTTGCCATTTCAGATGCGCCCGCATTGGTCGTCATGATCAGGATGACGTTGCGGAAGTCGATCTTCTTGCCGTTGTGGTCGGTCAGCGTACCGTGGTCCATTACCTGCAACAGGATATTGTAGATGTCAGGGTGCGCCTTCTCGATTTCGTCGAGAAGAACCACGCAATGCGGATGCTGGTCGACGCCGTCGGTCAGAAGACCGCCCTGGTCGAAGCCGACATAGCCGGGAGGTGCACCGAGCAGACGCGAGACCGTGTGCCGCTCCATGTATTCCGACATGTCGAAGCGCAGTATCTCGACGCCGAGCGACGATGCAAGCTGCTTGGCAACCTCGGTCTTGCCGACGCCTGTCGGGCCGGAGAAGACGTAGGAGCCGATCGGCTTGTTCGGTTCGCGCAGGCCGGCACGCGCCAGCTTGATCGCGGTTGACAGGGCTTCGATCGCCGTATCCTGGCCGTAGACCACCGAGCGCAATTCCTGCTCAAGATTAGCAAGAACGGCTTCGTCATCCTTCGACACGGTCTTCGGCGGGATGCGAGCCATCGTCGCGATCGTCGCTTCGATCTCCTTTTCGGTGATCAGCTTGCGGCGGCGCGAGGGCGGCAGCAGCATCTGCGCTGCACCCGTCTCGTCGATGACGTCGATCGCCTTGTCCGGCAGCTTGCGGTCCGAGATGTAACGGGCCGACAGCTCGACAGCCGACTTGATGGCGTCGTTCGAATAACGCAGGTGGTGATATTCTTCGAAATAAGGCTTCAGGCCCTTCATGATTTCGATCGCATCGTCGATCGACGGCTCATTGACGTCGATCTTCTGGAAGCGGCGAACCAGAGCCCGGTCCTTCTCGAAGAACTGGCGATACTCCTTGTAGGTGGTCGAACCGATGCAACGGATCGCACCGGACGACAGAGCAGGCTTCAGCAGGTTCGACGCATCCATGGCGCCGCCCGAAGTGGCGCCCGCACCGATCACGGTGTGGATTTCGTCGATGAACAGCACGGCGCCCGGATATTCCTCGAGCTCCTTGACGACTTGCTTCAGACGCTCTTCGAAGTCGCCGCGATAGCGGGTGCCGGCGAGCAGCGTGCCCATATCGAGCGAGAAGATCGTCGCGTCGGCGAGCGCTTCCGGAACCTTGCCTTCGACGATGCGCTTGGCGAGGCCTTCGGCGATTGCGGTCTTGCCGACGCCAGGGTCACCCACGTAGAGCGGGTTGTTCTTCGAACGGCGGCACAGAACCTGGATCGTGCGGCTGACTTCGGCGTGGCGGCCGATCAGCGGATCGATCTTGCCGGTCTTGGCCTTCTCGTTGAGATTGACGCAATAGGCCTTCAGCGCATCCTGCTGCTTCTTGCCGGCTGTATCGTCTTCGGCGCCGCCGCGCGATGCGCTCGGCTTGCTCTCGGATTCATCCTCGGCACCGCGCGGGGTGCGGCTTTCCGACGAGCCCGGCCGTTTGCCGATGCCGTGCGAGATGTAGTTGACCGCGTCGTAGCGGGTCATCTCCTGCTCCTGCAGGAAATAGGCGGCATGGCTTTCGCGTTCGGCAAAAATTGCGACGAGGACGTTTGCCCCCGTCACTTCTTCGCGGCCCGACGACTGGACATGGATCACGGCACGCTGGATGACGCGCTGGAAGCCGGATGTCGGCTTGGAGTCCTCGTCATAGCCGGTGACCAGATTGGAGAGTTCATTGTCGATATACTCGATCAGCGTCTTGCGGAGCGCGTCGAGATCGACGTTGCAGGCACCCATGACCGCGGCCGCATCGGAGTCGTCGACAAGGGCGAGCAGCAGATGCTCGAGCGTCGCATATTCGTGATGCCGCTCGTTGGCAAAGGTCAGTGCCTGATGGAGCGCCTTTTCTAAGCTAGGCGAAAATGTTGGCACGTTGTGATCCTCACTTCTTTTCCATGACGCATTGCAGCGGATGCTGATGCTGCCGGGCAAAGTCCATCACCTGGCTAACCTTCGTTTCCGCTACCTCGTATGTGAATATCCCGCACTCGCCGACGCCGTGGTTATGGACATGGAGCATGATGCGGGTGGCACTTTCGCGATCTTTCTGGAAAAACCGCTCCAGGATGTGGATGACGAATTCCATGGGAGTGTAGTCGTCATTCAGGATGAGCACGCGGTAGAGATTAGGCTTCTTGGTCTTCGGCTTCGTACGTGTAATGACCGAGGTTCCGCGATTTCCGTTGTCCCCGTTCCTTTCGCCATCGTTTTGCATCCGGATCGGCTTTGCGATCATTTTCATTCATTCCTCGATCAGTCCGATGGTGCATGGGAGGATGCTTTACCCACCGAATATCTCACACACTAACTTAGTTCATAATGCTGCGATTTTAAGCCCCTTGTTCCCGACTGCAATCACAATTCCGCAGGACTTGACGCAAACGCCAAAAAAGTCCCGGACTATTTCTTGAACAGAGCAGAAAACAAAAAAGACCGGCCGCAAGTGCGTAGCCGGTCTTCGTTTTTCAAGGGGTGCGCCACAAGGCGCATGGAATCAGGCAGCGGCGGGCGTCGCCTGTGCGGCAGCTTTCGCGGCCTTCACGACCGGTGCCGGAACCTGCGCCTCGTAGGACTTGTAGGCGCCCTTGGCGAGGTCGGAATACATGTCGCCCATCTTGGTGGCTTCGGCGACGAAGCTTTCATAGGACGATTTCACGAAACTGCTCTGCAGGTCGAAGGCAGCCTCGATGCTGCGAACGCCTGACAGCGCCTCGAAATGCCTGACGGTGTCTTCAAACGATTTCTTGGAATATTCGACGGCTTCGGTGGCAATTGCCTGGAAGCCCTTGGCGCTATCCGAATAGCTCTTGAGCATCGTGTCCATGGCTTCCTTGCTCTTGCGGCTCGTATCGTCAAAGTTGAACATGCGCATCCTCCTCTTCGGCTCTGCAGCAAAAATGGTAGCCGCAAACCATCAGGAGTCAAGAGATTTTGTGCGATGCAAAACGACTCATGCGTGCATTCACGATACCGCATATTTTCCGGAAAAAGATGAACGTACGTCGATCGTTGATTTTGCAGACATATATCAGTCACGCGCAACCAGAGGCTTCGCCGGTAGCCAGCGAAGCCTCGAAACACATTGCGTTTACCGGCTCAGTCTAGCAGATCGGCGGGCACCTTGCCGCCATTCTCGGAGAGCTTCTTCATCAGCGCCTTGTGCAGGAACATGTTCATCTTGGCGGAGTCGCCTGTGTCACCTGAGTAGCCGAGCTCGGCTGCCAGTTCCTTGCGCTCGGCAAGGCTTGCATCCATGCCGACGGCCTTCATGAGATCGACGATCGAGCGGCGCCAGTCGAGTTTCTGGCCGCTTTTCTTCACCGCAGCATCGAGGATCGGGACGATATCGACGGCGGCCGCTGCCGCCTTTGGCGCAGCGGAAGCCGCAGGTGCCGGTGCCGCGGCGGCAGACGCAGCTGTGGGCGCTGCTGATGGCGGGGCCGGTTCAGCCTTAGGCGCGGCTGCCGCCGTAACGGGAGCCGCTTTCGCCTCCCCGAAAATCGCGTGCTTGATCTTGTCGAAAAATTCCCATGTCCCAGGCCTCCATGATGATTGATCGCATTCGCAATCACTAAAATGGAGCAGAGAGCGGCGCGATCCAGCGTTGAGGACCGATTGCGTGCCATAAAACGCAAACGGGCCGCAAAAGCGGCCCGTCACGCAATGTCAATCGGCGCTGGATCAGAGATCGACGTCGAGGATCGCCATCGAGAAGTTATAGGAGCGGTCACCGTCCTCGTCGTCGATATAGACGACACCCAGGAACTCCTCGCCGAGGTAAACTTCAGCGGAGTCGTTCTTGCGCGGGCGCGCCTTCACGACGATCTCCGGGTTGAGCGTTTTCTTGAAGTAGGCGTCGAGCTTCTTGAGTTCTTCGGGCTTCACATTTGATCTCCTAGCGGTCTCTGGTGGCCGCTTCTTGCACACGAAAAGTGGCGCTGTAAAGGTTGAGACAAGCCAACGTGCCCGGCTTTCCCCTTGCGATTTTCGCCAGCTTTTTCAGCCTCTGCGAATATGACCGGCTCAGATATCCGCGCCAATCACCTGGTCCATGACCCGCGACGGCTCCGAACACCCTGCGGTGCCAACGACCTTCGCCGGCACGCCTGCGACGGTCGTCTTCGGCGGAACGGCCTTCAAGACCACCGAGCCTGCCGCAACGCGCGAGCAGTAGCCGATCTCGATATTGCCGAGGATCTTCGCGCCCGCTCCGATCAGCACGCCGCTGCCGATTTTCGGATGGCGGTCTGCGCCTTCCTTTCCGGTGCCACCGAGCGTCACGCCATGCAGGATCGAAACGTTGTCGCCGATCACGGCCGTCTCGCCAACGACGAGACCGGTTGCGTGGTCGAGGAAGATGCCTCTGCCGATCCGCGCCGCCGGATTGATATCCGTCTGGAAGACGCTGGACGAACGGCTCTGCAGATAGAGCGCCAGATCGCGGCGTCCACGGTTCAGCAACCAATGCGCCAGACGATGCGTCTGCAGGGCATGGTAGCCCTTGAAATAGAGCACGGCTTCCATGAAGCGGAGGCATGCGGGATCGCGGTCATAGATCGCCTGGATGTCGACGCGCAGGATGTCGCTCCATTCCGGCCATTCCGACAGCATTTCATCGAAAGCCTGGCGCAGCAGCGTCGCCTGCATGTCCGGGTGGTCGAGGCGTTCACAGATACGGTGGATGACGCATTCTTCCAGCGAGCGGTGATTGATCACCGTCGAATAAAGGAAAGCCGCCAGTACCGGATCCTTCTCGGCAGCAATGCGCGCTTCTTCGCGCAGGCTGTCCCAGATCGGATCCATCACCTTGAGCGGGCTTGCAGCTTCAAGAGGACGAATGTCTGTCTTCGCGACCATTACCGGTCTCCTCATTTCCCGTGGGAACGTCAGTGTATAGAGCAAAACGGCTGTAACATAAATGGGTCGGGCCGCCAGCGCTTTCTAGAATGATTTTTCCGTGAATATCCGCTCAACAGCGGCATGTCACCGTCAGGCGACCTTCTCGTAAAACTCCAGAACCGCTTTCTTGAAAACCCTGTCGCCGACAGCCAGCATATGGTCGCGGCCCGGAATATCGAGCGCTTCGGCATTCGGCATCAGGGCGGCAAGTTCCTGAGGCGAACCCGCAATGTCGTCCTTTGTTCCGACGCCGATCAGCGTCGGCGCCTCGATCTTGCCCATGTCGGACCGGGCAACCAGATCGCGCGATCCGCGAATGCACATGGCCAGCGCTTCGCGGTCGCTCTTCGTTTGCTCTGCAAAGGCGCGGAACATCCGGCCGCGGTCGTGGGTCACGGTATCGAGCGACGGCGCCAGCAGCGCGTCGGCGATCGGGTCCCAGTCGCCGACACCATCGGTCATGCCGATGCCGAGGCCGCCAAGCACCAGCGAGCGGACGCGGTGCGGATTGGCGAGCGCCGCAAAGACAGAAATGCGCGCACCCATCGAATAGCCCATGACGTTTGCTTCGGGGATGCCGAGATGATCGAGAAGCGCCATCGCGTCCGCCGCCATAATCCACGGGCGGTAGGCTTCGGCATCGTGCGGCTTGTCGCTGGCGCCGTGGCCGCGGTTGTCCATGGCGATCACGCGGTAACCTGCATCGCCCAGCGTTTTCAGCCAGCCCGGATGCACCCAGTTGACGCTCGCCGTCGACGCAAAGCCGTGAATCAGCAGGACCGGCGGGCCATTCGGGTCGCCTTCGTCGAAATAGGCGAGTTTCAGGCCGTCATGCGTGAAGCTGGAGAATGCAGGCGTATTCAAATTCATAAAGGCAGGCCCCTGTTTGCGCCGGAACATATTTTATCGCTGCCGCGAGGTGAACCCCGGCGGGCAAAAAACCATGCCGCTTGCGGCGCTTTGGCTCTACACATTTGCGGCGAAGGACGGTAATGTCCGGCCAAATTTCAAAGCATTCGGAGACAGACATGGCCGGCCACAGCATTCCTCACTTCCAGAACGACGGCGGACACCGCGTGATTGAAGTCGGCGTGAAGGAATTCATGTGCACCGGCGCATCCGTGCCGTTCGACCATCCGCATATCTTCATCGACATGGGCGACGACAACGAAAAGGTCTGTTCCTATTGCTCGACGCTGTTTCGTTTCAATGGCGCGCTGAAGGCCAACCAGACGAACCCGGCCGGCTGCGTCTTCCATGTGAAGGCCGCCTGATCATTCTCTCCTGAAGATCGGACAAACGATGCCGGTCGAGCACGCCGCCATTGCGGGCGCAGGAATTGCAGGACTGACAGCCGCGCTGGCACTGGCCAAACGGGGCATCCGTTCCGATATTTTCGAACAGGCCGGCGAACTGGCAGAGGTCGGTGCCGGCCTGCAGCTTTCCCCCAATGCATCGCGCATTCTCCGTGAACTCGGCGTTCTCGGTGAGATCGAGAAATGCTGGCACGAGCCGGAGATGATCCGGCTCGTTGCGGGCGACACGTTGCGGCAGCTCGCCGCCGTTCCCGCCGGCCGTTTCGCCCGTGAGCGATGGGATGCGCCATATGGTGTCCTGCACCGTGCAACGCTTCAGCGCGTGCTTCTGGATGCGGTGCGCGCCAATCCGCTCTGCCAGCTGCACCTTGGTACTCCAATCGAATCCGCAGGCTTGCCGTCTAATGGCCCGGGCGTGCTGATCGGCGCCGACGGCGTCTGGTCGAAGACGCGAGCCGCGATCGATGGTTCGCCCTCGCCCCGATTTTCCGGCAACATCGCCTATCGCTTCACGATCACAGCCGCCGCAGCGCCTGACTTTCTCGACAGGAACAGCGTCTCGGCGTTTCTCGGTGGATCGGTGCATCTCGTCTGCTATCCGCTGAAGGAATCGGCGAGCTTCAATCTCGTCGCCATCACCAGCGGCAATGAAAGCACTGAGCGGTGGGACAGTGGCACGGCAAGTCACCAGCTGGAGACCCTGCGTTCGCGCTTCCGCGGCTGGCATCCCGAAGCTCTGGCCCTGCTTCGCAATATCGAGCCGACCTATTGGCCGCTCTACGAAGCATCCGAGGGATCGTGGCAGGACGGGCGCGACCGCGTGCTGATCGGCGACGCTGCGCATGCGATGATGCCGTTTGCCGCCCAGGGCGCGGCCATGGCAATCGAAGATGCCTATGAGCTGGCTTATTTTCTGGGCAGCAATCCCATCGAGCAGGCCCTGCCCCGCTTCGAGGCGCATCGGGGGCCGCGGATCGCCAAGATCCGCAAGCGCGGCGCATTCAACCGCTTTGCCTATCACGCCCGCGGCCCTGTCAGGATCGGGCGTGATATCGTGCTGTCGCTGAAACCGCCGCAAAGCCTCGCGGCGGATCTCGACTGGATCTACGGCTACCGGCCGCTTGGCTGATCAGGCGGCCTTGGCTGCTGCAAAGCCGCGTTCGATATCGGCCTTGATGTCGGCCACGTCTTCGAGACCGATCTGCAGACGGATCAGCGGACCGCCTTCCGGCGCCTTTGCGATGCGGCGGTCGTTCAGGTTGACGTGAACGGCCAGGCATTCGAAGCCACCCCAGGACCAGCCAAGCCCGAAGATGCTGAGCGCATCGAGGAAGGCATGGGCCTTCGCCTTGTACTGCTCGGCGGAATCGACCTTGAGCACGAAGGAGAAGATGCCGCTGGCGCCCTTGAAGTCACGCTTCCAGATGTCGTGACCCTTGAAGCTCGGCAGCGCCGGATGCAGCACCTTGGCCACCTCTTCGCGGCCTTCCAGCCACTTGGCGAGCGCGAGCGCGCTTTCATTGTGACGCTCCAGGCGGATGCCCATGGTGCGCAGACCGCGCAGCACCTGATAGGCGTCATCGGGTGCGCCGCAGATGCCGAGCGTGATGTTGGCTTCCTTCAGCTGCTCCCAATGCTTGGCATTGGCCGAGACGGTGCCCATCAGGATATCGGAATGGCCGGCCGGATATTTGGTTGCCGCGTGAATCGAGATATCGACGCCGAAATCGAGCGGGCGGAAATAGACGGGCGTGGCCCAGGTATTGTCCATGGCAACGACGGCGCCGTGCTTGTGGGCAATCGCGGCGATCGCCGGAATATCCTGCATCTCGAACGTGTTCGAGCCCGGCGCTTCCGTATGGACGAGCCTGGTATTCGGCTTGAACAGCTGCTCGATGCCGGCACCGATCGCCGGGTCGTAATATTCGACCTCGACGCCCATGCGCGTCAGCATGGTGTCGCAGAAATGGCGGGTCGGCGTGTAGACGGAGTCGACGATCAGCGCGTGATCGCCCGAAGACAGAAACGCCAGGAACGGCACGGTGACGGCGGCAAGACCCGACGGCACGAGGATCGTACCCGCGGAACCTTCGAGCTCGTCGATCGCCTCACAGAGCGCATCGGTGGTCGGCGTGCCGCGGGTGCCATAGGTGTATTTCTGCCCGCGTGTTTCCATCGCCTTGGCATTCGGAAACAGCACCGTCGATGCGTGCACGACGGGCGGATTGACGAAACCGTGGTATTCCGAAGGGTCGTTGCCGATATGCGAGAGGCGGGTGTTGATACCGGCGTTCTGCAGGAGACCGTCTTTGTCTTTCATAGTCTGAAATAGCCTTTGGCGAGGGATGCAATGGGCGAGTTTTGGACCTCAGGAAAAGTCGGGTCAACCCCGTAGCCGCGCCGGGCCGAAAATTACCCGGAACGTTACTTTCGCAGATATATCAGTGAATTGCGCGGTATTTTTCCGCAAAACACTGCCCAAATACTATCCAACTGCCTATCAGAACGGCGCATTTTGCCAAAATGCCGAATTTTGCCGCATTTATTAGCCGCGACACTTGACCGTATTGGCATTTGCGACTGTGATAGAACCACTCGCGCCGGGAGGGTGTCGAGAAATTGGGGGGACAGGGTTTTCTTCGCCTCTCCTCCCACAAAAACATAAGACAACAGATAAAAGGTTGGGAAAAATGAAGATTAAGCTCCTGTCCGCCGCCGTCGGCGCAGCAGTTTTCGCTCTTGGCGCCCATGCGGCCTCGGCAACCACTCTTGAAGACGTGAAGGCAAAGGGCTTCGTTCAGTGCGGCGTCAACTCGGGCCTCCTGGGTTTTGCGCAGCCTGACGCATCCGGCAACTGGGCCGGCTTCGACGTTGATTTCTGCAAGGCCGTCGCTTCCGCCGTCTTCGGCGACCCGACCAAGGTCAAGTACACGCCTCTGTCCGCCAAGGACCGCTTCCCGGCTCTGCAGTCGGGCGAAGTCGATGTTCTCTCGCGTAACACCACCTGGACGATCAACCGCGACACAGCTCTCGGCTTCAACTTCCGTCCGGTCACCTATTACGACGGTCAGGGCTTCATGGTTCGCAAGAGCCTGAACGTGAAGTCGGCTCTCGAACTCTCCGGCGCCGCTGTCTGCGTACAGTCCGGCACCACGACCGAGCTCAACCTCGCCGACTACTTCAAGTCCAACAACCTTCAGTACAATCCGGTCGTTTTCGAGAAGCTCGAAGAAGTCAACGCTGCCTATGATTCCGGCCGTTGCGACGTCTACACGACCGACCAGTCCGGCCTCTACTCGCTGCGTCTGACGCTGAAGAACCCTGACGAGCACATGATCCTTCCGGAGATCATCTCCAAGGAGCCGCTCGGCCCGGCAGTGCGCCAGGGTGACGACCAGTGGTTCGATATCGTTTCGTGGACGGCTTACGCCCTGGTGAACGCTGAAGAATTCGGCATCACCCAGGCAAACGTCGACGAGATGAAGAATTCGCCGAACCCGGATATCAAGCGCTTCCTCGGCACCGAAGCCGATACCAAGATCGGTACCGACCTCGGCCTGACCAACGAGTGGGCCTACAACATCATCAAGGGCGTTGGTAACTACGGTGAAGTCTTTGAACGCAACGTCGGTCAGGGCAGCCCGCTGAAGATCGCACGCGGCCTGAACGCATTGTGGAACAAGGGCGGCATCCAGTACGCTCCGCCGGTTCGCTAAGCTTTCGACAAGAATGCCGGAAAGGCGGGAAACCGCCTTTCCATCTTCAAAGAAAAAAAGCCCAAAAACGGGCGCATAGGGGATTAGGCTCGGCATGACGCAAGAGGCTGTGCACACGACACCTTTGCCGGAGAGCCACTGGACGCTCCAGTCGGCACTTTACGACCCCAAATTCAGGGGCATATTTTTCCAGGTTCTGACCGTACTTCTGCTGGTGCTGTTCGTGGCATGGGTCGCTCACAACACCGCGCTCAACCTGCAGCGCAGCAATACGGCATCTGGCTTCGCATTTCTCAACGGGCGCGCCGGCTTCGAGATCGGCCAGTCGCTGATCCCGTATTCGAGCGATTCGACATATGGCCGCGCGCTCGTCGTCGGCATCCTGAACACCATTCTCGTTGCCGTCACCGGCATCATCACCGCGACGATCATCGGCTTTATCGTCGGCATCGGACGTCTGTCGCATAACTGGCTTATCGCCAAGCTGTGCACCGTCTATGTCGAGGTGTTCCGCAACATCCCGCCGCTGCTGGTCATCTTCTTCTGGTATTCCGGCGTTCTGGCCGTGCTGCCGCAGCCGCGCGAATCCGTGCATCTGCCGTTCAGCATGTTCCTGAACAATCGCGGCCTCGCCTTTCCCAAGCCGATCTTCGATACCGGCATGTGGGCTGTCCTCGCAGCCTTGGTGATCGGCATCGTCGCCACGGTGATCATCGCCCGCTGGGCGCACAAGCGCCAGACGGCCACCGGCAAGCAGTTCCATACGATCTGGGTGTCGATCGCTCTGATCGCCGGCCTGCCTATTCTCGCCTTCCTGGCGGCCGGTCTGCCGATGACTTTCGACGTTCCTATCGCAGGCAAGTTCAATCTGACCGGCGGCTCCGTCGTCGGGCCGGAATTCATGTCGCTGTTCCTGGCGCTGTCCTTCTACACCGCAGCCTTCATCGCCGAAATCGTGCGTGCCGGTATTCGCGGCGTGCCGAAGGGACAGTCGGAAGCCGCAGGTGCGCTCGGTCTGCATCCCTCCTCCGTCACCCGCCTCGTCGTGGTGCCGCAGGCCTTCCGCATCATCATTCCGCCGCTCACCAGCCAGTATCTCAACCTGACCAAGAACTCATCGCTGGCAATCGCCGTCGGCTTCTCGGATCTCGTTGCCGTCGGCGGTACGACGCTCAACCAGACCGGCCAGTCGATCGAAGTCGTGGTCATCTGGATTGCCGTCTACCTCACCCTCAGCATTCTGACGTCGCTGTTCATGAACTGGTTCAACGGCAAAATGGCACTGGTGGAGAGATAAGATGTCGGGTCCCAACATTTCTTTCGTCCGCAATGCCATGCTGCAGCCCGAACCGGCTCCCTCCAGCGAACGCGGCACAATCGCCTGGATCAGGCGTAACCTGCTTGCAACCCCGAAGGACATCATCCTGACGGTGATCGCCATCGCAGTTCTTGCTTGGGTGCTGCCGCACATGATCAACTGGCTGTTCATCCAGGCCGTCTGGACCGGTACGGACCGCACCTTCTGCGCCACCACCGTTCAGGGCGGCACGCAGCCGGATGGCTGGAGCGGCGCCTGCTGGGCCTTCGTCAACGCCAAGCTCGACCAGTTCGTCTACGGCCGCTACCCGCTCAGCGACCGCTGGCGTCCGACGCTTGTTTTCATCATGTTCGCCGCCCTGCTGGTGCCGATGCTGATGCCATCGATGCCGCGCAAGGGGCTGAACGCTCTGCTGCTCTTCGTGGCGCTGCCGCTCGTTTCGCTCTGGCTGCTGTATGGTGGTCTCGGTCTCGAAGTCGTGGAAACCCCGCTTTGGGGCGGCCTTCTGGTGACGCTCGTCGTCTCCTTCGTCGGCATCGCGGTCTCCCTGCCCTTCGGCATCATCCTGGCGCTCGGGCGCCGCTCGAAAATGCCGGTCGTGAAAATGGTCTGCGTCATCTTCATCGAAGTCATCCGCGGCATTCCGCTGATCACCGTCCTGTTCATGGCCAGCGTCATGTTGCCGCTGTTCCTGCCGCAGGGTTGGAACGTCGACAAGCTGCTGCGCGCCGTGATCGGCGTGTCGATCTTCGCGTCGGCCTATATGGCCGAGGTCATCCGAGGCGGTCTGCAGGCCATTCCGAAGGGCCAGTATGAGGGCGCGGATTCGCTTGGATTGGGCTATTGGCAGAAGATGCGTCTGATCGTGCTGCCTCAGGCGATCAAGCTCGTCATCCCCGGCATCGTCAATACGTTCATCGGCATGTTCAAGGATACCTCGCTGGTCTCGATCATCAGCATGTTCGACCTGCTCGGCATCGTTCGTCTGAACTTCTCCGACGGCAACTGGGCGTCGGCCGTAACACCGTTGACAGGTCTGATCTTTGCGGGTTTTGTCTTCTGGATTTTCTGCTTCGGCATGTCTCGCTATTCGGTGTTCATGGAACGCCATCTCGACACCGGCCACAAACGATAAGAATTGAGGGTAACAAATATGGCTGAAGCTCAAACCAAGAAGCTCACCGTCTCCACGACCGAAGTCGCCGTCGATATCGTCAACATGAACAAGTGGTATGGCGATTTCCACGTTCTGCGCGACATCAACCTGAAGGTCATGCGTGGCGAGCGCATCGTCATCGCCGGCCCGTCGGGCTCCGGCAAGTCGACGATGATCCGTTGCATCAACCGTCTGGAAGAGCATCAGAAGGGTCAGATCGTCGTCGATGGCACCGAGCTTACCAACGACCTGAAGAAGATCGACGAAGTGCGGCGCGAAGTCGGGATGGTGTTCCAGCACTTCAACCTCTTCCCGCATCTGACGATCCTGGAAAACTGCACGCTGGCGCCGATCTGGGTGCGCAAGATGCCGAAGAAGCAGGCGGAAGAAGTCGCCATGCACTTCCTGAAGCGCGTCAAGATCCCGGAGCAGGCAAACAAATATCCCGGCCAGCTCTCCGGCGGCCAGCAGCAGCGCGTGGCGATCGCCCGCTCGCTCTGCATGAATCCGAAGATCATGCTGTTCGATGAGCCGACCTCGGCGCTCGATCCTGAAATGATCAAGGAAGTGCTGGATACGATGGTCGGTCTGGCTGAAGAAGGCATGACCATGCTCTGCGTGACCCACGAAATGGGTTTTGCCCGCCAGGTCGCCAACCGCGTGATCTTCATGGACCAGGGCCAGATCGTCGAGCAGAATTCGCCGGCCGAATTCTTCGACAATCCGCAGCACGAGCGCACCAAGCTGTTCCTCAGCCAGATCCTACATTAAGCGGATAACAGATCAGAAAAAGCCGCCGGAGCGATCCGGCGGCTTTTTTGTTTGCGGCTCTAGCGGGATGCCAGCGTCCGCAGCATCTTGCAGAGCCCAGTCAGCCCAGCATCATAGCCACCAGAGGCAATGTCGCGGCAGCGAACCAGCATCTTCCTCTGATCACTGGCATCCATCCTGCTGAATTCGCGGGTAACCGCACTCGGCGTCATCCCGCTTCCACTGCCGCCACTGGATGCACCACCACCGGACGAGCCGCCGCCGATACCAAGGCCGAGATTGGCGCCTGCGCCATTGCCGATATTTGCGCCCACATTGGCGTTGATGCCGTTCGATCCGCCGATCGACGCGGTGACATCCGTATCGAGGATACTACCATTGCTGCCACCGACAGTTGCGCCGGCATTGGCGTTCACACCACTGCCGCCGCCAGCCGATACGCCGGCATCGACGTCCGCGAGGCTACCGCTGCCGCCCGCATTGGCGCCGACCGCCGCATTCACGCCATTGCTGCCGCCGACGCTGGCTTTCACATCGGCATCAACGAGACCGCCGGACCCGCCGACCGTTGCGTTGGTATTCGCATTGACGCCACCTGAGCCACCGACGGAAGCGCCGACATTGGCGCCAAGGCCGCCGGAACTGCCGGAGCCGAGACCGACACTGGCATTGATGCCGTTGCTGCCGCCGATGGAGATATCGAGAGCGTGAACAGAACTGACCGGCATGACGAAAATCGAGCAGGCGGATGCAAGGACGGCGATCGCGGTCCTCGAATGAGCGTAAGTCATGATATTCCTCCGTTTTCTCAATGCCGGATCACCGGCAGCCGAAAATCGACGGAACGCGCGCACCTTCGATCAGATGGACAGGGCCTCGAGCCCGGTCCTTGGACACGGCCGTTGGCCGGTCCGTGGACTTGGCCATCGCGGTCAGGTCCATGAAAAGCGAACGCAGTAATATTAGCATTGTTTCACGCAAGAATGAGCCACGGTTACCGCGAAGCAAAGATCCGCCCAAGGCGTGCCGGAAGCATACACTTCTTCGTCAACAGGCGGCGGTTGGCGAATCGCTGTGATACCGGCCATAGACAAGAGCGAGCGAAGGCCTAGTTGCCTGAGATAACAAACAACCGACGGAGCAGCCCGATGAAACTCTCTCTTGCCGCAGCGATCATCGCGGGTGCTGTTCTTTCCGGCTGCACGGCGACCGGCGATATCTCCGGCCCAGGCCTGGCACCGATCCCGGGCAGCATCACCTATAACGGCCAACCCCGGACGAAGCTGACCAAGTCGCCGATCGGCTCGCAGTTTCCGCACACCTTCGTCGACAATCGCGGCCGCGAGGTCGAGGAAACCTACATCATCCGGCCGGACCGCAGCCTGATGATCGCCAATCGCGTCTATCGCCCGATCTTCCGCTGGAACGATTGATTCCGGCAAACAGGCCTGCGTTTCCGGTGGCGCTCCTGCTCTCGTCCCTTGCCGCATGGAACGGCTCTGCGATGCAGTCACGGGCCGGACAGCGGCAACAGCAATGACCGCCTCGGGAACAAATAAGCGTGAATGTCAGTTTCCCTCCCATGTGAAGAGGAGAAGAGACAATGACATACGACCCGAACAACCTGAATGACCCGAACCGTCCGCTGGATCCGGCGGGCACTCCCGACTACCGCGCCACCCCTGTCCGCGCTGAAAAATCCAACGCCTGGGTCGGCTGGGTGGCAGCGATCGCCGTGGTCGCCGTCGCGGCCTTTGCCTATACGGAGTGGAACGGCACGCCGACTACCGACCCGCAGACGACGGCATCGACGCAATCGGAACCGGCAGCACCGGCACCGGCTCCCGTAAAGCCGATGGCACCGGCCGATACAAACGCTACTCCGGCCCCGGCTACGCCGCCCGCAGCCGGTGGCAACACCCCGCAGTAAGCGAGAAAAGGCCCGGTTCATCACCGGGCCTTTTTCAATCATCATGCCTTCGGCATCATGTGCATTAAGCTTACCGGCTAACCGTCCGGCGAAGAACGCGTTGAAGCCGCGGCACGCCGGAGGCATACAATGCCTCACGCCCCTCGTAGCTCAACGTCAGAGCAGCTGCGCCGTTAGCAGCCGATCCAGGTTCAATTCCTCGGCAGGGGCACCAAGGCGCCGCTTTTGCGTTCAAAATTTTCGGAAAAAAGAATTGGCGACCCCTGCAGGATTCGAACCTGCGACCACCTGCTTAGAAGGCAGGTGCTCTATCCAGCTGAGCTAAGGGGCCATCCGGCCGCTATCCAGCGATAGCGGCGAAACGCGGCATACACGGACACTCAGTGCGTCCAGGGCTGTGTGCGGGTATAACGGAAATTATCCGGATAGGCGACAGTCTGGCGGATCGGATCCTTGGGCTGCAGCACCCGGTATTCGATGCCGTTGCGCTTGGCATAGGCTTCGGCCAGTTCCTGGCTTTCGAAGGTCAGCTTGACCTGCTGGCGCATGTCGCCCGAAGAGGTGTAGCCCATGATCGGATCGATCTTGCGCGGCTGCTCCTGATCGAACTCGAGCACCCAGAGATGCGTCTTGGCCTTGCCGGACTGCATGGCGGTCTTGGCTGGACGGTAGATCTTGGCAGACATCGCTGCATTCGCCTCCTAATACGCGGACAACATCCGCTGGAATTTCAAACTGCCGCGCCGTCACCAGCACGGTTCCCTCCGCTCTATCTAACGCAAAGAGATGAATTTTGCTTATCCGCGAATCCCTGCGGTTTCAAGAAAAAAGCCGAGCCGCACCCAACTGCCGCTGCTTACTTGGCGGCAAGCTTGTCCGTGGGCCGCCGGCAGGGGGAGATAAGGTCGAGCGACGCATCGCGGACGCTGGTTTCCACCTCCATCAGGCCTAGAACGCTGTGGAAGAGGTTATCGTGCGAGGCAGGCAGCTTGGCGCGAGCGGCAATGCAGGCGGTGTCGAGCCTCGTCTCGCTGGCGAAATCATCCGACAGCCACAGCGCCATCGGCACATGCGTCTGCTCCTTCGGCGCGATGAAATACGGCGCGCCATGCAGATAGATGCCGTTTTCGCCCAGCGATTCGCCGTGGTCGGAGAGATAGATCATCGAACCGGCCAGCGCGGCCTGATGCGCCTTCAGCTTGTCGATCACCGCGGCCAGCACCTGGTCGGTCATGACAACGGTGTTGTCATAGGCGTTGGTGATTTCTTCCGGCTTGCAGGTGGCGAAATCGGCGGCGCGGCAATCGGGGGTAAAGCGCCGGGCGCTGTCGGAATAGCGCAGATAATAGGCCGGGCCGTGGCTCCCCAGCTGGTGAAGCACCAGCACGCTGTCGCCCTTGACGCTGGAAAGCCAGTCATCGAGCTTGTCGAGCAGGATGGTGTCCAGGCACTCGCCGTCCTTGCAGTACCGCGGATCGCGGCTGTCGGGCAGATACTTGTACTTGATGCGGTCAGCGACACCGTACATGCCGGTATCGTTGTCCCACCATTCGACGCCGACCTTGGCATGGCCGAGAACATCGATCAGGTTATCGGTGACCAGCCCCTTGCGGTAGCTGTATTCCGTCCGCTTGTAGACGGAGAACATGCAGGGAATGGAGACGGCCGTCTCTGTGCCGCAACTGGTGACATCGGGGAAAAAGGTGACGCCGCGCGCCTTCATCTCCGGATTGGTATCGCGGCCATAGCCGCCGAGCGAAAAGTCCTGCCCGCGGGCCGTCTCTCCGGCAACGATGATCAGCACACGCGGCTTGGCCGGGGAAGCCGCCGGGATCTGGTGCGCGTCCGTGCCGATCGGCTGACGCACGAGATTGAGATTGTCGCCATAGGTCGCGGTGAAATAGACCGCGCTGCCGAGCGGAAAATGCGGATTGATGGTCATCATCAGATCGCGATGGATGCGGCCGACGGCGGCATAGGTCGGATAGAAGCCGATGCCGATCACCGCGATGACTGTGATGCAGGGCACGATCACCGCCATATTGTGCAGAAACTTGCTGGGGAACGGCCGGTGGACGACGCGCACGGCAGCGATGAACAGCGACGGCAGGACGCCGGCCAACAGCATGTAGAGAATGAATTTCGTGGTGATCAGGTGCTGCGCTTCCGACTGCGTCGTGACGGCGGCATTGCGGATCATCTCACGGTCGATGATGACGCCGAACCTGTCGGTGAACCAGGCGGCCGCGACAGCCGCCAGCAACAGCAGAATCAGCACCGGCTTGATGAGATACTTGACCGAAACGGTGACGGCGATCGCCACCGTCAGCGCGATCATGCCGATAACGAATCCGGCGAAAGCTAACCGGTGGCCGTCGAAATAGACGTAGGCCCGGCTCCAGAACGTGTAATTGGCAACGACGAGGATATAGAGCGAAACGATAACGGCGAGCGTGATGCTGCCGATCTTGGGGCGCATCCGCGCCGTCTTCAGTGTCATGGCCATGCTGTCAGGTTCGCTCCGCGCCGGGCGGACCATCCGACTCAAGCCTCTGGCCGCCCATCTTAAAATCCGGGCGACCATGGAGAGGCTTCCTGACACTATCCTGAATGCAAAAGCCGCATTTAAGGATGGGACAAACGCGTTTTTGATATTGCGGCCCCCCGGCGAAGCGTGTATTGCCCCCTCAGACGGAGTGTAGCGCAGTCTGGTAGCGCATCTGGTTTGGGACCAGAGGGTCGGGAGTTCGAATCTCTCCACTCCGACCATTTTCCCTAGATTTCTACGGTAAGCAGGCGGTCATCCGCTGGTACGGGAGCCGGTCATGCAAGTCGAAATCCCCTGCCCTAAATGCGGCAAGACCCGGATGAATTTCCCGCGCCCGCAGCCGCTCGATAACGACATCATCAGCTGCTACAGCTGCAATTTCGAGCTTGGCACCTATGGTTCGGTCAAGGCGAAGATGGCGCGCTTCATGGAACGCATGCGTCAGGCTGCGGTGACCCAGGCGCAGGCTGCAAAGAAGAAGCAGTAAGCTTCCCCTTATTTTTTCGTGATTGTCGCGCTGGCGGCTTTGTCGCCGGTCTTGATGCCGAGCTTCTTGACTGTGCCGGCGTTCAGCTCGACGACGTATTTCACATCGCCCATCGAATCGATGATGTCCTCCGAAAAGGGCACGGCATTTTCCTTGATGTGACGGATGACGCCCTTGCTGTCGATGAACAGCATATCGAGCGGCAGGATGGTGTTCTCCATCCACATCGTCACCCGGCGCGACTGCCCGAAGTCGAACAGCATTCCGGCATTCTCAGGCATTTCCTTGCGATACATCAACCCATACTGACGCTGCTCGTTCGTCGAGGCGATCTCGACGGTGAAGTTCAGCATCTTGCCGGAGGCCGTCTGCACGGCCAGCGGTTCCTTGTCGAAGGCCATCGGCTGTTGCTGCTGGGCAAAAGCGGGTGCTGCCACAATGAAAAAAAGCGCCAATAAGGCGCCTTTGATTCTATGCATTCTCATCAATCCTGAACATCAGTGGGCGCGGCTTGCCGGGCTTGGCATATCCGGGTGAATCTCGGCGGCCATCAGACCCTTGTCACCGGGCCCGAAGCGCACCAGCACGACCTGGCCGGGACGCAGCTCGGTGAGGCCGAAGCGGCGCAGCGTTTCCATATGGACGAAGATGTCTTCAGTGCCTTCGCCGCGCGTCAGGAATCCGAAGCCCTTGGTGCGGTTGAACCACTTCACCAGAGCCCGCTCCAGGCCGCTCGTCGCGGTGACCTGCACATGGGTGCGCACCGGCGGCAGCTGCGAAGGATGGATTGCCGTGGACTGGTCCATCGAGAGGATCTTGAAGGCCTGATAGCCACGTTCGCGGCGCTGGATCAGCGCGACGATGCGGGTGCCCTCCAGGATCGTCTGATAGCCATCGCGGCGCAGGCAGGTCACATGAAGGAGCACGTCCTGCATGCCGTTGTCGGGGACGATGAAACCGAATCCCTTGGCGACATCGAACCACTTAACGACACCGGTGATTTCAATGAGATCGACGCTATCCCCCGATAGCTCTTCGAGCTCAATGAACTCCTTCGATGAAATCCTATCAGCCATGTCGCCAGCCCCTCATTACGCGTCACACTGTTACGGTTAACTGATTCTTGAAATCAAGATTAACATCTTGGTAACGGATAAGCGCAAGTCCTGTTTTCGGTTATTCCCAGTTGCTGATTTTAGCGTCATGTCTTGCCCGAAGCTGACGTCCGCTCGCCTATCCGGGTTACGACCCAACATTCGAAAGGAAATAGAATGCGTTATCTCCATACCATGGTCCGCGTGAAGGACCTCGATGCCTCGCTGCATTTCTACTGCACATTGTTCGGACTGAAAGAAATCCGTCGCTCGGAGAACGAAAAGGGCCGTTTCACGCTCGTTTTCCTTGCTGCCACCAACGACATTTCCGACGCTGAAGCCTATGGCGCCCCCTGCCTCGAGCTGACCTATAACTGGGACACGGAGGATTATACCGGTGGACGCAACTTTGGTCACCTCGCCTATGAGGTGGATGACATCTACGCCACCTGCCAGCAGCTGATGGACAGTGGAATCACCATCAACCGCCCGCCCCGCGACGGCCGCATGGCCTTCGTCCGCTCTCCGGACGGCATCTCGATCGAGATTCTGCAGAAGAACGGCAGCTTGCCGGCAGCCGAACCCTGGCTTTCCATGGGCAATACCGGCGTCTGGTAGGCCGAGGCTTTAGTGAGGCTTGCGGCTTTTGCGATTTCCGGCCCGAGACGCCGGTTCGCACTTGCCGCATCCAGCCGCCGCAGGCACCTTCCGGTCAATTCCTGCAGTCGGGCTAGCGCCGGGCTGCTTCAGTTTTGACCGGAGAGCCTACGCTTGCCCCATCTTCGAACCCGTCCGTGCCTGCTTCTTGCCGCAGTCTCGACGCTTGCGCTTGCAGGCTGCGTGTCCGACCAGAAGGCACTTGATTCTGCGGCTGCGACACCCGCACCGGCCGCAGCGCAGCAGGCGGCGAGCGCTCCCGCCGGCCAGCCCGGCGCCAAGACGGCAGGCTATCGCGACCCGATGGTGGCAGCGGCCGGAGGCCAGCAGCAGACAGCGGCGATGGATCCCAATGCCGCGAACATGCCGCCCGGCGCACCTCAGATGCAGCCCGCCAATATCGGTGGCATGGCGATGCAATCGACCCGCATCAATGCCAATGCGATGAGCATCTTCTCGGCGCAGCCCGCACCGCCTCAGAACAACCGCACCTCGACGGTCATCCAGCCGGCCGATGCAAACGCCTATGCGCCGGTGCTGGGCGGATTTGCAACGTCGCGCGGCGGCGTCTTCGGGACGCCCCAACAGCAACAGCAGCCGCAACAGGCGCCGCAGGGCGAGATTCTGCTGCCGCAACAATCGTCGCAGAATACCAGCACCCAGGTTGCGCCCTATCAGGCAGCGTCGCTGGCAACAGGCAGCCTGCAGGGCGCCTCCACCAACGCGCTTTATGCCGCGCCGAAGCAGAACCTGCTCGGCAGCCTCTCCGGGCTCCTGCAGAAGGCCTCGCTGCCCGGCATGACACGCGTGGCGCCGAATGGCATCCATGTACAGAACGCCAATGTCGAGGTCAGCTGTTTCAAGCCCAACCTCCTGAACGTCATCAAGACGGTCGAGACCCATTTCGGCCGTCCGGTGATCGTCACGTCGGGTTACCGCGATCCGGAGCACAACCGTCAGGTCGGCGGCGCCGAGGAATCGATGCACAAGAGCTGCGACGCCGCCGACATCCAGATCGATGGCGTCTCGAAATGGGATATCGCCAGCTATATCCGCTCGCTTCCCGGCCGTGGCGGTGTCGGCACCTATTGCCACACGGATTCGGTCCATCTCGACACCGGAAACAATCGCGACTGGAACTGGGGATGCGGCGCCCGGCGCAACACGCCGCCAAGCGCCCGCGCCATCTGAAGGACGGCACGGTTTTTGCCGTGCCGCAACGTCACCTGCCGTCCCTCTTCGAAAGAGTTTTCGCAGAGCATTGATTTAACTCGAAAAAATCCCTCCCATCTTGGCGTGTCATTTTTTTGAAGGAAATACGAATTTCCCGCTTGCGGGATTCAAAGACCCTGACTATAAGGGCGCCACCACGAAGGAAGCGCCCTTCGTCTATCGGTTAGGACACCAGATTTTCATTCTGGGAAGAGGGGTTCGACTCCCCTAGGGCGTGCCACTTCTCTCTTTCATTTTCAATGATCGAGACGCTTGCAGAGCGATTTGCTTCTTCCTGTTTCCATCGAGAAAAACTGGCTTTTCGAGTATTCTTCGCGACGGCGGATTGTCATCGTTGGTTGGCGATTCGAATCCTTTGCTGCGTGGCCGGCAGAAAAAACCCCGCCGAAGCGGGGCTCTCTCCTTAACCGTCATTGGCTCTCGCCTTCGGACCTTCCTTGCTGCTCACCGAGGCGGTCTTGCCGTCGGGTTGCTGGCCGAAATAGGTTCCGCCGAGATGGCCGCCACCGCCGGTGTTTTCGGCCTGGCGCTCGGCGCGCTTCTGGATTTCCTTTGCGTCAGTCTTGCTCATATCTGTCTCCATTGTTGAGGTGGTGACATCTGGAAAACCGGTGGCGGCGGAATTCGTTTCAATCTTTTTGGGTCAGCGGCTGCAAACCGCGTCCTGCCGATCTTACTGCGAGGCCCGGCATCCCCTGTATTCCGGGGACTTCGGCGCCTGCTGCAAGGTATTTCCACAAGCTCAGAAAAAATCTACGGAATTTCGCATTTTACCGCTTGCGGGTCAGAAAGGTGCTGACTATAAGGGCGCCACCACGAAGGAAGCGCCCTTCGTCTATCGGTTAGGACACCAGATTTTCATTCTGGGAAGAGGGGTTCGACTCCCCTAGGGCGTGCCACTTCTCTCTCGATTTCGGAGAGAATGTTTTCAAGTTTCGTGGACTTTCACACTCAGCAAAAAGACGCTCTCGACGTAGCGATATCCGACCGTCGTGCGCACCGCGCATCCAACAGGGTGGCGCAAGCTTCAATGCCAATAGTCCGGCCCGGATAGCCTCGCGGGAATCTCTGTTTCCAGCGGAGGCGGCATTCGAAGGACGCGACTTTGACGATCAACCAGCAGATTCCGACCACCCTGCCCGCGGGATTGCCGAGCCTTCAGCAATTGACCGGAAAGGCGCAGCAATCCGGATCGGTGATCGTTTATCAGCCTTATCTCGACGCCAGGCAGCGGGCGAATCTCGATTCGGCCGCCCTGCCCTTCGACATTTCCTTCAACACGCAATCGACGACGCGCGAATATGAACTCTTCCGGATACTGCACGAGCACCATCTGCAGGCCGGGTTGCAGGCGGATGTGTTCTGGGGGCTGCTGTCCAGCAAGTTCGAGACAAAATCGGTCTCCAGTCTGCAATCCTTCATCTCCGAGGCGAGAAAAGCGCGCGCCGGCGGCGCCGATGCCTATGTCTACAATCCACTGATCGGCCACGCCGCTGTTTACAGTAACGTCTGGGAACACGCGATGATGGGCGGCCATCCCGGCATGGAGCCTGTTTTCGGCCATCTCAAAGAGATGGGCTATCCGATCGCGCCGCCGCAGGGCCGCACCTCATTCTTCTTCTGCAACTATTTCGTCGGAAATCAGAAATTCTGGTCCGGCTATTTCGCCTTTTGCGAACATATCCTGCAGGCGCTGGAGCAGGAAGCGGCGCGCGGCACGCCGGCCGGACGTGCCTATAGCGGCACGGCGAATTACAGCCGCGACGGCAATGCCGCGATGCGGCCCTTCGTGATCGAACGGCTGCTTGGGCTCTATATCCCGCATGCGGTGGCAAGCGGCATGAAAGTCTCCGCCTTCGTGCCCTCCGCCGAGGATTTCGAATGGAAGTTCGGCGCCCGGACCGGCCAGCTCCTCCACAGCCTCTACGGCCGCAAGGAAGCATTCCTGCAGACGCGTGATCCGGCGAAGCTCGAGCTGTGGCAGGAAGGCCGGATGCCTATCGTCAAGCAGCCGCAACTGATCTGGACCGGCGACGATCCGCCCGACTGGACGCCGCGTGGCAATTTCCCCAAGGGCAAGTCGCGGCCGGCGAGCGCGTCGAGCGCCAGCGACCAATCGCTGCCCGCACCGAATGCCGCCGCCTTGCAGGCGATGAGCCAGCCCCTGGCACCGCTCTCTGTCGCAGAACCGGTTGCGTCAGGTCTTTCCGGCTTGCAGGCGTTCGAGGGCGGCTGGGATGCGCATAAGGACCGGCACTGCATCTGGATCGTCACGCCCAAGGGTTACAATCACAGCCATGCCTTCGATGAAGTGGCGCTCGGGCTGCAAGGTGCGTTCGAGGAGCTTGGCGGCTCGGCGCCGATCGTGCGCGAGATGAGCGAATTTGCCGGCCGCTCGCCGATCGTCTATGGCGGCAATCTGCTGCCGCCGGAGATCACCGCGCATCTGCCGAAGGACAGCGTCATCGTCAATCTCGAGCAGGTATCAGACGACAGCACATGGATGAACGAGCGCTATACCGCCGTTCTCAAGTCCTTTCCCGTGCTCGACTACAGCCCGCGCAACAGGCGGAACATGGCGGCCAAGGGTATCGATCACGCCGGTGTTCTCGAAATCGGCTACAGCGAGGTGCTGACGCAGATCGAATGGGCGCCGGTGAAGGATATCGACGTCCTGTTCTACGGCTCGATGAACGATCGCCGTCGCGATATCCTCATGGCTCTCCACGAGGCGGGGCTGAAGGTCGTCCATCTCTTCAACGTCTACGGTGCCGAGCGCGACGCCGCGATCGCCCGCGCCAAGATCGTCATCAACATCCACCACTATGAAAGCGGCGTCTTCGAGATCGTCCGCATCTCCTATCTCCTGGCGAACCGCGTCTGCGTTCTGACCGAAGGCGATATCGAGGATCCGGATCTCGAGCCGTTCATGGGCGGCCTGGCAGTCGAACTCTACGAGGATCTCGTCGAGCGCTGCAAGGAGCTTATTGCCGATGACGAGGAGCGCGAGCTCATCGCAGCCAATGGATTTGCAGCCATGCAAAGCCGGTCGCAGGCGGATATGCTGATGAGCGTGATGCAGGCCGGATAGAAAAGACCATGCGTATCGAGACCACGACGATCGAGGGTATTCTGAAGATCACGCCGGCGCGGCATGGCGATCACCGCGGCTATTTTTCCGAGGTTTTCAAGGACGGATGGTTTCGCGAGAATGTCGCCGACATCACCTTCGTCCAGGACAACGAGTCGCTTTCGGGACAAGCAGGCACGCTGCGCGGCCTGCATTTCCAGACGCCACCCTTCGCCCAGGGAAAACTGGTGCGCTGCCTTCGGGGCGCAATTCTCGACGTCGTCGTCGATATTCGCCAGGGCTCTCCGACCTTCGGCCAGTGGCTCGGCAAAGAACTGACGCCCGATAACGGTGCCCAGCTTTGGGTACCGGCAGGCTTCGCACATGGCTTCGTGACGCTCGCTCCGGATAGCATGATCAGCTACAAGGTGACGGCGCCCTACAGCCCCGAACACGACCGTGGCATCCTGTGGAACGATCCGGATATCGGCATTCGCTGGCCGGTCGATGAGGCGCACGCTGTGCTTTCCGACAAGGACCGGAAGCTTCCGAAGCTTGCGGATATTCCAGGCCATTTTCAGTTTTCAGCACAGTAATTCAGGGGATTTCCGGCAATGCGTGTCGTCGTAACGGGGGGAGCAGGCTTTATCGGTTCGGCGCTGGTGCGTCATCTGGTGAGCGAGATCGGCGCCGAGGTGCTGAATATCGACAAGCTGACCTATGCCGGAAATCTGGCCTCGCTGACATCTGTCGAGAATGCCGCAAACTACCGCTTTTTGCAGGCCGATATCTGCGACCGAGCGAAGATGCAGGACGTCTTCGCATCGTTCCGCCCTGACATCGTCATGCATCTGGCCGCTGAAAGCCATGTCGACCGGTCGATCTCCGGTGCTGGCGATTTCATCCAGACCAATATCGTCGGTACCTTCAGCCTGCTCGATGCTGCGCGCCACTACTGGGATGACCTGGATGCGGGACCCAAGGCGGCCTTCCGCTTCCTGCATGTCTCGACCGACGAGGTCTATGGTTCACTCGGCGATCAGGGCCTGTTCGAGGAGGTGACCGCCTACGATCCCTCCTCCCCATATTCTGCCTCGAAGGCCGCGAGCGACCACCTGGCGATCGCCTGGCACCGGACCTACGGCCTGCCGGTCGTGGTCTCCAACTGCTCCAATAATTACGGACCCTACCACTTCCCGGAAAAGCTCATTCCGCTGATGATCCTCAACGCGCTGGATGGCAAGGCGCTGCCGGTCTACGGCAACGGCGCCAATATCCGCGACTGGCTCTATGTCGAGGATCACGCGCGGGCGCTGTTCACGATCGCCTCCCGCGGACGCCCGGGTGAAAAATACAATGTCGGCGGCCGCAACGAGCGCCGCAATATCGAGGTGGTCGAGCGCATCTGCGCCATTCTCGACACCGTTTTTCCGGACAAGGCCTCGCATTCGCGCCTGATCACCAATGTCACCGACCGGCCTGGCCACGATGCGCGCTACGCGATCGACGCGACCAAGCTGGAGACGGAGCTCGCCTGGAAGGCTGCGGAGAATTTCGACAGCGGCATCGACAAGACTGTGCGCTGGTATCTCGACAATGAATGGTGGTGGCGCCCGCTGCGCGACAACGTCTATTCCGGCGAACGCCTTGGCGTCTTCAAGGGACGATGACGATGCGCATTGCCGTAACGGGTAGAGAGGGTCAGGTCGCTCGGTCGCTTCTGGCGACAGGCATTGAGGTGATCGCGATTGGCCGTCCTGAGCTCGATCTTGCCAATCCCGCTAGTGTGCTGCCGGCTCTGACAGCCGCACAGCCCGACGTGATCGTCTCAGCCGCGGCCTATACGGCTGTCGATAAGGCCGAGAGCGAGCCCGATACAGCTTTTGCCGTGAATGCAGCTGGTGCCGGCGCCGTATCCGAAGCGGCGGCCAAGCTTGGCATCCCCGTCATCCATCTATCGACCGACTATGTGTTCTCTGGCGAGAAGCTTGCGCCCTATGTCGAGACCGACCCAACTGGTCCCATCTCTGTCTATGGCAGCACCAAACTTGAAGGGGAGCTGCGGGTGGCTGCGGGCAATGCCGATCACGTCATCCTGCGGACGGCCTGGGTCTATTCGCCCTTCGGCGCCAATTTCGTGAAGACCATGCTGCGGCTTGCCGAAACGCGCGACGAGCTGCGCGTCGTCGCCGATCAGCAGGGGTGCCCGACATCGGCGCTTGATATTGCCGGGGCGATCTTCGCCATCGCGGCGCGTTTGAAAGCCGATCCGGATCCCGCGCTACGCGGCACCTTTCATCTGACCGGGACCGGCGAAGCCACCTGGGCCGATTTTGCCACCGAGATCTTTGCGCAATCGCGAGCGCTCGGCGGCAACAGTGCCGCGGTTACGCCCATCACCACTGCAGAATATCCGACGCCCGCGAGGCGCCCCGCCAATTCGCGGCTTTCGGGAGACAAACTCGCTGCCACCTACGGCATCCGCTTGCCCGGCTGGAAAAGCTCGACGGAAATTGCGGTCAAAGCCATTTTGAAAAATGCGATTTGAGGAGACTGAGATGAAGGGGATCATTCTAGCGGGCGGCACCGGCACCAGGCTTCATCCGATCACCCAGGCGGTGTCGAAGCAGCTGATGCCTGTCTACGACAAGCCGATGATCTACTATCCGCTGACGACGCTGATGCTGGCCGGGATCAACGACATCCTGATCATCACCACGCCGCACGATGTCGAGGCCTTCAAGCGGCTTCTCGGCGACGGTTCGCAATGGGGCATTTCGCTGAGCTACGCAGTTCAGCCCAGCCCCGATGGTCTGGCACAAGCCTTCATCATCGGCGCCGATTTCATCAACGGCCAGAATTCCGCGCTGGTTCTCGGCGACAATATCTATTTCGGTCACGGCCTGCCGGAGATCATGAAGTCGGGGACGGCGCGCACCAAAGGCGCCACGGTCTTTGCCTATCACGTCACCGATCCCGAGCGTTACGGCGTCGTCGAATTCGACGGCAAGATGAACGCGCTGTCGATCGAGGAAAAGCCGAAGCAGCCGAAATCCAACTGGGCTGTCACCGGCCTCTATTTCTATGACCAGCAGGTCGTCGATATCGCCGCCAAACTGAAGCCGTCACCGCGCGGTGAATTGGAGATCACCGATGTCAACCGAACCTATCTGGAGCGCGGCGAACTCTATGTCGAACTGATGGGCCGTGGCTATGCCTGGCTTGATACCGGCACACCCGATAGCCTGCTCGACGCAGCCGCCTTCGTCAGTACGCTGGAGAAGCGCCAGGGCTTCAAGATCGCCTGCCCCGAGGAAGTGGCGTGGCGCATGGGTTATATTGGCCAGGACGATCTGGCGAAGCTTGCAGAAAAGCTCGGCAAGAGCGCCTATGGGCAGTATCTCACCAAGCTCTCGGCCGACTGGTAGGGCTCACTTCGCCGGCGCCGCATCGGACACGCGCAGCTGGATGCGGCGCGAGCCCTGGTAATGGTCTGCGCCGAGCGAGCCTGCAACATGCAGATTGGCGCCGCGTGAATTGAGCAGCAGGTTCCCGAGAGCGGTATCGGCGGCGCGGAAGGCAATGCCGTCGAGACGGGCGCCGTCCATGGCTTCCAGCGTCACCTTGACGTGCTTTTCGCCGACCGTCCTGACATCGCGCAGCCGATGGGCGGGGATCGCGAAGACCGGTTGCGAATGGCCGGATCCGTAAGGACCTGCGGTTTCCAGCCGGTCGATGAGATCGAGCGTAGCGCCGCTGGCGCCGATCGCGCCATCGATCTTCAGCGTTTCATTGGCAACTAGATTGGCGACGGTCTTTTCGGCGCGTTCGGTGAAGAAGCTGCGCAGGGCGCCGAGCTTTTCGCGCTCGACCGTCAGACCCGCGGCCATCGCATGTCCGCCGCCCTTGATCAGCAGCCCCTCATCAACGGCGGCGCGGACCATGCGGCCCATATCGAAGCCGTTGATCGAGCGGCCGGATCCTGTGCCGCGACCTGAGGGATCGAAAGCGATGGCGAAGGCCGGGCGCTTGAACTTCTCCTTCAGCCGTGCGGCCAGAAGACCGACGATTCCCGGATGCCACTTGTCGCGAGCGGTCACGATGACGGAAGCACCCTGGCCGTCGCCATACTCCGCCATTGCCTCGGCCTCCGCCTCCTGCAGCATGGCGGCTTCCATGACCTGGCGGTCACGGTTCAGTTCGTCGAGCTTCTGGGCGATCGTCTCCGCCTCGCCGGCATCGTCCAGCGTCAGCAGGCGGCTGCCGAGGGCGGCGTCACCGATGCGGCCGCCAGCATTGATGCGGGGTCCGACGAGAAAGCCGAAATGATAGGGCGTGACCGGGCCGGAGAGGCTGGCCTTGCGAAACAGGGCAGCGAGACCCGCATTGCTCTGGTGGCGCGCGGCGACGAGGCCCTTGACGACGTAGGCGCGGTTCAGGCCCTTCAACGGGACGACATCGCAGACCGTGGCGAGCGCCACGATGTCCAGCCATTGCAAGAGGTCGATTGCCAGAATGCGCTTGTCGCCGGCTTCGCGCAGCAATCTGAGCGTGGCCACGAGCACCAGGAACACCACGCCGGCGGCGCAGAGATGTCCCTGCCCCGAGAGATCGTCCTCACGGTTGGGGTTCACCAGCGCGTGGCAATGCGGCAGCGCATGTGTCACCTGATGGTGATCGATGACGACGACGTCGATATTGCGCGCCTTGGCGGCGTCGAGCGCCTCGTGGCTGGTCGATCCGCAGTCGACGGTAACGATCAGTTTCGCGCCATTGTCGATCAGCTGGTTGATCGCGGCAGCATTCGGTCCATAGCCTTCGAAGATGCGGTCCGGAATATAGATCTCGGCCTTGACGCCGAAATGGGCGAGGAAGCGGTACATCAGCGCCGATGAGGCGGCACCGTCGACGTCATAGTCACCGAAGATCGCAACATTCTCACCGCGCCGGATGGCTTCTGCCAGCCGCTTTGCCGCCGTCTCGCAATCGGTCAGCTTGTAGGGATCGGGCATCAGGCTGCGGATGGTCGGATCGAGGAATTCGACGGCTTCATCGACGGCAACGCCGCGTCCGGCAAGCACGCGGGCAATCAGATCCGGCAGGCCATGGACTTGAGACATGGCGAGCGCGCGATTCTGCCCGGCCTGGTCGAGCCGCGAAATCCAGCGATTGTCGAGAATGGATTTCTCCACCCCGAGGAACGCGCGCTGTACCGGATCAGCGGCTATATCCACCATTCTGCCAATGCCCCACAATGTCACCGCCCCGTGACGGGGCGGCAAAAATTCCATGAGCACATTTATGCAGGCTTAAGGCCGGTGGCAACGCCTTGGCTGGCGTTACCCTCAGTCTTCCTTGGGGCGCTCGATGCGGATGACCTGCGGTTCGCCGACGAGATAGCCCTCGCCCTTGATGGCGGCGACGGCCTTGCGGACCGAGTCCTCCGTCGTCGCATGGGTGACGAGGATGATCGTCTGGTGATGCGACGGCGACAGGTGCTGTTGCGAGCGCTGCACGATCGATTCCAGCGAGATGTGGTTTTCGGCCATGCGCGTTGCGACGCTGGCGAAAACGCCGGTGCGGTCGAGAACCGTCAGGCGGATGAAGTAGCCGCCTTCGTGGCTCTGCATCTGCGCCTTGCGATAGGGCTCCAGCGACTTGGCCGGATGACCGAGAACCGGAACGCGCTGGGCACCCGGCTGGCTCTTGGCGATATCGGCGATGTCGCCGAGAACCGACGAAGCGGTTGCATTGCCGCCAGCACCCGGGCCGACCATCAGCAGTTCGCCGAGAATATCGGATTCGATCGCCACGGCATTGGTGACGCCATCGACCTGGGCGATGACGGAATCAACCGGCACCATGGTCGGATGAACGCGCTGCTCGATGCCGGTTTCGGTGCGCTGGGCAACGCCGAGGAGCTTGATGCGGTAGCCGAGATCGGCGGCGGCGCGGATGTCCTCAATCGAAATGTTGGTGATGCCTTCGAGATAGATATCGTCGGCTGCAATCTGGTTACCGAAGGCCAGCGTCGTCAGGATCGACAGCTTGTGCGCCGTGT
Source organism: Rhizobium sp. 01N424 (assembly GCF_056399485.1). Lineage (NCBI taxonomy): Bacteria > Pseudomonadati > Pseudomonadota > Alphaproteobacteria > Hyphomicrobiales > Rhizobiaceae > Rhizobium > Rhizobium sp. 01N424. The sequence continues at coordinate 151,150 of NZ_JBFTRK010000007.1, forward strand.
CGTTGCCCTCGATGTCGAAGGCCGGATCGGCTTCGGCATAGCCGAGACGCTGAGCTTCGGCGAGGCAATCGGCAAAGGACAGGCCTTCCTTCTCCATCTTGGTGAGGATGTAATTGCAGGTGCCGTTCATGATCCCGTAGATGCGGGAGATCGAATTGCCGGTCAGCGATTCGCGCAGCGCCTTAATGACGGGGATACCGCCCGCAACAGCCGCTTCGAAGTTGAGCAGCGAGCCCTTCTCTTCAGCGATCTTCGCGAACTCGACGCCGTTGTAAGCAAGGAGCGCCTTGTTGGCAGTCACCACATGGAGACCGCGATCGAGGGCGGCCTTGACGGATGCCTTGGCAGCGCCCTCGGCACCGCCGACGAGCTCGACGAAAACCTCGATATCGGCCTTGGCGGCCAGCTCTTCCGGCGTATCGTACCAGGTGATGCCATCGAGATTGATGCCGCGATCCTTGGTCTTGTCGCGTGCCGTCACGGCCGTAATGTGAATCGGACGCCCGCAGGTGGCAGCAAGCTCGTTGCTCTTCTTCTGGATGATACGGACGAGCGAGGCACCGACGGTACCAAGACCCGCAATGCCGATTTTGAGGGCGTCTGCCATGAAGCGATCCTGAATGTTCATGAGTGGCAGCCGCGGACCGCGGCTGCCGATTGGGAGGTGTCTATCAGCGGTGTGCGTTCAGAGAGATGACGTTGTGCATCGTCTCGTCGGCCGTCGACAGGAATTTCTTGATGCTGCGCGCGGCCTGGCGGATGCGGTGCTCGTTCTCGACGAGTGCGAGACGAACGTAATCATCGCCCATTTCGCCGAAGCCGATGCCCGGTGCCACGGCAACGTCGGCCTTTTCGACGAGCAGCTTGGAGAATTCCAGCGAACCGAGGTGACGGAACTTCTCCGGGATCTTCGCCCAGGCGAACATCGTGGCAGCCGGCGGCGGCACTTCGAATCCGGCCTTGCCGAAGCTTTCGACCATGACGTCGCGGCGCCGCTTGTAGACGTTGCGGACCTCAGCGATGTCGGAGCCGTCGCCATTGAGCGCATGGGTCGCTGCAACCTGGATCGGCGTGAAGGCGCCGTAATCAAGGTAGGACTTCACGCGCGTCAGGGCTGCGATCAGGCGCTCGTTGCCGACGGCAAAGCCCATGCGCCAGCCGGGCATGGAGAACGTCTTCGACATCGAGGTGAATTCGACCGTGACATCGATGGCACCAGGAACCTGCAGAACGGAGGGCGGCGGCTCGCCGTCGAAGTAGATTTCCGAATAGGCAAGGTCGGACAGCACGATGATGTCGTGCTTCTTCGCGAAGGCGATGACGTCCTTGTAGAAGTCGAGCGTCGCGACGAAGGCCGTCGGGTTCGACGGATAATTCAGGATCAGCGCAAGCGGCTTCGGGATCGAGTGGCGCACGGCGCGCTCGAGAGGCGCGAAGAAATTCTCGTCCGGCTCGACCGGGATCGAACGGATCACGCCACCTGCCATCAGGAAGCCGAAGGCATGGATCGGATAGGTCGGGTTCGGGCAGAGGATCACGTCGCCAGGTGCGGTGATTGCCTGCGCCATGTTGGCGAAGCCTTCCTTGGAGCCGAGGGTCGCGACGACCTGCGTATCCGGGTTGAGCTTCACGCCGAAGCGGCGGGCGTAATAGGCAGCCTGCGCGCGGCGAAGGCCGGGAATGCCCTTGGAGGACGAATAGCGATGCGTGCGCGGGTCCTGGACCACTTCGCAGAGCTTGTCGACAATTGCTTTCGGGGTCGGCAGGTCAGGGTTTCCCATACCGAGATCGATGATATCGGCGCCGCCCGCTCGCGCGCTTGCTTTCAAACGGTTGACCTGTTCGAAAACATAAGGCGGCAAACGCCGGACTTTGTGAAACTCTTCCATTTCATTCCCCATGGAAATGCGGCCACCGCGGCCGCGCTCGAAGTTCGTCCTGTTCCCGGCTGCTTGCGATACGAACTTCAGAATCGCATGCGCCGTATTCATCAGACTGTCGTCAGGCGGCGATTCTTTGGCAGAGGCCATGCCTGGCGAAGCATTATCGGGAAAATTTACGTCTCCCGCCAGCTGCGGAAGGCTTTGCGTGCAAATTGCCTGAAAGGCAAGGCCTACTTGGTGATTTCCGAGAGTGTGTCGGTGCCGTGATCGGCCGCAAGCTTGCGGTATTCGGCAACGCGGCGCTGATACTCGGCCTCGGAAATCGTGCCCGCCTTGCGCTGCGCGCCAAGCGCTGTCAGCTTGGCCTGCAGGCCCTTTGCCTCGTCATCGTTCATCTGAACGTTGGCGGCCGTCAGAGGCGCACCAAAGGACGGATAACCGTCCCTGTAGTGCGAAAGGCCGCTCTCGGCCGGAGCCTCACCCTTGGTGGCGGTCATCACGACCGCCGTGGGGGCCGCTCGCCTGGCGGCAAGGGCTGCCTTCTCATCCGGCGTCGACGTGCAGCCGGCAAGCGTCATCGCCGCGGCCGCGGCAACAATTGCCATGCGGGTTGCGATTGCGATGCCAGAGCTGCCGTTGTTCGTCATGCCAGATCTTCCAAATCCTCAAGCCTCTGCGACTGTTAAATTTGTCGCAGCAACAAAGCAATAGCACGAGCGTGGTTGTGTTGAACTTGTTTTATCGATCTTGCACGATGTACAAATCGATTTCAGGATGATTGCTGCCGCCCGGAGGAAACGTGTGACCGACAGCAAGACAGGCGACAAGGGAAAGCCGCAAGGCTTCGAAACGGCAGACCTCGATCCCTATCTGATGAAGGATCCCGAGGCGATGGCGATGAATTTTGCCCGCGCCCTCGAAAATCTCGGCAAGGCCGCATCCGCATGGCTGGCGCCCCGCGAACGGGGCGACGTCAGCGACAAGGCCGCCGAGCCGATGACCGACATGGTCAAGACGCTGTCGAAGATCACCGAATACTGGATGTCCGATCCGCGCCGCACCTTCGAGGCGCAGACACAGCTGATGAGCAGCTATTTCGGCGTCTGGATGCGCTCGATGCAGCGGATGCAGGGCGAAGCGGCGGAACCCGAGCCCGAGCGCAAGGACAAGCGGTTTTCCGATCAGGACTGGGAGAAGAACCCGTTCTTCGACTTCCTGCGGCAGGTCTATTTCATCACCGCCGACTGGGCCGAGAAGATGGTGACGCAGACCGAGGGTCTGGACGAGCACACAAAGCATAAGGCCGGTTTCTACATCAAGCAGATCACCGCGGCGCTCTCGCCCAGCAATTTCGTCGCCACCAACCCGCAGCTCTATCGCGAGACGATCGCCAGCAGCGGTGAAAACCTGGTGCGCGGCATGAAGATGCTGGCCGAGGATATCGTTGCCGGGCACGGCGACCTGAAGCTTCGCCAGACCGACATGACGAAATTCGCTGTCGGCCGGGATATGGCACTGACACCGGGCAAGGTGATCGCCCAGAACGATATCTGCCAGATCATCCAGTACGAGGCGGCGACGGAAACGGTGCTGAAGCGCCCTCTCCTGATCTGCCCGCCCTGGATCAACAAGTTCTATATCCTCGACCTCAATCCGCAGAAGTCGTTCATCAAGTGGTGCGTCGATCAGGGGCAGACGGTGTTCGTGATCTCCTGGGTCAATCCCGATTCGCGCCATGCCGAAAAGGACTGGACGGCCTATGCCCGCGAGGGCGTCGATTTCGCGCTGGAGACGATCGAGAAGGCGACCGGCGAAAAGGACGTCAACGCCGTCGGCTATTGCGTCGGCGGGACGCTGCTGGCCGCAACGCTGGCGCTGCATGCCAAGGAAAAGAACAAGCGCATCCGCTCGGCAACGCTGTTCACCACGCAGGTGGACTTCACCCATGCCGGCGACCTGAAGGTTTTCGTCGACGAGGAGCAGCTGCAGGCGCTCGAAGCGCATATGCAATCGGTCGGCTATCTCGACGGCTCGAAGATGGCGACGGCCTTCAACATGCTGCGCGCTTCGGAACTGATCTGGCCCTATTTCGTCAACAACTACCTGAAGGGCGAAATGCCGATGCCCTTCGACCTGTTGTTCTGGAATGCCGATTCGACGCGCATGGCGGCTGCCAACCACGCCTTCTATCTGCGCAACTGCTATCTCAAGAATGCCCTCACCGCCGATGAGATGATCCTCGACGGCAAGACCGTGTCGCTGAAGGACGTGAAGATCCCGATCTACAATCTGGCGACCCGCGAGGATCACATCGCGCCGGCAAAGTCGGTCTTCCTCGGCAGCCAGTTCTTCGGCGGCAAGGTGGATTTCGTTGTCACCGGATCGGGACATATCGCCGGCGTCGTCAATCCGCCGGACAAGAAGAAATATCAGTACTGGACCGGCGGCCCTGCCAAGGGCGATTACGACAGCTGGCTCAACAAGGCCGAGGAAAATCCAGGTTCCTGGTGGCCGCACTGGCAGGCGTGGATCGAAGCCAAGGACGGCAAGCGCGTGTCCGCCCGCAAGCCCGGCGGCGCCTCGCTGAATGCGATCGAGGAAGCACCGGGCAGCTACGTGATGGAGCGGGCATAGGCCATATCTGCCTCCGAACGGCCGATCTTTAGCCCGATTTCATCGCCAAAAGAACCGAACCAGAATCTTTTTTTGGGCGGTCCTTCATGCTTATAAAGAAATTGGAAACCATAATCCCGCATAGTTCCAGACAGTTGATTATGTGCGGGATGCCTCAATTAGGCCCTCTTGCTTCATTATCGGCTCCGGCGAAAGCGTCCTGCGTAAGCCGCCGGTAGAGTGACGCGTTTGGAAACCGAGTAATATGGCGTTTGCTGTCGAGACGTGTGAAAGCGTCAACCCTTTCGGCTGGGCGATTTTTGGCTCGGCAAAGCTCCTCCGGCTCGTTCCGGTCATCGCTGCCATCGGCCTTGGGGCCGCTGTATCGACATGGGCTCTCGCATCGGTCGCAACGATGCACTCGTCGGCCATGCCGGAACGCGAAGACAAGCGGCTGTTTGCGGATATCGCCATCGCGCCGATGGCGCCTGCGCATCACAACGCGTCGGCTGCCCATACGCTCGTCCACATCGGCAAATTTTCCCGGCTGCCCGGCCAGATCACCGTGTCCGATCGCATGACTGCAGAGGTGCAGTCGAAATCCTCCAAGGACATGGTGGCGCTGATGCAGCGCCGCGGGCTCTCGGCGCTCGCCATGCGCAACAACGGCAGTGAAATTGCCTCTGCCCTGAAGCAGCAGGCAGAAACGATCGCAGGCGCTGCGGCATTTTCTGCCGTCACGGTTCCGGCCTCCCTCCCCGCGCCAGTCCAAGTCGCCACCGTCAAGGCGCCGCAACCGGCGCCGACCATGGCAGCTGCAGAAGCTATGCCGCAACAGAAGCCGGAAGCCGCCGCTGCACCGGCCGTCGAGACCGCGCTTGCCGAGAGCGTCGTTTCCGACGCACCGTTCGGCCTCGTTCTGTCGGAAAGCGGTGATGTGCCGCTGCCGATGGCACGCCCGAACCGGCCGAAGCCCGCTGCCGATGCACCGGTCGCAGCACTCGCCTATGCCAAGGTGGATCAGGACGACGATGACGGCGACATGCCGAAGATCGGCCGACTGGCGCTTGCCCCAATCGCTCGCAACGGCATTGCGATCTACGACATTTCCGCCGGCACTGTGTACATGCCGAACGGCGAGCGCCTCGAAGCCCATTCCGGCCTTGGCGCAATGCGCGACAACCCGCGCTATGTCAGCCAGAAGATGCGCGGCCCGACGCCGCCGCACACCTATAATCTGCAGATGCGCGAAGCCCTGTTCCACGGCGTCGAGGCAATCCGCCTGCATCCCGTCGGCGGCCCAGGCGCCATCCATGACCGTGTCGGGTTGCTTGCCCACACCTACATGCTCGGCAAGCGCGGCGATTCCAACGGCTGCGTATCGTTCAGGGACTACAAGCGCTTCCTGGCCGCCTTCAAGCGTGGCGAAGTCAAACAGCTCGTCGTCGTGCCGAAATATACCGGCGGCTCGACGGGCTCCTCGCCCAAATCGACGCTGGCATCGCTCTTCTCCAAGCAATCCTAAGTCCAGTATCTGCATTTGATCGATGAGGCGGCCCAGGCAACTGGCCGCCTCATCTGCGTTATGCTGGTACAAATCGCGACAGGCCCATTGATCGGCATGGACGAACCCGGCATAGCTGCATTATGTACGACAAGGACAATTTCCGCTAAGGCCCTGCAATGGTGAATTATATCGAAGCCGCATCGGCGCCGCCGAAAAATACCGGCGCAATCAGGCTCTATGGCCCCGAGGCTTTCGAGGGTATGCGCAAGGCGTGCCAGGTGACAGCCCGCTGTCTCGACGAGCTGGCGGCCATCGTCAAGCCGGGGCTTGCGACCGATGCGATCGACCGTTTCGTCTTCGAATTCGGCATGGACAATGGCGCCTATCCGGCGACACTGAATTATCGCGGCTACACGAAATCGACCTGCACCTCGATCAACCACGTCGTCTGTCACGGCATTCCAGATTCAAAGCCGCTACGCGATGGCGACATCGTCAACATCGACGTCACCTATGTGGTCGACGGCTGGCACGGCGATTCGAGCCGCATGTATCCGGTTGGTCAGCTGAAGCGCGCGGCCGAACGGCTTCTCGAGGTCACCCATGAATCACTGATGCGCGGCATTGGCGCCGTGCGTCCGGGCGCCCGCACCGGCGCGATCGGCGAATCGATCCAGACCTATGCCGAAGCCGAGCGCTGCTCCGTCGTGCGCGATTTCTGCGGCCACGGCGTCGGCGGCCTGTTCCACGATTCGCCGAACATCCTGCATTACGGCCGCGCCAACGAAGGGCCGGAACTGCGGGAAGGCATGATCTTCACCATCGAGCCGATGATCAATCTCGGGCGTCCGCATGTGAAGGTTCTGGCCGACGGCTGGACGGCAGTCACCCGCGACCGCTCGCTCTCGGCACAATACGAACACACCGTCGGCGTCACCGCCAGCGGATGCGAGATTTTCACACTGTCGCCCGGTGGTCTCGACCGTCCGGGGCTCGCGCCGCTCAACGGGTGAAACGAAGATGGCGAAAGGCCCGGTTCTGACTTCCGATGACGAGCTGCCTTTCGACGATTTGCCTGTTGGCGAACCGGATATCGACGAGCGCCTGTTCTTTGCCGAGCAGCCCGCAAAACCCTCGATGGCGAAAGCGGCTTCAGCACCGCCTGCCCTTGGCGGAGAGCAGCATTATCACGGCCACCGCGAGCGGCTACGAAACCGCTTCCGCGAAAATGGCGACGGGGCGCTGGCCGATTACGAAATCCTGGAGCTTCTGCTTTTCCGCCTGATCCCGCGGCGCGACACCAAGCCGATCGCCAAAGCCCTGCTTGACCGCTTCGGCACGCTCGCCGCCGTTTTCGGCGCGCCGGCCGGGCTGCTGCAGGAGGTCAAGGGCATCGGCGAGACGGTGGCGCTGGATCTCAAGCTGATCGCCGCGGTGGCGCAACGCACGCTGAAGAGCGAGCTGCGCAACAAGCAGGTGCTCGGTTCCTGGTCGTCGGTGATCCAGTATTGCCATGCGGCGATGGCGCACGAGACCCGTGAGCAGTTTCGCATTCTCTTCCTCGACAAACGCAACGCGCTGATCGCCGACGAGGTGCAGGGGCGCGGCACGGTCGATCACACGCCTGTCTATCCGCGTGAAGTGGTCAAGCGCGCGCTGGAGCTTTCGGCAACCGCGCTGATCTTGGTCCACAACCATCCCTCCGGCGACCCGACGCCTTCGCGCGCCGATATCGACATGACGAAAATGATCATCGATACGGCAAAGCCGCTCGGCATAACGGTTCACGACCACATCATCATCGGTAAGGACGGCCATGCCAGCCTTAAAGGCCTCAGGCTAATCTAGCTACCGTCACAGTTTCCTTCAGGTGTCTGTCAGCTTCGGCTCGCAAAGAGCGCATGCTGCTCTTCTCGCAGCGCGACCCGAGCTTGAGATTCGATGACACTGAGATTTCCGCGCCTGACCATTTCCCCGATCGCCACACGCATCCTCAGCCTCACCGGCCTGCTCGTGCTGCTGATTGGCGGCTACTATGTCCATCTGTTGGCGACGAACAATTTCCACGCCGTCGTGCCCGGGGAAGTCTATCGCTCCTCGCAGCCTTCCGCCTCGGCGATCGCCCGGCTGGAAGGCAGCTACGGCATCAAGACGATCCTCAATCTAAGGGGCGAGAACGGCAGCAAGAGCTGGTACGACAGCGAGATCGCCCAATCGAATGCGCTTGGGATCAAGCATATCGACTTCCGCATGAACTCCTCAAAGGAGCTGACGCCTGAACAGGCGCTGCAGCTGATTGCCATCATGCGCGATGCGCCGAAGCCGCTCCTGATCCATTGCCAGGCAGGCGCAGATCGCACAGGGCTCGCTTCGGCGCTCTATCTTGCTGCCATCGCCGGTAAGAGTGAAAAGGTCGCGGAGGGCCAGCTGTCGCTGCTTTACGGCCATATCCCTTACTCGTTTTCGCATGCTTTCCCGATGGATATTACCTTCGAGAAGATGGAACCCCTGCTTGGCTTCGGTAATTCTTGATACCAGCGCCTTAAACCATCTGTAACATTGACCAGCTACCGGTGAATGCGCGACATTTTGCGGCGCAATATTTGATTCCTCTTCCAGCCGGGGCTGAGCCATGTTCCAGTACGATCTCGTTGTTGTGGGCAGCGGCCCCGCAGGCCGCCGCGGCGCCATTCAGGCAGCCAAGCTCGGCAAGAAAGTTCTGGTCATCGAACAGGGCAAGCGGGTGGGCGGCGTCTCCGTCCATACCGGTACGATCCCGTCCAAGACCTTGCGCGAAACGGCGCTCAATCTTTCCGGCTGGCGCGAACGCGGCTTCTACGGCCGGGCCTATCGCGTCAAGGACCAGATCAGCGCAGAGGACCTGCGCCGCCGCCTGCTAATCACCCTTGATCATGAAGTCGAAGTCCTGGAACATCAGTTCGCCCGCAACCGCGTGCAGCATATGCGCGGCAAGGCGAGCTTCATCGACGCCGCGACGCTGCAGGTCGTCAAGGATGATGGCGAGACGATCCAGGTTTCTGCCGCAAGCGTGCTGCTTGCCGTCGGCACCAAGCCGTTCCGGCCCGACTACATGCCCTTCGACGGCAAGGCAATCATCGACAGCGACGAGCTGCTCGATATCGAGGAACTGCCGCGCTCGATGGTCGTCATCGGCGCCGGTGTCATCGGTATCGAATATGCGACGATCTTCAGCGCGCTCGACACCGCCGTGACCGTCATCGATCCGAAGTCGACGATGCTCGACTTCATCGACAAGGAAATCATCGAGGACTTCACCTATCAGCTGCGTGACCGCAACATGAAACTGCTGCTCGGCCAGAAGGCCGACAAGGTGGAGAAGCTCGACAATGGCAAGGTGCAGCTGACACTCGACAATGGCCGCCACCTGGTCACCGACATGGTGCTGTTTGCCGCCGGACGCATGGGCGCTACCGATACGCTCAACCTGCCTGCCATCGGCCTCGAAGCCGACAATCGCGGCCGCTTGAAGGTCAATCCGGAAACCTTCCAGACCTCGGTACCGAATATCTATGCCGCAGGCGACGTCGTCGGCTTTCCGAGCCTTGCCTCGACCTCGATGGAACAGGGCCGCATCGCGGCACGCGTCGCCGTCGGTGCCGTTGCCAAGGAGCCGCCGAAATACTTCCCCTACGGCATCTATGCCGTCCCTGAAATCTCCACCTGCGGCCTGACTGAGGAAGAGATGAAGGAACGCGGCATTCCCTATGAATGCGGTATCGCCCGTTTCCGCGAGACCTCGCGAGGCCATATCATGGGCCTCGATACCGGCCTTTTGAAGCTGATCTTCTCGCTGAAGACGCGGCGCCTGCTCGGCGTCCATATCGTCGGCGAAGGCGCCACCGAGCTCGTTCATATCGGCCAGGCCGTGCTGAACCTGAAGGGTACCGTCGAATATTTCGTCGAGAACACCTTCAACTATCCGACGCTTGCCGAAGCCTACAAGATTGCAGGCCTCGACGCCTGGAACCGCATGGGCGATATCAAGTCGGAGCTTTAAAGCGCTTCCAGCGCTAAGCTTTCTCAGTTCGCCAGCAAACCATCTGGTTTCATCCAGTCGAGTTCGCCAAGCGCCGCCTGCAGGTGCTTGGCAACGGCGTGGTTACCTTCGCGAACGGCGATATCGTAGGCCGTGAGGCAGTATTTCACCAATGGCTTGGTCAGCATCGGCTCATCGGACACCGGACAAATGATGCCGGCATAGAGCGACGGGATGCCCGCCTTGTCGCGGAAGCAACGGCCAAAGACCATCACATAGCTGTAGCGACCGTCTGCCTGGCGCGTCCGGTAGCTCTGCTGCTCCGGCTCGCCTGTCGCGATCGATTCGTGGATGGCGGCAGCAACATTCGCGCGGTCTTCCGGATGAATGCGCTCGATATAGATATCCAGCGGCAGACCGTGCTCGGTCTTGACGTAATCAAGCCCGAAAAGCTCAGCGACCGCACCATCCGCATAGAGCAGGTTCGCCACGATATCCCAGGTGAAAAAGCCGGACTCTGCCGCCTGCCAATCGGCCTGTTCGGACTCAATGGCGCTGTTCTGGAAGGCCAAGATTTTCCCCTTTGCACATCGTCGCAATCCAGAAGTGTAAAGGATCAGCTTCACACTGCAAGGCACTGATTAGCAAATATGAAACTTCTTCACAGCCTCGGAGTCAGGACGCTCGATGACAAACAAAAAGGCCCCGCCGCAAGCGGCGAGGCCTTCGAAAATCCATAAGGGATCAGCCGATTATTCAGCGTCGCCTTCGGAAGCCTTCTTCTTCGGAGCAGCCTTCTTCTTCGGAGCTGCTTCTTCACCTTCGGAAGCTTCAGCCTTGGCAGCTGCCTTCTTCTTCGGGGCGGTCTTCTTGGCGTCCTTGTCGGAGCCTTCGCCTTCTTCGTCGGCGAGCAGCTCTTCCTTGGTGACCTTCTTGTCGGTGACGTCGATTTCGGTCAGCAGATGGTCGATGACCTTCTCTTCGAAGATCGGAGCGCGGATCGAAGCGGCTGCACCCGGCTGGCTGCGGAAGAACTCGAGGATCTGCTTTTCCTGGCCCGGATACTGACGCAGCTGTTCGTAGATCGCGCGCTGCATTTCGTCTTCGGAGACTTCGACGCCGGCCTTTTCGCCGATTTCGGAGAGAACGAGGCCGAGGCGGACGCGGCGTTCAGCCAGCGTCTTGTACTCTTCCTGCGCCTTGTCTTCGGTCGTGCCTTCGTCTTCGAACGAGCGGCCCGACTGTGCGAGGTCGTTGTTCACCTGGCTCCAGATGCCGTTGTACTCAGCGTCAACAAGCGACTTCGGCGTATCGAACTTGTACATCTCGTCGAGCTGGTCGAGGATCTGACGCTTGACCTTCTGGCGGGTCAGCGAGCCGTACTGCGATTCGATCTGGCCGCGGACGATTTCGCGCAGGCGGTCAGCCGATTCGAGGCCGAGCTTCTTAGCCAGTTCGTCGTTGATTTCGGTTTCGCCCGGAGCGGCAACGTCCTTGACAGTGACGTCGAAGGTGGCTTCAGCGCCGGCGAGGTTCTTGGCCGGGTAATCGGCCGGGAACGTGACGGTGATGGTCTTTTCGTCGCCAGCCTTGGTGCCGACGAGCTGTTCTTCGAAGCCTGGGATGAAACGGCCGGAACCGAGAACCAGTTCGGCGCCCTGATCGGTGCCGCCGTCGAAGGCAACGCCGTCGACCTTGCCGACGTAGTCCATGGTGATGCGGTCGCCGTCAGCAGCCTTGCCCTTCTTGGTTTCGTAAGAGCGGGCGCTCTCGGCAACCTTCAGGACCTGTTCATTGACTTCGTCGTCGGAGATATCGACAACTTCGCGGGTGATCTTGATGCCCTTGGTGGACTTCAGTTCGATCGGCGGCAGGACTTCGTAGGACAGCGTGAATTCGAAGTCCTTCTCAGCGGCAAGGATCTTCTCGGCTTCGTCCTTGTCCTCGGTCATGGCGATTTCCGGCTGGGTAGCCGACTTTTCGCCACGGCTGGAAAGGATCTGGGTCGGCTGTTCGCGGACGATCTCGTTGACGAGGTCGGCCATGATCGACTTGCCGTAGACCTTCTTGAGGTGAGCCGGCGGTACCTTGCCCGGACGGAAACCGTTGATACGGACCTTGTCCTTCACGTCGGCAAGACGCTCGTTCAGCTTGCTTTCCATGTCCTTGGCCGGGATAACGACCTTGATTTCGCGCCTCAGCCCTTCAGCGAGCGTTTCGATAACCTGCATGTCTTCCTACCTTCATTTCGTTGGCGGCCGTGCCCAGACGCCTTCGTTTCGATGAGCACGACGCCGGACAATTTGGCCGCGCGTGGCTTTGTTCTTCAAATTCCAATACATCCCGCCGTTAAGGGGGACGGCGCCATCCTGCCGGGTAATCGGGATCTCCCGCCTGCAAGCCAGCTTTGGTGCGGGTAGAGAGACTTGAACTCCCACGCCTTGCGGCACCAGAACCTAAATCTGGCGTGTCTACCAATTTCACCATACCCGCGTTCGCAAAACCGCATGCATATGCCTGCGCATGAGGCCTTCCGGAGCGCGGCGTCTCTATATCACCCGATTTGGTAGAGGCAAAGGAAAAATGAAGGCCGGATGACAGCGATCAACCGCCCGGCGAGCGGCAATCCACAGGCCTCTCCTCCAATCAGTAAAGCGGCTCCTCATAGGCTGCCTTCCCATCGACGAGCAGGCTCCTGATCTGCGCCGTTCCATCGGCCGAAACACGGGCCGCAACCGAGACCTGACCATCCTGCCGGGCCTCCTCAAGTGGCTTGCCCTCACCCTCAGGAACATAGTAGCGCTCGATGCCATACTCGACGCGCATGCTGTCGCCGCCGGCCGGGCCATAACTATAGAAAGGCTGGCTTCTGATCACCGCGCTGCCGCTCTCTTCCGGCAGCGCAGAGAATGACGATTCGGCGACGTTCCAGAAGCCATCGGCCTGCGGCTTCAACCGCACCCATAGCACCTGCTCGCCGGCGGCAGATGGAAGCCCGCCCTTGACGCTGCTGACCGGCACGGAGGAGATGTCATAGTTCAGGACGACGTAATCGCCGCGCAGGAAGTCGCGCGGATCGACGGGCGCAGTCTTGAGGACGACCTCCGCGCCGCTGCGCAGAATAGCGGCACGGCTCTCTATGATATAGCCGAGTACCGCGGTCTGCAGACCGGCAGCGATAAGCGCCGCCACCATATAACGCCTTGCCGGATTGCGGCTCGAGACGATCGCGCTCATTGGGCCACCTCCGCCTTTTTTCCACCGAAGCGCCGTTCCAGCCGGATCACCAGCCACGCGACCAGAGCAACGAAGACGCCGGAGAGAAGGAAGAGACTGGATGTGCCAAGGATCGAGCCGACCGTTTCCGATGCGAGATAAAGGACGTCGGCGGCAAACATCAGATAGGCCAGATAGCGAACGGCGCCATTATCCCGGCCCTGCAGCGCGATTGCCAGTACGGCGATGGCCAGCGTGATCAGGCTGAGAACGACAAGCGCGCCGCCTTTGTCCAGTTCTATGTTGAGAAGCAGCAGGCCGACGGTGGCGATCAGGAATGCGTAGAAGGCCGGTGCAGCCCCCGCGGTCTTGACGAAGACGGAATTGCGTAACGGCGGCAGGCTGACGGCCAGGAACACCGCGAGACCGCAGATCACATAGGCTGCAGCCAGCCAGAAATCGTCGTGCAAGGTATAAAGCCATGCCAGCCAGCTGACCACCAGGAAGTAGGCAAGGTGGCGTGACCGGCCAGCGTCGGTGTAGCGAACCAGCGCAATGAGGACGACGCTCATTGCCAGCGGCGCCCAGGCGCCGGCACCGACCCAGCGGGTGTCGTAATTGCTGAGATAAACACCAAAGGACGCCCAGGAGAGAAAGCCCGCGATTGCCGTTGCCGGACCCGAGCGGAAGAGCGCGGCCGAAATAGCAGCGATGGCAAACCAGAGATACATGACTGTCTGCTCGTCGCCGGACAGATGATACATCTGCCCGATCAGCGATATGGCCCCGCCGAAGCTGAGGACGCCGACGACAAGCAGCGCATTGGCTGCGGCAATCGCGCCGCGGGCAAACAGGGCGGCAGCGCCGAGATAGGCCATCCAGATCACGGCCAGGATCGCGCCGGCGCGCACCAGCCGTGGAATTGCCTCCCAGTTGGACGCGACGAGCAGCAGCAGGGCCGCACCCAGCAGGACAGCGGCCAGTACCATCAAGACGCGGCCGAGACTGAAGCTCGCCGGACGGCTGTCATATTCCCCGAGCAGCAGTTCGGCAGTCGCCTCTGGGATTAATCCCTTGCCGACCCACACCGAAAGATCACGCTCCAACCTGCCTCGATACATATCAGCCTCCGCCCCCGTGATGGCATCCGCTAGCGTTATCGCCGGTGATCCGGTTAGGCAATCCCGCGCTCGAAATGCAAGAAACGCCCTGCATGAACTTGGTGCGCTTCTTAACCGACAGTTAACGCCAATGTTCTAATATATGGTCATTGTAGAAAGGCATGCACGATGCGCATAGCCACTATGAAAATATTGCACTGCAAAATAATCATTAGTCATACTATTTAGATCATCAAGAAGCGCGGGCGTGGCAGCCCGGCCCGGTTAACCGGAAGCCTGCGGATATGATGTCCGTATAAAGAATTCGGAGATGCGCACTCCTCCTCCCAAGCGCACTCCGATAGACTGACAACACTCCTCCTCCCAGTTGTCAGTCACCTACATGACGCCCACCGGATCCTCCCCCGGTGGGCGTTTTGTTTAATGGGTGGTTAAACGATTAAATCAGCCGGAATGCATATATGCCGCTTAATGTCTGCGGATGGAGCCGGCGGCGCGCGAGAAGCTATAGATACATATCCCGCCGTCAGCCGGAAATGTTGGGCGCTGCCGCGGCGGCGCCTACTCCGGGCATTCGGCTTCCCCCTTTGCGCGCCTCGAAAACACTCTCAGCCGCACCTGGCGCCGGGTCACCGGCAATAGGCACGCTGGGGGAATATCATTCTGCCTATTCATTGACCAGAAAGCGGCAGAATCATGTAATTCACTGCGCCAGACCTGCGCAAAGCGCATAGGTGACTTGAAATCTTGTCTCTATTCGTTCTTTGCGGCGCAGCATATATTCAGCTCATCAAATGAAAGCCAGCGCGGATAGGCTGCAGCTGGCAGATGCGAACCCTCGGAAAGGGGATCAAAATGAACATTACCCGCTCTTTCAACAACTGGCGCAAGTACCGTCAGACCGTCAGCGAACTCGGCCGCATGAGCAACCGCGAATTGCACGATCTCGGCATCGACCGGTCGGAAATCCATCGCGTCGCTCGCGAGGCAGCTGCCCGCTAATTCAGGCGATCAGCGTCCTCCCAAGCTGATCTCCTTCTCAAAACGCCCGGTGCTCACGCAACGGGCGTTTTCTTTTGTTTGAAATTTACACTTTCGTAAGAGTTGCAGATAAAAAGGCTCAATTTAGCCGCTCAAAAAATCACACCTGCGCATTTCGCGGGCAGATCATTGCACAAACGCATAGCAGATGCCTTTTCTTTGCACTGCACAATATGACAGAGATCCACTATATGAATGTCCAAGCGCAGAGACGGCGATGACGCCGGCCGCGAGACACTTCTAAGGATGAAGACAATGAACCCGATCCGCATTGCAAAGAGCTGGATTAGCTACCGCCGTACGCTTAACGAACTCGGCAACCTGTCCAACCAGACCCTCTCCGATATCGGCATCAGCCGCTACGAGATCCGTAACATTGCATCCCGTTCGTTCCGCTAATCCGCGGCGAATGCGATACACCCAAAACGGCGCCGTTAGGCGCCGTTTTCGTTTTCAGGCCCGTTCGCAAGCCGGCAAGTCGCCGGTGCTCACCGTTGAACAGCCGCCCGTTCAAACGAACGCGGATTCATCAGATTCTTTGTGATTGAGAATTATGCGCGGTTTGCGCTTCGCCTGACTGCGGACACGCGCATCAGCGCATCGACGTCTGCAACGCTACCGGCTGGAGAAGCCGCGCTGTTTCGCGCGGCCTGCTCATTGATCATATTGACCGGTAATCAGTTCCGCCATCTTCCCGTCGGATTGTTCGCTTCGCTGCTGAAGAACCGCGAGGCTGCTTCGGTGCGATTGCGCACATTCATCTTCTTGTAGATGTTGCGGACGTGAACCTTGACCGTGTTCTCCGACAGATGGAGTTCATCGGCAATGATCTTGTTCTGCGTGCCCTTACAGATCAGATCAAGGATCTGCACCTCGCGCGTCGTCAGGGACGACATATCGCCCTGTCTCAGCCGCATCGCCCCTGCCCCGGCCACAGCAACGGAGCGTGCTTCGTAAAGCGAGCGCTCGGGTGCCTGGTTGGTCAGGCGGTTCAGCAGTGCCGACGGGAAATGCTCGCCACCCTTCATCAGAAGATCGACGGCTGCCATGAACACGTCGAGCCTCAGGTTGAGCGGCAGGACGCCATCGATGACGCGGGCCTCGACGAGCCGGTTGATATAGGGCTCCATCATGTCGATCGCTTCGACGACGAGACCGATCGATGTCGCTGGATGATTTTCCCTGACAGTCGCCAGAGCATCGCTGAGCTCCGTTCCGGTAATGTGGTAGAAGAGAACCAGCGTGGCGTCGTTGGCATCATTCTGCAGCATGGCCTTGGAATAGCCCCTGCTGATGACTTCGCAACTCGGAAACTTCTTCGCCAGCGCCTCGACGAGGCATTCGGAGAACAAGTCGGCATTCGCAATGACAAGTATTGTGTCCCCGGCCGGACCGAACTTTCGGCTCTGATCGGCATCACCAGTCTTCGACGCAGTCATGAACATTTACGCCTCCCCATAGCGTTACACGTTACAAATGCTTTGAGTGATACTTCCGGGCGGCCCGGACGGGCACCCCTCGTAATTCCCGTCTTCATTAGTTAGCCATTTCTTAATTATGGTAATACGAAGTTCCATTGAAGGAAATGGCCCAAACGGGTTAGTTTTTGTAAATATACAATGACATTTCCTATTGTTCTGGTTGTATCCACCCCATCCTAGATAACTTATGGGGTATATAGTCGGTTATTTTTGGTCCTTTATGGTATTTTCGAACCAATAGTAGGCGCGTCGTCTTTTTCACTCTTTTGGACAGCGCCAATTAACCGGAATGTTACTTATGCAAGACTTTTGACTTAGAGGTGGAGCGAAACGAAGCGGCCCAATTGCCCGCAAATGGGGGTGGCTGCATGCGGTTTCATTGCCAGCGAACAGAGGTCATCTTGAAACGCCTTGATCAGTCCGGGCGAGCGACAGTGAGTTCCAACGCGCTAGCCCGAATTGGTATCTAGGAAGCTCGGTTCTTCTCGGTCAAAGTCGTATTGTCGCTCAATTGCGGCACCGGAAACGCGGAATATCCCCTCGCGACTGCGATATCTCTGCTTTTCCATTGGGGCAACTCAAACAACTGAAAGCATGAAGTCTTCAATCACATGATTGCGGAGCTAGATCTGCGCGTCCTTGTACTGAGTTACGCGCAATCCAATACATCAGGTTTGGCCAACAAACCGGAATTGAACCGCAGATGACCAGGTAATGCATACATCTGCATATGAGTAATCAGTATCGGAGTAAGCGCGAGTAAAATCCCATTTGAGATGAGAGGGATTTCGCACACTGCTCCGAATTCCTTTGGAGGAAGCGAAATGAGCCAGAATTATCAGCCGGGCGGCGACACCGAGACCAATAACATCGGTGCGCTTGCAGACGGCTTCCTGGGCAATACCGCAATCAATGATCCGGACACTTCGGATAATTCCACCGCTTATATTGGCGGCCTCGCCAATGGCGACAATCGTGACAACACGACCAATACCGACAACAGCGATAATAGCGACAACAGCGACAACAGTGATCATAGCGACAACAGCTCGGATATCACCGTCGATGCGACGCTCGACCTGCTGAACGGCAACAATCGCGACAACAGCTACGATTGGGATTACGACAGCAAGACCACGAATACGACGACCAACACCAACATCAACGACGCTGATACCAATGTGAAGTCGGACTATGACTGGAGCTACGACAGCAAGTCGTACAGCGACAACGATATCAACACGAAGACCGACACCGACATCAAGACGGTCACCGATACCGACGTCAAGACGACCACGACATCGGACAGCTTCAATACGGCTGACAGCTTCAACAAGACCGACAACGACACGACGAACACTGCCGACAGCTTCAACAAGACCGATACCGACTTCGCGACCATTCACGACGTCAAGGACTTCGACAATCTTGGGGTGGCCGGCAACGACGTCAACTTCAACCTCGGCGACAACTTCTCCTTCACGCTTGACATCGACAACATCCTGAACGGTGCCTTCAACAACGGCAACGCCTTCAGTGCGATCCAGGCAAACCACCTGGCGGACCAGGACACGTCCTGGGGCATGAAGATGGATGCTTCCAACGCCGACAACAAACTGTCGGTGGATGGCGGTAACGCACATGGTGCTGACGGTATGGACCTCAGCCATCATGGCGGCTGGACCGGCGGCGCAGGCGACGACGTCAACGGTTCGAGCGTTGCGGACGCATCTGCGATCCTTGCGAATTCGGGTATCCACATGGAACTCGTGCAGGGCGCGAACATGCTCAGCAACACGTTCGATGCGATCGGACATGACTCGCATACCACGGGCCAGGACTCGCACGACGGCGGTGCCGCGTAACCTCAAGCAACGTCCAAGACCTGCTGCACCGGCGTTCGCGCCGGTGCAGTTTGGCGGCTTGAAACGCAGCACACGAGAGTATCCATGGGCGGATATGCTGCAGATCAGGCCGGACACCGTGTCAAACGGGAGGGGCCATCATGCATAGCGAGAAGATTTCCGAAATCATTGCGCACTTCATCGGTCTATTCGATACGGCGGTCGAAGAGGCGAGAGCACGCAATGCATATGCGGAAGGGGCACGCCCGAATGAGGACGTCGCCATCCAGCCCGAGGACGAAATCCGGGCGGCGGCGTTTTCATCGGATCTGCAACTCAAGGACTTCGACCCGAGCGCGCCGTACCGCTCGTTGGCCTACGACATCAATTTCGCCCACCCGCGCTTTTATGGGCACGCCTTCGAAGAGAGCCTGGCGAAGCTTTCCGATCTCGCGCATCGCGACTTCAGCGGCCTCCATTATATCCCGAGCTTCAGCATGCCCGGTGAAGATCCGGAGCTGCAGGTCTTTCAAGGACCGGGCTCGATGGTCGCGCATGTCGCGCAGGTGAACATCCTCTACGACGACGACTATCTGAACATGACGGACCGCGATGCCGAATTCCGGGATACGAGCTTCGTCACTGCGCAACTGCTCTATCTCCAGGAAAAGGCCGAAGCTGCGTCACCGTTCATCAGTCTCGACCGCACTGACAGCGCCGATGCGCTGAAGACGATTGCCGACAACATTCATACCTATGTCAACTCGGTCCTCGAGTCGGGAACACCCGGCCCTGACGGCGAGCTGCAGACTTATGGCAGCGACGACACCGATACGAGCGGGCAGACCTATAGCTATGTCGATGCAGGCCGCGACATCGGCGGCACCGAGCTGACAGGTGAAATCTACATCAACGGCAAGCTCGCCGATGCAGCGCCCGTTCTCGACGACTACATGCCTGACAGAGGCATCGCGAAGCCGCCGGAAGATCCCGAGACCGGCAAGACCGACCTGCCGATCGAGCAGCATAGCGGACCGCTCAACAGCCTCGACGTGGC
Source organism: Rhizobium sp. 01N424 (assembly GCF_056399485.1). Taxonomy (NCBI): domain Bacteria; kingdom Pseudomonadati; phylum Pseudomonadota; class Alphaproteobacteria; order Hyphomicrobiales; family Rhizobiaceae; genus Rhizobium; species Rhizobium sp. 01N424. The sequence continues at coordinate 170,931 of NZ_JBFTRK010000007.1, forward strand.
CGCCGGCGCCAATGTGCTCGCCAATATCGTCGCCATCACCGATACCGCCGTCATATCCTCGGTGACCGCAGTGATGGGCAACTACCATCAGATCGACGCGATCTCGCAGAGTTACGTCTACAGCGACCATGACCATATCGACAGCATGTTCGACACCTCGGGAAGCGCCGCGACTGTCGCCAAGAACATCGCGAGCTTCCAGCGCAGCGTCTATGACGATGGCGGCTCTCAACACGCGACTTCAGCCGATACAGGTCACGACCCGATTTTCCCGACCGCCTGGCGCGTCAGCGTCGTCGATGGCGACGTGTCCTTCGTCAACTGGATCGAGCAGTATCACTTCATCAACGACAACGACACGATGACGATTACCGCCACCGGCACGGAAACAACCGTGCTGACGGGCGGCAACGCATCCGTGAATTTCGCGTCGATGTTCGGCATCGGCATGCAATATGATCTGGTGATCGTTGGCGGCAACGTCCTCGACATGAATGTCATTTCGCAGATCGCCGTCCTCTATGACAACGATTGGGCACGCGGCGAACCCGGCGCTCCGGGTGCGACCATCCAGTCAGGCAACAACCTGATCTGGAACCTGGCCGAAATCCACAATGTCGGCGCCAACGACCGTTTCCAGGCGATGCCAGACTATATGGTGCAGACGCAGAAAGCGATCGAAGAGCGTGACGCATCGATGCCGTCGGGGCTGGCGCATGACGCCAATTTCGCAGGCCAGGCCGGGCTCAACGTCCTCTACATCACCGGCAATCTCTACGACGTCAACGTCATCAAGCAGGTCAGCCTGCTCGGCGATTCCGACGACGTGACCCACGCGATCTCGGCGATCGCCCAGAACAACCAGAATGCCACGATCCATGTCGATACCGGCAGCAACGCTGTCGTCAATATCGCGCAGATCCTGGATTACGACACGTTCGGCCATACGACCTATCTCGGCGGACAGCTCTATTCGGATGCCATCCTGATCCAGAGCGGCCTCGTCGAACACGACACCTCCCAGCCGCAATCCGCGCCACTTGCAAATGAGGTCATCGCATTTCTCGGCGATGACGCAACGCATCACGCAGGCTCCGAGGACGCCACAATCAACGGCGGCCACGATCTTTCATGGACGCTGACCCACCCGGACGTGATGCAAGGCGTCACTGCATAGTTTTGAGTAGAGGGAAACGCTCCCATGAATCACATTCCAAAGAACACCTTCACCGGAAGCCGGACTTTGGGACTTGGCCGCCGCGGCAGTGCCTTCGACGAGGACATGACCGACGAGTGCATGTCGGCGATCGACGATGCGGTGGCGAACCTTCGCCAGCTAACGGCAAAGCGTGCTGCCGCAAGGGCTGCGGCACAGGCAGAATCCGCCGCGCGCGCCGATGCGGCGTTCCGTGCCGCTGCGGTTGAAGATATCGCCGAAGTTCCGGCAGTGGCCGCTGAGGCCGAACCCTCCGTGGTCATCGATGCAGAAGCGGACACCGTCGTCGAAGCAACGGCCGAGGTTGAGACCAAGACCGCAGAGCCTGCGATCGAGCTTGTCGCCGAAGAGCTCGCTCCGGAGCCTGAAATCATCGCGCCCGCAGAACCGATCGCCGCTGCTGAAGAACCCGTTGCGCCCGTGATGGAGAAAGTGGCACCGGTTGAGGAAGAGACTGTCGCGCGCCGGACGCCTGAAAGCCCGGAAATTCCCATTGCCATACCCGAGGCCGCGCCGGAACTGAAACAGAGCCCTGCCGCCATTCCCTTCGGCAAAACCATCGAAGGCAATACCGGTCCGCTGCAGGACAACGAACGCCGGCTGAAGACCGGTGGCGGCGGAAACGGCAAGGATACCGATTCAGGTGGCGGCGGCGGTGGAGGCGGCGGAAACGGCGCCAACTTCCACAAGCGCAGCGAACCGGTGAATTTCGCAGCCAGCCTCGCCAAGGGCATTGCCGCGATCCGGCGCAACATGGTGATCGTCATGGCCTTCACCATTGCGATCAACGTGCTGCTGCTGGCGATCCCGCTCTATCTCTTCCAGATCTCCGACCGCGTGCTGACCAGCCGGTCGATCGACACGCTCGTCATGCTGACGATCGCCGTGCTCGGCGCCGTGCTGATCCAGGCATTTCTCGATTCCATCCGCCGCTTCATCCTGATGCGCACGGCCGTCGAGCTCGAAGTGCAGCTCGGCGCGCCGATCCTCAGCGCCGCGGCCCGCGCCTCACTGCACGGAACCGGCAAGGACTATCAGATCCTGCAGGATCTGCAGCAGCTGCGCGGCTTCATCACGTCGGGCACGCTGATCGCCTTCCTCGATGCACCGCTGATGCCGCTGTTCATCGTCGTGGTCTATCTCGTCCACCCGCATCTCGGCATTATCATCATGGTCTGCTGCGCGGTGCTCTTCTTCATCGCCTATCTGAACCAGCGCTTCACGGCCCGCCCGTTCGCCGAAGCCAACGGTTATCTCAGCCGCGCGAATTTCCATCTCGATTCGATGGCCCGCAATTCGCAGATCATCAACGCACTGGCGATGATCCCGGAAGCCGTGAAGATGTGGGGCCGGGAAACGGCGGGATCGCTGAAAAGCCATGTCGCCGCCCAAGACCGCAACATCATCTTCTCGGGCATCTCCAAGGCCTGCCGGATGATCACGCAGGTGGCACTGCTTGGCTGGGGCGCGCATCTGTCGCTGTCAGGCGAGCTGACGGGCGGCATGGTCATCGCCGCTTCGATCGTCTCCGGACGCGCGCTGGCGCCGATCGAAGGCGCGATCGAAGGCTGGCATCAGTTCAACCGCTCTGCCGCCGCCTATGGCCGCATCAAACAGCTGCTGATCAATTCGCCGCTGAACTTCCCGCGCCTGCGTCTGCCCAATCCGGAAGGACGCCTCGACGTCGAGCGCATCCTCTTCGTTCCGCCACCACAGAAGAAGGTCATCCTCAACGGCATCTCCTTCTCGCTGAAGAAGGGCGAATCCCTTGCGGTCATCGGCAATTCGGGTTCCGGCAAGACGACGCTCGGCAAGATGCTGGTTGGTTCGATCCTGCCGACCTCCGGCAACGTGCGCCTCGACCTCATGGACCTGCGCAACTGGGATCAGCGGCAGTTCGGCGAAAGCATCGGCTATCTGCCGCAGGACGTGCAGCTGTTCCCGGGAACGATCAAGGCCAACATCTGCCGCATGCGCGACGATGTCGAAGATCACCAGATCTACGAAGCGGCCGTGCTTGCCGACGTCCATGAGCTGATCGCCAGCTTCCCGCAGGGCTATGAAACGGTCGTTGCCGCCGACGGTGCGCCGCTCTCCGGCGGCCAGAAGCAGCGTATCGCACTGGCCCGCGCCTTCTTCGGCAGCCCGAAATTCGTGGTGCTCGACGAGCCCAACTCGAACCTCGACACTCAGGGTGAGGCAGCTCTTGCCCGCGCGCTGATCCATGCCAAGAAGCAGGGCATTACCACCGTCACCATCACGCAACGCCCTGCCCTGCTGCAGTGCGTAGACAAGATCCTTCTGCTCAAGGATGGCTCGGTCGGGATGTTCGGCGAGCGTATGGAAGTGCTGCAAGCCATCCAGGGCAACAACAATAACAATCGTCCCCAGCCGCGTATCGAAGGTTAAATCGAAATGGCGAGTACCACTCTGCAGACGAGCAACAATCCCGTCGAATGGTATAGCGAGGTTCCGCGCTCGATCCGCTATCACAGCATCATCGGCCTCAGCGTCCTTGCTGCTTCCTTCGGCAGTTTCGGCGTCTGGGCCGGCACGGCGCCGCTGGCCTCGGCGATCATCGCGCAGGGCAGCTTCGTTGCCACGGGCAACAACAAGGTCGTCCAGCATCTCGAGGGCGGCATCATCAAGGACATGCGGGTGAGTGAAGGCGACGTCGTCAAGGAAGGTGACGTCCTCCTGACCCTCGACCCGACAGCGGCGCTGTCGAATGACCGCATGCTCAAGCTCCGGCGGCTGCGTCTGGAGGCGGTAGTCGCCCGGTTGCGGGCCGAAGCTGCCGGCGACAAGGATCTGAAGATCCCCGCGGTCGTCATGGCCGAGGCCAGCGATCCGGATGTCGGTTCGATCATCCAGAGCCAGAATATCGTGTTCCGCAGCAAGCAGGTCAAACTTGAAGAACAGCTGAACCTGATCGACAAGAACATCGCCTCGCTCGACTTTCGCTTCAAGGGTTATAGCGGCCAGAAGGATTCTTTCGAACGGCAGCTTTCACTGCTTACCGAAGAGCGCGATTCCAAGGCTCGCCTCGTCAAGGTCGGGTACATGCGCAAGACGGACCTTCTGGCGATCGAGCGCGCCATGGCCGATGCCATGGGCGATATCTCGCGCCTGCAAGGCGAGCTAAACGAGAGCGAAGCCGAAATCGCCAAGTTCCGCCAGGAAGCCGTTATCGCCGTCAACTCCAACAAGCAGGCCGCGCTCGATGCGCTTGAAAGCGCTGATTCCGATCTCGACAGCGTGCGCGAACAGGCCCGCGAGGCACAGGGCGTGCTCGAGCGGACAGTGATCCGTTCGCCCGTGAACGGTACCGTCATCCGCGCCTATTACCATACGGCGGGCGGTGTCATCACCACAGGTAAGCCGATCATGGAAATCCTGCCGGCGCATGTGCCGCTGATCATCGAGGCGCAGGTTCTGCGCACGTCGATCGACCAGCTGCATGAAGGCCAGACGGCCGCGATCCGCCTTTCAGCGCTGAACCGGCGCACGACGCCTGTTCTCAACGGCAAGGTGTTCTACGTCTCGGCGGACTCGATCGAGGAGAATGCCGGTCTGCAGACCAAGGATGTCTATATCGTCCGCGTCGAAATACCGGATTCGGAGATTGCCAAGGTGCATGGGTTCCATCCGGTACCCGGGATGCCGGCCGATGTGCTGATACAGACATCGGAGCGGACATTCTTCGAATACATCACCAAGCCGATCACCGACAGTATGTCGCGGGCCTTCAAGGAGCGCTGACCGCCCTAATACGAAGAGATTAGAAGCCTCCCGTTCCGATCTGCAGTATTGTCCTTCACGGGATCGGTTGTTGGAGGCTTCTATGGCGGCCATGTCTGACGTGCTGTTGCGGGTTGGGCGCCTGAACTATGTCTGGACCAATACCGAAAGCCTGCTGATCTATGTCATCGCCCACCTTCTGAAAGTGGAGAAGGATGCGGCGATCGTGGTGTTCCTGACGCTGAATACCACCCGCGCCCGGATCGACCTTGTCGAGCGCCTCGCCAAACTTCCCTCAACGCCGCCGGCGGACCGCAAGGCGGTGCTTCAGACGATGGGCCGGCTGAAGCGGGAATCGCGGATGCGCAACAAATACAATCACTGCATCTATTCGTTCGACGACAACGGCCAGATCTCGTCCACGCAGCTGATGCGCCTTGTCGAGGACGACAAGGAAATCCGCTACGGCAAGGTCGAGCAGCTCGATGAGAAAGAGATCCAGGCGCTGGAACACTCGATCGCCGAGATCGTCGCTATCAGCAAATCGCTCTGGGAATTCATCCACGCCAGCGAGCATGCGTCGGCCAACATCTGATCCTATAAAACAGCAGGCTTGCCAAACACATCGGCAAGCGCCGGGATTACCCGCTCAGGGCCCCATAACCCGCAAATGCTAGCCCGATTTGATGCCGGTGTTTTATCCGAACGGCATATTTGATGGCCGCCGTTTCCCCATAGAATGCAGGCTCCCGAACTGTGTAAGGGGTGTTGGGAGGGGGCAATGCGCATTGACGTGATCGACACGGACGCTGGATTCGACCAGCTCCGCGAGCAGTGGGACCGGGTCTATCTGCAGGACCCCCACGCACAGCATTTTCTCTCCTGGATCTGGCTCAGATCCTATCTTGCACGGCGGAACCGCTGGTTTGTTCTGGCCTTGCGGGAAAAGCCGGAAGGTTCACCTTACGTCGCCTTCTTTCCGTTACGGGTTCTTACCCAGCATGACGAAAAGACCGGCCTGTTCTTCGACGAGATCGTAATGGCGGGCAATTATTCGGCTGATTATGCCGGGTTTCTCGCTGATCCCGCCTATGAGCGGTTCGCCATCGAAGGCTTCGCGCGTTATCTCAAGCAGCAGAATTGGACGCATCTGAAGGTCGAGTATTTCTATGGATCGCCGGAGCGGCGCAAAGCCTTCCTGCGCGAACTCGAAGGTCCGGACGTGATGTTTCGCGACAGCGCGATCCGCAACGCCGACAATATCGACAACTGCGTCTGCCCCGTCGTCCTGTTGCCCGACAGCTTCGATGGCTATCTCGACAGCAGCATGAGCAGCCAGTCGCGGCAGAAGCTGCGGCGCTTCCTACGCAAACTGGATGGTGGCGAAGAGTTCCGCATCACCATGGCGACCCCGGAGACGATCGATCGCGATCTCGACATCCTCTTCCAGTTCTGGCGGACGAAATGGCTGGCGAAGAAGGGAGTGGAACGGATCGACAAGCTGATCAGCGCGACACGCACGCTGCTGATGGACAGCTTTGCGACCGGCAATCTCGACGTGCCCGTTCTCTGGCATGGCGACCGGCCACTCGGCGTGCTTGCCAATATCGTCGATCGGCAGAAGAAAGCCATCCTGTTCTACATCACCGGCCGCGACGAGGAATGGAAGACGCCCTCGCCCGGTCTCATACTGCACGGCTACTGCATTCGCCGCGCCATCGCCGACGGTTTTGCGACCTACGATTTCCTGCGTGGCACAGAGCCATACAAATACATGTTCGGTCCAGAGGAGCGGCAGCTTTCCTGCACCGTCTTCCGCACGCGAACTGGCCAGAATCTCGGTGGTATCATCAACCGGCGGAGCATCGACTTCGTCTATGAGCGGGCGCTGGAAATGTACCGGCGCGGCGAGAAGGCCTATGCCGAAGTGGCATTCAAGCAGCTTGCGTTTACGGTCCCCGGCCATATCGGCGCCGAATTCGGTCTCGCCAGCCTGGCGTTCGACAAGGGTGAGCTGCACGGGGCCGAGGCAGGTTTCACGGCGCTTATCGGACGGGTCAAGGACGTGGCGCCCGTCTATCTGAAGCTCGGAGAAACACAACTGGCGCTCGGCAGCTATGACGCGGCGGCGCTCACCTTCGGCAAGATCATCCAGAACGCACCCTTCGACGCGCAGGCGCATTACAAGCAGGGTGTGGCACTCGCCGGCGCCGGACGCAAGGAGGAAGCGGCGCGCGTGTTCTCGATGATCGAGCGTTACGATTTCGAGGACGCGATGCAACAGACCTATGTCGAAAAGTCACGCGATGCCCTTCGGCGCATCGTCAGCGAACAGAGGCCCGCTCAGAAGGTCAGGGCAGCCAAGCCGAAGAAAGTCGCGAAGCGGCCGATGCAGCGTCCCGTCCATCTCCAGTTGGAAAGGGAACCGGCCTTCAGCTGACTTCCCGCAAGCGATCGCTTTTTGAACGCGGGAGTTTCCTGCGTCGGCAAGCCGTGATAATCAGCCGCGCATGAACAAGACCTCTTCCCATTCCCCCATCCACGTCGTCGGCGGCGGCCTTGCAGGCTCCGAAGCAGCCTGGCAGATCGCCCAGGCTGGCGTACCCGTCATCCTCCACGAGATGCGCGGCGTCCGCGGCACCGACGCACACAAGACGGACGGCCTTGCCGAGCTCGTCTGTTCCAATTCCTTCCGCTCCGACGATGCCACCAGCAATGCCGTCGGCGTCATCCATGCGGAAATGCGCCTGGCCGGTTCGCTGATCATGGCCTGCGCCGACAAGCATCAGGTACCGGCAGGCGGCGCGCTGGCCGTCGACCGCGACGGCTTTTCGGATGCTGTGACCAAGGCGATCCACGAGCATCCGCTTGTCACCGTGGTGCGCGAGGAAGTCACCGGCCTGCCGCCGAAGGAATGGGATCTGGCGATCGTCGCCACCGGCCCGCTGACGGCGCCATCGCTTGCCGAGGCCATCCAGGCTGAAACCGGTGCCGATGCATTGGCCTTCTTCGATGCCATCGCGCCGATCGTCTACCGCGAAAGCATCGACATGGATATCTGCTGGTATCAGTCGCGCTACGACAAGGTTGGCCCCGGCGGCACCGGCAAGGACTATATCAACTGCCCGATGGACGAGGCGCAGTACAACGCCTTCATCGACGCGCTGATCGCGGGCGACACTGTCGGCTTCAAGGAATGGGAAGGCACGCCCTATTTCGATGGCTGCCTGCCGATCGAGGTGATGGCCGAGCGTGGCCGCGAAACGCTGCGCCACGGGCCGATGAAGCCGATGGGGCTCACCAACGCCCACAATCCGACGGTCAAGGCTTATGCCGTGGTTCAGCTGCGCCAGGACAATGCGCTCGGCACGCTCTACAATATGGTCGGTTTTCAGACGAAGCTGAAATACGGCGCCCAGGCGGATATCTTCCGAATGATCCCGGGCTTGGAAAATGCCGAATTTGCCCGCCTCGGCGGCTTGCACCGCAACACCTATATCAATTCACCGACGCTTCTGGACAGCTCCCTGACGCTGAAGTCGCGGCCGGGCCTGCGCTTCGCCGGGCAAATCACCGGCTGCGAAGGCTATGTCGAAAGCGCCAGCGTCGGTCTTCTGGCCGGACGTTTCGCCGCTTCCGAGCGGAAGGGCGAAGAGGTCTCGCTGCCGCCGTCCACGACGGCCCTTGGCTCGCTGCTCGGCCACATTACCGGCGGCCATCTCGTCACCGACGAAGAGCCCGGCAAGCGGTCGTTCCAGCCGATGAACATCAATTTCGGGCTGTTTCCCGAATTGCAGCCGGGCTCGATCGTCAAGCCTGAGGGCGTCAAGCGCTTCCGCGGCAAGGACAAGACGATCATGAAGCGGCAGCTGATCGCCAAGCGGGCGCTTGCGGATTGCGCAGAATGGCTCGGCCAGAGCGTGCCGCTGGCCGAAAGCGCCTGACGGCTTACTGATTGCTGGCTGCCGGCGCATCTGCCGGCGGCAGCACCAGATCGGCATCGGCGACATAATTGCCGAGCAGCCACAGCGAGACCTCGGACGCCTCCTTGGCGGAAACGAATTCGAAGGTGCTGTTCTGATGCGGGTGATCGAGGAACTCGATCACCAATCCTTTGCCTGTCTCCGAGCTTGCAACCCGCACCCTGCCCGGCTGCAGCACATGGCAGGAGAAGTGCCGGTGCATGCTGCGCATGAAGCCGGCCTTGTTGTCGTGCAATCTGACGAACACCACCTGGCCATCGGCCGTCGCCTGAAGCTGGCGGATCGCCTCGTGCGGAAAGGCGCGGTTGAACTCGAGGATCGCGAGCCCCATGTCGCGCAGCCCCTCTTCTTCCTTGTTCTGCGACGCCATGCGTGTCGCGACGAAAGCCAGGAGAAACAGGCCAGCGAAAATGATCGACCAGATGATAATGCTCAACGCGGTCTCCAATCCGGAATTGCGGTTGCCGCCTTATAATGCCCGAGGCTTGCGCGAGTTTGAACTCGCCTCAGATTTTCTTGCGCATCAAGGCAAAGGTCATTCGCAGCTGACGGCGCCATTGCGGCTGCTGCAACGGCCTGTCGAACAACGCCGCCCCTGCCCGTTGCGCCCTTGCCAGCACCGGCCCGGCAAGCGTTGCCGGCAGGAAAGCCGGAAAGACGGAGGGCGGGATTGCCGCCTTTTGTGCCTTGGCGAGATGATCGCGGCCGAGCCCGGCAAAGGCTTCGATCGCTGCGGAAATTCGTGGCTTATCGGTGCCTGCGATGAAACTGTCGCGGTCGAGGCCGGTCGCGCTCAGGATCTCCAGCGGAATATAGACCTGGCCGCGGTGGCGGTGCAGCGGCATCAACAGCAACATACCGGAAATCGCCTGCGCAACGCCCGCATGTCCGGCGGCATCGGCGGATTTCGTCGCGTCCTCCGGCGACAATACCAGGCTTGCCAGCTGGATCAGCGCCGAGGCGGTTTCGCCCGCATAGCCTTCCAGCGAAGAGCGGCTCTCCATCGGATCGTCATAGAGATCGAAGATGCGGGCTTCGATCATGTCGACCAGCGTCTGCCGCGGTAGGCGGTGGGTTTCGATCGCGCTCAGAAGCTCGGCGGCGGCGGGATTTGCTTCCGTCGAGCCATGGGCGCTGCCCTCAAGCAGATCGCGCCAATATTGCATGCGCACTTCCCCCGGCAGGGGCTCATGCACGAGATCGCGGATCTTGGCGAGCTCGGCATTGAAGGCATAGAGAGCGACAAGTGCGGCACGCTTGTCCGTCGGCGACAGCAGGCTTGCGAGATAACGGTCCCGGTCGCTGTCGCGCAGCATCGCCAGGCAGATCTCCTGGTTGGTCATTGTCTGCTCGGCCATGGTCAGACCGCGATCAACGCTGCGGCGACGGCCCGCGATTCGGCCAGCATGATATTGTAGGTGCGCACGGCAGCGCCGGTGCTCATCGGATCGGACGAGATGCCGCGGGCCTTCAGCGCCTGCTTCAGCTCGGGCGGCAGGCGTTTCAGTTCCGGGCCGGTGCCGACCAGCAGCACTTCGATATCGCCGGCCTCTTCGAGCACGCGGATGAAATTTTCGGGCGAGAGCGGCTTCGTCACGTCCATCTCCCATCCATAGATGCCCGAAGGCAGGCAGAGGATAGAGCCGCGATGCGACATGTCGGCGAAGCGGAAGCCGCCGTTTCCATAGCTGTCGATGGGCGCCCGGCCGGGAAAATGTGCCGCGCGGATTTCGATGCCTCTTGCCATGACTTAGACTGTAGCCTTTCCGGGTGCGCCGCCCGCGGTCTCGTTTTCGTCCTCGTCGTCATAGGATTTCGGGCGAAGCCTGAAAAGGATCAGGACCGGCGCAGCAATATAGATGGAGGAAAACGTGCCAACGGCAACACCGAAGAGCATGATCAGCGCGAAGGGACGGATCACTTCGCCGCCGAACAATGTCAGCGCCAGAAGCGCTAGCAGCGTCGTGGCCGCCGTCAGGATGGTGCGCGACAGCGTCTGGTTGATCGATGCATCGATGAGGATCGGCAGCGGCATGCGCGTGTAGCGCTTCAGGTTCTCGCGCATGCGGTCGTAGACCACCACGGTATCGTTCAGCGAGTAGCCGACGATGACAAGCAGCGCGGCAATGCTCGTCAGATTGAACTCGATGCCCGTGACGACGAAGAAGCCGAGCGTCAGGATGACGTCGTGCAGCGTGGCGATGATGGCGCCGATCGCAAACTGCCACTCGAAGCGGATCCAAATATAGATCAGGATCGCTGCCAGCGATGCCAGAACGCCGAGCGTTGCCGTTCGCGCCAGTTCTCCGGAGACGGCCGGGCCGACGACATCGACGCGGCGGAAATCATATTCGTCCTGCAATTCGCTGCGAACCAGCGAGATCGCCGATTGCTCGGCGTTGTCACCGCCGCCCTGGGACTGGAGGCGGATCGCAGCACTGTTCGGATCACGCAGGCGCTTGACCTCGACGTCGCCGAGATTGAGCTCACTGAGCCGCGAGCGGATATCTTCGAGATCGGCAGGTCCCTGTTTCGAGCGTGCCTCGATCAGCGAGCCACCGGTGAAATCGACACCGAGATGCAAGCCGGATGCGGCGACGCCCAGCATGCAGACCAGCGACAGCGCGGCAAGCGCCGTGAAGCTGTAGCGGCGGATGCCCATGAAGCGGATAGAGGTGCCGTCGAACACGTCGGTGTGCACGCTTTTCGGCAGATGCTTCAAGCGGCGGCGGCGCACCCAGGCCTCGACCAGCGGACGAGTGAACAGGAATGCGGTGAATGCCGTCGTGACGATGCCGGCCGCCAGCGTTACGGCAAAGCCGCGGATCGCATCGCTGCCGAGATAGAAGAGGATCGCCGACGCGATCAGCGTCGTGATATTGGCATCTACGACGGTCATGAAGGCGCGCGAATACCCCGCCGAGATCGCCTGATCGAGATGCAGTCCGGCTTTCAACTCTTCGCGGATGCGCTCGTAGATCAGCACGCTGGCATCGACGGCAATGCCGATCATCAGCACGATGCCTGCAACGCCCGGCAGCGTCAGCGGTGCGCCGAGTACGCTGAGAACGGCGATGATCATCAGGACGTTGACGAGCAGCGCAAGGCTGGCGATGACACCGAGCATGCCGTAGAGGCCGATCATCAGCCCAGCAACGAGGACGGCGCCGATAATGCCGGCCAGCAGACCGGCGCGGATCGCGCCGCCGCTGAGCCCCGGATCGATCGTCCGTTCCTCGACGATGGTCAGGCCAGCCGGAAGAGGACCGGAGCGTAGCATTGCGGCCAGATCCTCGGTCTCATCGGGTGCGTAAGCCAGCGGAATGCGGCTGCTGTCGCCCACCTGCAGCTTGCTGATTTCGGGCGCCGTCAACACCTGGTCGTCGAGAAGGACGGCAAGCGTGCGTCCGGCATTCTTCTGGACGAGATCGGCAAAGCGCCTGGACCCGTCGAGATTGAAGTTGAAACTCAGGAACGAGTCGTCGGGCGAATTGCCCGGCTCGACGGCAAAGTCGCCGAGATCCGACTGGTGCATGACCTCGGCGCGTTCGACGAGATAGGCGATCGGCGGATCGTCCTGCGAGTAGACGATCTCGGAACCGGCGGGAACAGTGCCTGCCATGGCATCCTGCGGCGTCACGCTCGCATCGACCAGACGGAAGGTGATCTTGCCCGGCTGGCTGAGCAGATCCTTGAAGCGCTGCGGATCGCCGAGACCGGGGATCTGCACCGTCAGCCGGTCGCGGCCCTCGGTGGTGATCACAGGATCGGCTCCACCGGCTTCGACGGCGCGATGCGCGACGATGGCGATCGAGCGTTGCAGAGCCGATGCCAGGTCGCGATCGATCGACTTGCCAGAGATTGCAAGGTTCAGCTGCCCGTCGGCGCTCTTCGTGATCGTGAAATCGGCATCTGCCGATCCGCCCGAGGCGACTGCCAGCGGCGAAAGCAATGATGCGGCCTGGTCGGTCTGCGCGGGATCGGTGATGCGGACCTGGATGGTCTGATCGTTGCCTGCCAGACCGGTATAGCGGATATTCGCGTCGCGAAGCCGCGAACGGACACTGGCGACGGTGTTTTCGAGCCGGTTCTTGACGATATCGGCCCGCTCAACCTTCACCACCAGATGCGCGCCGCCCTCGATATCGAGGCCCGGCGTCAGCGCCTTATGCGGCAGCCATTGCGGCAGAGAAGAAAGCGTATTGGCGGAGAAGAGATTTGGCGCGGCGGCCAATGCCGCCGCGGCGACGACAAGCCAGATCAGAAATGTTTTCCAACGGGAAAAGTGGTGCATGCTGCCTTTCCGATCCGGCTCGTCTGAAGCCGGTCTTTATGCGGCGTCTGCCTTGACGGGCTCGCCCTTGACGCGGACGTCTGCAATGCCGCTGCGGACGACGCGAACGCGAACGCCATCAGCAATTTCCACTTCCACTTCCTTGTCGTCAACGACCTTCGTGACCTTGCCGACGAGACCGCCGGCAGTAACGACCTGGTCGCCGCGGCGAATGGCGGAAAGCGTCTCAGCGCGCTTCTTGGCCTGGGCGCGCTGCGGACGGATCAGCAGGAAATACCAGACGACCATCAGCGGCACGAACAGGATGATCATTTCGAAGCCGGAGCCGAATGGCGACGCGGCAGTATCCGTTGCGGCCTGGGCAAATGCCGGGGTGATGAACATTGATAAACTCCTCAGCTGCGGGCGGCGAAATTCCGCCTCTCTTTTCAGTGGCCGGACTATAGTTGCGGTAAGAACGAATGCAACAAAAACAGCCGTGAGGCGTACCGAATCCGCCGCCTGATAACCTTTCGGCTGTGGAAAGGCCATGTTACGCCGCCATGAAAGACAAGAGGCGGTTCGCCGCAGTCTATTTTCAGGAGGACATAGCATGGCTGAAGAGATCAACAGCGTCATCCTGCAGGAACTGAAGCGGCTGACGGCAGCCGTCGAGCGGCTTGCCGGGCCCGCCCCTGCCGTGAACGACTGGAATGCCGCGGACTGTTTCGTCTGGTCGCCCGCACGGCAGCATCTGCAACCCGTCGCGCGGCCAAACCGCGTGGCGCTGACGCTCATCCGCGGCGTCGATCACGTGCGCGATATCCTGCATGAAAACACCGTGCGTTTCGCCGACGGCTTTCCGGCCAACAACGTGCTCCTCTGGGGCGCACGCGGCATGGGCAAGTCGTCGCTGGTCAAAGCGGTGCATGAGGATGTCAGGCGCGAAAGCGGCGTTTCGCTGAAGCTGGTCGAGGTTCATCGCGAAGACATCGCCAGCCTGCCTGCCCTTCTCGACCTGATGAAGGATGTGCCGCACCGGATCATCGTTTTCTGCGACGACCTCTCCTTCGATCATGACGACACGGCCTACAAGTCGCTGAAGGCGGCATTGGATGGCGGCGTCGAAGGGCGGCCTGACAATGTGCTGTTCTATGCCACGTCCAACCGCCGCCACCTGCTGCCGCGCCACATGATGGAAAACGAGCAGTCGACGGCGATCAATCCGTCGGAAGCGGTGGAAGAGAAGGTATCGCTGTCGGATCGCTTCGGCTTGTGGCTCGGCTTCCACAAGTGCAGCCAGGAAGACTATCTGACGATGATCGACGGCTATGCCGATCATTTCAAGCTGACGCTCGATCGTGACAAGATGCGGGCCGAGGCCCTGGAATGGGCAACGACGCGCGGCGCGCGCTCCGGCCGTGTCGCCTGGCAGTATATCCAGGATCTTGCCGGCCGCATGCGCATCAATCTTTCCCGCGACTGATGCCGCTGGCCCTCGCCCAAAACGCAAAAAGCCCGGCGCAAGGCCGGGCTTTCGCATTTCCCCGTACGCGCTAACTATTCGAGGAAGGTGATCGGGTTGACCGGCGAAGCATCCTTGCGGACTTCGAAGTGGACCTGCGGCTGCTTGACGTTGCCGCTCATGCCGGAGACAGCGACGGTCTGGCCGCGCTGGATCTTCTGGCCGCGGGTGACGCTCAGCGTATCGGCATTGCCGTAAACGGTGACCGTGCCGTCGTCGTGGCGGACGAGAACGGTGTTTCCGAGTTCCTTCAGGCCGTTGCCTGCATAGATGACGACGCCGTTTTCAGCGGCCTTGATCGGCGTGCCCTGCGGAACCGAGATGTCGATACCGTCGTTGCGGCTGCCGTTGACGTTGGCGCCGTAGGCGGCAATGACCGCACCGCGAACCGGCCAGCGATATTTGCCGATGCCGGTTGCCTCAGGCGCCGCGGAAGCAACATCGGACTTCTTCTCGACTTCATCGACGGTCTGCGTGGCCGCAGGCGCCTTGTAGCCGGCAGGCTGGTTCGACGCGGTCTCGGTTGCGGCTGGCGCAGCAGCCTTCGGCTCTGCGGCCTTGGCCGGGATCGAAGCCGTCTTCATCTGGTCGGTTCCGGCAGAGCCGCCCGGAATGGTCAGCGTCTGGCCGATGCGGATCGAGCTTGCCTGCAGATTGTTGGCCTGCTTGATAGAGTCGACGCTGGCGCCGGTGGCCTTGGCGATCTTGGCGAGCGAGTCACCCTGCTTGACGGTATAGCTTCCGGCGCCGCCGGGAGCCTTGCCGCCGGCAGCCGCGACCTTGCCCATGGCGCCTTCAGCCGTTGCCTGCGACTTGTCGCGAGCCGTATTGGCGCCCGGCAGAACGGCGACGTTCTGTTCCGGCGTTTTGTAGGGCTCCGGAGCCTTGCCCGGCTTGGAGAGATCGGCCGTCTGCGAGGCGGCCTTGGCTGCATTGCTGCCACCGTTGAAGGTCGGGATCAGGATCGACTGGCCGGGCTTGACGGCCGAAGCGGACTTCATGCCGTTTGCACGGAGGATCTCGTTTTCAGGAACACCGTAGCGGCGTGCCAGCACAGCGAGGCTTTCGCCCGGACGAACCGTGACGGACGGAGCGTTAGCTGCAGACCAGCCGGTTGCCTTTGGCGTCGAACCCGTCGTCAGCGTGTCGGGCGCAGCAAGCTTCGGAGCGGCCTGCAGCTTGCGCGGCGCGGAAGCCTGCGATGCCGGGAACGGCTGAGCCAGTGCTTCCTGGCGTTCGCGGGATGCGACGGGAGCAGCTGCGCCCGGTGCCGAGAGCTCGGAACGCTGAACCGTGACCGGCGCCGATGCGATGCGGGCATTGGAGCGGATCGCGCCAGTGGAAGCCGGGTAAGGCTGATTGTACGACTGATTGCCGTAGGACTGATTGTTGTTGCCGTAGGCCGGCTGCATGGCGCCACCGCCCTGCATGTCGCCCTGCGGTACGGGATCGCCCTGCAGTCCGCTCATGCTGCGGCGCGGGACCGAACCCGTTGCCATCTGATCCTGACCGGAGCCAAAAAGACCACCGCTGAAGCGCGAAACATCTGAACTGCAGCCTGTCGCCGCACTCGCCAACAAGGCGACGGCCAGAAGATTGAAGGCCGATTTTCCGAACTTTGGCGATACACAAAAACTCATGATACGACCCACTCACAACGCAACCATTTATGGGAGTATTAAAGCGCGTTAGTATTACCACGCGGTTAAAGCGCTGGAATTGGAGCAGTTTTTTAGAGGAATTGATAACCATAGTCTTGCGGGTGAAAAATCGCACCCCGCGAAAGCGGCACGAAATGCGCGCAGATCAGAGCTGCGAAGCGACCCGCGGAACGATCGGCAGATAGGGAACGGTGAAGAGTTCCTCGCGCTCGAAGCGGCTGCCGGTTTTCGTCAGCCGCACCATCCGGCATTCGTCGTCCGATATCATCAGCGGCGCGATCATCGATCCGCCGGAGACCAGCTGATCGGTATAGACGCGCGGCATCGAGGCGAACGCGGCGGTCACGAGAATGCGGTCGAAGGTGCCCTCACCCTGCAGGCCGTTGCTGCCATCGGCCTGGCGGACGATGATGTTGCGCAGGCTGAGCTGATCCATGCGCTTCTGCGCATTGACCACCAGCGTCTTGTAACGGTCGATGGTCAGAACCCGTTCGGCAATCCGGCCCATGACGGCGGCCATGAAGCCGCTGCCGGTGCCGACCTCGAGAACGCGCTGGCCGGGCTTGACCTTCAGATGATGGAGAATGCGGACGGCAAGATCGACGCCTTCAAGAAACGAGCCGCACTCGATCGGGATCGTCCGTGTTGAATAGGCCTCATCGGCAAACTGCGCCGGGACGAAACGCGAGCGCGGCGTCTGCTCGACCGCCGTCAGAAGATCGATATCGGAAATACCTTCGGCCCGCAGTCTCAGGACGAGAGCCGCAAAACCTTCCTTCTCGACCAACTGTGACGTCAATGCCTGCTTACTCCGTAACCGAAAGCGCCCGCTCGACGCGGTCCTTCACGGAATAATCAGTCAGATCCAGTTTCAAAGGTGTTACCGAAATCTTATTATGCTTCAAAGCGTGGATATCGGTGCCTTCGGCGAAGGCGCCGGCACGCTCGCCGAACTTCAGCCAGTAGTAGGGAAAGCCCCGGCCATCCGAGCGTGCGTCGACCTGCAGATTGAAAGCGAGCTTGCCCTGTGCGGTAACCTCGACCCCATCGACGTCCTCAGGACGGCAGTTCGGGAAGTTCAGGTTGAGGAAGGTGCCCTCGGGCAGATCGACATTCATCAGCTTCTGCAGCAGAGCCGGTGCATGCGCCTCGCAGACCTCCCACGGCACGACGCGAGCGCCATCCGCATAGACATAGGCCTGGCTGAGCGCGAAGGAGCGTACGCCCTGCATCGTGCCCTCGATGGCGCCGGCGATGGTGCCGGAATAGGTCACGTCATCAGCAACGTTGGAGCCGGAGTTGACGCCCGACAATATCAGGTCCGGCTTGATGTCCATGACCTGCCTGACGCCCATGATGACGCAATCGGTCGGCGTGCCGCGCAGCGCGAAGTGCTTGTCGGAAACCTTGCGCAAGCGCAACGGCTCCGACAGGCTCAGCGAATGGGCAAGACCGCTCTGATCGGTCTCGGGCGCGACGATCCAGACGTCATCGGAGAGAGTGCGCGCAATCCGGTCAAGGGCTGCGAGGCCTTCAGCATGAATGCCGTCGTCATTGGTGAGCAGAATGCGCATCTCTTCAAGCCGCCCGTTCGATCTTCTTCAAGCCGCCCATATAGGGCAGCAGCACATCGGGGATCGTCACCGAGCCGTCTTCGTTTAGGTAGTTTTCCAAAACGGCGATCAGGCAGCGGCCGACGGCGGTACCCGAGCCGTTCAGCGTGTGAACGAACCTGGTGCCCTTCTCGCCCTTGACGCGGTAGCGCGCATCCATACGCCGTCCCTGGAAATCGCCGCAGACCGAGCAGGACGAGATTTCGCGGAAGGTGTTCTGTCCCGGCAGCCAGACTTCCAGATCGTAAGTCTTGCGGGCGCCGAAACCCATATCGCCGGTGCAGAGCGTCATGGTGCGGAAATGCAGGCCGAGGCGCTTCAGCACCTCTTCGGCACAGGCCGTCATTCGCTCGTGCTCGGCGACCGCGCTTTCCGCATCGGTGATCGAGACCAGCTCGCACTTCCAGAACTGGTGCTGGCGCAGCATGCCGCGGGTATCGCGGCCGGCAGAACCGGCTTCCGAGCGGAAGGAAGGGGTCAGCGCCGTGAAGCGCAGCGGCAGCTTTTCCTGTTCGAGGATTTCGGCCGAGACGAGGTTGGTGAGCGTCACCTCGGCGGTCGGGATCAGCCAGCGCCCATCCGTCGTCTTGAAGAGATCGTCGGCGAATTTCGGCAGCTGGCCGGTGCCGAACATCGCCTCGTCGCGCACCATCAGCGGCGACGAGACTTCGGTGTAGCCATGCTCGCCGGTATGCAGGTCGATCATGAACTGGCCGAGGGCGCGTTCGAGGCGCGCCAGCGGACCGGTCAGGACCGTGAAACGCGAGCCGGACAGCTTGGTGGCACGGTCGAAATCCATGTAGCCGAGGGCTTCGCCGATTTCGAAATGCTCCTTGGGCGCATGGTTCCAGCGCGGCTTTTCGCCAACCGTGCGGGTGACGACATTGCCGCTCTCGTCGGCGCCGACGGGGACGTCGTCGAACGGGATATTCGGGATGCGCGACAGCGCGTCGTTGAGCTCGGCGGTGAACTGGCGCTCGTCGTCTTCGGCAGCCGGCAGCGTCACCTTGATGTCGGCGACTTCGGCCTTCAGTTTCTCGGCAAGCTCGGTGTTCTTCTGCGCCATCGCCGCGCCGATCTCCTTCGAGGCGGTGTTGCGGCGTGACAGCAGGTCCTGCGCCTTCTGCACGGCGGAGCGGCGCTTCTCATCGAGGGCTACGAGGGACTGGGCCAAGGCGTCCGCACCACGCTTTGCAAGCGCGGCGTCTAGAGCCTCGGGGTTCTCACGGATCCATTTGATATCGAGCATTGTCGTTCCGGGTCGTTACAAAACAGGAACCGGCCGGAGCCTGACCTGGCTGCGGCCGGAAGATACGGAAGCGTACGGGAAGAGATTGCGAAGCCGCTCAGACGCTGTCCGTGTTGGCAACATCCGCGGATCGTTCCGCCTCTTCGACCGACTGCCGCGCACGCTGGCGCTCGACGAGTCGAGCCGCGTGGATTGCAATCTCGTAGAGAAGGATCGTCGGCAGTGCAAGACCGATCTGGGACATCGGATCGGGCGGCGTCAGAACGGCAGCGACGATGAAGGCCATGACGATCGCGAACTTGCGCTTTTCGGCAAGCCACTGCGAGGTGAGCAGCCCGACGCGGGCAAGCAGCGTGGTGATGACGGGGAGCTGGAAGACCAGGCCGAAGGACAGCACCAGCGTCATGATCAGGCTCAGATATTCCGAGACCTTCGGCAGCAGCGAGATGGCGACGTCGCCATGGCCCGGTGTCTGCTGCATGGCCAGGAAGAACCACATGACCATCGGCGTGAAGAAGAAATAGACGAGTGCGGCGCCGAGCAGGAACAGGATCGGCGAGGCGATGAGGAACGGCAGGAAGGCCGCGCGCTCGTTCTTGTAGAGGCCGGGCGCCACGAACTTGTAGATCTGCGCGGCAATGATCGGGAATGCGATCACCACGCCGCCGAACATGGCGACCTTCACCTGCGTGAAGAAGAATTCCTGCGGCGCCGTGTAGATCAGCTGTGCCTTGTCGACATCCATGCCCGCCCAGATGACCGCGAGCTTGTAGGGATAGACGAGGTAGTTGAAGAGATGCTTGGCAAAGAAGAAGCAGACGATGAAGGCGATGAAAAACGCGCCGATCGACCACATCAGCCGCCTACGCAGCTCCATGAGGTGCTCGATCAAGGGCTGCGGCTTGTCTTCGATATCGCCGCTCATGCCTCATCCTTTTTCGTTGCCGCTGCCTTCTTCGGAGCAGCTGCGGTCTTCTGTGCTGGTGTGGCCTTTGCGGCCACGGTCTTGGCAGGCGCCTTTGCCGGGGCGGCCTTGGCGGCCGCAGTCTTTGCCGGAGCGGCAGAGGTCTTGGCAGCCGGTGCAGGCTTTGCCTTGGCCGCGGGAGCGGCAGCCACGGGCTCAACCTTTGCAGCAGCCACGGCACGCGGTTTGCGCACAGCCTTCGGCTTTTCAACGGCCACGGCAACAGCCGGCTCGGGCAGCGGCGCCACGATCGGCGGCGTTTCCGGCAGGCTCATTGACGGTTCCGGGACGCTGACAGGCGGCACGTCGGTCTTGTTCTCGACCTTGGTGGCGCTCTGCAGGTCTGCCTTGATGTCGTTGCCCATCTGGCGCAGCGGGTTCATCGCCTCGCGCAGCGTATTGGCCGGGTTCAGACGCTGGGCGTCGGCGAGTGTCTGACGCACCTCGTCGAGATCTGCCTCACGCAACGCCTCGTCGAACTGTGCGCGGAATTCACCGGCAACCTTCTTGGCGCGCTGGGTCATCTTTCCAAACGCACGCAGCATCGGCGGCAGGTCCTTCGGACCGACCACAACAATCAACACGACCGCGATGACGAGCAGCTCGGTCCAGCCAATATCGAACATTCAAGGCTCCTGGATGGGAAGCGGGGCAAGCCACCCGTTTCCGGACTGGTTACTTCGTTTCGTCGGCCTTGTGATCGACGGTCTTGCCGTCAGCCGGCGCGTCCTCGTCGTTCATGCCCTTCTTGAAGCTCTTGATGCCCTTGGCGACGTCGCCCATCAATTCCGGGATCTTGCCGCGACCGAACAACAACAGCACGATGACCAGAACGATCAACCAGTGCCACATGCTAAAAGAACCCATTACGCATACTCCCTGTTGCGATGTCTCTTCGATGTAAGAGTTTCCGCCATCGTTTCCAACACCAAAATTCCCCTTGGATTGACGCTTAATGTCACGGCTTCGGCCATTGTGACAAGTCATTGCGCCATCGAATTATGGTGATCACTATTGTTTTCGCCCTCGGTGTCAAAACAAAGACCAGCAACCGCTAATCTTCGGAGGCGCCGCCGGGCGCAAGAAGCCCCAATTCCTCCAGATCCATCTGGGTGATCGGGTCCTCATCCTCCGTCAGTTCATCGCTCATCAGCGGCGACGGAATATTGAAATTCGCCGGGATACGGCCAGAGAGCAGCCCTGCCCCCTTGAGCTCTTCGATACCCGGCAGATCGCGCAGCTCCTCGAGGCCGAAATGGTCGAGAAAGTCCCGCGTGGTGCCGAGCGTGACGGGACGGCCGGGGGTGCGGCGGCGACCCCGGAAACGTACCCATCCGGCCTCCATCAGCACATCGAGCGTGCCGCGCGACGTCTGGACACCTCTGATGTCCTCGATCTCGGCACGCGTCACCGGCTGATGATAGGCGATGATCGCCAGGACCTCGAGCGCGGCCCGCGAAAGCTTCTTCGCCTCGTTCTCATCACGGCGGATCACAAATGAGAGATCGGCTGCCGTGCGGAAGGCCCAGGCGTCGTCGACCTGGACCAGATTGACCCCGCGCGGCGCATACTGTTCCTTCAGCCGGAGCATGATGGCGCGGACATTGAAGTGCTTGGCAATGCGATCGGCAATGAAGGCTTCGGAAACGGGCTGCGACGAAGCGAAGACCAGCGCCTCGGCTATACGCTCGGCCTCGAGCTCCGCCTGGAAATCCCGGCTTTCGATGCCCTCGCCTTCCTCTCCGCCGATATCGCCATCAGGATGGATCACAGCGGCGTCTCCTGCTCGATAACTTGCAATGTGGCGTGCTTCGGTCCGCGGCGCATGTAGAGCGGCTCAAAGGCGCCCTCTTGGCGGATTTCGAGCTTGCCCTCGCGCACCAGCTCCAGCGACGCCGCAAAGGCGCTGGCGATCGCCGTGACGCGTTCTTCCGGCGAGGTCATGTAGCGCAGCAGATAGTGCTCCAGCGCCGTCCAGTCGGAAACGTCACCGATCATCCGGGTCAAGAGCTCGCGCGCTTCGGTCAGCGACCAGACAGTGCGCCGGGCGATCGTGACCTGTGTGACCGCCTGGCGCTGTCGCAGCGACGCATAGGCAGTCAGGAGATCGTAGAGGCTGGCATCGTAGGCGGACCGGTGGCGATCCGGGATATGCTCCGGCGCACCGCGAGCGAAGATATCGCGGCCGAGACGGTTGCGGTTGACGAGACCGCTGGCGGCCTCACGCATCGCTTCCAGGCGTTTGAGGCGGAAGGCGAGCGTTGCCGCCATCTCCTCGCCCGACGGGCCGTCGTCCTTGATCTGCTGCGGAATCAGGAGGCGCGATTTCAGATAGGCAAGCCAGGCCGCCATGACGAGGTAATCGGCGGCCAGTTCGATGCGGATGCGGCGGGCGCTGTCGACAAACAGCAGATACTGCTCGGCAAGCGCCAGAACCGAGATCCGCGACAGATCGACCTTCTGATTACGCGCGAGATAAAGCAGCAGGTCCAACGGGCCCTCGAAGCCCGCGACGTCGATCACCAGCGCCGGCTCGTGGGTGGCGCGTTCGGCCCCGTTATCCTGCCATAGCTTATCCATCGGCGTTGCTGACGACGGCGACCGCTCGGGACCCTTGACTACGTTCAACTCAGCCTCGCTTCCAGTTTTCAGACGGTGGCGAACATCGCATCGAATTCACTGCGGATTGCCGCTTCCTCGGATTGGTCGGGCTTCGGCATGCCGGCCAGGACAGCGTCGGCGCGCTTCAGCGAAGCGTCCGACAGGACCGGTACGTTGGCGACCACCTGAAGCATCTCGTCCATGTGGCCGTTGCAATGCAGCACGATATCGCATCCGCCCGCAATGATATTCGCCGCGCGTTCGCCGATCGTGCCGGCCAGCGCGTTCATCGACGTATCATCGGAAAGCAACAGGCCGTTGAAGCCGATATGGTTGCGGATGACGCCGTCGATCACCTTGCGGGAGGTGGTTGCCGGATTGCTGTCGTCGATCGCGGTGAAGACCACGTGGCAGGTCATCGCTGCGAGTTCGTCCTTCATGGCGATGAAGGGCGGGAAGTCGTGGGCTTCGAGCTCCTCGCGCGAAACGGTGACGACGGGCAGCTCATGATGGGAATCGGCAAAGCCGCGGCCGTGGCCCGGCATATGCTTCATCACCGGCAATACGCCGCCGGCCTTCAAACCATCGCTGGCAGCACGGCCCATCGCGGTCACCGTCTGGGGATCGCCGCCATAGGCACGGTTGCCGATGACGTTGCTGCTGCCTTCGACCGGCACGTCGAGCACCGGCAGGCAATCGACATTGATGCCGAACGTCAGCAGATCGAAGGCGTGCAGGCGCGACATCAGCCAAGCGGCACGAAGCCCCTGCTCCCGATCCTGGCGATAGATGTCGCCGAGCGCCTGACCGGATGGATAGTGCTGCAGGATCGGCGGACGGATGCGCTGGACGCGGCCGCCCTCCTGGTCGATCAGCACAGGCGCGTGCCAGCCGACGCTTTCGCGCATCTCGGCGACGAGATCGGCGATCTGCTGCGGCTCGGAGATGTTGCGTCCAAAAAGAATGAAGCCCCATGGGCGCTCGGCCCTGTAGAAGGCCTTTTCTTCCGGGGTCAGTGACAGGCCGCTACAGCCCAGGATCATCGCTTTTGATTCGGTCATACCCGAATCATAGAGGTGCCGAGGCGAATTGCGATAGAGGTCAACAGGCATTCACAGGAAAGGCTGGGCAAAACGAAAGCGGCGGGACCATGCCCGCCGCCTTGAATGCGTGTGATCGTGCTCACTTCGAGATCAGGCAGGTGCCGCCAGCGGCACGATACTTTTCGCAAAGCGCTGCGGCTTCGTCCTTCGAGCCGGCCGGGATGCGGACGCGGTAGAAGGTGCCCTTGCCGGCGATATCGGCCTTGCGGATTTCGAAGCTGCGGCCAGCCAGAACACTGCCAAACTTCTTCGAGAGGCTTGCATAGGACTTGTTGGCTTCCGCCTCCGAGGGCAGAGACGCGATCTGCACGCCGTAGCCGCCGGAAGGCGCTGCAGCCTGCGGCTGGGGGGCTGCGGGCGCCACAGAGGCAACCTCGGCCGGCTTCGGCGGCTGAGGGGCAGCAGCGGCTGCAGGCTTGGCAGCCGGGCGGACTGCCGGGACCGGAGCAGCATCTGCAGGCTTTGCCGCAGCCTGGGGCTCGACCTGCGTCGACTGAACCTGACGGACCGGCGGCTCGACATTAGCAGGGTTGCTCGCGGCAACCTTGGCAAGGACCGATTCGGAAGCGCCAGCCTGGGCAGGCGGCGTTGCCGTGTTCTCGACCGGGGTGGAGCGGATGTCGGCAGAAGCGACTTCGGTGCTGGCCGGGAAGCTGGCAGCCGAGCCGTTCGGCGTGATGGTGGTCGTCTTGACCTGTTTGACAACAGGCGCATCGACGGGTGCTTCGTCCTCACGGGCTACCAGAGTCCCGTCAGGCTTGACGATCATCGTGCGGACCTTGCGTGGCGAAACGGCCGGGACGCGGTCTGCGTCACCGTCATTTGCGGCCTGCTCCGGCTGGTTTTGGTCGGGAAGAAGGCGCGGATCCTGTGTATCGCTGACCGGCGTGCTCATCGCCTGATCGGTGACATCGCCGTCATTGTCTTCAGGGGCAATCTCAGGCGTCAGCGTGCGCTGAACGACGTCGACAGGTTCCTCATCCGAAGACACCAAGGCCGTCTGCTTCGGCGTCTCGGTGGCGCCAGCGACACGGTCGTAGACGGCCTTGTCCTGGTTCGGAACGGTCTTGCCGCCCGGGTTGTCAGGAACGACCTTAACAGGTTCCTTGTCGGCGGAAATGATGCGCGGCTCGCCCGAGCCACCGGTAATGCCTGAGTCGGCGACGACCGTGTAGAGACCGTAAGCACCGCCTGCGAAAACCACCACCATGGCAGCGGCGGCAAGCATACGCTTCATCGAGCGGGCGCGGTGCATGTCTTCGGCAGCGCCTGCGGACTGGATGTGGACCTCCGCGAGCTGCTCGGTGCGCTGCACCGGTTCGCGCATGCTGCGGCGAAGGTCTTCCTCAAGCGCGCGCTCCAGATCGTCAAGACCGGCAACGGCAGGTGCTGCGACAGGCTTCGCAGCGGCAGGAGTAGCGGTCGGCGGCGCCCAGGCAGGAGCAGCGGCGGGTGCACGCTCTGCGGACTTCATCGGCTCAAAGAGGCTGGCAATCTCGGCGTCGACGTCGAAATCGAAATCAGAAGTCTGCGCAACAGGCTTGTGCTGTTCGACAGGCGGCAGCGCCGGAACATGCATCTCTTCGACAGCCTCCGGATGCCCATCGGCATCGGCAATCATCGACGGATCGAAAGGCAGTTCTTCAACGGGCTCAGGTGCCGCTGCCTGCACGGGAGCGGTCCGCTGCGGCGCGGGGGTGAAGACCGAGGCAGCCGGCACATAGGAAACCGGCGCAGGCGTATAGGCAGGCTGCACCGCCGGACGCGGCGCCTCATCAAGCACAGGCGCGGGTGCAATCGGACGCGCGGCGGCAACAGGTGCCGGAACGAATGCGGCAGCAGGCGCGGCCACCGGTGCCGGAGCAGCAGCGACCGGCTCGGGCAGCGGCTTCACGGGTTCGGCGAAATCAAGATCAGCGAGTTCCAGTTCGATGCCCTCGAGATCGAGCTCGAAGTCATGACCGGCAAACGGGTCTTCCTCTTCCGGAGCAGCCAGCTTGGCAGCAACGGGAGCAAAGGCCTGAACCGGCTCGGCATGGCGAACGGGAGCAGCTTCGACGGGCGCCTCATGATGAACCGGCTCGGCAGCGCGCTGCGGGACCGGATAGCGCGAGACGTCAGCCAGCAGATTATCGATATCGAACGCCGTGGCCGCATCCTGCGGCAAAGCTTCGGTTAGCGCGGCATCCGATGCCACGACGCCATCCTTGGCGGCGGCGGCAAGATCGAAACCGGCATCGTGCGAAACGGGTTCGGCGTAGGCTTCGACGGCTGCCGCTTCGGCGACCGGCTCGTGCTGCGGCAATTCGGCGACTTCGTGGCGATCGATCTCGGCTGGGAAACCACCGGAAACCGGCGGAAACTCGTCAGCGACATCGAGAGCGGCAAGTTCGTGAATTGCAGCTTCGGATGGAATGGTCTCGACCACCTGCGGCGCGGCGGCAACGGGCGCAGCGACGACCGGCTCGGGAACCACGGCGACAGGAGCCGCCGGTTCTTCGCGGCGAGCCGTGTGGAAATTGGCAAGCGGCAGCTTGATGCTGGCAGCCGACCACTGCGGCGCCTTCGGAGCCGGCGCCACCGGCTGAACAGCCGCAGCCGCACCGATCGACATTTCAAGCTCTTCGATCAGATCACGGGCGCCGTTCGACACCGGCTCGGACTGCTGCGCAGTCCGATCCGCCGAAGCAAAGGCTCCCGCAGCATTCCAGGCGGAAGCGGCTGCCGGCTCGGCATGGACGACGGGCTCAGGCTCTACGGCCTGTGTCTCGTAATAGGCCGGCTCCGGCTCGACCTGCGCAGTCTGCTCGTAAGCAACGGGTTCGTAGGCCGCGACCAGCTCGGCCGGATGGTCGACGACATCCGGTGCGCGCGGTTCGTCATAGCTCTCGAATTCCCGCAACAGCTCGTCTTCGAGATCGAAGGCGGGCTCCTGCCGGACCGGTTCTGAAACAGTATTGGCGGCTACCCGCGGCTCGAAGCCAACGATGCGCGCCAGTTCCGCAAGCGGATCGTTTTCATCGAACAGCTCCGTCTTCTGTCGCGCGTCATACGCAAGTTGTTTGTCTGCCATACCCATCCCACTCAAAAGCCAACGCGGTCAATGCCAGCGCAATGTGGGGATTTGGTGACGTTTATCGCATTTCATCCGGTGCGGCGGTACCAGTAATGGCAAGACCCGACTTCAAAACCGAAGCGACAGCGTACACCAGCCCTAGTCTGGCAATACTCGATTCTCGGCTCTTATCGTTAACAAATCGTAATTCGGTCTGATCTTTACCTTTGTTCCAGTGTGCATGGAACGAACTGGCGAGGTCGTAGAGGTAGAAAGCGACCCTGTGAGGCTCCTGTGCCTGGGCTGCGGACTCGACGACGCGCGGGAACTCAGCAGCCTTCGCAATCAGCTGCAATTCCGCGGGATCCGAGATTCCGGAGACGGCTTTTGCAAGCTCTGCTGGGGTCACGTCGAGGTCCGGAAACGCCTCCCTCGCCTGCCGGAAAACCGACATGCAACGGGCATGCGCATACTGCACGTAAAAGACCGGATTATCCTTCGACTGTTCCGTTACTTTGGCGAAATCGAAGTCAAGCGGCTCGGAACTCTTCCGGTACAGCATCATGAAACGCACCGAATCGCGGCCGACTTCCTCGACCACGTCGCGCAGCGTCACGAAGTCGCCGGAGCGCTTCGACATCTTCACCGGCTCGCCATTGCGATAGAGCTTCACGAGTTGGCAGAGCAGCACCGTCAGCTTCGAATTGCCTTCCGAAACGGCACGCGCGACAGCTTCCAGACGCTTGACGTAGCCGCCATGGTCGGCGCCGAGCACATAGATCATCTCGTTGAAGCCACGGTCGAACTTGTTCTTGAAGTAAGCAACGTCAGCGGCAAAGTAAGTATAGGAACCATCCGACTTGATCAGCGGACGATCGACATCGTCGCCGACCTCGGTCGAGCGGAACAGTGTCTGCTCGCGGTCTTCCCAATCCTCGGGCAGCTGGCCCTTCGGCGGCGGCAGAGAACCCTTGTAGACGAAGCCCTTGAAGGTCAGGTCGTTGATTGCGGTCCGGATAGCGGCGGCACCGCCATCATGCAGCGTGCGCTCGGAGAAGAACACGTCGTGGTGAACGTTCAATGCTGCCAGATCCTCGCGGATCATCACCATCATTGCATCGATCGCCTTGTCCTTGACGATGGGCATCCACTGCTCTTCCGGCATATTGTGCAACCGCACGCCATATTCACTGGCCAGTGACTGGCCGACCGGCACGAGGTAATCGCCCGGATAGAGACCTGCCGGGATCTCGCCGATCTTCTCGCCGAGGGCTTCGCGGTAACGCAGGAAGACCGAGCGTGCCAGCACGTCGATCTGCGAGCCGGCATCGTTGATGTAATATTCCTTCTCGACGGCATAGCCGGCAAAAGACAGAAGATTTGCCAGTGCGTCGCCGACAACGGCGCCGCGGCAATGGCCGACATGCATCGGGCCGGTCGGGTTTGCCGAGACGTATTCGACATTGACCTTGCGGCCGATGCCAAGCGTCGAGCGGCCGTAATCAGTGCCGGCGCCGATCATCGACGCGAGCAGCCGCTGCCAGTAGCCGACGGACAGCTTGATGTTGATGAATCCAGGACCGGCGACGGAGACGTCAGCCACATCCGGATCTTCCTTCAACTTGCCGATGATGATTTCGGCGAAGGCCCGCGGGTTGGTGCCGAGCGGCTTAGCCAGCACCATCGCTGCGTTGGTCGCAACGTCGCCATGAGTGGCGTCACGCGGCGGCTCGACGGCGATGCGGCCGAAATCGAGCTCGGATCGCTTTTCCTTGACCAGATCGATCTGTTCAAGGGCGGTTTTAATCCTGGCTTCGAAATCGGTAAAAAGGTTCATCGCACTCTTCCATGCATAGGCTGTGCCACAAGGCATCGACCGGCCTTTTGCCGGGCGCGTGCTGCCTATCGCAAATCGGGAGTGTGGTCAAACAATCGCCTATGAGCGCTGATAGCATAGGTGTCGGTCATGCCGGCCAGATAGTCGCCGACATGGCGGGCTTTCGGCGCGTCTGCAAGGCCTGCGATATGATCGACCCAGTAGTGGCTCTGCATCTCCTTCGGGTTCGCCATATAGGCGCCGAAGAGGTCGGTGACGATCTGCGCGGCCCCTGCCCGGATGCGCATGATCTCGGGATGGCGATAGATGCGCTTGAAGAGCATCTGCTTGATCAGCCTGTCGGTTTCGGCCATCGCCGGCGAGAAGGTGGCGATGACGCGGTCGGCGTGACGGATATCGTCAGCGCTGTCCGGCTTGATCTGCGACAGGCGCTCCTGCGCGACGGAAATGACATCCTCGACCATGCGGGTGATCTGACGGCGCATGATTTCATGGGTGAAGCGGCTCGCCTCGAGGTTCGGATAGCGCTCGCGCACTTCCGCCATCAGCCCGGCGAGGAAGGGAATTTCCTCCAGCATCTCGAAGGTCAGGTAGCCGGAGCGCAGGCCGTCGTCGATATCGTGGGTATTATAGGCGATGTCGTCGGCAATCGCCGCTACCTGCGCCTCAAGGCTTGCATAGGTGTCGAGCTGCAGGTCGTGGATCTCGCAATAATCGAGGATCGGCTGCGGGACCGGCCCGCGCGTGCCCTGCCCGTCCTTCGTCAGCAGCGGGCCGTTGTGCTTCACGAGGCCTTCGAGGCTTTCCCAGGTCAGGTTGATGCCGTCGAATTCGGCATAGCGGCGCTCCAGCTTGGTCACGATCCGCAGTGACTGGGCATTGTGATCGAAGCCGCCATAGGGCAGCAGCACCTCATGCAGCGCATCTTCGCCGGTATGGCCGAAGGGCGTGTGGCCGAAATCGTGGACCAGCGCCACGCCCTCGGCCAGATCTTCATCCAGCTTGAGTGCACGGGCCAAAGCGCGGGCGATCTGTGCAACCTCGATCGTGTGCGTCAGGCGCGTGCGGTAGTGGTCGCCATCCTGGGCGATGAAGACCTGCGTCTTGTGTTTCAGGCGGCGGAAGGCCGTGGTGTGGACGATGCGGTCGCGGTCGCGCTGGAAGTCGGAACGTGTCGGGCTGGAGCTTTCGTCATAGAGCCGCCCGCGGGTCGTCCAGGGGTCTGCCGCATAGACTGCCCGCTCGCTGTTTCCAAAACCCAATGCATGCCTGTCGATCGTCATTCTTCACCGTCATTCGAGCTCGCGGCCGGATCGCCCATTGACGCCGCTTCACGCTCTTCATACCTATAGTCAGTATATACGGCAAAGCGGCGCTTTCTTAACCGCTTTCCGCAATAATGCGTTTCAACGACGCATGTGATAAATTCTTTTGATATCAGCCGTTTGAAAGATCATCGGCTTCTATCAATTCTCTCCGGATCTTGACCCCGGCAGGAGGAAGCATGACAGAGACCACAGTAACCCTATCCGATGCCGCGGCAAAGCGAATCGCCGCCATCGTAGGCGCCGAAGCCGGCAAGAGCGCCCTTCGCGTTTCCGTCGAAGGCGGCGGATGTTCCGGTTTTTCCTACAAGTTCGATCTCGCCGACGGCGTTCAGGACGACGACGTGATCGTCGAGAAGAACGATGCGAAGGTACTGATCGACAGCATGTCGCTGATCTATATGGCGGGCTCCGAGATCGACTTCGTCGACAACCTGCTCGGCCAGTCCTTCCAGATCAACAATCCGAACGCGGTCGCCAGCTGCGGCTGCGGCACCAGCTTTTCGATCTGAACAACATCAGAGCACCCAAATCAGACCGGCCGAAGAAATCTCTTCCGGCCGGTTTATCGTCTTGTCCGGACGCTGCCCATCACGATACAAGATCGGCACGAAGCAAGAGGTGATGGATGAAGATCGCGACCTGGAACATCAACGGCGTCAAGGCGCGTATCGATAACCTGACGCAATGGCTGAAGGATTCCAGTCCTGACATCGCCTGCCTGCAGGAAATCAAGACCGTTGACGAAGGGTTTCCTCGCCTCGATATCGAGGCGCTCGGCTACCATGTCGAAACCCATGGCCAGAAGGGCTTCAACGGCGTCGCGATCCTTTCAAAGAGCAAGCCTGACGAAGTGAACCGCGGTCTTCCCGGCGACCCGATGGATGAACAGGCGCGCTTCCTGGAGGCCGTCTTTTCGTTACCCGGCAACAAGGCGCTTCGCATCGGCTGCCTGTACCTGCCGAACGGCAACCCTGTTGATACCGAGAAATACACCTACAAGCTCGCCTGGATGGAGCGGCTGCGGCAATTTGCGATCCAGCGTCTCGAATATGAGGAAGCCTTCATCCTGGCCGGTGACTACAACGTCATTCCCGAGCCGCATGACTGCTTCGATCCGAAGGTCTGGGAGAGTGACGCGCTGTTCCTGCCGCAGACGCGCGAGGCTTTCCGCAGGCTCGAAGCCCTCGGCTTTACCGACGCGGTGCGCGCGACCACCGATGCGACACAGCTCTATTCATTCTGGGATTATCAGGCCGGTGCCTGGCCGAAGAATAACGGCATTCGTATCGACCATCTGATGCTGTCGCCCGAGGCTGCTGACCGGATGACGTCGACGGCGATCGAAAAGCATGTGCGCGCCTGGGAAAAACCGTCGGATCACGTGCCCGTCGTCGCCTATTTCGACTTCGCCGCCTAAGACGGGAAATCAGTCGCCGCTGGTGGCGATATTGTGGGAGAGCGATACCGCCGCGCGGCGGTCGCCTTCGGTGGCGACCGAGAAGGCCTGCTCCTGCAGCGATTCCATCCACCCACAGTCCTTCGGCTTGCAGCGGTCGAGCGCCGCCGTCATCATTGCCAGACCGCGGGCCGACTGGCCCTCCTGGAACAGGATATTGCCGAAGACCGACATGGCACCGGGATGGCCGCTCTTGCGGGCCTGGTTCAGCCACTTCTTGGCCTGCAGCGGATTGGCGCTGCCGCCATCGCCGGACAGCATCATCTGCGCCAGCTGGAACTGCGCCTCCGGCACGCCGAAGGTGGAGGCAACCTGGAAATAAAGCTGGCGGGCCTGATTGAGGTCGGTCTTGACGGGGCTGCCCGGAATGCCGTGCTTGTAATAGCTGGCAAGCGAAAGAAGCGCATTGATGAAGAAGCCGGTGTCTTCGGAACCGGGCTCGACGCCCTGCTGGGCAATCTCGCTGTAGATCTTGAAGGCTTCGAAATCGTCTTGGGTAACGCCATCACCGTCGGCATACATATTGGCCAGCGCCCAGCGCGAGCCGGTGTGCCCCTTTTCGGCGGCGTACTTATAGGCTTCGACGGCCTCTTCCTTCTGGCCGCTCTTGTAAGCCTTGAAACCGAACTTGAAGAGATCGAAAGGACCGGATTCCTTGGTCACGCCAGCATTGATATCAAACGCGCCAGCTGGGGATGCAATCGCCGCTGAAAGAGCGATGGACAGCCCCATGATAGATGATCTGAAAAGTCTGAACTCGGATGTCAGCATTTCACTCGGTTTCTTTCGCTTCCATCGCAGACCAGCCCGGCAGCAAAAACTCCGCTGCCACGCGTCCCGGCGTATTCCCTGCAGGCGAGCGATCCCGCGGCGAGCTCTCTGGCTCCTTTGCCCGCGTCGCATCCAGCCTTTCGCCCTTCTTCGAGGGCGTGAATTTCCTGCGCATCGCGATAGACCGCCCGGTTTCCGGCCCGGCCCGCCTGCAATGCCTGCGGCGTCATTTTTGCGGAGGAAATGCCTCTCTCTCCGCCTCGCCAATAGTCGTAAACACCAAATGTGACCAAACCGGTATCGGCGTGATCGCGGCGTTCTTCGGCGCCCATCATGGACGCGGAAACATCGGAGAATGGACAGATGGAAGACACGACCTGAGAGCGAAGTTTTTCGGCGGAATCGCCTTGCGGGAAAAGCTGAATCGCCAATGGAGCGGAATGAAATCCAGCCCCCGATCGGCCCTTGCCTGTCCCTGAAAAAACTCGACCCATCTTACTTTCAAACGCACCCTACGCCTGCCATTCCCTTGCCCGAAGACACCGCTGCGCTCTGTTTGTGGCGGGAAATGGACAAATTGTCCCTGGAGAGAGCTTACGCCAACTGTCGTAAAAAACTGTTGCGGATTCGTCACAAAATGGGATGGCCAAAAGGCATGATTAATATGGCAGCAAGCAAAGAAAAGCCCGGCGCTGGGCCGGGCTTTGTGTTTGGCAGGTATTGATTAGAACTTGACCTTAATGCTGGTCGATAGCGCAGTGACGAGGTCGTTGCCAAAGGAATAGGTCACGTCGTTGCCGTACGTCACGCCGTCTCGGGTGAATGTCCCGGATTCGCCACTTGTCATAAGACCGATCGCGCCTGCCACACGCCATTCGATGTTCTCCGTCGGCGTATAGGCTGCCCCCAGACCGAGCATCCATGTGTCAGTCTGCGAACCGTAGCCGTCGCTGGTGCCGCGGTCCCAAGTCAGGCTGACCGCGCCGGCCCATTGATCGTTGAACTTGTGACCGATACCGCCACCGATCGTCCAACCGTCACGGTAGGCGAGATCAAGCGATGCAAGGCCGCCAGCAGGACACGTCCCAGTCGTAGGGCAGAATGCGACGGATTGTAGGATGCTCCAATTCGTCCACTTGATATTGCCGAACGCAAGCCAATCGGGAGCAATGCCGCTTTGAACTTTGAGTTCCAATGAGTCTGGCGCTTCAGCCGAACCTGTGACGGGCGTGATTTTTCCGCCATATCCAGGCACAATAGGAACCTGAGTGAGGTCGACGGTCCCATCAAGGTTATCGTACTTCACACGGCTATTATAAACCAAACTTGCGCGCAGAGCGTATTCAGGGATTTCGTAAGCAATACCTGCACGCCAACCCCACGAGTCGTCGCTCATGTCGAGACGACCGATACCGTTACCCGGCTGACTGAACAGCGCAGGATTAGCGACATATCTGGTCTTGAAGCCCTCGATCTCCTGATAGAAAGCGCCGCCGATCACGCGGAACTGGCCTGGACCTGCATCAAATTTGTACGAGCAGGTTGCTCCATAGTTGTGACTGGTCACTTTCGTTTCGATATTGCTATTGGCACCGACCCAGCCAATGCCAGGATCGCTATGAGCCCCGAAGGGCTCCGAGTAGTCAACCAAGCAATCTACCGGCCCAAGCCCAGTCTTGATGCCGACGTAGGGGATCGCGTAATCCTTAGTCTCATCCGCGGACGTCGAACCACCGCCTAACCCGTTGTTTCCAAACCCGTCAGAAGAATCGATATCCTTCACATTCTTCAGCTTGCGCTGCGGCATCACATAGGTAACGCCCGAATTGAACGAAAACGGACCGGTATCGAACAGCTGATCGATATTGTAGCCGCCGCGTTCCAGACCGCCCGCGAAGGACGGCGTCGCGACGGACGAAAGGATGATGAGCGATGCTACGCCCTTGGAAAACATACGAGATGCCATTGTGTCTCCCCCACTCAAGCAATGCAGATGATGCACCTTGCAAAGGAATAGCGCGGATGACAATGCGCGCCTTCATGACGCCACAATGCATGCAAGAAGTTAAATTGACGTAAGAAATTGACGAGCACGTCAAATTTTTGCGTATGGTAAAATTTTATCCCAATAAACTAATCATTCCGGGTTAGTTTTGGATTATCCTTCCAAGCTGATCTGCCCCTGTATCAATCTGACAACAGTCAGTTTTTTCGGCCCTACCCACTGAATAATTTGCAAAACCGCCTGATTTAGCGCCATCGGCGGCGCATATGAGCAAGTTCTTCCGATTCGGATTGCTGCGAACGCAAAATGGCGCCCGTGCAAAGCCGGACGCCGCTTTGGAATAGTTTACTACCAAGAGTGGATTAAGCTTCGTTCACCCTCGCCAGCGCAACCATCAGGCTTTCAATCTGCCCCTGCAGTTCGGCCAGGCGCTCGCGCTCGGCTTCGACCACTTCGGGATTGGCGTTGGCGACGAACTTCTCGTTCGACAGCTTGCCGTTGATGCGGGCCATCTCGCCTTCGGTCTTGCCGATCGCCTTTTCGAGACGCGACTTCTCGGCCGAAAGGTCGATCAGGCTGCCGAGCGGCAGGCAGGCCGTGGCTTCGCCGACGACGATCTGTGCCGCGCCCTTCGGCGCGGCGTCGGCCAGTGACACAGTCTCCACACGCGCCAGACGCTTGATCGCCGCATCATGGCGCGACAGGCGCTCCCTGGTCTGCGCATTGGCATTGACGAAAACCAACGGTGCGGTTGCCGCCGGCGGGACGTTCATCTCGGCGCGAACCGAACGGATGCCCGACACCAGATCGATCAGCCAGTTGATCTCGTCGGCGGCGGCATCATCGGAGAAGGACGGCGACGGCCATTCGGCGTGGCAGACGAGCGTATCGCGCTCGATGCCTTCGCCTGCGGTATGCGCCCAGAGTTCTTCGGTCATGAACGGCATGAAGGGATGCAGCAGCTTGTAGATCTCTTCGAGAATATAGGCGCTGCAGGCCTGCGCTTCCGCCTTGGCGGCCTCGTCCTCGCCGCTGAAGACAGGCTTCAGCAGTTCGAGATACCAATCGCAGACCTGGTTCCAGACGAAACGATAAAGCGCACCGGCCGCATCGTTGAAACGATAGGCCTCGATGGCTTCCGTTACGTCACGTTCCGCACGGGCAAGCTCCGTCAGGATCCAGCGATTGATGGTCAGCTTGACGCTATCAGGCGCGAAGTTCGGGTCGCTCTTGGCGCCGTTCATCTCGGCAAAGCGCGTGGCATTCCACAGCTTGGTGCCGAAGTTGCGGTAGCCGGCGATGCGTGCCGGGTCGAGCTTCACGTCGCGGCCCTGCGCCGCCATGATGGCCAGCGTAAAGCGCAGCGCGTCGGCGCCGTATTCGTCGATCAGTTCCAGAGGATCGATGACGTTGCCCTTCGACTTCGACATCTTCTGGCCGTTCTTGTCGCGGACCAGCGCGTGGATGTAGACGGTATGGAACGGCTCGACCGGATTGCCGTCCTCATCCTTCATGAAGTGCAGACCCATCTGCATCATGCGGACCACCCAGAACGGGATGATGTCGAAGCCGGTGACCAGAACGTTGGTCGGGTAATAGCGCGCCAGCTCCGGCGTCTTTTCCGGCCAGCCGAGCGTCGAGAACGGCCAGAGCGCCGATGAGAACCAGGTATCCAGAACGTCTTCGTCGCGGGTCAGGATTTCGCCCGGCTTGAAGTTTTCGAGCAGGTCCTCGACATAGGCCTTCATCGGGCCTTCATGCGACAGATAGTGCTGGATTGCCGCCTGCAGCGCTTCCTCTTCGGTCTTCTCGACGAAGACCTGACCATCCGGGCCATACCATGCCGGGATCTGGTGTCCCCACCAGAGCTGACGCGAGATGCACCAGGGCTGGATGTTTTCCATCCATTGGAAATAGGTGTTTTCCCAGTTCTTCGGCACGAACTTGGTGCGGCCTTCGCGAACCGAGGCGATCGCCGGCTTGGCAAGCGTCTTGTTGTCGACCCACCACTGTTCCGTCAGGCGCGGCTCGATCGGCACGCCGCCGCGGTCGCCATGCGGAACCATGTGCTTGTGCGGTTCGATCTTGTCGAGCAGGCCAGCCTCTTCGAAGATTTCGACGATGATCTTGCGCGCCGCGAAGCGATCCTGGCCCTCAAGACGATCCCAGGCGCCGTGCAGGGCCGCCGGATTGTCGAGACCTTCCAGGAAGTCCTCGTTTTCCTTGATGGTGACCGAACCATCGACGTCGAGAACGTTGATAGCGCGCAAGCCGGTGCGCCGGGCAACGTCGAAGTCGTTGAAATCATGCGCCGGCGTCAGCTTGACGGCGCCGGTACCGGCCGTCGGATCGGCATAGCTGTCGGCGACAACAGGGATCTTGCGGCCGACGATCGGCAGGATGACATGCTTGCCGACGATCGACCTGTAGCGATCGTCGTCCGGGTTGACGGCAACGCCGGTGTCACCAAGCATCGTTTCCGGGCGGGTCGTGGCAACGACGAGATAGTCGCGGGTTTCGAATTCGGTCGGCTTGCCATCTTCGTCGAAGGCAACCGGATGCTGGTAGGTGACGCCCTCTTCCAGCGGATAGCGCAGATGCCACAGGTTGCCCTTGACCTCGAGCTGCTCGACCTCCATGTCGGAAATTGCCGTCAGCAGCTTCGGATCCCAGTTGACCAGACGCTTGTCCTTGTAGATGAGCCCCTGCTTGTAAAGCGTTACAAACACTTCGAGAACGGCCTGCGACAGACCCTCGTCCATGGTGAAGCGTTCGCGTGACCAGTCACAGGAGGCGCCAAGGCGCTTCAGCTGGTTGAAGATCAGGCCGCCCGATTCAGCCTTCCATTCCCAGACCTTGTCGATGAAGGCTTCGCGGCCCATGTCGCGGCGGCCCGGAAGCTGCTGTTCCATCAGCTTGCGCTCGACGACCATCTGCGTGGCGATGCCCGCATGGTCCATGCCCGGCTGCCACAGCACATCCTTGCCGCGCATACGCTCGAAGCGGATCATGATGTCCTGCAGCGTGTTGTTGAGCGCGTGGCCCATGTGCAGGGAGCCCGTCACGTTTGGCGGCGGGATGACGATCGTGAACGTCTCGGCGCCCGGCTTCTTGTTGGCGCCGGCACGGAAAGCATCGGCTTCGTCCCATTTCGCAGCGATTTTCGGTTCGACTGCGGCGGAATCATAGGTCTTGTCGAGCATTTTATGACCAAACTTCGGGGTTTTAGGATGCGGGTTTGTAAATAGGATGGCTGCGGGCAAGTCAATAAAAAAGCCGCCCCGGAGACCGGAGCGGCTTGTTCGGTAAAAAGCGTTTCCGGTTAGCGGCGCGGACCGCGCGCCACGCGCTCGATCTCTTCACGCACCAGGCGTTCGACTAGCGTCGGCAGATTGTCGTCCAGCCATTCGCGCAGCATCGGACGCAGCATGTCTTCGGCGATCTCATCCAGCGACCGGCGCTCGGCGCCATCGATGGCAAGCGCCAGCTCTTCGAAGGAACGTGCGACCTGAAGGCTGGCATCCTGCGAGATCAGCGCCTGGGCTTCTTCCATGATCTGCGGCAGAAACTGGGGCATGGCAGCCGGGGCTTCGGCGACGGGTGCCTCCGGCGCGATTTCGGCCTGCGGAGCGATCGTTGCCTGCGGCTCCGGGAACACTTCTGTGGCAGCGGCCGCTACCGGCTGAGGGGCAGCGTCCACCGGTGCGGCTTCGGCAACAAGCGGCGCCGGCTTCGGTGCCGGCAGCGGGGCGACGACGGGAGCGGATACATGCTCGACCGGTGCACGGACCTGTTCAGCGACGGGCTCGGCCGCGGGTTCCGGCTGGCGGAAGACCGGCGGAAGCTCGCGCGGCGGCTGGGCCGGCAGACGCTCGGAGGCGGCACGAACCCGGGCGGCGACATCGGCAAGCGACATGGAGCGCGCGGGCTCCTCGATATCGCGCGTGCCTGCCGAATTGGCGGCGACGAAGCGCGGATCGGCCTGCATCACCGGCTCGGGAAACTCGACATTGGCATAGGTGTCGTCGACGGTCAGACGGATGTTGGAGTCGCTGCCTTCGTCTTCGCTGTCATCGCCGTAAACCGGCGGCAAAGATTGGGAAATGGCCTTGCCGGCACCCGGATCATTGCTCTCGATGATCTGGCGGATCGACGCCAGGATCTCTTCCATGGACGGTTCACGCGCTACGCTTGGCTGAGCCATATCTATCCCCGTTATGCTAAAAGCAACGATCGGATTGCGTGGTGTGGGCATCCGAATCACCCAGACACTAGAATACCCAAGACGCGAAAAAAATCATCGCGAATCAAATGAATGCGTCCATGCACAGTTTTGTTGGATGAACTGCGGACCGTCTGCCCGGCCCGGTTTCAGCGCCGCAAACGCAAACGGGCGCCCGAGGCGCCCGCATCGTCACGGAGCAATGCAATGCTGCTCAGAACACGAATTCGCGCAGCTTTGCGAAGCCCGGCAGCGGCTTGACCGAGGCGTTGAAGAAGACATTTTCGGAAACGGCGCCGCGCTCGGAAACGAAGACCTTGGCGCGGGCGGCGTTGCCGTAACCCTCGACGGTGACCAGACGGCCGCCCTCGGCGAGCTGGCCGAGAAGAGCTGCCGGAACCTGCTCGACGGAACCGTTGACGAAGATCAGATCATAAGGCGCGCCGGCCGTATGGCCCTTCTCGAGACCGCCGGTGACAACGGCGACATTCGGATAGGCTGCGAGATTGGCCTTTGCCGTTACGGCAAGCGCTTCATCGGATTCGAGAGCGGTAACCGAACCGGCGATCAGCGACAGCAGCGCCGAGGTATAGCCGGTACCGCAGCCGACTTCGAGAACCGTGTCTTCCTTGGTGATCGCGGCAAGCTGCAGCAGCTTTGCCAGCGGCGAGGCTTCCATCAGGAAGCGGCCGGGACAGATCTCGACGTCATTATCGATATAGGCCAGCGCCTTCGACTTTTCAGGCACGAAAGTTTCGCGCTCGACCGTCAGGAACGCGCTCAACACGGAATGGGACGTCACGTCCGTCGTACGGATCTGGTTGTCGACCATCTTCACGCGTGCTGCTTCGAAATCCATCTTATCCTCTTGCCCGTTTTCAGCGGCTACATGCGTCTCTTAATCCCGGGTTCGGATGCTTTCAAGGCTCCGCGCGCGGCTGCGGCAAGAATACTTGAGTGGACGCGGCGCTGTCGCGTGCGCCGGAGCGCATTCCAAACTCCGAAGTGGCATAAAGCGTGGCCCTGTGGTATTCTTGCAACCGGAGGAAATGAGGAGGAGCAGGCCATGTCTGCCATGTTCGTGCATTTCACACTCTTCGACTTGTTCATCGGTGCGGCGCTCGTCTGCATTCTTTGCTGCGGGCTGGTCAACAGCCGGACGAGTTGAGGACAATCACAGCGCAGCAGGCAGGAATCAGTAGGCCCGCTCTTTAGGTTCGAATGCGAAGCACGGGTTTTACGATTTTCATTCTGCTGCTGATCGCCGCCGCAAGCGTCATTCTTGCGGGCGTCTTGTCCATGCGGCTATCCCTAGCGGGAACGCTCGGAGATTGCTTCACTGGCGCATGCGGCTACACGACCGTATTCATCGCCTGGCCGGGCTTGACGCTTAGCTTTTTTGCCATCGGCGCCTATCTTTATCTGAAATCCGCACCAAAACCCTGAACAGCGTTTCAGGAACCTGTCAGCTTCGCTTGCGATAAAGGCCGCAATCGAAGCGAACGCGGAATAGGCATGAATAGATCCCTGATACTCGGCGCCTGCTTTATCGGCGGTTTCGTAGCAATCATTCTCTGCATTCCACTGATCGGCTCTGCCGCACCCAGCGTCACCACAGGTGGCGTCTCGCCGATTGCCGCGCTTCAAAGATCGAATTGAGGCGTTGGATAGCCGCGCGGATCAGCGCATGGTCTTCAAAAGCGCCGCCAATGCCGCGGCATCCGCCCTCGCCAGCCGCTCCTGCATATGCCCTTCCGCAAGATAGCCAACGGCATCCAGTGCTTCCTGCTCACTCCATCCGGCGGCAACCGCCGCCTCGATCAAATCGCGGAACGCAAATTGCAGCGCGTCCTGGCACCGGATGTGGCGGTCGGGATCGTCCTTGGTGACAAAGGGTTTTGAGATATTTCTCATATATGGATAATGAGCGGATTCGCCGAATGATCAAGGGCGCCGGATGCCGATTGACGGTGGACGAGTTGTTGCCGGTCAAGATTTTTCGAAAAACACCTCTTGCGGTTTCCTTTGGATCATTCTAAATCCGCGCCACCACTGAACAAGTCGTTCACGGATGGCCTCGTGGCGGAGTGGTGACGCAGAGGACTGCAAATCCTTGTACCCCGGTTCAATTCCGGGCGAGGCCTCCAAAGACTTTCACAAGCAATTTCAATAGCTTGATGACCGATCAGATCGTTGAATTCTGATTGACACGTCGCATCCGTGTTTAATGAAATTCCCCGCGTTATCGGGCATTTCTTTACGGTCACCGCGACTCCGTGAGACATGAAATGCAACATGATTTGCACCCCCTCAGACGTGTAGCGTCACTGATGCCGCGAATCGGAGTACGCCAACCTCGTAAATGCAAATGCTGCATTGACCGAATTCGTGCGGGCCCTTGCAAGACGCCAAGCTCCTATCGATTATGAAGCCGAACTAAGTTGGCCTGCGAAATCAAGGCTCGAGAGTGAAAATTACCGCCAACGCGCTACCAATCTGACGCCTCCGTCAAGTTATTGAGGCCGATTAAATCATTTCCTTACAATAAGTTAACTCATTCTCCACACTTCTGTTGACTTCCACAGATGTGTTGACTACGCTATATGTATGAACGCAAGCGAAATGAAAAAATACCTTGCTAAGCAAGGCTGTCGCTTTGGTCACTTGACTATCTATCTCGGCGACAAAAAATCACAACTCCCCATGCATGGGGCGTCAAAGGAGCTTGGACCGCGCTTGGTCGCAAAGATCAAGAAAGATCTCGGGCTCAAGTAAAGGAAGGAATACGATGGCTTGGTATAAACTGGCAATCCAGCCGGATGGAGATGTATGGTTTGTTACCTCCGAGGACTTCCCAGAGCTAGCCACGTTTGGGCAAACCAAAGAAGAAGCCCTCAAGAACGCTCAAAATGCAATAGAGGAAGCAATCGCGGCCCGGATAGCAGACGGCGAAGACATTCCTCAGCCCATGGTCGAAGATGGCGATAAAGGATATTTTGTGGAGATGCCAATGATGGTCGTCCTCAAAGCCGCTATCTATATGATTATGCGTGAAAAGGGAATGAACCGCGCCGAACTGCAACGTGAGCTGGGATGGCAACACCGTGAGCAGATTGACCGTGTTTTCCGTTTGGACCACCAAACCAAACTAGACGCGATAGAGGACGTCTTCAAAGCACTAGGTGTGCCCTTGCGTCTCAACATACCATTTCCTAGAGCTGCCTAACTGAAAACGCCGCCAGGCGGGGTTTTCTTTTGTCATGCACATCTCAAGGCCCGCCCTCACCGGCGGGCTTTTTTGTGCGTGCGCTTTGAATAGCGGGGATAGCCTGCTCGTGGGTGATCCGATTGCCGAACTTCGCGATCAGCGCCTCGACGGAATAGTTCAGGCTTTCGGTGCCGGGCACATGCCAACGTGGTTCTCAAGGGATTGCAGCCGGCGATGATCAAGGCCGGAGTCACGGTCGATACCGGGAAGGGAGGACGCCCGCGATCAGGCGATTCGCAAGGCGAAATACGCCGGCTTCCATGCCTTGAGGCACTTTTACGCGGGCTGGCTGATCAATCGGAAGGAAGATGGCAGGCTAGGTCTGCCGCCTAAAATAGCTTAAGAAAGGCTCGGACACGCGTCGATCGTGATGACGATGGACATCTATAGACATCTGTTTCCGCGGCTCGATGACGGCGGCGAATTGGCCGATGCGGCAAGCGCTCTGCTTACCTGACTGCAACATGCTGGCGAAAAGTGCAGCAAAAATAATTACGGCTTAAAGTCTGCAAATCCTTGTACCCGGTTCAATTCCGGGCGAGGCCCCCACCTTCAAACAATCATAGATTGAATGATTCCGAATATAAACGCTACTACTTCATCACGCGGGATGTATTGCCCATTTTTGGGATAATGCTGTTTTAGGCTTATCTTATTTGTGAATAGCTCGTTTCTCTACTTCTGATAATATAGACACAGCGAAAATCCCATGTGACGTTGTATCTTGCGTATAGCGGCAGGATAACACATGGCGAAAACACGATACATTTTCGATCATCAGTCCGAGAAGGCCGTTCTTTACCAAGCTGGCAAGTTTCTCTTCCCGATCGGCGGCAACAAGGCCGAGCATTGGGTGGATGGCGACTATGTCTTTTCTCTTGCAACGCAGAAGATCACTTATTGGATTCTCGGCAAGGATTTGTACGGCCATCTAGGCAATGGCGAACTGACGCGCGATCCGCTGTTCTACTTCGGTGAGTGAGCCTCTTGACATCTACATTGATGAGAACAAAATAGGAACATACGACGGAGGTTCCTATGACGCATGCCGAGAAGGTTATCGCAAATGCCCTTGCGACCGTCGCCGCCAGCCGGGCGGAACGGGAAAAGGATGAGGAACGCCGCAGGCGTGTCTTCGGCAAGATCGAGATCGGTCTGCCGCTGCCGCAGATCAAGAACAAGCAGCTGACGCTCGATCTTCATTGAGACCGTGACATCCCTTGCGGCCTGTGTGAAACCTGCCTCAAACGCGTGGAAAAGCCTGCTGGCGCGGTATGTTCGGCCCGGCTTTTATTGCAACAGGACCCCATTTGTGACAGTTGCGTGACAACTCAAGCACTCACGGGGTCGCCATGTTAAGCTGGTTTCGCAAACTTCTTCCGCGCGAAGATCGATTCTTCGATCTTTTTGCTCAGCACTCGCGCACCGTCGTCGGCGCAGCGGAATCGCTGAACGAATTGTTGGCCGGAAACGATACCGAGCGGCATTGCAACCGCATCGTCACGCTGGAAAACGAGGCCGACGATATTACCCGCGAAGTTTTGCTGGCCGTGCGCCGCAGCTTCATCACGCCATTCGACCGCGGCGACATCAAGGATCTGATCCAGTCGCTCGATGACGCGATCGACATGATGCACAAGACGGTCAAGACCATCCGCCTGTTCGAACAGAAGAGCTTCGATCCTGGTATGCAGGAGATGGGCAAGGAAATCGTCAAGGCGGCACATCTGATTGCCGAGGCCATTCCGCTTCTCGACAGGATGGGCGCCAACGCGCAGCGGCTGACATCGATCGCCGAGGAAGTCACCCGGGTCGAAGGCAAGTCGGATGAGCTTTACGATCTCGGCCTGAAAGACCTGTTCCGCCGTCACGGCGCT
Source organism: Rhizobium sp. 01N424 (assembly GCF_056399485.1). NCBI lineage: Bacteria > Pseudomonadati > Pseudomonadota > Alphaproteobacteria > Hyphomicrobiales > Rhizobiaceae > Rhizobium > Rhizobium sp. 01N424. The sequence goes on from NZ_JBFTRK010000007.1 coordinate 214,679, forward strand.
TCCAACCCGATGGCCTATATCATCGGCAGTGAGATCTATGCCGAACTTGAAAAGGTCGTCGACCGGTTCGAGGACGTCGCCAACGAAATCAGCGGCATCGTGATCGAGAACGTCTGATGGATGCCACCCTCGCCTTTCCGCTGCTAATCGGGCTGATCGCGGTCGCGCTGTTCTTTGATTTCCTGAACGGACTGCACGACGCGGCGAATTCGATCGCGACGATCGTCTCGACGCGTGTGTTGAAGCCGCAATATGCCGTGATGTGGGCGGCGTTCTTCAATTTCATCGCCTTCCTGTTCTTTGGCCTGCATGTGGCGGAAACGCTGGGGACCGGCATCATCAACCCCGAGATCGTCAGCCCGCTGGTGATTTTTGCGGCCTTGATGGGGGCGATCATCTGGAACATCATCACCTGGGTCTTCGGGATACCGTCGAGCTCATCGCATGCGCTGGTCGGCGGTCTCGTCGGCGCTGGTCTCGCCAAGGTCGGCTTCAGCTCGATCGTCTGGGGCGGCCTGCTGAAAACGGCAGGAGCCATCGTGCTGTCGCCGATGATCGGCTTTCTGCTGGCGCTGTTCCTGGTGCTCGCCGTCTCGTGGATCTTCGTGCGGCAGACGCCGTTTGCCGTCGATAGCACCTTCCGCATCCTGCAGTTCGTCTCCGCTTCGCTCTATTCGCTTGGCCATGGCGGCAATGATGCGCAGAAGACCATGGGCATCATTGCCGTGCTTCTCTATTCGCAGGGTTACCTCGGCGGCAGCTTCCACGTTCCGCTCTGGGTGGTGCTTTCCTGCCAGACGGCGATGGCGCTCGGTACGCTCTTCGGCGGTTGGCGAATCGTCCACACGATGGGATCGAAGATCACCAAGCTCAATCCGATGCAGGGTTTCTGCGCCGAGACCGGCGGAGCGCTGACGCTGTTCGGCGCGACATGGCTCGGCATTCCGGTTTCGACGACGCATACGATCACCGGCGCCATCATCGGCGTCGGCGCGGCAAAGCGCGTCTCAGCGGTGCGGTGGGGGCTTGCCGGCAATATCGTCATCGCCTGGGTGGTAACGCTGCCGGCGGCGGCATTGATCTCGGCGCTGTTCTACTGGGCCGCGGGCTTCTTCGCCTGATTCCAGACTTTAGCTACCGGCGGGCCTGCCCCGCCGGTGCCACCAGACCGACAGCCTGCGGCGCCAGCGGCGCGCCAAAGGCAGATCGTGCGACAGCACGATGAAGCCCAGCGGCAGCATCCAGAAGCCGAGGATGGGCAGAAACCCCAGGAAGCCACAGACAATCAGCAGCAGTCCGATGCCAATCCGCGCCATGCGCGAGCGTGGCAGCGGGATGCGCCAGGAGCCAAGAACGAGCTCGCCGGTCGCATGATCGATGCCAAAGCGCTTGGCGCGCGAATTTCCAGTGTTGTTTTTCCCGTCAGTCATCCACAGGAGATGGGGATAAGTGCAGCAATTGCAAGCAGATGTCATTTTTTTGAAAAAACCGCTTGGCAAATCGAACAAGCATTTGTATTAGCCCACTCACACCGCGGCAAGCGGTGATCCCTGGTAGCTCAGCGGTAGAGCATTCGACTGTTAATCGACAGGTCGCCGGTTCGAATCCGGCCCGGGGAGCCAGATTCATCAGCCTAGCTGATAGATTGAATGAGCCGGTTCGTCAGCGAACCGGCTCTTCTTTTTTCTGCGCTACAATGCGTGGAACAATCTCCGCCCTCGCCGCTTACCATCTGATGGCAGAGGATTTTTCAGAACGGTGCGAGCAGGCCCTTCAGCGGTTCATGGCGGAGTTCGGCATAGCCGAGCGCGACAAAGCGATGCGCCATATCGTGCAGGATTGGCTGATCAGCCATGGCTATGCGGAAACGCGTGAAGGCAAAGCCGAACGCCCTGAAGGCGATAGCGGACGCGATCCGGAATTCGTGCAATATCCAAGCTATTACAAGGATGGCGGCACGCTCTGATCAGAGCGACGACGATGCGGTGTTGATCAGATCGCAATCGATGCGCAGGCCGATCTCGCTGACGCAGAAGCGCCCGCTGTCTTCGCCATCACCCGACGCGAAATTCAGCGGCGGCGGTACGCGGACCGGTTCAGCCGTCCAGAGGACCGGCCGCGACAGGTCAAGACGCTGGCTCTCGGCAGATTCGCTCTTCAGGATGGCGGTGGCGGCCATCATGCCGCCGATCGTCAGGGTAACCGACAAGGCAGCCTTGAACGACATATCCGCTGCTTCGATAAAGGAAATGACCACCTGAACCCCATGCGCCGCATCATGCGGCATGGCGCTTCCTAATCACGCGGCAGAAGCCGTGACCAGCGCCTTCGCCTGTTAAGGTTTACGCGTAACCACATCGGCTTTTGCGGACTGAAACTTCAACGGGAAATTTCGGAACAATGGCTCGCCCCACGGGTTTCGCCTTGGTCACCCATAGTGAAGAAGCAGAATAGGAGGAGTTTCTCCATGCGTAAGACATTTGCCGCAGCATCGCTGCTCGCCATCGGCCTCGCCGCGCCCGCCTTCGCGCAATCGGCACCGGCCTACGATACGACGGCACCGGATGCACCGCGCTATTCGTCCGATATGAGCGTTGATAACAACGGCACGCATCCTGTGCGGGTCGAGCCGGTCGATCCGGTGACGACCGAGAGCATCGGCGAGCCGCGCGGCGTACTTGATTGCCCGAATATGCCGCAGCAGGGCGTTGTCGATAGCCGTGCCGGTCAGGGTGGAGCGTCGATCAGCGATCGCTGCCGCGAGTATGACAACTGACCGACATAGTTCCCAGGAAAAGGCCGGTTTCTACCGGCCTTTCTCATGTCCGCCTGACGCGTGAATAAAACTGTCTCTCCGTCTGAAACTTTTGATCCAGAGGCGCCGTAAGTGCGTAGCAGACCAAAAGAACAGAACAGGGAATGACGGCGTTGGCGAAGGCAGTGGAAAAACCGGTTATTGTCTGGTTTCGCAAGGATTTGCGTCTGGACGACCATCACGCGCTGCACGAGGCTTGTGCCTTGGGAAAGCCGGTCATTCCTGTCTATATCCGCGAGCCCGAATCGTCGGGCAATGGCCCGCTTGGCGCTGCCCAGGCCTGGTGGCTTCACCACTCTCTCGAAGCACTCGACCGGTCGCTTCAAAAGCATCACAGTAAACTTGTGCTTCTCAGCGGCAACGCGCTCGATGTGCTGCACGCGCTGATCAAATCGACGGGTGCCGAAACGGTGCTCTGGAACCGCCGCTACGATCCGCCTGGGATCGCCATCGACACGCGCATCAAGCACGAACTGGAGCGGCAGGCCGTACAGGCGCAGAGCTTTGCCGGGCAGCTGCTGCACGAGCCTTCTAAGCTGAAGACCGGCGGCGGCACGCCCTACCGGGTCTACACGCCGTTCTGGCGGGCGCTGGAGGGCTCCGGAGAGCCGCCGCATCCGCTGGAAGCGCCGAAGAAGATCGCCTTCCCCAGCCATTGGCCGCAATTCGACAGCCTCGCCTCCTGGAAGCTATTGCCGGTGAAGCCGAACTGGGCGTCGGCCTTCGACGAGGTCTGGACGCCTGGCGAGGATGCGGCGCTGGAGAAGCTTGCCGATTTCGTCGACGATCGCCTGAGCGGCTACAAGAAGGATCGCGACTTCCCTTCGGTCACAGCCACCTCGATGCTGTCCCCGCATCTGGCACTCGGCGAGATATCGCCTGCCCGCATCTGGGATGCGACGCGTGGATTGTCGAAGCGCGTCTCGCCGGATGATCTCGTGCATTTCCGCAAGGAGCTTGCCTGGCGGGAATTCTGCTATCATCTGCTCTTCCACTTCCCGAAGCTGCCCTATGCCAACTGGAACGATCGCTTCGACGGTTTCGAATGGCATAACAACAAGGCGCATTTCGATGCCTGGACGCGCGGCCTGACGGGATATCCGATCGTCGACGCCGGCATGCGCCAGCTCTGGCGGCATGGGATCATGCACAATCGCGTCAGGATGATCACCGGCTCGTTCCTGATCAAGGATCTGATGATCGACTGGCGGCGCGGCGAAAAGTGGTTCCGCGACACGCTTGTCGATGCCGATCCGGCGAGCAACGCGGCCAACTGGCAGTGGGTCGCGGGCTCCGGCGCCGATGCCTCGCCATTCTTCCGCATCTTCAATCCAGTGCTGCAGGGCGAAAAGTTCGATCCCGACGGCACTTATGTGCGCGAATTCATCCCCGAGCTCGCAAAGCTCGACACCAAATACATCCACCGCCCCTTCGATGCACCGGCTGCGGTGCTTGAGAAAGCTGGCATCATTCTTGGTGACACCTATCCCAAACCGATCGTCGATCACGCCGCCGCCCGCGACCGCGCGCTGAAAGCTTACAACGCCATAAAGGACGCTGCATGAACGCGCATTTTCACATCGCCCGGCCGCCGCAGGAACGCTTGAGGATCGCCGTGATCGGCTCCGGCATTTCGGGTGCTTCGGCTGCCTGGGCGCTCAATCCGGTGCATGACGTTACGTTGTTCGAAAAGAACAGCCGCCCCGGCGGGCACACGGCGACCGTCGACGTCGATTATGGTGGGAAGCACATTTCCGTCGATACCGGCTTCATCGTCTACAACGAATGCAATTACCCCAATCTCACCGCGCTGTTTGCCGAGCTCGACGTCGCAACGCATGCCAGCGACATGAGCTTCTCGCTGTCGCTGGACGAGGGCCGTCTTGAGTGGAGCGGCTGCGGTCTCTCCTCGCTGTTTGCGCAGAAGCGCAACCTGCTGCGCCCGTCCTTCTTGCTGATGATCCGCGAGATCCTGCGCTTCAACAAGACCTGCCTGGAAGACCGCGCCGCGGGCCATCTGGCATCACGCTCGATCGGCGATTATCTCGATTGGCGCGGCTTTTCCCCCGGGTTCACCAACAATTACCTGGTGCCGATGGCGGCTGCCATCTGGTCGACGCCATCGCAGCGGATGATGCAGTTTCCGGCCGAGCACTTCGTCAACTTCTTCGACAATCACCGGCTGATCTATACCAAACAGCATCAGTGGCGGACGGTGACCGGCGGCAGCCGCAACTATCTGGAAAAGTTGCTGGCGCCGCTCGGCAGCCGGCTGAAGCTTTCCTGCGGCGTGCGCGGCGTGATGCGTAACGCTGATGGCGTGACTGTCATCGACGACAGCGGCAACGAGCAACATTTCGACAAGGTGATCTTCGCTTCCCACAGCGATCAGACGGCGAGAATACTCGTCGATGCCACCGATCGCGAGAAGCGGTTGCTCGGGGCCGTGCCCTATCAGCCGAACCGCGTCGTGCTGCACCGCGACCTGTCGCTGATGCCCAAGCGGCAGAAGGTATGGGCATCGTGGAACTACCTGCGCTCCAGCGAGGACGATGGCCGCGCCGAGGTTGCCGTCAGCTACTGGATGAACCGGCTGCAGGGAATCGATCCCGCCCTGCCGCTGTTCGTGACGCTCAATCCCGGGCGCGAGCCGGATCCGGCAAAGGTCTTTGCCGAGTTCAGCTACGAGCATCCGCAATTCTCGGCGGAAGGCATGGCGGCCCAGCGGGAGATCGCGTCGATCCAGGGAAACAACAATTGCTATTTCGCGGGCGCCTGGACGGGCTACGGGTTCCATGAGGATGGACTCGTATCCGGCCTGGCGGCGGCGGAAGCCCTGGGCGGGGTGATCCCCTGGCGGGCCACCCAGGCTTCTTCCCGCGAACCTCTTCTGGACGCGGCGGCATGACTCTCCGCCCGCAAAGGCATGGCGCGAGCATGGCGCGGAATGGTCCGCCGCCGGATGCTGCCGCTGCGCTTTACTGCGGCAGCGTCATGCATCAGCGCATGAAGCCTTTCGGACATCGCTTCCAGTACAAGGTCTTCTCGCTGCTCATCGATCTCGACCGGCTTGCGGAAGCCGATCGCCTTTCGCCGGTCTTTTCCGTCAACAGCAGCAACCTCGTCGCTTTTCACGAGGCAGATCATACGGGTGATGCCGGGATGCCGTTGCGCACCTACGCCGACAGGCTGCTCGACGACGCCGGGCTTGGTGAGCGGGCGGCGCGCGTTCTGCTCGTCTGCTATCCGCGTATCCTCGGTTACGTCTTCAATCCGATTTCCGTCTATTATGCCTATGGTGCGTCCGGCGACCTCATCGCCATGATCTACGAGGTCAGGAACACTTTTGGCGAGCGGCACACCTATGTTTGCCCCGTCGGTCTTGGCGAGCTTTCGGACAGCGGGCTGCGGCAGAGCTGCAGCAAGCTTTTCCATGTTTCTCCCTTCATCGGCATGGATATGGACTATCACTTCCGCATGCTTCCGCCGGGCGACGAGATCCGCTGGCGGATCCTGGAGACAGATCGGCAGGGACCGCTGCTCGCGGCGACCTTCTCCGGCGCGATGAAGCCACTCGCCAGCGCCACCCTTGCGGGGCTGACGGCGCGCATTCCCTTCCTGACCTTCAAGATCGTCGCCGGCATCCATTGGGAGGCGCTCAAGCTCTGGATCAAGGGGGCGAAATACATCTCGCGCCCTGCCCCGCCGCCACCGGTAAGTGTGCGCCACCCATCCCATATTGCAGAAGCTGCTGAATGACATTAGCGTTCGCAGAAATGCCGGGGGGCTGGCTCATGCAATCTCCGTCCTTAACCGGCTAACGGCTGGAGGAACCGATCATGACCACTGCAGAAGACTGGAATTCCTTTGCCCGCGGCGCACTGGCGCTGACGGCCGATAATCTTGGCCGCTTTTCGAAGGGCCTGCCATTGAAGGCGAAGTTCGCGCTGCGCGGCCTCCTGCAGATGCAGCACGGCGCGCTGGCGCTCGAACTTCCGGACGGACGTAAGGCGCTGATCGAAGGCCGGATCGAAGGTCCTCGCGCCGCTGTCAAGCTGAACAACTGGAACCTTGCCAGCCGGGCGATGACCAGCGGCACGATCGGCGTTGCCGAGACCTATATGGACGGCGACTGGCAGAGCCCCGACATTACCGCCTTCCTCGAACTGTTCCTGGTCAACGGCGAGGCGGCCGAAAAATATTCGAACGGCAGGAAAGGCATCATGCGGGTGTTCGAGCGCATCCGCCACTGGATGAACACCAACACCAAGACGGGCTCGAAGCGCAACATTTCGGCCCACTACGATCTCGGCAACGACTTCTACAAACAGTGGCTCGATCCGACGATGACCTATTCGTCGGCGCTCTATTCCACCGGCGCCAACGATCTGCAGTCGGCACAGAACGCCAAATACCGGGCGCTCGCCGAAGCGACCGGCATCAGGCCCGGCGATCATGTGCTGGAGATCGGCTGCGGCTGGGGCGGCTTCGCTGAATTCGCCGCCAGCGAGATGAATTGCAAGGTGACAGGATTGACGATCAGCCGCGAGCAGCTGGCTTTTGCCGAAGAGCGCATCCGCAAGGCGGGGCTTGCCGACCGGGTCGAGCTGCGCTTCCAGGATTACCGCGACGAGAAAGGGCTCTACGACCGGATCGTCTCGATCGAGATGTTCGAGGCCGTCGGCGAAAAATACTGGCCTGCCTATTTCTCCAAACTGCGCGAATGCCTGAAGCCGGGCGGCAAGGCCGGGCTGCAGATCATCACCATCAAACCCGAGGCTTTCGATCAATATCGCAGCAATCCCGACTTCATCCAGAAATACGTCTTCCCGGGCGGAATGCTGCCGACGCAGGACCATCTGGCGGAACTCGGCCGCAGGGTCGATCTGTCGCTGGTGAAGGATTTCGGCTTCGGTCTCGATTACGCCCGGACATTGGCCGAATGGCGCGAACGCTTCTGGAATGTCTGGGAGCGGGTCCGGCCGATGGGTTTCGACGAGCGTTTCAAGCGCCTCTGGGAATTCTACCTCTTCTATTGCGAGGCAGGCTTCCGCGCCAAGAATATCGACGTCCGCCAGGTCGTCTTTTCGCGCAGCTGACGGCACCGGATGAGCGGCGAGCGGCAGAGATCCGATGTGACAGCCGCGACCCGCCTCGCCTATACGCTGCCCGCCGCCCCACTCGCAGCGCTCGGCCTGCCGCTCTATGCCGTCGTGCCGACCTATTATACCGAGACGCTCGGTCTGCCGCTTGCGGCCGTCGGGCTGACGCTGCTGCTGGTCCGTGCCTTCGACGCGGTCTGCGACCCCATTATCGGCGTTCTCGCCGACCGCTACCGGCCGAAATTCGGGCGGCGGCGGTTCTTCTTCGCGCTGTCGCTGCCGGTCGCGGCGATTGCGGCACTGGCGCTCTATGCGCCGCCTGCCGGTGCGACGGTGGTCTGGCTCGGGCTATGGGGCTGCCTGCTCTCCCTCGGCTTTACGCTGGCGCTGGTGCCCTATTCGGCCTGGGGCGCCGAACTGGTGAGCGATTATGCGGGGCGCACGTCGCTTGCCGCACAGCGCGAAGCGACGACGCTGGTGGGAACCCTGATCGCCATCGTCCTGCCCTTTGCAATCGGCCTTGATCCGGCTGGCGGCATTTCGGGATTGGCCGTGCTCGGCATTGCGGTGGCGACATCGCTGCCGCTGGTCGGCGCCTTTACGCTCTGCAAAGTCCCGGAACCCTCGGAGCATACGACTGCGATCGTCGGCTGGCGCAAGGGGCTTAGCTATCTCGCCGCCAATCGTCCGTTTGTCCGGCTGCTCTCCGCCTATTTCATGAACGGGCTTGCCAACGGCATCCCCGCCACGCTGTTTCTTTATTTCGTCTCTACGAGGCTCGGCATGCCCGAGGCACGCGGTCCGCTGCTTTTCATCTATTTCCTTGCCGGAATAGCCGGAGTGCCGCTGGCGGCGTTTGCCGCCAGACAGGCAGGCAAGCACCGCGCCTGGTGTCTGGCGATGATCGCCGCTTGTCTGGTGTTCGCAACGGCACCTCTGCTGCCGCCGGGTGCCGTCTATTCGTTCGGCCTTATCTGTGTCCTGACCGGGCTGATGCTGGGCTTCGATCTGTCGCTGCCGCCTGCGATGCAGGCCGACGTGATCGACGAGGATACGGCGAATTCGGGCGAGCAGCGCAGCGGCCTCTATTTCGCCGCCTGGGGACTGGCGACAAAGGCCTCGTTGGCCCTGGCTGCCGGACTGGTGTTTCCAACCCTGGCGTTGTTCGGCTTCGATGCCGCGAAGGGAGCAGAGAACGCGCCTGCTGCGCTGACGGCGCTCGGCGTCATCTACGCATGGGTGCCGATCGCACTGAAGCTCGGCGCCGTCGCATTGATGTGGAATTTTCCGCTCGACGAGGCGAAGCATCGCGAGTTGCGCCATCGGATCGAAAGCCGCTGATCACTCGGCCGGATGTGGAGTGACGGGGTGATGGCTGTGCTTTCCGGCCGGCCGTTCGTTCCAGCCGGTGGAGCGGTTGAGCAGCCAGAAATACAGGCTATAGGGCAGCATGCGCAGCAACTTCAATTGATAGGTGAAGCGCTTCGGGAAGCTGATCTCGAAGGATTGCGATTTGAGGCCGGCGGCAATTTCCGACGCCGCTTCCTCGACGGATATCAGCGACGGCATCGGGAACTCGTTTTTCTGCGTTGCCGGCGTATCGACAAAGCCAGGGCAGATGATCTGGATGCGGATTCCCATCTTGTCGAGATCGAATTTCAGGCTCTCGGCCATATTGATGAGTGCGGCCTTGCTGGCGCCGTAGGCAGCGCTCGTTGGCAGCCCGCCATAACCCGTCACCGACGACACGATGGCGATCTGCCCCTGCCCCTTGCCCTTCATGTGCCTGACAGCAGGCACCAGACAGTTGACGACGCCGGAGAGGTTCACCGCAAAGGTCTTTTCGAAGTCGGCAATATTCAGCTCTTCGGCATGAACGGGCAGATAGACACCTGCATTGAAGATCGCCATGGCGAGCGCGCCGTGTTCATATTCGATTGAGGCGAGCACATGTTCCATGTCCTCGGCATCGGTCACGTCACCATCGAGAACGATAATGCCGCCCGGAAGGCCGTTGGCTTCGGACTGCAGTTCGGCGAGCTTTTCGTGATCCCGGGCAGTGACGGCAACCTTGTAGCCCTCGCCTGCGAGCTTCAGCGCCAGAGCCCGGCCAATGCCGGAGCTGGCGCCTGAAATCCAGACGATGCCGTGTTCGGGGCGGGCAATGAAATCGCGCATATGAAATACCTCCAGGACTGCCGGATTCAACACCAAACCACGTCCGGAAGTTCCCCGAGTGCTCCCGGATTCAAGCTCATATCACGCTATTGTGGCTGCTTTCAGCCGATCAGATCGCCGATCAGCTGGCGGAACGACCCTGTGAGCTTGATCGGTGCGTCGAGCACGGAAAAAGCAATGCACGGACGCTCCTTTTCGGCGACCGGCCGGTGGTTGAGAGTCTCGTCGGCAACGGAAATATCGCCCGGCCCGAACCGGCCGCGTTCATCGATGAAGGCGCCGTCGAGGATGAGGATCAGCTCCATGCCCTTATGGGTATGGGCGGGAAGCGCACGGCCGGGACGGATCCACATCAGGCTGACCTCGCAGCCATCTATATCCGTCGAATATTCCTTGAACCCGGGAAGTTTGGTCTTCCACGGCACGGTATCGGCATCGAAGCCCACAAGCTCGCGGATGGGGCGTGGGAAGACAGGCTTGGCAGAGTTCGGCATGCGGGCAGCCGATGGCATGTCTTTTGAAGCAAAGATCGCCTGAAGGCGCTGGTCGCGATCGGCGATCGGCGTGCCGTCCGTCAGCTCGAGGGCCTCGCCGGCGAGCAGCTCCAGATCCGTCACCAGGCCACGGTTATCCGGCTTCAGTTCCAGGTGGGACGCCACGAGCACGCGCGCCGGTTCAGGCAATGAACCGGCGACATAATGCGCCATCAATGCATCGACACTGTCTATATGCTCATGAACCATATCGGTTTCGGCCACGCCCTGTTCCTGCGCTCCGCAATTGCTTGTCGTCGTCCATACGCGGAAAGTCAATCTTCGGATCACCCGCCACTTTTGGGGCCGACTTCGAGACTTCCCGAAACTGAAGACTAATTTTACCGGCGCGGGCAATGGCGAGGAATAGCATTTCTTGCCAACCCTGCCTTGTGAAGGGAAAAGACCGTTCTTACAGTAAGAGCTCCAAAGAGGCAGATTCCATGACCGTCTACCCCTCCGTGATCGAAGCGATCGGCAACACCCCGCTCATCAAGCTGAAGGGCGCGTCAGAAGCGACCGGCTGCACTATTCTCGGCAAGGCTGAATTCCTCAATCCCGGCCAGTCGGTGAAGGATCGCGCCGCGCTCTACATCATTCGCGACGCCGAGAAGAAGGGCCTGCTGAAGCCCGGCGGCGTGATCGTCGAGGGCACGGCCGGCAATACCGGCATCGGCCTCACCGTCGTCGCCAAGGCGCTCGGCTATCGCACCGTCATCGTCATTCCCGAGACGCAGAGCCAGGAAAAGAAGGATGCGCTCAGGCTGCTCGGCGCCGAACTCGTCGAAGTGCCTGCCGTCGCTTACAAGAACCCGAACAACTACGTGAAGGTTTCGGGACGTCTTGCCGAACAGCTGGCAAAGAGCGAGCCGAACGGCGCCATCTGGGCCAACCAGTTCGACAATGTCGCCAACCGTCAGGCACATATCGAGACGACCGCCAGGGAAATCTGGCAGGATACCGATGGCAAGGTGGACGGCTTCATCTGCGCCGTGGGCTCCGGTGGCACTCTGGCGGGCGTCGCGGCCGGTCTGAAGGGTTTCAACAAGGACATCAAGATCGGCCTTGCCGACCCTGAAGGCGCGGCACTCTACGAATTCTACAAGAACGGCGAACTGAAATCCTCGGGCTCCTCGATCACCGAGGGCATCGGCCAAGGGCGCATCACCGCCAATCTCGAAGATTTCACGCCTGATTTCGCCTATCAGATCACCGATGCCGAAGCGCTTCCCTATGTCTTCGATCTTGTCGAGCATGAGGGGCTTTGCCTCGGCGGATCGACCGCGATCAACATCGCCGGTGCCGTCCATCTCGCACGGGATCTGGGCCCGGGTCACACGGTGGTGACAATCCTCTGCGACTACGGCAACCGTTACCAGTCTAAGCTTTTCAACGCCGACTTCCTGAAGTCCAAGGGCCTGCCGGTTCCGGGCTTCATCAAGTCCGCGGCAGATATCAAAATACCCTACGAACCAGCAGCGTGAGACCCAATGCCAGTCAATGCCCTCTACCGTGACGACTTCTACCTTTCGACATCGGAGGCGGTCGTCACCGCCATTCACGACGATGGGGGCATCGAACTGGACCAGACCTGCTTCTACGCGACATCGGGCGGACAGCCCGGTGACACCGGCTTTCTAGAACGCGCCGACGGCTCGAAGATAGAACTCGGCCAGACGAAGCATGGCGCCGCCAAGGATATCATCATCCATGTGCCGCTCGAGGGGCAGCCGGTTCCCGCGGTCGGCGAAAAGCTGGTGCTGCATGTCGATTGGCCGCGCCGCTACAAGCTGATGCGCATGCACACCGCCTGCCATCTGCTCTCCGTCGTCTGTTCCTTCCCGATCACCGGTGCGGCCGTTGGTGAAGACGAAAGCCGTGTCGATTTCGATATGAGCGAGACGATCGACAAGGACGAGGTGACGGCAAAGATGATGGAACTGGTGAACCAGAACCATCCCGTCTATCTGCAGTGGATCACCGACGACGAGCTCGCCGCCAACCCTGGTATCGTCAAGTCGAAGAACGTCCGCCCGCCCATGGGCCTCGGACGCGTCAGCCTTGTCTGCATCGGCGAGAATTCCGCGATTGACAGCCAGCCATGCGGCGGGACACATGTGTCGGAAACGCAGGAAGTCGGGCAGATTCACATTGCCAAGATCGAAAAGAAAGGCAAGGAAAACCGCCGCTTCCGCATTCGCTTCGGCGCTCCCGGCGACGAGGCGTAAGATAGCCGTTTAAAGGCTGCATCAAGAGATCAGGGAGAGCAGAATGAGTGAAGACAAGAGCCGTTTCGTCGTTTCGGCCGATTGGCTGCAGGGCGAGCTTGGAAAGCCGGATCTGCGCGTCCTCGACGCCTCCTTCTATCTGCCGGCGCAGAAGCGCGACGCCGATGCCGAATATGCGGCAGGCCATATCCCGGGTGCGATCCGCTTCGACCAAGACAAGATCGCCGATCACTCGACCAATCTTCCCCATACGATCCCCTCGCCCGGCTATTTTGCCACTGAGGCGGGCAAGCTCGGCATCAGCGAGAACGACCGTATCGTCGTCTATGACGGCATCGGCATGTTCGCCTCGCCGCGTGTCTGGTGGCTGTTCCGGGTGATGGGCGCAAAGAACGTCTTCGTGCTCGACGGTGGTCTCGATGGCTGGAAGGCCGAGGGACGTCCGCTGGAAACGGCAAAGCCCGATTATGCGGCTGCGACCTTCAAACCCAACTATGACGAGGCCCGCGTGGTCACGCTCGATCGCATGCGCGACATCGTTTCGAGCGGCGCGCTGCAGATTGCCGATGCCCGCAGCGCCGGACGCTTTGCCGCCGCCGAGCCCGAGCCGCGCGCAGGCATGCGCTCCGGCCATATGCCCGGCGCCCGCAGCCTTCCCTCCGGCGTCTTCGCCACACAGGGCCGCTTCAAGTCGCTGCCCGAGCTGAAGCAGACGATCGAGGACGGCGGTATCGACCTGTCGAAGCCCGTCGTCACGTCCTGCGGTTCCGGCATCACCGCGGCCATCATCACGCTGGCGCTGGAATCACTCGGCCACACCGACAACAAGCTCTATGACGGCTCATGGAGCGAATGGGGCAGCCGCGACGACACGCCTGTCGTCACCGGCCCGCCCGATCCGATCAAGGCTTGAGCGCATGGCAAAATCTCCTTCGTCGCTCTCCGCCCATATCACCCGCCTTGAAATGACCTCGCCGCCAAAGGCGAGCCTGCCGATGCCCGTCAATATCCAGACGGCCATCATGCGGACGACCGAGATCCCGCTGCCCTTCTACCGCCACCTCTACCGACAGGTCGGGGCCCGCTGGCAGTGGGTCGACCGTCTCCGGTTGACCGATGAACAGCTGACCGCAACGCTCCACGACAAGCGCAACAATATCAGCGTGCTCTATGTCAACGGTGCACCCGGCGGATTCTATGAGTATTTCTGCCAGGACGAGGACACGATCGAGCTGTCGCATTTCGGCCTGATCGAGCACGCGCTCGGCCTCGGCATCGGCAAATGGTTCCTGCTGCAGGCACTCTATGCGATCTGGACGCTGAACCCGAAGCGGGTGCTGACGACGACCAACAATCTCGATCATCCCCGCGCGCTGCAGCTCTACCAGATGTTCGGCTTCTCCCCGGTCTCGACCGGCACCGGCATCGTCCGGCCGCTGAGCGACAAGGAATTGCTGGAGATCGCCCGCAAGGGCTGAGTGCAACCAATATATACCCTGAGTTGCTGCATTGAACGCAACTCAAGATGGATTTCGTCAGCCCGATGCAGTATTCTCAACCTCATCTGAGGGAGGGATGACGATGCCAATAGGGACTTATAATCACCCGCTTTTCGGGGTCGTGAAATTCAAGACAAAGCACAATGATTGGCGGCGTGGCGATCCAATCACCTTCATTGACGGCTTCAATTCCGCCGACGTAGTCAACGTTACCGTTCCGCAGCTGAAGCATATCCCAAACACGAATAACGGGGTGATCAAGTTTCACAAGCGTGGACAAAAGCAGCTACTGGCGGCGTTCGAAGACATCGAAAATCTCGGGCTACTGAAACATATCGACAGCTGCGCCGGCGCCTTTTATCAGCGGCTGAAGAAGCCAACGTCGGGCGCGCTCAGCAAGGAGCCATCCAACCACTCGTTCGGAATCGCGATCGACCTCAACGCCGACGACAAATGTCTTGGCTGCACAACCGCTCCGATTGCGCCGGTCTTCGAACATCATGGCTTTCGCTGGGGAAAATCCTTCAACGACCCCATGCATTACGAAATCATCAAATTCATCGACAACGACGCGCCGTCGGTCAAGGACGTGACGATGAACATAAGCGGCGCCGCCGTCGCCGCCGACGTGAAGAGCGTCTTTGGCGATCTTTTCGTCAAGGTGGCGGATATCAGGATGATTCCCGGTCTGCAGGTGGCAGACATGGGACCAAATGCGGTCGCGGTGGATTCGCCGGCTGGCAGTGAGGTATTTCCAACATTGCAGTTCGGAGGGCTCACCTTAGCCCCCCTACCGCAAATCTTGGGTTTCGCGGGACTGAAATTGGCATTCGATAATTCGAAGAAGACTCTCGACGCCGATAGGCTTGCCTGAAGTTCGGCAGGAATCGGGTGGTTCGCTTCCTGATAAAGGCGCATTTCATGGCGGAAACCTGAGGAGACCGCCATGACCGATATCCGTTTTTCCGCAATGCCGACTGCCGACGCCGAACAGCTCTGGAATGGCGGCACCGATTCCTATGGCTTCCTGCCGGAGACGATGGTGTCCGATGGGCCCGGGCATCCCTGCCGTCACTGCCTTGGCAATATCGATGCCGGAGAACAATTGCTGGTTTTCGCCTACCGGCCGTTTCCCGAAATGCAACCCTATGCGGAAACCGGGCCGATCTTCCTGCACAAGCGCCGTTGCGAGCGTTACCAGGCCGAAGAGATCGTCCCGCCCGTTCTCAGCAGTACCGACTACATCGTTCGCGGCTACTCCGAAAACAACCGCATCGTCTACGGCACCGGCGCGGTAACGCCGACACGTGATATCCCGGCCTATGCCGGTGGCCTGCTGAAGCGGCCTGGTATCGCCTATGTGCATGTCCGCTCGGCACGCAACAACTGCTTCCAGTGCCGCATAGAAAAGGCGCCGGTCTCTCGCGAAGCCGGCGCCTTCATCTAACGTAGCGTGATGGGAATTACGCTACGTTGAGGACGCTTTCCGGGGCGTATGCTTCATAGCCCAACGCTTCGGCAACCGGCTTGTAGGTGACGCGGCCCTTGTGGACGTTCAGGCCGTTGCGCAGGTGCTTGTCTTCGGCAATGGCGCGCAGGCCGCGGTCGGCGAGCGCCAGGCCGTGGACCAGCGTTGCGTTGTTCAGTGCATGCGCCGAGGTGACGGGCACGGCGCCAGGCATGTTGGCGACGCAGTAATGCACCACGCCATCGACCTCATAGGTCGGCTCGGAATGGGTCGTTGCATGCGAGGTTTCGAAGCAGCCGCCCTGGTCGATGGCGACGTCGACGATGACGGAGCCCTTCTTCATGCCCGAGAGCATTTCACGGGTGACGAGCTTGGGCGCGGCAGCGCCCGGGATCAGCACGGCACCGATGACGAGGTCGGCCGAGAACACTTCTTCCTCGAGCGCCTGGATGCTGGAATAGCGCGTGTGGACGCGGCCGTTGAAGATATCGTCGAGCTGGCGCAGACGCGGCAGCGAACGGTCGAGAATGCTGACATCGGCACCCAGACCGGCCGCCATCTTGGCGGCATGCAGGCCGACGACGCCGCCGCCGATGACGGTGACCTTGGCAGGCAGAACGCCGGGGACGCCGCCAAGGAGAATGCCGAGGCCGCCATTGGCCTTCTGCAGCGCGGTGGCGCCAGCCTGGATCGACAGGCGGCCGGCAACTTCCGACATCGGCGCCAGCAGCGGCAGACCGCCGCGCTCATCGGTAACGGTCTCATAGGCGATCGCGGTCACGCCGGAGGCGAGCAGACCCTTGGTCTGTTCCGGATCCGGCGCGAGATGGAGATAGGTATAGAGAAGCTGACCGTCGCGAAGCTGCGCCCATTCGGAGGGCTGCGGCTCCTTGACCTTGACGATCATATCGCACTTTTCGAAGATTTCCTTGGCCGTGGCAGCGATCTTCGCGCCGGCGGCTGCGTAGGCGGCATCATCGGCACCAATGCCGGCGCCTGCCTTGGTCTCGACCCAGACTTCATGGCCATGGGCGACATATTCACGAACCGAAGCGGGTGTCAGACCGACACGATATTCATGGTTCTTGATTTCCTTCGGGCAACCGACACGCATGGAGCGTTCCTCTCATTTTGTACCCGCTTGGTGCGGGCATTTTCAATAGACAAATCCAACCACCGCTGCTGCGAAATGTCCTTGCAAAGAGGAGTTGATTGACGACTGTTTTTCGAAGATTGTGCGGTTTCATGAAGTCAAACCGAAGGTTCTTCGAATGTCTGAACTCGACAGTATCGATCTTGCGATTCTGAGAGCGCTTCAAGCAAACGCCCGGATCACCAACGCCGAACTTGCCAACAAGGTGGGCCTCTCGGCTTCGGCCTGTTCTCGACGTCTCGACATCCTGGAAAAGAACGGAGCGATTGCCGGCTATCACGCGCGCCTTTCCAACAAGGTGCTCGAATATAAGATGATCGCGATCGTCCACATCTCGCTGTCGGGCCAGTTCGCCAAGACGCTGTCGGAATTCGAACTGGCGGTGAGGCGCTGTCCGAACGTGCTGGTGTGCTACCTGATGTCGGGCGAATACGACTATATCCTGCGGGTCGCCGCCCGCGATCTCGAAGATTACGAGCGAATCCACCGCGATTGGCTCTCGGCGCTCCCCCATGTCGTGAAGATCAACTCCAGCTTTGCCCTGCGCGAAATCTTCGACCGGCCGAATGTCGGCTTCTGAGACCTTGCAAAGCGCCGGGAATCCTGACCAAGCTTGTGGCAAGCGGACACTCCCAATGCCTGACTGCAAGACATGAAATCCAAGACGCAAGGCTATATCTTCGTCCTTCTGGCGCTGACGATATTTTCGGCGCAGGATGCGATCTCCAAGCATCTCGGCGGGCTCTACCCGCCGATCTTTGTGACGATGATCCGCTACTGGGCCTTTGCGCTTTTCACCATCCTGCTGGCCTCCAAGATGCGCGGCGGCATCCGGCAGACGGCGCGCACCAAGCGGCCGCTGCTGCAGGTGACGCGCGGCGTGCTGCTCGCCGTTCAGGTCGTGCTTGCCATCACCTGCTTTGCTGTCATCGGGCTGGCGCATTCGCAGGCGATCTTTGCGGCGACGCCGATCATCATCGCCCTGCTCTCTATGCCGATCCTCGGTGAGCGCGTCGGCTGGCGGCGCTGGACAGCGATCGGCGCCGGGCTTTTCGGCGTCCTGCTGATCCTGAAGCCGGAGGGAGAGTTCTTCGACGTCAAGCTGATGCTTGCCATCGTCTCCTGCTTCATCTTTGCCTTCTATGTCATCGCCACGCGGCTGGTATCGCGCGACGACAGCTCGATGACCAGCTTCTTCTACACCGGTGTCGTCGGCGGCATCACCATGACGCTGATCGGCCCCTTCTACTGGACCTGGATGCTGCCGGGCGACTGGGGCTGGATGGCGCTGGTCTGCATGACCAGCATTTCCAGCCATTATTTCCTGATCCGCGCCTATGACATGCTCGATGCAGCAGCGGTACAGCCGCTGACCTATCTGCAGCTCGTCTATGCCTCGATCCTCGGCGTCACCATTTTCGGCGAAAGCATCAGCCTGACCACCGTCATCGGCTCGGTGATCGTGGTCGCCGCCGGCATCTTCACCATCTGGCGCGAACATATCGTCGGCAGGCGGGCGGCAAAGGCACATTAGATTTCGTGCAATTTTATCGAACTGTCTAAAAAGATTTCAATTTTCCGTTGCTACAGTTCCCTCAAATCGTTTTGGGGAGCTGTATGACACGCAATCTGAACATCATCACCCGCAAGTCGGAGCGCAAGCGCTGCCGCATCTTCGGCAAGCTGCGCTATCTGAACCAGATCATCGACGCGCGCATCGTCGATCTGTCGACGACAGGCATCGCCGTCGATCTTCGAACGCCGGTCGCGGCCTCTTCGGGCAGCCGCGTCTATATCGAAGCCGAAGACCTCGGAACGCTGGACGGAATTATCCGCTGGAGCCACAACGGCCGCCTTGGCATCCACTTCGATCCGAACTCGAATGCCCGCGCCAAGGTCGCCTCCTACTTCCGCTTCTTCCACCGCGACGTGAAGCCGGTATTGGCGCGCTGACGCAATCCTGAAGCCATTACCGTGGATCGGCCCGCTTTCGACGACGTGCCGATCCACTGTCATTTTACGGATGCACTCCCGTGCAAATCATTCTACGTTCGACCCCGGGCTGGGCGTTGCGTGATTTTTTGAAGGAGTGTTTGATGTCTTCCATTCTCGATTTGCACCCGATTAGCCGCAGGTCTCTGCTGAGCGGAATCGCCGCGACCTCGGCCCTCGTCCTGCTCCATCCCTTCACCGCCCGCGCCGCCGCCAACCAGGCGCATCTGAGATTGATGGAAACGACGGACATTCACGTCAACGTCTTCCCCTACGATTACTACGCCGACAAACCGAACGACACGATGGGGCTTTCACGCACCGCGACAATCATCGATTCGATCCGTGCCGAGGCCGCCAATTCTCTGTTGATCGACAATGGCGACGTGCTGCAGGGCAATCCGATGGGCGATTACATGGCCTATCAGCACGGCATGAAGGATGGCGATGTCCACCCTGTGATCAAGGCGATGAACACGCTCGGCTATACAGTCGGCACGCTCGGGAATCACGAGTTCAACTATGGCCTGGACTTCATGTTCAAGGTGCTCGGCGGTGCCAACTTCCCGTTCGTCTGCGCCAACCTGACGAAGGGGCAGCTCGCCTCCGATCCCAAGAAGGACGACCTGTTTTTCAAGCCCTACTTGATCGTCGAAAAGCAGATCAAGGACGGCGCCGGTAACGAAAGCCCTGTGAAGATCGGCTTTATCGGCTTCGTGCCGCCGCAGATCATGCTCTGGGATATCAAGAACCTCGAAGGCAAGGCGCAGACCCGCGATATCGTCGAGGCCGCCAAGGCCTGGGTGCCTGCCATGAAGGAAGAGGGTGCGGATATCGTCATCGCGCTGTCCCACTCCGGTATCGACGGCACTGCACCCTCAGAGAAGATGGAAAACGCCTCGCTCTATCTCGCTGCTGTCGATGGCATCGATGCGATCTTCACCGGCCACCAGCATCTCGTCTTCCCCGGCCCCAAGACCTGGGACGGGATTGCCAATGCCGACCCCGTCAAGGGCACGCTGCATGGCAAGCCCACGGTCATGGCCGGTTTCTGGGGATCGCATCTCGGGCTGATCGACCTGCTGCTGGAGAAGGACGGCAAGAGCTGGAAGATCGTCGATTTCACCGCCGAGGCGCGGCCGATCTATCATCGCGACGAGAGCAAGAAGGTGGTGGCCGACGTCGCCGACAAAAAGGAAGTCGTGGAAGCCGCCAAGGCCGAGCATGAGGCAACGCTCGCCTATGTGCGGACGCCTGTCGGCAAGACTTCAGCGCCTCTCTACTCCTATTTCGCGCTGGTCGCCGACGATCCCTCGGTGCAGATCGTCAGCCAGGCGCAGACCTGGTACATCAAGCAGATGCTTGCCGATACCGAGTTCAAGGATCTGCCTGTTCTCTCGGCAGCAGCGCCCTTCAAGGCCGGTGGCCGCGGCGGCGCCGATTACTATACCGACGTTCCGGCGGGCGACGTGGCGATCAAGAATGTCGCCGATCTCTATCTCTATCCGAACACCGTGCAGGCGGTCGTCATCACCGGCGAGCAGGTGAAGAACTGGCTGGAAATGTCGGCCGGGATGTTCAACGAGGTGAAGGTGGGGTCCAAGGATGCGCCGCTGCTGAACAATGACTTCCCGTCCTACAATTTCGATGTCATCGACGGGGTCACCTATCAGATCGACCTGTCGCAGCCGCGCAAGTACGACAATGACGGCAAGGCGGTGAATGCCGGTTCGAACCGCATTCAGGACCTGCAATTCGACGGCAAGCCGATCGATCCGAAGCAGAAGTTCGTCGTGGTGACCAACAACTATCGCGCTGGCGGCGGCGGCAAGTTCCCGGAGATCGCATCCGACAAGGTTGTGTTCCAGGCGCCGGATACGAACCGCGACGTCATCGTCCGCTTCATTCACGATCAGGGCACGATCAATCCGTCGGCTGACGGCAACTGGACCTTCAAGTCCCTGCCCGGCACCACCGCCACGTTCGAAAGCGGACCGAAAGCCAAGCAGTTCCTCGGTGACGTCAAGGGCGCCAAGATTGAAGAAGCTGGCGATGCCACCGAGGGCTTCGCCAAGTTCCGGCTGGTTCTCTAAGGCGCTGACAATCTGAGGAAGGAGGCCGGCGGCAGCGCCGGCCTATTCTGCCGCTTCCTGCACCGAGGTCAGCGCCGCAAGCTGCTCCTGGAATTCGCTGTGGCTCGGGCACATCGATAGGAGATTGCGGAAGCGGTCGATCAGCCAGGCCGTGGCCGGGCCCGGGGGATTGGCAATCTTGTGAAGACTGTAGATCGGGTACTCGCCCTGCTCATAGGCTGGAAGATCGAGCTGCACGAGCTTGCCGGAGTTCAGATCATCGCGTGACACCGAAGCCGGCAGACCACCCCAGCCGAGACCGCCTGCAATCAGCTGGTGCTTGATGGCGATGTCGCTGACGCGCCACGTCCGGTAGGACAGCACGTTGAAATCGCGGCCGTTGGTGATGCCAGACGTATCGCGCACCACCATCTGAACCTCTTCGCGCACGTCCGAAAGCGTCAGCGGGCGGTGAAGCTTGGCGAGCGGATGGAAGGGTGCGGCGACGGGGATCATGAAGGAATGACCGATTCGCTCGGCAACCAGCGTATCGTCCTGCTTCATCAGTGCGCCGCCGATGCCAACGGTCGCATCGCCGGTTGCCACCATGTTCATGACTTCACCGAGCTCGCCGACCATCAGGTTGACGGTCACCGACGGGAATTTGACACGGAATTCGCGTAGCACCATCACCACGGCCTGCGACGGCACCATGACGCTGATCGCGATCGACAACTCGGCCTCCAGCCCTTCCTTCAGGTTTTTCACGCGGGCGCGCATCACTTCGAGATCGGCGACCAGGCGGCGGGCATCGGCCAGCATCGCGTGGCCGGCCTTGGTCAGCTTCGGCTGGCGGGCGCCGGAGCGCTCGAAAAGCTCGACCTCCAGCTGCGCCTCAAGATTGGCGATCGTGTAGCTGATCACCGATTGCGCACGGTTCAGCACGCGCGAGGCGGCCGAGAAGCTGCCGGTATCGGCAACGGTCAGAAACACCTGCAGCTGGTCGAGAGTGGGGTTTGGGAGCATATCTAATCCATCGATAGTTTCGATCTATATTATCCCAGTTTTTTCGATAGCAGGCCAGACCTATTTCTCATCTCGAAGCCACGGCGAACCTCCCTTACTGCCGCGGCAAACCCAATTCGAAATGAGGAGCCTGCCATGTCTTCCATCCTTCTTCTGACCTCCAGCCCGCGCGCTGAATCGCTGTCGACGACGATCGCTGCCGATCTCGCCAACAAGATCGCCGCTCAGAATGCCGGCAGCGTCGTTGTTCGCCGCGACCTTGCCGCCAACCCGCTGCCGCATATCGATGACCTCTTCACTGCCGCCATCCGCAAGCCTGCCGACCAGCGCACCGCGCAGGAAGCCGAAGCCGTCAAGACTTCGGATACCTTGGTTGACGAGCTGCTTGCCGCCGACACCATCGTCATCGGCACCGGCCTCATCAACTTCAACATCTACTCGTCGCTGAAGACCTGGATCGACAATGTTGCGCGTGCCGGCCGCACTTTCAGCTACACCGAAAACGGCCCTGTTGGCCTTGCCACCGGCAAGAAGGTCTATGTGGTGCTCGCTTCGGGCGGCGTCTATTCGCAGGGCCCAGCCGTCAGCATGAACCATGCCGTTCCGTACCTGAAGTCGGTTCTCGGCTTCCTCGGGATCACCGACGTCGAGACCATCTATGTCGAAGGCTTGGCCTTCGGTCCGGAAGCGGCCGAAAAGGCAATCGGCGCCGCCAAGGCCCGCGCTGAAGAAATCGCTCTCGCCGCTTAACGGTTCGACGCATCCCAAAGAAAACGGCCGGTTCATCACCGGCCGTTTTTCGTTGTCGGCTATGGCCTTCGGAAATTCAACTGACCTTGACGAGACCGGAGCGGCCGACGACGCAGTTACGGCCGCTCTTCTTTGCCTGGTAGAGCCGGTCGTCGGCGGCGGAGAGAACCGTCGTGAAGCTGACGCCGTCTTCGTCGGCCGTCGCAACGCCGATACTGACGGTCACCGGCTTGCCATCGGGCGTCTTGACGCTGGTGGCGATCGTCCAGCGGAGACGTTCGGCGACCAGCAGGCCTTCCTCCTGATCGGTTCCCGGGCAGATGGCGACGAATTCCTCGCCGCCGAAGCGGAAGACGCGGTCGGCCGAGCGCAGGATTGTGCCGAGGCGCGCGGCAATCCCTTCAGCACTTCATCTCCCTGCAGGTGACCGAAATTGTCGTTCACGTCCTTGAAGTGGTCGGCATCGATGATGATCACCGTTCCCGGCAGTCCCTGGCGCAGCGCCTCGCGGATCATCACCGGCGCTTCCAGCTCCATACGGCCTCGGTCATAGACGCCGGTCAGGATATCGCGTCCGCTGCGGTCGAGCAGATCGTTGTAGCGCTCGCGGAAGGTCAGGTCGCCGAACACGTCGCTGATCGAACGCGCGGAGGATGGCAGGCGATCGCGCCTGACATAGATTTCGTAGACGGCAAATAGCACCGTGTAGATCAGGACGGCGAACATTTTCGCCTTCCAGCCATCCCAGAAAGCCGCCAGCGGCACGTCCATGAAATAATGCAGCGCGCCGAAGAAGCCGATCTGGTCGAAGGTCAGGAGCACGAAACCGCAGATCATGAAGCGCAGGATGACCTTGCGCCTGATGTAACGGCCGAGCCGCTCATAAAGCAGGATGATGCCGATCGAATCCAGGTAGAGCAGTGCCGTGCCCCAGATCATCAGCCAGCCCATTTCCTTGAGGAAACCGAAATCGGCCTCGTTGCCGGGTGAAAGCTGGATGGTGTGATGCAGCTGCAGAATCCAGGCGATCGCCACCGTCAGCAGATTGCCGATGAACAGACCGTAGATCGGCTGGCGGACGGTTGCGGCGTCCTCCTGCAGATAGAGCATGAGGATCATCATCAGCTTGCCGGCAAAGAACACCGAAGAGCCTGGCGATGCGACGCCGAAGGGCAGCGAGACATAGAAGACCGCCGCCAGATAGGTTTCCATGAAATGCATGACGCCGAGCGCGGCGACGAAGACACCGAGGCCC
Source organism: Rhizobium sp. 01N424 (assembly GCF_056399485.1). Classification (NCBI taxonomy): domain Bacteria; kingdom Pseudomonadati; phylum Pseudomonadota; class Alphaproteobacteria; order Hyphomicrobiales; family Rhizobiaceae; genus Rhizobium; species Rhizobium sp. 01N424. The sequence goes on from NZ_JBFTRK010000007.1 coordinate 238,750, forward strand.
AGGCGGTTTCTGAAATGCAGCAGCGTCACCATCAGCGCGAAATAGCCGATGGCTTCAAGAACGAAGAGGCCGAGATTGGTGGCTTCGATCATCGCGGCGCTCTCCCAGGCGAATTCCGCGCATCATTCACCGCCTGCGCAGGGCGCGCATGCGGGCGATGAGCCAGTCCGGATGGAGAGCGGGTTGGAGCAACCACGAAATGATCCTGCGATTCCCTTCGCAGCACCTTTGGCGGAAATCACTTAAAATTAAGTGACAGAAGCCCGTATCCGGCGCTAGGCGAACCTAGACCTGGCGCTGCTTGACACCGTCGCCGAAAAGCGACGCGCCGTGCTGGTCGATGATCTGCTGTGCCTTGCGCACGGTGCACTCGTTGGCATCGTCGAGCGAGGAGAACATATCGGCGCGGATGAAGGTGCGAACGAGCACATCCTCGCCTGCTCCCTTCTCGATCCGGCCTGCCAAGCGGTACTGGCCGCCTTCCTTCTGCGGTTCGGCATAGATGGCGCAGTCGCCGTAGAGCTGCGGCTCAACGGATTTGCTGCTGCCGCTGCTCGCAGCCGCCTTGTCGCCGCCGCCCGAGAACATCGAAAAAATGCTGGAGAATATCGAAGCCATGTTTCGCCTTTAACACGAGGGCCAGCCGGCCGCAAAGTCAAATGATCAGGTTTGCCAGGATCTCGTTTTCGGTAATATCCTCAAAGCCCATGCCCGATTTATCGAAGTTCTCGATCAGTGTCGCGAAGTTCTCGGGCGCCTTGGTTTCGATGCCGATCAGGATCGAGCCGAAATTGCGCGCCGTCTTCTTCAGATATTCGAAGCGGGCGATATCGTCGTCCGGGCCAAGCATATTGAGGAAATCGCGAAGCGCGCCGGGGCGCTGCGCCAGCCGCAGGATGTAGTATTTCTTGAGGCCCGCGTAGCGCATGGCGCGCTCCTTGACATCGGGCAGGCGCTCGAAGTCGAAATTGCCGCCGGAGACGACGGCAACGATGGTTTTGCCGCGGATAGCCTCCGGGTCCATCGCAGCAATCGCCGTCAGCGACAGGGCGCCGGCCGGCTCAAGCACCACGCCTTCGACATTCAGCATTTCCGAGATCGTCACGCAGATCGCATTCTCGGGCATCATCATCACCTGATCGGCCGGAAAATCCTTCAACGCTGCGAAATTGAGATCGCCGATGCGGGCCACGGCGGCGCCATCGACGAAGTTGTCGACCTTGGCGAGCGTCACCGCCTCACCCGCCTCGATACTGCGCTTGAGGCTCGCAGCGCCCGACGGCTCGGTGAAGACGAAACCGGATTTTGGAACGACTCCATCCAGATAGCCGGTAATCCCGGCTGCCAGACCGCCGCCGCCCACCGGCATGACGATCATGTCGGGGACCTTGCCATCGGGCAGCTGCTGCATGATTTCGGCGGCCACCGTCGCCTGCCCCTCGATGATGTCCTCATGATCGAAGGGCGGCACCATGACGCCGCCTATGGCCTCCACGTGATCGCGGGCTGCCTTGTAGCACTGGTCGAAGAAGTCGCCATAGAGCTTGATGGTGATGAACTCGGCGCCGAACATGCGCGTCTTGTCAATCTTCTGCTGCGGCGTGGTCACCGGCATGAAGACGACGCCCGGCACGCCGAAATGGCGGCAAACGAAGGCAAAGCCCTGGGCGTGATTGCCGGCCGAAGCGCAGACGAAAGTGCGCCCCTCGCCGCCTTCGGCAATCGCCTTGCGGAAGAAATTGAAGGCGCCACGGATCTTGTAGGAACGGACCGGCGAAAGGTCTTCGCGCTTCAGCCAGATATCGGCGCCATAGCGCGCCGAAAGATGGTCGTTGAGCTGCAGCGGCGTTGCCGGGAAAAGGCTGCGCAGCGCCTCCTCGGCCTTTTCAACATCCTGACGATTGACGATCATCGGTCCATTCCTCATTTCGAGGGTCCGCTATGACATAGAGCGCGGGCCGAAAGAAAGCCTGAAAGCAGCCACGGCGGTTCGGTTGCGGCAAGCATTTCTTAAGCCCGCTTTCCACAACACGGCGCGGACACGGTTTTTTTGCAGTGCACCCAGGAGGCCGCGCTGCTAATGTGACGGAATGATAACACCGAAAATCATGAGACCGCTGGCCTGGCTGGTGCTGGCCGCTATCGTCTTCGTCACGATATCGCCGATCAACCTGCGCCCGCACACGATGACCACGGTCGATTCCGACCGGGCGCTCGCCTACGCCGTTACCGGCTTCATCTTCGTGCTCGGCTATCCCAAGCAATGGAAGCTGATCGTCCTGCTGCTCGCCTTCGGCGCCGTCGCTATCGAGGCGCTGCAATATTTCTCGCCCAGCCGCCACGCTCGCCTGCACGACGGCATCATCAAGGGCATCGGCGCCGCGATAGGCGCGATGGCCGCCCACGGCCTTCTGAAAATTCGTGCCCGCAAGTCGGCTCCCAAAGAGCCAGCGGACCCCGCTCCCTCCAGCGCCGCCCTTGACTGAATCGCTGATGTCGTTGATTGAGAAGCGCGCGCTGCGGGCGTGGCGAAACTGGTAGACGCAAGGGACTTAAAATCCCTCGGCCTTAGGCTATGCGGGTTCGATCCCCGCCGCCCGCACCAAGCCTCTACTCCGGGTCCTTTTCATAGACGGTGACGCCATCGGGCAGCTTTACCCAGCTGTGCCTGCGGCAATCGTAGACCGAATCCTGTGGCGGCGGGAAATCCGGATCGGCGAAGGCGCCGACGGCGACCGCCACCGAGCGATGCTCCTCGCCCTCCTCCGTGTGATAGAGATTGCTGCCGCAGACCGGGCAGAAGCGGAAGCGAAATCTGGCGCCCTGGTCGCCGGTGCGAATGTAGTCGGTGGCCCGGCCGCTCACCTTATAATCGGGGCCGAAGGCTGCGAGTGCGGCGAATACGCTGCCGGTCCGGCTCTGGCAGGCGAAGCAGTGGCAGACACCAACGCCGAGCGGTTCGCCTTCGACCGCGATCTGCAGCTGGCCGCAGGTGCATTTGGCAATTCTCGTCACCATGCGCGAAACTCCCGGTAACAGGCTCAGCGCGAAAAGCTGGCGCGGATCAAAGCGAAGTCAAACGGCTGAGACGCTCAGCGATGGATCTTCCAATAGTCGGAACCGGTGCGGCGCGAGATCAGTTTCAGTGTGCCGTCAGGCTGCACCACATATTTCTCGAAGACGCGATAGCCGAACTTGTCGGGGAATTCGTGATCGACCACGTGGCCGGGCGCTGCCCCATAATAGACCACCCTGTTGCCATAGGTCAGGCTGCCGCGCATTGGCTCGGGCGGCGGCATCGTGGTGTTGCAGGCCGCCAGCGGCAGCAGAAGCATCAGAAAAACAGCGGCGCGCATCGGCGAATCTCCTTTGAAATCCGTCATATAGGACGCGATGACAGGGCGTCATCGGCTATTGCACCATTTTTGCGCAGTCCGCCAGAATGCCGAAGGCTTTATCATCGCGTTCGAATGTGCTTGTATATTGTGCAGAACGGGGCGCTGGCGATTGATCGGCTGGCGCAAGATGCAAGAATGACGATGCGGCGTATGTGTAGAGATTGTCTTGTGGGAGTAAGACGGTGGTATACGATTGGGATGGCGTCAGAACGAAGCGTCTGAGATTCTACAAAGCGACTGCGGCCTGTATTTTCGCAACGGCGATCGCGGCAGTGTCTTTTCTTGCCCTGACTTCACAGCTTCATAATCTGGGCTGATACGCCCAGCAAAAAACGGCGCAGCCGAGGCCGCGCCGTTCCCATTGATCAGCGTCAATAGGTGTTAGGCGAGCTTGGCTGCAAGCTTTGCAACGTGAGCGCCCTGGAAGCGTGCACCTTCGAGTTCGATCTCGGAAGGCTGGCGCGAGCCGTCGCCGTTGGTGATCGTCGAAGCGCCGTAGGGCGAGCCGCCCTTGACTTCCTCAGTGCCCATCTGGCCCTGGAAGGCATAGGGAAGGCCGGCATAAGCCATGCCGTGGTGCAGGAAGGTCGGGACGAAGCCGAGGATCGTCGATTCCTGACCACCGTGCTGGGTAGCCGACGAGGTGAACATCGAGCCGACCTTGCCGACGAGCTTGCCGCCGAACCACAGACCGCCGGTCTGATCCCAGAAATTGCGCATCTGCGAGGCAACGGTGCCGAAGCGGGTACCGGCGCCGACGATGATCGCGTCATATTCGACGAGTTCGTCAACGGTTGCGATCTCGGCCTTCTGGTCGAGCTTGTAATAGGAAGCCTTGGCGACGTCTTCGGACACCAGCTCCGGTACGCGCTTGACGGTGACGTCGGCGCCAGCCGACTTCGCGCCTTCAGCTACGGCATAGGCCATGGTTTCGATGTGGCCGTAAGCCGAGTAGTAGAGAACGAGGACTTTTGCCATTTCAAGCTCCGTCTGGGTTGATTGGGTTTGTAACCGGTGCCGGTTCTATCAGCCGCGCGTCCATGGCACAGCCCGCCTAAACAGAACTCAGTGTTCACTGTATGAAGACGCAAAAGTGCTTGCTGTCTTATTTTTGTGATTTTCGAACAGTTTTTCCGCCGCATTTGCAAGCGGCGCAATCGGCGCTACCTATAGCGGACGATTTTCATTCCGGACTGTTTCCATGACCAATCAGACCATCGTGACTGCCGCCATGCTCGCCATCGGCGACGAACTGCTTTCGGGCCGTACCAAGGACAAGAATATCGGCTATCTCGCCGATCTCCTGACGCTATCGGGCATCGATCTCAAGGAGGTCCGCATCGTCGCCGACGAGGAGGACGCGATCGTCGAGGCGCTGAATGCGCTGCGCGGCCGCTACGACTACGTCTTCACCTCCGGCGGCATTGGCCCGACCCACGACGACATCACGGCGGATGCCATTTCCAAAGCGTTCGGCGTGCCCTGCGAACACGATGCGAAGGCAATGTCACTGCTCGCAGACATGTACAAACGCCGCGAGATGGAGTTCACCGAAGCCCGCCAGCGGATGGCGCGGATGCCGCGGGGTGCTGCCCATATCGACAATCCGGTCTCGACAGCACCGGGTTTCATCATCGGCAATGTCCATGTGATGGCCGGCGTGCCGCAGGTCTTCCAGGCGATGATCGGCAATGTTCTGCCGACGTTGAGAGCGGGCACCAAGGTGTTGTCGCTGGCGATCGCCTGCCCCTATGGCGAGGGTGATATCGGTACGCCGCTGGCAGCGATCCAGAAGGCGCATCCCGAAACCAGCATCGGCTCCTATCCGCGCTATGTCGGCCAGAAATTCTCGACCGAGATCGTCGTGCGCGGCCGCTCGCAGGATGTCATCGACGCGGCCGGCAAGGAGGTCGAAGCGATGATCGAGGATATCCGCAAGGCCAAGGCGATTGGCGAGAACCATTCCGCCGAAGCCTGAGACACGCGGCCTTTTGCCGCCAAGCCTTTGATCTCAGTCAAGGAACCGGAGCACCATCGAAAGCATTCTTTAGACGCGGAAGTTCATCTCAGCCGCCCAAGGAGAATTGATATGTCCTACAAAACCATACTGGCCATTCTCGATACTGCCGATAACAGCGCGACCGTGGCAGATTTCGCGTTTTCGATTGCAGCGGCAAACAATGCCCATGTGATCGGGCTGCATGCCGAGACGCTGTCTGCGGTTCCGCTGGTTGCGCCGATGGAGATCCCGGATCCGGTTGCCGTTCAGGCGCTGCAGGACATGGCGCATTCCGAGACGCTCGAGGTCGAGCGCATCTTCCGGCAGAAGGCGGAGGCGGGCGGCGTGCCCTTCGAATGGCGCAGCTTTGCGACTGCGACCGGCTACGGCTCGGCGCCGCTGATCGAAACCGCCCGCAGCGCCGACCTGCTGATTGCCTCGCAGGCCGACCCCGCCAAGCCTTCTGACAGCCATGTCGATGTCGACAGCTTCCTGTTCGAGAGCGGACGTCCGGTGCTGATGATCCCCTATATCCTGCGCACGCCGAAGCCGATCAAGCGGGTGCTGGTTGCCTGGAACGGCTCGAAGGAAGCGGCGCGCGCCACGCTGGATGCCCTGCCGATCCTCAAAGCCGCAGACGAAGTCGAGGTGTTCTCGGTCGATCCGGTCGATACGGCGACGCAGAGTGCCGGTATGGCAGGAGCCGACATTGCCGCAAATCTGGCCCGCCATGGCGTCAAGGTCAGCCTCGCCACCGCCGAGAGCGCCAACAAGAGCGCATCCTCGGTCATCGAGAACCGGCTTTCCGACAACAGCATCGATCTGCTGGTCATGGGCGCCTATACCCATTCGCGGCTCTGGCAGCTGATTTTTGGCGGCACCACGAAGTCGCTGCTGCAGTCGATGACGGCGCTGACGCTGCTCTCCCGTTGATGACATTAGGGCGGGACTTGCGTTTTGACCGCAAATCCCGCTATTTCAGGCGACCGGTGACGGGTTCCGGCACTTTTCGCGCAGCCCCGGCTGCGCGATTTGCGTTTGTGTCAGCCCCAGGTCGCCGGCGGTCTTTCTTTCATGCCGTGGAGCAGCCCCATGTCCCTTCCCGATAAAGCCTTTCCCGTTTCCTGGGATCAGTTCCACCGCGACGCCCGTGCTCTGGCCTGGCGCATCGCCGGGCTGAAGAAGGAATTCACCGGCATCGTCTGCATCACCCGCGGCGGGCTGGTTCCGGCAGCGATCATCTGCCGCGAACTGAACATCCGGCTGATCGAAACGGTCTGCGTCGCCTCCTACCACGATTACGTCAACCAGGGCGAAATGGTCGTGCTGAAGGGTATCGCACCGGAACTGCAGCAGAATGGCGGCGAAGGCATTCTCGTCGTCGACGACCTGACCGACACCGGCAAGACCGCCGCCCAGGTGCGCCGCATGCTGCCGAAGGCGCATTTTGCCTGCGTCTACGCCAAGCCGCAGGGCGTGCCGACGATCGATACGTTCGTCACCGAGGTCAGCCAGGATACGTGGATCTATTTCCCGTGGGATATGGGCTTCACCTATCAGGAACCGATTGCAAAAGGCCCCAAATAAACCTAAAGATGATATTTCCGACCGGCGCAGCTGGTGCGGGTATTGATTGTTATCTTAGTAATATTGCGAACGTATAGTGGGTGCTCGGCAAGGGCATCCACAGATTACCGGCACAAGGGCGCGCCGGCAAATCTGACCTGCCACAGATATATACCGGCAACGGCGTGCCTCTGGGCGCGCAGCAAGGAAGGGTAATGCGGTACCGGGGTTGGGTTATTGCGGTCGTGGCTTCAGGGCTTTCGATCCTGCCAACTGCTGTCTTTTCCCCTGCCCTTGCAGAACCTGCCTATATCTCGGTCGTCCGGGAATATGTCGATAAGGTCGTGCGGCCGATGATCAAGGATCCTGTTGTCATGAAGGCTATCAAGGACCAGAACATCAAATTCGGCGATGTCAGCAAAACCGACATCCAGGTACTCGACTCCACCTACCGTGCCGAGATCGAGACCGGTCAGTACCAGATGCTGACCAATCTCTCGGCGAAACCGGTCTCGCGATATCTCAAGGCCGAACAGGACAATTCGCAGGGCATCATCATTGAATTCTTTGTGACCGATAAAAACGGACTGAATGTCGGCGAGAGCCGTCCAACCGTCGATTACTGGCAGGGCGACGAAAATAAATATCTGAGAACCTTCGCCAGCGATTCGGATGAGATCTTCATCGACCGCGCCGAACGCGACGATGTCACGCAAATCCTTGAAACACAGGCAAGTTTCACGATCCGCGACGAGAATGGCGCAGCGATCGGCATCGCCACCGTAACGATCGCGCTGGACGCGATCTGAGCGTTCTTCGCATTCCGAATCGCAATGCCGATTTGGGGTGCAATAGCCATCGCAAGATTTGGAAATTCGTGTTTTTTTGATGACACCGGTATCATTGGCGGCTCAAGCCGCTGCAAGCCCTTGAAAAACAAGGCCTCCGGGCTTTTCCCCACTGTCCACAGCCCCATCCACAATATCTTGTGGTGAACGCTTCGTTAAAAACCACCCCTTGACGGAATCGCCTGTTTCAAACTTAATAGGCTTCGATGTTGCGGCGGCAGCTGGACCGGAACTAACGAGGCCGGTTCTCTTCAAAAAACGAGCGTAGAATCAGGGTGTTGTATCCATCGCGGGTGTGCACCTCGACGGCTTTTGCGCGCGATTTTTTGGCTCCAAAAAACAACATCCGGGGCTGGCGAAAATAAGCTGTTAATACTATATTTAGTGCTAGCAGCCATCATCACCACAAGATACAGGAAGGACATCTCCGGATGACACCCCTGTCACGATACGGATACGAGAACTGGCTGCGCTCTTTACGGCGCTGCCGGATGAGGAAACTTGCGCCTTGGTCATCGGGGACGGGGCGCGCAATCTAGAGGTTAGGCAACATGCGCATCGAACGGCGTTTTACGAAGGCAGATCAGGGCGCCTATACGGAGATCGAATTCCGCAAGGCGACCAGCGAGATCAAGAACCCTGACGGTTCGATCGTCTTCCGCCTCGAGAACATCGATGTTCCCGCGCAGTTTTCGCAGGTTGCCGCCGACATTCTGGCGCAGAAGTATTTCCGCAAGGCCGGCGTGCCCGCCAAGCTGAAGAAGGTCGAGGAAAACGACGTTCCTTCCTTCCTGTGGCGCTCGGTTGCCGATGAAGCGGCGCTGAAGGATCTGCCGAAGGATCAGCAATACGGCTCCGAGACCGACGCCCGTCAGGTCTTCGACCGCCTCGCCGGCACCTGGACCTACTGGGGCTGGAAAGGCGGCTATTTCTCGTCCGAGGAAGATGCCTCTGCTTTCCGCGACGAACTTGCCTACATGCTTGCCACACAGCGCGTTGCCCCGAACTCGCCGCAGTGGTTCAACACCGGCATGCATTGGGCCTATGGCATCGATGGCCCCGGCCAGGGCCACTATTATGTCGACCCGTTCACCGGCAAGCTGACCAAGTCCAAGTCGGCTTACGAACATCCGCAGCCGCATGCCTGCTTCATCCAGTCGGTTGAAGACGATCTCGTCAACGAAGGCGGCATCATGGACCTCTGGGTCCGCGAAGCCCGCCTCTTCAAGTACGGCTCCGGCACCGGCTCCAACTTCTCTTACCTGCGCGGCGAAGGCGAACGCCTTTCCGGCGGCGGCCGTTCCTCCGGCCTGATGAGCTTCCTGAAGATCGGCGACCGCGCTGCCGGCGCCATCAAGTCCGGCGGCACGACCCGCCGTGCGGCCAAGATGGTGGTCGTCGATATCGACCATCCGGATATCGAGGAATACATCAACTGGAAGGTCAAGGAAGAGCAGAAGGTTGCGGCTCTCGTCACCGGTTCCAAGGTCGTCGCCAAGCATCTGAAGGCGATCATGAAGGCCTGCGTCAATTGCGACGGCGGCGATGACGGCGATTGCTTCGACGCCAACAAGAACCCTGCCCTGAAGCGCGAAATCCGCGCTGCCAAGAAGGACCAGGTTCCGGAAAACTATATCGGCCGCGTCATCCAGTTCGCCCGCCAGGGCTACAAGGACCTTGAGTTCAAGACCTATGATACCGACTGGGATTCGGAAGCCTATCTGACGGTTTCGGGCCAGAACTCCAACAACTCGGTCTCGATCAAGGACGACTTCCTGCGCGCTGTCGAGAACGACGGTGACTGGAACCTGACCGCCCGCAAGGACGGCAAGGTCATGAAGACGCTGAAGGCCCGCGACCTCTGGGAGTCGATCTCTTACGCCGCATGGGCATCGGCCGATCCGGGCCTGCATTTCAACACGACGATGAACGACTGGCACACCAGCCCGGCGGCCGGCCCGATCCGTGCTTCCAACCCGTGCTCGGAATACATGTTCCTCGATGACACGGCCTGCAACCTTGCTTCGCTCAATCTGCTGCAGTTCAAGGACGCGGCGACCAAGCGCATCGATATTGCCGATTACGAGCATGCCGTCCGCCTTTGGACCGTCGTTCTCGAAGTCTCGGTGATGATGGCGCAGTTCCCGTCGAAGCAGATTGCCGAGCGCTCCTACGAATACCGCACGATCGGCCTCGGCTACGCCAATATCGGCGGCCTGCTGATGTCGTCGGGCATTCCCTACGACTCCGACGAAGCCCGTGCCATCGCTGGCTCGCTGACGGCGATCATGACCGGCATTTCCTATGCCACGTCGGCCGAAATCTCCGCTGAACTCGGTCCGTTCCCGATGTTCAAGCCGAACCGCGAAGCCATGCTGCGCGTCATCCGCAACCATCGTCGTGCCGCCCATGGCGAGACGTCTGGCTACGAGGGCCTGTCGATCAACCCGGTCGCGCTGATCCACTCCGAAAACCCGGATCAGGATCTGGCCGCACACGCCAAGAGCGCTTGGGACAAGGCACTTGAGCTCGGCGAAAAGCATGGCTACCGCAACGCTCAGGCAACCGTTATCGCGCCGACAGGCACGATCGGCCTAGTCATGGATTGCGACACGACTGGTATCGAGCCTGATTTCGCACTGGTGAAGTTCAAGAAGCTCGCCGGCGGCGGCTACTTCAAGATCATCAACCGCGCCGTTCCGGAAGCGCTGCGCACGCTCGGCTATTCCGAGAGCCAGATCGCCGAGATCGAAGCTTACGCCGTCGGCCACGGCAACCTGAACCAGGCACCGGCCATCAACCCTGGCTCGCTGAAGGCCAAGGGCTTCACCGACGAGAAGATCGAAGCAGTCAACGGCGCGCTCAAGCAGGCCTTCGACATCAAGTTCGTCTTCAATCAGTGGACGCTCGGCACCGATTTCCTCAAGGGCACCCTGAAGGTTTCCGACGAGCAGCTCGGCGACATGAGCTTCAACCTGCTCGACCATCTCGGCTTCTCGAAGAAGGACATCGAGGCGGCAAACGTTCACGTCTGCGGTGCTATGACGCTTGAGGGCGCACCGTTCCTGAAGAACGAGCACCTCGCCGTCTTCGATTGCGCCAACCCATGCGGAAAGATCGGCAAGCGTTACCTCTCGGTCGACAGCCACATCCGCATGATGGCGGCTGCCCAGCCGTTCATCTCCGGCGCGATCTCCAAGACGATCAACATGCCGAACGATGCAACAGTCGACGATTGCAAGAGCGCCTACATGCTCTCCTGGAAGCTCGGCCTCAAGGCGAACGCCCTCTACCGCGACGGCTCCAAGCTGTCGCAGCCGCTGAACGCCTCGCTGATCGAGGACGAAAGCGACGAGGATGCGCTCGAGGATCTGCTGCAGCAGCCGGTCGCGGCCCAGGCCGTAACGATCACTGAAAAGATCATCGAGCGTGTGGTCGAACGCGTCACCCGCGAACGTGAAAAGCTGCCGAACCGCCGCCAGGGCTACACCCAGAAGGCTGCCGTCGGCGGACACAAGGTGTATCTCCGCACCGGCGAATTCGGCGACGGGCGCATCGGCGAAATCTTCATCGACATGCACAAGGAGGGCGCTGCCTTCCGTGCGATGATGAACAACTTCGCCATCGCCATCTCGCTGGGTCTCCAGTATGGCGTGCCGCTCGAAGAATATGTGGAGGCCTTCACCTTCACCAAGTTCGAACCGGCCGGCATGGTCATCGGCAACGATGCGATCAAGAACGCCACGTCGATCCTCGACTACGTGTTCCGCGAACTGGCTGTCTCCTATCTCGGCCGCCATGACCTCGCGCATGTCGATACGTCCGACTTCTCGAACACGGCTCTCGGCAAGGGCATCCAGGAAGGCAAGACGAACCTCGTCTCGACCGGCTGGACCCGCGGCTATAAGCCGACGCTGGTCTCGAACGGCGAACGCCAGGCTGCCGGCGAACCGAAGGGTTCGGCGACCGCCGCTCCGGCCCGCGCCTCGTCGACCGCGACCGTCACCTCCTTTGCCGGCGCTGCCGCCCGCAAGCTGGAACCAACGGTTGCCATCTCCACCTCCGAAATCGTCGCCTTCAAGCGCGATTACGAGGAGCGCGCCAAGGAACTGGCCGAAGAGATCGCCGAGGAAGTGATCGAGGAGATCGCCACCGAAAGCCAGCAGCAGGCAACCGCCCTGTTCTCCGACAAGGCTGCCGCCGACGCTGCGACCGCCAAGACGGAAGCCAAGAAGGTCGAAGCCGAACGCCGCGCCCGCTCCATCATGCAGGGCTACACGGGCAACATGTGCTCCGAGTGCCAGAACTTCACGATGGTGCGGAATGGGACGTGCGAGAAATGCGATACCTGCGGCGCGACGAGTGGTTGCAGCTGAGATTTGAACTGACGATGATGTGATAAGGGCGCTTTCGGCGCCCTTATTTTTTTTGCTTGGGGCGATATTGCCACCAGCCTGATGCGGCACCCCTCCAGCCTCATCCTGAGGTGCGAAGCCCGGCAGGGCGCAGCCTCGAAGGACGGGGCTGGCCACCACATCACACGCCCCCGTCCTTCGAGGCTTCGGCTTTGCCTGCGCCGCCTCAGGATGAGGGCTGGTCGTCGTGCCATCGTTTTGGGAGCGTTGAGGTAACAGCGAACCCGTCGGGCAACTTCAACGGCGAAAACTCCATCGCGCCCCCCCCTCCAGCCTCATCCTGAGGCGCGAAGCCCGGCAGGGCGCAACCTCGAAGGACGGGGCTGGCCAAGACATTCACCCGCCCCCGTCCTTCGAGGCTCCGGCTTTGCCTGCGCGCCTCAGGATGAGGGCTGATCGTCGTGCAATCGTCCACTCCAGCCTCATCCTGAGGTGCGAAGCCCGATAGGGCGCAGCCTCGAAGGACGAGGCTGGCCACCTCACGACTTAGCCGCAACCGGTCCACGCTTTGACAGTCCCGGCAACCCCTCATAGTCCAGTGCTATAAGCGCGTCCTTCTTGCGCCGCGACCAGCCCTTGATCTGGCGCTCGCGGGCGATGGCATCGATGATGCGGTCATAGGTTTCGGTGAAGACGAGCTCGACGGGCAGGCGCTTGGCGGTGTAGCCGTCGTAGACACCAGCATTGTGCTCCCATAAGCGGGCCTCGATATTCTGCTTGGTCAGCCCGGTATAATAGGCGCCGTCGCGGCATCTCAGAATGTAGACAGTCACTTCCATCGCGCGCCCCAACCGCGGCTTAAATCTACCATAGCGGGTGTTTCGGTTGCAACCCTCCCTCGTCCTTCGAGGCTCCGGCTTCGCCTGCGCGCCTCAGGATGAGGGCTGATCGTTTGTGCCAGCCTGTTTTCGCGAGGAGCTGCGGCGTCTGTATCACGACGATCCTGACGACCTGCCGCACCACCCACTCCAACCTCATCCTGAGGTGCGAAGCTCGCTAGAGCGCAGCCTCGAAGGACGAGGTTGGCCAGCGCCGCACCACTGCCAACTCCGACCCGCTTGCCGCACCGGCATTTTGGACTATCCTCTTTGTCTCAGCGAAGGAGGATCGCGCCATGGCCTTCATTCATACGCCCCATGCATCCGAGAACGACAAGACCGCGTCGATGTACGCTTCTGCAGAGGCCAGTTACGGCTACCTGCCGAACATGTACCGCGCCTTCGGGCACCGGCCGGAGGTGATGGAGCATTGGGGGGCGCTGTTGTCCAGTATTCGCAGCCATATGACGCTGAGGCGCTATGAGCTGGTGACGCTGGCTGCTGCGCGGGAGCTCAAATCGTCTTACTGCATGCTGGCCCATGGTTCCGTGCTGCTGCGCGAGGGCTTTACCAATGACGGGCTGGCGGCGACGGCGGGTGGGGCTGAGAAGGCGCCGGTCGATGCGGCCGAGCGGGCGATCATGGCGTTTGCCGCCAAGGTGGTGCGCGATGCCACGACCGTCACCCAGCAGGATGTCGATGCCCTGAAGAAGCACGGGCTTTCGGACGCGGAGATCTTCGACATCACCGCCGCTGCGGCTGTGCGCTGCTTCTTCTCCAAAATGCTCGACGCGCTCGGTGCCGCGCCAGACCACGTTTACGCCGAACGGCTCGATCCCAATCTGCGCAAGTCGCTTGCCATCGGACGGCCGATCGACGGGCTGGTCTGAGGCTGCAATCGCCACCGTCTTCTTCACCATCCAGCGGCTGCAGCCAGTTCGTAGAGCGAGCGGCTTTTCTCGCTTAGGTTTGCCCGATCACGCAACGGTGACGGGAGGAAAAGATGGCGAGCTGCAAGGATCCAAACGGCGATACCTGGGAGATTTATAACGGCGCTGACGGGTGGCGTTGGCGGCGGACAGCATCAAATGGCCGGATTGTCGCCGCGTCATCTCAGGGCTATTCGAACCGCAGCGATTGCATCGACAATGCACGCCGCAGCGGGATGACCTGCAATCCTGTGTAAGCGGCACGCTTATTCACTCTGCACTTGTCGCCCCGATAAAATGCGGCCGAAGCAGAACTTACACTTGGCGGACCAAAGCCATTCACTGCGCGGACACGCGGTGAATGGCTAGCCGTTTTGGGCGCGAGGACAGGATAGCAGTTCGAAACGCTAAACCCCGACGTCACATCGGCTAGCCGGCCTTATCGGCCGCGCCGCCTCGCCAGCACAATCACTGCGGCGCCTAGGACGGCCGCCAGCGCGCCCCAATAGATCCAGGGCGTCTGGTCGATCATGAAGCTCTCGGCGGGATAGGGGAAATAGCCGCTGCCCTGCCCGATCCAAACGACGCCGACCAGCACCAGGAGCGTACCAAGCACATAGGCTGCCTTAACCATCATCGGTCTCCTTGAAAATCATTGCTGCGGGGTGTCGGCAAAGTGGCGCATGGCGAATTCGGCGACGCGCTGGTTCGAACTGTCGGCATCGGCAAGCAGATGCGGGAAGAGCTGCCAGCCGTGGATGAGGCCCGGCCAGACCTCCAGCGTCACCTCGACACCTGCCGCCTTCGCCTTGTCGGCAAGCCGCAGGGTGTCGTCGAGCAGCGCTTCGCTGTCCGAGACCTGCAGGAAGAGCGGCGGCAGGCCCGAGAGATCGGCAAATAGCGGCGAAACGTCTGGATTGTCAGGCGCCGTCGCGCCCAGATAGGGCTTGGCCAGCGCCTCGATCCCAGCCTTGGTGATGACGGGATCGGTGGCGGCATTCGACATCATCGAGGCACCGCTGGCCGAAAGATCGGTCACCGGGCTGAGCGCAATGACGGCGGCGGGCAGCTGGCGGCCGGCCCTCTTCTGGCGCAAAACGGCCTCGATCGCCAGATTGGCGCCGGTACCATCGCCGGCGAGAATGATGTTACCGCTCTCATAGCCGTTTTCCAGCATCCAGCGATAGGCGGTCCTGATATCGTCGATCTGCGCGGGATAGCGGCCCTCGGGGACCAGCCGGTAGTCGATCACCAGCACATCGGAGGAGGCAGCCTTGGCGAGAGAACCGGCCAGCAGCCGGTGGGTGCGCGGCGAGCCGCCGTGGAAGCCGCCGCCATGCACATAGAGGATGCCGCGGCGGCCGAGCGGGTGGTGAAGACGGGCAGGCCAGATGAGGTCAGCCTCGACGCCATCGGCATCCATGTGACGGATCTGCACGCGCGCGGGCTCCGGATTACCAGCCATGAAACTACGGAAGGCCGCGGCGCATTTTTCCGGGGTGGCAGCATCGGCGAAATGCTCTTTCCAGTGCCCGGCCAATTCCTCGACCTGCTGTTTCGATTGCGCGCTCTGCGGCGGGATGTCGGCGGCACCGGCATCCGCCGCAACCAACAAGCCCGGCAGCAGTGCCAATGCAAACCCGGCCGCCCTCACGCCAGCTGCTGCAGACAATAACCGGTCACGCATTCATCCCTCCGAAACCAAACGGCCGCCCTGCCCGATCATCGGACAGGACGGCCGCAGAAGTCAAAGGCTTGCTGCGTCTTCCGGTCAGTCTTTCGGAAAATCAGCGCCGATGCTGGTTTCCTTCCAGGCTTCGACGAGCGCCAGACGCTCGGCAAGCTTCCTAGTGACCGCCTCGTAGCCGAAGGCGCCGAGCACGAGGTGGCGCGGCGCCTTCTCGACTTGCGTGATCTTGATCATCGCTTCTGCAGCGCGCACCGGATCGCCCGGCTGCTGGCCGCTATAGCCCGCCGTCTGCTTCATCCGGCCGGCAGCGGTCTCGGCATAGTCGCCAATCTTGCTCTCGGTCTGGCGCAGCGAACGGCCGGCCCAATCGGTGCGGAACGGTCCGGGCTCGACACAGGTGACCTGGATGCCGAGTGCCGCCGTTTCGGCAGCGAGCGAATCCGAGAAGCCTTCGACGGCATGCTTGCTCGCCGAGTAATAGCCAGAGGCCGGGAAGCCGATGAAGCCGGCAACCGAGGTGATGTTGATGATGTGGCCGCGGCGGCGGGTGCGCATGCCGGGAAGCACGGCGCGGGTCATGGCGAAGAGGCCGAAGACATTGGCTTCGAACTGATCTCGGATTTCCTGGTCGTCGCCTTCCTCGATCGAGGACTGGTAGCCGTAGCCGGCATTGTTGACGAGAACGTCGACGCGGCCGAAGCGCTCTTCGGCAGCCTTCACGGCAGAAGCAATTTGTCCCTTGTCGGTGACGTCGAGAGCGATGGCGAGCGCATTGTCATGGCCTTCGGCAAGGTCGGCGACGCGCGCCTTTTCGCGGGCGGTGACGATGGTCGGCCAGCCGCGGGCGATGGTGAGTTTGGCCAGCTCGCGGCCAAAGCCTGTCGAGCAGCCGGTGATGAACCAGACGGGGGCGTTGTCTTGGGACATGGTCTATTCCTGATCTTTGGGAAGTGCCTCTGGGAGGCTGGAGGTAACAGGATTGATGTAGGGCAAAACGGCGAAATTTCCAGATTGCTCCGCCCTGATCGCCTCGATCAGCGCCCGGAAGCCGGCCGACATGTGGCGGCGGCTGGGATAGTAGAGGTAGAGCGGCTCCTCCGGCTGGCACCAGTCGTCGAGTACCTTGATCAGACGCCCGGCGGCGACATGCTCTGCGACGCGGTTTTCCCAGACATAGGCGAGAGCAACGCCGCCGAGGGCGGCTTGGGTCATCAGCTCGTGATCGTCGAGCGACAGCGGCCCGTTCGGGTTGAAGGTGATCGCCTGCCCGTCGCGCTCGAAATCCCAGGGATAGCGCACGCCGGAGGGATACATGTTCTGGATGCAGAGATGGCGCTTCAGATCATGCGGCGTCAGGGGCTTCGGGCGGTGCTCGAAATAGGCGGGCGAACCGACGACGACGAGACGCAGGCGCGAGCGGATGCGCAGCGCGATCATCCCCTCCGTGACGCGCTCGCCGAAGCGGATGCCGGCATCGAAGCCTTCCTCGACGATATCGACCAGCCGGTCGGTGGCGCTGATCTCCAGCTGCAGATTGGGGTTCTTCGACAGCAGCGGACCAATGATATGGCCGATGACGAAAGGCGCGATCGAATTGGCGACGTTGAGGCGCACCTTGCCGAAGGGCGTGTCGCGGAACTTGTTCAGCGCATCGAGCGCCGAGCTGATCTCGCCGAAGGCGGGATCGAGATGCGATTTGAGGAGCAATCCGGCTTCCGTCAGCGAGACACTGCGGGTGGTGCGGTTGAGCAGCCGGATGCAGATTCGCTCTTCGAGATTGAGCACCGCATGGCTGATCGCCGAAGCCGTCACGCCCCTTTCCTCGCCTGCCTTGCGGAAGCTGAGATGCCGGGCAACGGCGGCGAAGGCCGCCATTTCGGAGAGATCGGTCGCACGCATTGATGAATTTCACTCAGCATAATTCGGAAAATAACGAATCTTATGCATGAGCGGCTTTCAGGTCAAATTCTCCTTACCGGCACAGAGAAACCGGCGCTCACACCGAAGAGAGATCTGAAAGGAACGTGTCATGAAAGTCTGGTTCATCACTGGTGCATCCCGCGGCTTTGGCGCGCTGATGACCAAGGAAGCGCTTGCCGCAGGTGACGCCGTCGTCGCCACTGCCCGCAATCCGAAGACCGTCATCGATGCCATCGGCGACCACCCCAACCTGCTGGCCATTGCGCTCGATGTCACCGATGAGCGACAGGCGCAGGAAGCAGCGGCAGCGGCCGTCCAGCGCTTTGGCCGCATCGACGTTCTGGTCAACAATGCAGGATACGGATTGCTCGGCGCCGTCGAGGAAGCCACCGCCGATGAGATCGAGAAGATTTATGCGACCAATGTCTTCGGCCTGTTGAAGGTCACCCGCGCAGTGCTGCCGCATATGCGCCGTCAGCGCTCTGGCCATGTCCTGAACTTCTCGTCGATCGGCGGCTATGCGGGCTATCCGGGCTGGGGCGTCTATGGCTCGACGAAGTTTGCGGTCGAAGGTCTTTCGGAATCGCTGGCGACGGAGATCGAGCCGTTCGGCATCAAGGTCACCATCGTCGAGCCCGGCTTCTTCCGCACCGATTTCCTGGCCGACAATTCGCTGTCGATCAGCCCGGCCTCGATCCCGGATTATGTGGGAACACCGGCCGGCAACATGCGGGACTTTGCCGCCAGTGCCAATCACGCCCAGCCGGGTGATCCCGCGAAATTCGCAGCCGGCATCGTGACGCTGGTGAAAGCCGAAAACCCGCCGCTGCGCATGCCCTTCGGCAGCGATACGGTGGCCAAGCTTAGCGAGAAGAATGCCTTCGTCGAGCAGGAACTTTCCACTTGGCGGGCGCTGGCCGTTTCGACCGATTTCGCCGCCTGAGGCAGGTCGCCTACACGAAAACGCCGCCCGTTTATGACGGGCGGCGTTTCTCGTCTCATCCGATATCGATCACCAGCTTGCCCTTGGCCTGGCGCTCCTCGATCAGCCGATGAGCATCGGCGGTTTCATTGAGCGCAAAGCGGCGGGCGTCGAGACGCGGGGCCAGCTGTCCGGCTTCGGCAAGCCTGGTTGCCTCCTGCATGATCTCGCCGTGGTGCTCGCGGCCCTCGCCGGTCAGGAGCGGCAGCAGCGTGAAGACGCCGGAATAGGTGGCCGCCTTGAAGGAAAGCGGAGCCAGCGCATGCGTGCCCCAGCCAAGGCTGGTCACCACATGGCCGAAACGCTTGACGGCCTTGAAGGCGGCATCGAGTCCTACCCCGCCAACGGTGTCATAGACGATATCGAAGCCCTTGCCGCCAGTGTACTTGGCGACATAGTCCTCGACGCTTTCGGCGGCATGATCGATCGGCGTGGCGCCGAGGCTTCGGATGTAATCAGCCTTGGCCGCACCATCGGCGGCGTAGACTTCGGCGCCGAATGCCTTGGCGATCTGCACCGCGACATGGCCGACGCCGCCTGCACCGCCGAGAACCAGTACCGTCTGGCCGGACTTCACCGCAGCGCGGTCGACCAGGCCTTCCCAGGCGGTGATGAAGACCAGCGGTAAGGCGGCGGCTTCGCGCATCGTCAGGTTTGCGGGTTTGATCGCCAGCAGGCGGGCATCGACCGCCGCGAATTCCGCCAGCGAGCCCTGCACGCCGCCGACACCGCCGGTCATGCCATAGACTTCGTCGCCGGGGCGGAAGCCGGAAACTCCCTGACCAACCTCTTCGACGATACCGGCCATGTCGATGCCGAGAATGGCAGGCAGCGGCTGGCGGGCATGCTCTGCGGCACCTGCGCGGATCTTGGTGTCGAGCGGATTGACGCCGCTCGCCTTGATGCGCACCAGCACTTCGCCTGCACCCGGTTTCGGGCGGGCGATCTCGGCCAGGCGGAACGGTGCATTGTGGTTTTCGAGGATCAGGGCTTTCATCGTGTTCATATCGGTCACTCCGTTTTCGATGAGCGGATGATCCTCCCAACACGATTGAATGAAAATCAAAGATATCGCATGATCTCCATTCATTATTGAATGAGGCGATCATGGAATGGAGCGACGTCAGGATCTTTCTCGCGATTGCCCGCGAAGGCACGCTGGGTGCGGCCGCCCGCAGGCTCGGCCAGACACAACCGACCATGGGGCGGCGGCTCAAGGCGCTGGAGGCTGCGACCGGTCACATGCTGTTCCAGCGAACGGCCGACGGATTCGTGCTGACAGACGAGGGCAGCATCGTTCTGCAGCATGCGTTGCGGATGGAAGAGGAAGCCGTTGCGCTGGAGCGGCAACTGCAGGGCAGCACGCGATCGCTTGAGGGAATGCTGCGGATTTCATGCTCGGACTGGTTCGGCCTTCACATGCTGACGCCTGTCTTGGCGGAATTCTCGCTGGCGCATCCGAAGGTCTCGGTCGAATTGCTGACGGATGCGCGGCTACTCAACCTGTCCCGGCGCGAGGCCGATCTAGTGTTTCGCATCAAGCCATTCACCGAGCCGGAGGTGATCTCACGCAAGCTGGTGCATATCGGCTATGGACTTTACGTTGCGAAAGGCACCCCTCACCCAACGGCAGGCGACGGCAGCGGCTTTGCCATCGTCACCATGGACGAGGCCTTTGCCGAGATGCCCGATGTGCATTGGGTGACCCGCATGTTCCCGAAGGCGACGATCACCATGCGGAGCAACAATCGCGATGTGCAGGCAGCGCTCTGCGCCCTCGGCGTTGGAATGGCCGTTCTGCCGCGGCCGCTCGGCGACTGTTTTGAAGGCTTGGAACGCGTCGACGTTCCGGAGGCGCCACCGGGGCGTGATACATTCCTCGGCTATCATCGCGATCTGAAGCGACTGCCGAGGCTGAGGGCCTTCATGGAAGTGGTGATCAGCCGGTTGGCGACAACCGGCTGATCACCGAGCGGCGACTTACTGCAGCGTACGGATCGGAACCTGCTGCGCGGCGTGGCCCGGAGCTGCTGGCGCGCCATTGCCATCGAGGCCGGTTGCGACAACTGCGACACGGAACTTGCCGTCGAGATTGCGGTCGAAGATCGCGCCGACGACGATATCGGCATCGTCCTGCACTTCGTCGCGGATGCGGCTTGCCGCTTCATCGACTTCAAACAGCGTCATGTCGGAGCCGCCGGAGATCGAGATCAGGACGCCCTTAGCGCCCTTCATCGAGATGTCGTCAAGCAGCGGGTTGGCGATGGCGGCTTCCGCGGCCTTCATGGCGCGGCCTTCGCCTGCCGCTTCGCCGGTGCCCATCATTGCCCGGCCCATGCCGCGCATGACCGACTTGACGTCAGCGAAGTCGAGATTGATCAGGCCTTCCTTGACAATCAGATCGGTGATGCAGCCGACGCCGGCGTAGAGAACGCGGTCGGCTGTCATGAAGGCATCGGCAAAAGTCGTCTTGGCATCGGCAATGCGGAACAGGTTCTGGTTCGGAATGACGATGACCGTATCGGCTGCCTGGCGCAGTGCCTCGATGCCGACATCGGCCGTGCGCATACGGCGGTTACCTTCGAAGGTGAAGGGCTTGGTGACGACGCCGACGGTCAGGATGCCTGCCTGGCGTGCCGCGTGGGCGATGACCGGTGCGGCACCCGTACCGGTGCCGCCGCCCATGCCGGCGGTGACGAAGCACATGTGGGAACCGGCCAGATGATCCATGATCTCGTCGATCGATTCCTCGGCAGCCGCATGGCCGACCTCAGGCAGCGAGCCCGCGCCAAGGCCTTC
Organism: Rhizobium sp. 01N424; assembly: GCF_056399485.1. NCBI lineage: Bacteria > Pseudomonadati > Pseudomonadota > Alphaproteobacteria > Hyphomicrobiales > Rhizobiaceae > Rhizobium > Rhizobium sp. 01N424. The sequence continues at coordinate 260,114 of NZ_JBFTRK010000007.1, forward strand.
GGTGACATGGGCGCCGAGCTGGATGCGGCGCGAGGCCTTGGAGGTGGCGAGCACCTGGGCATCGGTATTGGCGGCGATAAAATCGACACCCTCAAGATTTTCTGCGATCATGTTGTTGATCGCATTGCCGCCACCGCCGCCGACGCCGATGACAGTGATACGCGGCCGCAGTCCCGAAATGCCGCTCTTGGCGTCGCTCATCGTACTCTCCTTTGATGCCTCACTCATGCCCCGCCCTCGTTGCGGAACAGCGAATCGAGTGTAAGGCTAAAGGCGCAAGAAGGCAGAGGCGGGGCGAAAGAACAAGATGCATATGGTTTGAAACAAAATGTGGAACCTTTTCCACCGCCGCGCATTGTGACGGATTCATGTCATCTTTATCACCATCATTGCCAACGGAGAGGAGTACCGCTGAGATGCCTAGCATTGCCGCACACCAGACCGTCGCCCCACCCCACGAGCATACGCTGACTGTTCAGGAAGCACTTGAGCCGCTGTTCCTGGCGCTTGAGCAGGAAGTCGAGATCAAGATGGTGGCTGCTGCGTTGCGCGCCGGCTGGTCGGCCGAAGATGCTGTCGCAGCAATCGATGAGCTGCGCCGCAACGAGCTCGTCGATGGCGCAACTGCGCACTAATTTGGGCGCTCGTGAAAAATTGTCATTCGCCATCGCTTGCGAATGACCTAAGTCTAACGCGACGATTACATTTTCGCGGAGACCTCCCCCAATGTCCTTCAAATCGATCTGCGTTTACGGCGCCGGTGCGCTTGGCGGCGCCATCGCGGCCAAGCTGGCGTCTGCGGATAGCGGCGTCACCGTTTCGGCGGTGGCACGTGGCGCACATCTCAAAAGCATCCGCGAAAACGGCCTGCGGCTGTTCGAGGCGGGCAGCGAGAAACCGATCACGGTAGAGATCACCGCTACGGATAATCCGTCCACCCTGCCCCCGCAGGACCTGATCATTACCGGCCTCAAGGGGCACCAGCTCGGCGATGCCGCCGAAGGGATCGCCACGCTCCTCAAGCAGGGAACGCGGGTAATGATGATCCTCAACGGTATTCCCTGGTGGTACTTCCACCGCGACAGCCAGAGCCAACATTCCGAGCTGCAGTTCGAGGAACTCGACCCGGCCGGGCGGCTGTGGCGGCTTATCGGCCCAGAACGCGTCATCGGCTGCGTGGCGATGCAGGGCGCCGAGGTCGTCAGGCCGGGCGAAATCCAGCTGTCGAACAATGGCCGCTATATCCTCGGCGAACCCTCCGGCGAAATGAGCGCCGATCTTGAGGGTATCAAGAGCCTGCTGACGGGCGCCGGGCTGAATGTCTCCACAACCCCACGCATTCGCGACGACATCTGGAACAAGCTGACCGGCAACGCCGCCTTCAATCCGCTGAGCGCGCTGACGCGCGCCCTGATGACCGATATCATGGCGGACCCGGCGCTCTACGACATGGTCGGCAAGATCATGAACGAGGTTCGTGCCGTCGGAACCGCGCTCGGCGCCACATTCTCGATCACCATCGAGGAGCGCCTTGAGCAATCGCGCCATATCGGCGCCGTCAGAACCTCGATGCTGCAGGATCTTCTCGCCGGCAAGGCGCTGGAGATCGTGCCGCTGAGCGGCATGGTCGTGTCTCTCGGCCGTTTGGCATCGGTCCCGACGCCGGTGTCCGAGGTGGTGCTTGCGCTGACCTCGCAGCTCGATATCGAGAACAGGCGAACAAGCTAGCGGCACCTCCGATTCAGCCGCATGGCTTCTGGCCTGTGCCATTTATTCTTTTCATATATGACGCGCGGCTGCCCGGAATGGATTTCCTACGCCTGGCGGCCTTAACCTCTGTGAAGAATGCAGAGGTAATCCCATGCGCAACGTCATGCCCGCCAATCCGCTTCGCGACCGGCCCCGCCGAGCCGTCAAGGCCAGCGCCATGCGTGAACGGCGAACCGCCCAGGTGCTGATGCTGTTCGGAGTCATTCTTGCCTGCGTCGAACTCTATGTGATCGTCAGCTGGATCTGAGCCCCTGGATGCGATCCAATCTCTCGCTGCGCCTTTCCGGCGCCATCACCCCGCTCGTCACCCCTTTCCGCCACGGCGCGCTCGACATCAAGGCACTCGAGATGCTGGCCGAATGGCAGATCGCCAGCGGCATCGGCGCGCTTGCGGTTGGAACCGTCACCGGTGAAGGCCCGGCGCTTTCGCAGGCCGAGCGCGACAAGGTTCTCTCGGCAGTGCTGCGCGTTGCCGATGACCGCATTCCCGTTCTTGCCGCGACCGGCACCAACTGTACGGCGCAGACCATCGAGGCGACGCGACGGGCCGAAGCGCTCGGCGCCAGCGCGGCGCTGGTCACCGTCCCCTACTATTCGAAGCCGGGGCAGAAAGGCATTCTGCATCACTTTGGCGAACTGGCAGCGGTCACCAACCTGCCGCTGATCATCGTCAACGATCCTGCGCGGACGGCCTCGCCGCTTCTGCCATCGACGCTCGACGTGCTTTCTGCCGATGGCACGATCTTCGGCCTGCTCGACATCGAGGGCGATATGGCAACGCTCGCCTGCTACCGGGATCGCCTTCATCTCTTCACGGGCAATGCGCTCGGCGCTCCGGCCTTTCTTGCCTGTGGCGGCGACGGCGTGATTGCGCCTGTCGGCAATGTGCTTCCGAAACTCGTGACCTCGCTTCAGCATGCCGCGGCCTGCGGCAACCTGCCTGCGGCGCTCACGCTTGCCGATCGTATGACGGCGCTGATCGATGCGATCGGCGGCGACCCTGCCTGTATCAAATATGCGCTGATTGCCTATCCGGGCATTGGCGCAGACGTTCGCCTGCCGCTCGTTGCCGCCGATGATGCAGCAAGAGAGGCGGTCGCCGCGGCGCTGATGCCCTTCGCCGCCACGCCGAAACGCGCATTATCCCTATGACAATCTTATACATTCGGCCACGGCGCCGAATGGAAAGGCAATCCGTCTCTTCATAGATTTGAACGGTAAGCCAGACATCTCGAAAGGACATATCGATGTCACGTCTTTCTTCCGGCGCGTCCGCCGATCCGCTTCAACGCAACACCGCGCCGGCCCGCTTCACCATCGGCAGGAACAGGCGCGGACAGTGGATCGTTGCCGACCGCGACGGGCTGGTCGGCGGCCTCTTCATCAACGAGGCCGCCGCCCTTCATTTCGCTGCCGCTGAGTGCAATCACAACCCGGCGGAGATCTGCCGAGCTGCAGACGGGATCGTGACGGAACTCAGCGTCTTCGAAGCGAGCGAGCCCCGGCTGCATTGAGGGCGCAGGCTCCCGTTGTGCCAAGACGGGAGCCTTCCCGCACAGGCTGCCAAACTTTTCTTTAACTGGCACAGACTAAGATTGCCGTCGGACAGCAGCCAGTTTTTGAGACCGATGACCAAGCCGAATTTCCGCTTCAAGCACTACGACCTTCACGAACAGCGCGCCGGGACGATCGTCGAGGTGGCGCTGAATGCGGTCAACAATGTCCGCCTGATGACGGCGCCGCAATTCCAGCGCTTCACCGAAGTTCTCGATTTCAAATACATCGGCGGCGTCGCCAAGAAATCACCGGTCAAGATGGTGATCCCCGACAGCGGCCACTGGCACCTGATCGTCGATATGGAAGGCCATCACGGGCTGGCGGAATCCGCCGTCAAGGTGATCGCAGCGCCTGGCGCTCAGAAGAAGGCTTCGTAAAGCCGCCGCCCTGTAGGTTCAGCGCGGATTACGCTCTTTGCGGAGCTTGGACCACCATTCCAGCCGTTTGCGGATCTCCCGTTCGAAGCCGCGCTCCGGCGGATCGTAGAAGGTCTTGCGGCCCATCTTTTCCGGAAAGTAGTCCTGACCTGAAAAGGCGTCCGGCTCATCGTGGTCGTAGCGATAGCCGTCGTTATAGCCTTCGTCCTTCATCAGCTTGGTCGGCGCATTCAGGATGTGCTTGGGCGGCAGCAGCGAGCCGTTCTGCTTGGCGGCCATGGTCGCGGCCTTGAAGGCGGTATAGACGGCGTTGGATTTCGGTGCCGTGGCCAGATAGACGCAGGCCTGCGCCAGCGCCAGTTCGCCTTCCGGGGAACCGAGGTAATCGTAGGCGTCCTTGGCGGCATTGCAGATGACCAGCGCCTGCGGATCGGCAAGGCCGATATCCTCCACGGCCATCCTCACCAGCCGGCGGCCGAGATAGAGAGGATCCTCGCCGGCATCGAACATGCGCGCCAGATAGTAAAGAGCGGCATCGGGATCGGAGCCGCGAACCGATTTGTGAAGCGCCGAAATCAGATTGTAGTGGCCGTCCTGTGCCTTGTCGTAGACCGGCGCCCGGCGCTGGACGATGCGCGTCAAGCCCTCGGTATCGAAGACCTCGCCCGGCCTTGCCGCGCGCCAGACCTCCTCGGCCAGCGTCAGGATCGCCCGGCCATCGCCGTCTGCCATGCGCAGCAGGCTTGCCCGCGCGTCATCGGTCAGCGGCAGCGGTTTCTGCTCGACGGCTTCGGCGCGTGTCAGCAATTCGCTGAGGCTCTCCTCGCCATGCGACTTGAAGGTCAGGACGCGGGCACGCGACAGGAGAGCGGCGTTGAGTTCGAAAGACGGGTTTTCAGTCGTCGCACCAACGAGAATGACGGTGCCGTCTTCCATGACCGGCAGGAAGCTGTCCTGCTGCGCCCGGTTGAAGCGATGGATCTCGTCGACGAAGAGTAGCGTCTGGCGTCCATCCATCCGCCGCAGCCGCGCGGTTTCGAACACCTTCTTCAGATCGGCGACACCGGAGAAGATCGCCGAAATCTGCTCGAAGGCCAGCCCCGCCTCGCCCGAGAGAAGTCGGGCCACCGTCGTCTTGCCAGTACCGGGCGGCCCCCAGAAGATCATCGATCCCAGCGATCCGCTTTCGATCATCCGCCTGAGAACGCCGTCCTCACCGGTCAGATGCTCCTGACCGGCGACTTCCGACAGCGTCTGCGGCCGCAGGCGATCGGCAAGAGGCCGCCGGTTGGCGACCTCGTCTGGAACGCGTGGGGCGAACAGATCATTGCTCATCGGAAGAACTGCCTGATCCGCTGACCGTCGCGCTCGATCTCGACACGCCAGAGGCCTGCATCGTCCGCAGCGATCTGCGACAGCTGCTCGGTCGTCTGCACCGGCGTGCCGTTGATGGCAACGATGATATCCTTCGGCTCGAAACCGAGACGGGCGGCCGGAGAGTCTTCCTTGACCTCGGAAACGACGACGCCTGATGATTCCGTCGGCATGCGCAGCTCGTCGGCAACGCGCGGCGACAGGTTTTCGACGACGGTGCCGGTAAAGGGCGTGCGGCCGCCGATGGTGCGCTGGTCGCGCGGCGAGGTTTCCGGGGCACGATCGAGCTTCAGCGCCACTTCCTGCTCGCCGCCGTTTTCGACGACACCAAGCTTGACGGTGTTGCCGAGGCCGGCCGTTGTCAGGCGGTAGAGAAGGGCATCGGGATGCTCGACGGGAATGCCGTTGACGGCGGTGACGATCTCGCCTGCCTTGAGGCCGGCCTTCTGCGCCGGGCTGCCATCGGTGACCTTGACGATCAGCGCGCCACGGGCCTTGTCCAGGCCGAGCGCCTCGGCGACCTCTGACGTCACGGCATCGAAGGTGGCGCCGACATAGGGCCGCTCGAAAGACTTCACGCCGGCATCGGCCGAGGTCAGGAAGACCTTGACGAGATTGGCTGGGATGGCAAAGCCGATGCCGTTGGAACCGCCGCCGCGCGAGAAGATCGCAGTGTTGATGCCGATCAGCTCACCCTTCATGTTCATCAGCGCGCCGCCGGAATTGCCGGGGTTGATCGAGGCATCGGTCTGGATGAAGAAGCCGAACTCGTTCTTGACCACCTGGTTGCGGGCGAGCGCCGAGACGATGCCTGAGGTCACCGTCTGGCCGACGCCGAACGGATTGCCGATCGCCAGAACGAGATCGCCGACTTCGACCGCATCGGAGTTGCCGATTGGCAGCGTCGGGAAATTGGCCTTGGTCTCGATCTTCAGGACGGCGAGATCGAGGCGGTCATCGCGCAGTACCACCTTGCAGGGAAACTCGCGCCCGTCCGACAGCGCTACCTTGATGTCGTCAGCACCTTCGATGACATGGTTGTTGGTGACGACGGTGCCGTTTGCCTCGACGATGACACCGGAGCCGAGCGAGGACTGCTTCTCGGAACGGTTCGGCATCTGCTGGCCGAAAAACTGCTCGAAGAAGGGATCGCCGGCAAAAGGCGACTGCCGCTGAACGGTCTTCTCGGCATAGACATTCACGACCGCACCGGATGTCTGCTTCACGAGCGGCGCGAAGGAGAGCTGCATTTGCATCTGGCTCTGCGGCACGGTTTTCGCATCCTCGGCCTGCGCGCCGAGCGGCAGGAGCACGGCGAGCGCAAAGAGCGGGACAAACGAACGTTTCGACAGAAGCATCGTATTTCCTTCTGAAATGCTACAAGGATCAGTGTTGTAGCGCCGGACGCTAGAAAGGAAAGAGGGCGGAAGCATGGAAGAAGCGAGCATGCGAAAAAGCAATTGAGGAGCCTGCCACATTGATTCAGGAAATGCTCATATGAGCCTGATAAGCCAAGCGAAAATATGGGCCAAGTCACTCAAGCGTGACATTGTCGCCCTGTGGCTCGCAGCACGCGATCCGCGCGTCCCCTGGCATGCCAAAGCCGTTGCCGGCGCTGTCGCCGCCTATGCGCTGTCACCGGTCGACCTCATCCCGGATTTCATTCCTGTTCTTGGCTATCTCGACGACATCATCATCGTGCCGCTCGGCATTCTGCTTGCGGTCCGGCTCATCCCGCCACCGCTGATGGCAGAACTCCGGGCGCAGGCGGCAGAGCGTGCGGAACGCCCGGTCAGCCGCACCGGATTGATCTTCATCCTTGCCGTCTGGGCTTGCTGCATCATCTTCCTGATCCGGGCGTTCCTCTGAGCGCCGTACCCGCAAACAGGAATCAACTGCATGAAAGCCGCCACTATCGCCCTCGCCTTCACTCTCCTCCCAATCTTCGTACCGGTTGCGAATGCAGCGAGCTTCGATTGCGATGCCAAGGAACTGAAGCCCGACGAGAAGGCGATCTGCGACAACCGGGCGCTTAACGATGCAGATGTGAAGATGGTTACCACCTTCGACCTGCTCTCCGGCCTGCTCGCCATGGGCTCGCGTGGCACGCTGCAGGACGAGCAGACGGCCTGGCTGAAGAAACGCCAGGAATGCCAGGCGGACGCGGCCTGCATCAAGACGGCCTATGACGAGCGGCTGAAGCAGCTTGGAGAGACGTATAAGAATATCAACAGGCCGCTTTAGTCATCAGCTGCCAATATGGCTCGGATTGTAGACATGACAGCCGAGAGCGTCGCATCGGGCAACCGGCCGATCCTGTCGATCTGTCCCGTCTCGACAGTCGCAATCTTGGCCGGACGGACGACAGACGGCGCTGGCAGGCCGGCGGCATGATGATCGTCGATCGCGACGTCTCCAACCCACGGGCGGTTTTCTGCTGAGGTGATCATTACGGCCCACACCAACGCCTCGTTCTCTCCGAGGGCGCCAGCCGAAACGACCAGCGCCGGGCGGCGCTGGCGCGTGTCGCGGTCGGTGTAAGGGAAAGGCACCCTTACGATGTCGCCCTGCTCAAAGATCGGCATAGGCCTTCCGGTCAGCTTCGCTGTCCCACTCGGAGAAGGTCGCGAACGGATCGTCGGCAAGCGGCTCAGCTGCGCGCGATATCACGACACGGTTTTCATCCTCGAGCGTATAGACAATGGAATCGCCTTCCCGAAGGCGCAGTGCAGAACGCACAGCCTGCGGAATGGTTGTCTGTGCTTTGCTCGTTATCTTGCTTGTGATCATTGCTCACCTCACGATGAATGTAAGGAAGTTCCTTACCGATAGCAATGCGCAGCCTTCCGAAGCAGCCTATGCTTGCTGCTTGCCGCCCAGAGATGCTAGCACCTCAGCAATTACCGCAGTCGCCTCACGCAACCGCTGCTCGCCGAACTCCCCGCCATGCCGATCCGCCCACTTCGCCTGGCGTCCTTGTATGTCGCTGAGGGCTACTCTGCCCGCCTCCGTCAACTCCATGAGTTTCGCTCGCTGGTGCGCGGGGTTGTCGCGATAGGCGATCAGGCCCTCGCCTTCGAGCAGATCGGCAACCCGCTGCACGCCCTGCCTCGCCAGACCCAAGGCACGTGCTGCATCGGCGACCGACATCGGCGCATGGTCGGCTGCGGCCAAGACTTGCCAGCGGGCGCTGGTCTGGCCCGCGGGCCTGGCGAGCGTGTCGCCTTCCGCCTGCAGATGTCCCGCAAGCCGCAATACCGCGATTGAGAATGCTGCGAATGCATCGCCTTCGGGTGTTCGTTTCGATTTCATATTGACAACATGCTGTCCATTTTAAATATTGACAATATGCTGTCATATTAGATTTGCGATAGCAAGGGAGAGAGGCGATGAAGAAGACCTATCATGGAAGCTGCCATTGCGGCCGGATCAGCTATGAAGCCGATATTGACCTGCAGGCCGGTACCGGCAAATGCAACTGCACGATCTGCTGGAAGCGCCGCTACTGGGGCATCAACATCAAGCCGGAGGATTTCCGGCTGACCTGCGAGGAGGCAGGTATCGGCGACTACCAGTTTGGCAGCATGTCCGGTCATCACCGCTTCTGCACCACCTGCGGCGTGGCACCCTATGGCCACGGCTATGTTGCGGAGGTGGGCGGCGACTACGTCTCGATCAACCTCGCCTGCCTCGATGACCTCGATCCGTCGGAACTTGCCGAGGCTCCGCTGCAGCATTTCGACGGCCGCAATAACAGCTGGTGGAACACCCCTGCCGAAATACGGCATCTCTGAAAAAGAAAAGAGCAGCTGACTCTTAATCAGCTGCTCTCAAGTTCAACTCAAACCGGATCGCGTTACTCCGGCAGGATGCGAACAGCACCGCGATCGGCACTGGTTGCGAAGGCCGCATAGGCCTTCAGCGCCGTGGTCACGTTGCGCTTGCGGACTTCAGCCGGGCGCCAGCCCTTCTGTTCCTGCTCGGCGCGGCGCGTTGCCAGCTCCGCGTCGCTGACGCGCAGGCTGATCGTGCGGTTCGGGATGTCGATGTCGATCATGTCGCCCGGCTGCACGAGGCCGATGGTACCGCCGTTTGCGGCTTCCGGCGAGGCGTGGCCGATCGACAGACCCGAGGTGCCGCCCGAGAAGCGGCCGTCGGTGATCAGCGCGCAGGCCTTGCCGAGGCCCTTCGACTTCAGATAGCTGGTCGGATAGAGCATTTCCTGCATGCCCGGTCCGCCCTTCGGTCCTTCGTAGCGGATGACGACGACATCGCCGGCAACCACTTCGTTGCCGAGAATGGCCTTTACCGCGGCATCCTGGCTTTCATAGACCTTGGCCGGACCGGAGAATTTCAGGATCGATTCATCGACGCCTGCGGTCTTCACGATGCAGCCGTCGAGCGCCAGATTGCCCTTCAGAACGGCAAGGCCGCCATCCTTGGAGAACGGGTGCTGGGCGTCGCGGATGACGCCCTTCTCACGGTCGAGATCGAGCTCGTCCCAGCGGGCACTCTGGCTGAAGGCAACCTGAGTCGGTACGCCCCCGGGGGCTGCGCTGAAGAGCTTCAGGGCGGCCGGATTGTCGGTGACCGAGATATCCCACTCAGCCAGCGCATCACCCAGCGTCGGCGCATGTACAGTCGGCAGGCCGGCATTGATCAGGCCGGCGCGGTTCAGTTCGCCGAGGATCGCCATGATGCCGCCGGCACGGTGGACATCTTCCATGTGGACGTCGGATTTCGCCGGCGCGACCTTCGACAGGCAGGGCACACGGCGCGACAGGCGGTCGATGTCTTCCATGGTGAAGTCGATTTCGCCCTCATGGGCAGCCGCCAGAATGTGCAGAACGGTATTGGTCGATCCGCCCATGGCGATATCCAGCGCCATGGCGTTTTCGAAAGCGCCCTTGCTGGCGATGGTGCGCGGCAGTGCCGTGGCATCGTCCTGCTCGTAGTAACGCTTGGCGAGAGCCACGACGCGGCGGCCGGCTTCGAGGAAGAGTTCCTTGCGGTCCGAATGGGTGGCAAGTGTCGAGCCGTTGCCGGGCAGCGACAGGCCGAGCGCTTCCGTCAGGCAGTTCATCGAATTGGCGGTAAACATGCCGGAGCACGAACCGCAGGTCGGACAGGCCGAGCGTTCGATGACCTTGACGTCTTCGTCGGAAACCTTGTCGTCGGCAGCTGCGACCATGGCATCGACGAGGTCGAGTGCGTGGGTCTTGCCGTTGAGTACGACCTTGCCGGCTTCCATCGGGCCGCCGGAGACGAAGATCGTCGGGATGTTGAGGCGCAGCGACGCCATCAGCATGCCGGGGGTGATCTTGTCGCAGTTGGAGATGCAGACCATGGCGTCGGCGCAATGCGCGTTGACCATGTATTCGACGCTGTCGGCGATCAGTTCGCGCGACGGCAGCGAATAGAGCATGCCGTCATGGCCCATGGCGATGCCGTCATCGACGGCGATGGTGTTGAATTCCTTGGCGACACCACCGGCCGCCTCGATTTCGCGGGCAACCAGCTGGCCGAGGTCCTTCAGGTGGACGTGGCCCGGAACGAACTGGGTGAAGGAGTTCACTACCGCAATGATCGGCTTGCCGAAATCGCTGTCCTTCATCCCCGTGGCGCGCCAAAGGCCGCGCGCGCCCGCCATGTTGCGGCCGTGGGTCGTGGTTCTCGAACGATAGGCTGGCATCGGTGTGTTCCTCAAAGTGCCGGATTTATCTGCGATATAGGGCGGCAAAGCTATTTGCTGGCCGGCGATCGCCGTATTTTGGAATTGTCCTAATCCAATCGGCAGGACCTGTCACTACCGGCAAGGGCAAATCCGGTACGGCGCACCGTGGCGTCCATCGGGCATATACGGAGCGAAGGAGCCTTTTGTTACAGGCTATTCCTTCACATCCGAACACAAAAAATTGGCTTTCCGTCAGGCTGGTTCAAGGCCTAGACACTAATCTGAAAACGCCCATCATGCGTTTAAAGAGATATTTGGGCCGCCCCCAGCCCAGGAGGTTTGAAATGCCGACCTACCGCCCCCCGAAAATCCGCTCGTCGGAGATCACCCCGCATCAGGTCTACCTGCGCCGCCGCGAGTTTCTCGGCGCTGCGACGCTCGGCGCCATGGCGCTCTACGGCGCCGGAAAGGCGAGTGCCGCAGCGCTCAACGCCGTCGACAGCAAATATACGGTCGATGAAAAGACGACGCCGCTGAAGGACGTCACGACCTACAACAATTTCTATGAATTCGGCCTGGACAAGGGCGATCCCGCAGCACTCTCGGGTGACTTCAAGCCCCTGCCCTGGACCATCAAGGTGGACGGCATGGTCAACAAGCCCGGCACCTTCGATCTCGATGCGCTGATGAAGGAGTTCCCGATCGAAAGCCGTACCTACCGGATGCGCTGCGTCGAGGCATGGTCGATGGTCATCCCCTGGGACGGTTTTCCGCTGGCCGCTCTCCTGAACAAGGTCGAGCCGCAGGGCAGCGCTAAATATGTGGCTTTCGAGACGGTCGTGCGTCCGGAGGAGATGCCCGGCCAGAAAGGCATCTTCCAGTCGCTGGAGTGGCCCTATGTCGAAGGTCTCAGGCTTGATGAGGCGATGAACCCGCTGACGCTGCTCGCCGTCGGCCTCTATGGCGAAACGCTGCCGAACCAAAACGGCGCGCCGATCCGCCTCGTCGTTCCCTGGAAATATGGCTTCAAGGGAATCAAGTCGATCGTCCGCATCACGCTCACCGACCAGCAGCCGAAGAACACCTGGCAGGTCACCAACGCCCAGGAATACGGCTTCTATGCCAATGTGAACCCGGCCGTGGATCACCCGCGATGGAGCCAAGCCACCGAACGGCGGATCGGCGAGAGCGGCTTCTTCGGCGCCAGCCGCCATCCGACGCTGCCCTTCAACGGCTATGCCGACGAGGTCGCCAGCCTCTATTCCGGCATGGATCTGAGGGCGAATTTCTGATGGCGGGTCTGTCGTTCAGTCTGCCGAAGCGCTGGCAGCCTGCCTCCGTCTGGGCGCTCTACGCCATCGGCCTGCTGCCTGCCGCATGGACCTTCTATCTCGGCGCCAGCGACCAGCTCGGCGCCGACCCGGTCAAGACATTCGAGCTCTTCCTCGGCCTCTGGACGATCCGCTTCCTGATCCTGACGCTGGCCGTCTCCCCGGTCCGCGACCTGCTCGGCTGGAACTATCTGCGCTACCGCCGGGCGCTGGGGCTGCTGACCTTCTACTATGCGCTGATGCATTTCACCGTCTACATGGTGCTCGACCAGGCGCTGGACCTGTCTGCGGTTCTGGATGACGTCTTGAAGCGGCCGTTCATCATGTTCGGCATGGCAGGGCTTGCCCTTCTCGTTCCCCTCGCCGTCACGTCGAATAATTTCTCGATCCGCAAGATGGGCATGAAATGGATCTGGCTGCACAAGCTGATCTACATCATCGCCGCCGCGGGTGCCCTGCACTTCGCGCTGTCGACCAAGATCCTCGACCTCGAGCAATATATCTATGTCGGCCTGATCATCCTGCTGATCCTCTACCGGTCCTGGCGGCCGATCGCCAAGAGCCGGAAACGGGCGACACAAGGACGCCCGAGAGGGCGGGCCGCGGCGACGGTGAGCTAGCGGCGAAGCGAGCCCCGGCTCTACATGGAAAACTGCGGCAATTCGGCAGGTCCGAAGCCTATGGACGCCGATAGTTCAGCGCCTAAATCAATATCCGTGAAGGATAGTGTTTGAATGGCCGCTATCGCGCGCGGGACCGACCCATGAAAACTGCAGCGCTTGCTTTCGGATTTTTGCTACTGGCCGCCGTACCGCCTGGTCTGACGACTCAGGCAGACGAGTTGGTGCGATTTGACAGCGCCATTGTTAAGCCAAGCCCGTTCCTCGCCCGCAAGATTAAAGACGAAGGCGTCAGCCTCCCGCAATCCCAGGCGACGCACTTGCTGGGCTATCTAAGCCTGCCGCTGGGAGACGGTCCATTTCCGGCCGTCGTCGTCATGCATGGCTGCGGCGGCATCCATCCGAACACCAGGACCTATTGGCCGCAGCGCTTGACCTCATGGGGCTACGCGGTGCTTGTCGTCGACAGCTTCACGACCCGCAATATCGACAACACCTGTCAACGCTATCTGCCGGATCGTGTCTTCGATGCCTATGGCGCGCTCGATTATCCGGCCACTTTGCCGTTCGTCGATGCCGGGCATGTCGCGCTGCTGGGTTTTTCGGCTGGTGGGATCGCGGCGCTGGAAGCCACGAAAGCCGAGGGCAACGAACAGCTTATGGACCGGAAATTCAAGGCTGCCGTCGGCTACTACCCCGACTGCGCGCCTCATGCCGGCGATGCGACGGTACCGACCTTGATCCTGAACGGCGATGTCGACGATTGGAGCCCGGTCGAACGCTGCCGGCAGAGGATCTCACATCTCAGCGGCAAAGGCCCTCCCATCGAACTCGATGTCTATCCTGGTGCCTATCACTCATTCGATACACCCGATGTCGCAACGCCGAAGATGATGCTCGGCCATAGGGAGGAATATGACGCCCCCGCCGCCGAACAGTCCTTTGCGCATGTGAAAACCTTCCTGCACCAATATCTGCAGAACTGAATGCAGCCCGCCACCACAAACGAAAACAGCCGGGCTTTGCAGCCCGGCTGTTCTGATTCCGGAGAACCGGATGACTTATGCGGCTTCTGCAGCAGCAGCTTCTGCCTCGACGCGGGCCTTGTCGGCTGCGCCCTTGGCAGAGGTGTCGCGATCGACGAATTCGACGACGGCGAGAGCGGCGTTGTCGCCCTGGCGGAAGCCAGCCTTCATGATGCGCAGGTAGCCGCCGTTGCGGGTGGCGTAGCGCGTAGCAATCGCGTCGAACAGCTTCGAAACGACAGCGGTGTCGCGGATCTGCGAGATCGCCTGACGGCGAGCGTGCAGGTCGCCGCGCTTGCCGAGGGTGACGAGCTTTTCAACGATCGGACGGATTTCCTTTGCCTTCGGCAGGGTGGTCACGATCTGCTCATGCAGGATGAGCGAAGCCGCCATGTTGGCAAACATTGCCTTGCGGTGGCTGGCAGTTCTATTCAGCTTGCGGCCGGCTTTTGCGTGGCGCATTGCTATTCTCCTTTGATGCAGGGCTCTTCGCTTCTAGCGGGCCTGCCGTTTCCTGGCACATACAGGCGATCTGCCTGCTGTTTGACTGGGAAAGGCAGCCTGCCTTTTTGGTTCTTAATACTGGTCTTCGTAACGCTTTGCGAGATCTTCGATGTTCTCGGGCGGCCATGCCGGCACTTCCATGCCGAGGTGCAGGCCCATGGAAGCGAGAACTTCCTTGATTTCGTTCAGCGACTTGCGACCAAAGTTCGGGGTGCGGAGCATTTCTGCTTCGGTCTTCTGAATGAGGTCGCCGATGTAGACGATGTTGTCGTTCTTCAGGCAGTTTGCCGAGCGAACGGACAGTTCGAGTTCGTCTACCTTCTTCAGGAGCGCCGGGTTGAAAGCCAGTTCGGTGACGGCTTCTTCCTCGGTTTCCTTCTGCGGCTCGTCGAAGTTGACGAACACGCCAAGCTGATCCTGGAGGATGCGAGCCGCGAAAGCGACGGCGTCTTCACCGGAGATCGAGCCATCGGTTTCGATGGTCATGTTCAGCTTGTCGTAGTCGAGAACCTGTCCTTCGCGGGTATTTTCAACCTTGTAGGACACCTTCTTGACCGGCGAATACAGGCTGTCGACCGGGATGAGACCGATCGGAGCATCTTCCGCACGATTGCGTTCGGCCGGAACGTAGCCCTTGCCGTTGTTGACGGTGAATTCCATACGGATTTCGGCGCCCTCGTCGAGCGTGCAGATCACATGCTCGGGGTTGAGGATTTCGATATCGCCGACCGTCTGGATGTCGCCAGCCGTTACAACGCCCGGGCCCTGCTTGCGCACGACCATACGCTTTGCGTCGTCGCCATCCATCTTGATGGCGATTTCCTTGATGTTGAGCACGATGTCCGTAACGTCTTCGCGGACGCCCGGGATCGAGGAGAATTCATGCAGCACGCCATCGATCTGCACTGCCGTCACTGCAGCACCGCGCAGCGAGGAGAGCAGAACGCGGCGAAGCGCGTTGCCGAGGGTGAGGCCGAAACCGCGCTCCAGCGGCTCTGCTACGAGCGTCGCCTTGGTGCGCGAGCTCGAAGAGAACTCGACCTTGTTCGGCTTGATCAGTTCCTGCCAGTTCTTCTGAATCATATCTTTGCCTTCCGTTCGTTGCCACCATCCAATCGTGGCAACCGAGCTTGAGAAGCGCCGGGAGCGCGACTGCGCTCACCGGCGTTGTGAGTGGCGATGATCAGACGCGGCGCTTCTTGCGCGGACGGCAGCCATTGTGCGGGATCGGGGTCACGTCGCGGATGGACGTGATCATGAAACCGGCAGCCTGGAGCGCGCGCAGAGCGGATTCACGGCCGGAACCCGGGCCGCAAACTTCGACTTCCAGCGACTTCATGCCATGTTCCTGAGCCTTCTTGGCGCAGTCTTCAGCAGCGATCTGGGCAGCGAACGGGGTCGACTTGCGCGAACCCTTGAAGCCCTTGGCACCAGCGGACGACCAGGCAATCGCGTTGCCCTGTGCGTCGGTGATGGTGATCATCGTGTTGTTGAAGGTCGAGTTGACGTGCGCCACGCCCGACGAGATGTTTTTACGTTCGCGACGGCGAACGCGTACGGCTTCCTTGGCCAATTCTTATCCCTTTCTTGGATATCGTCACCGCCGTAATGCCAGCGGCTCCACCGGAGCGATACCCGACAGGCACCGCTCCAAACTCAAAAGAGGCCGGCGGACCGCCAGCCTCCCCTTCCCGGTTTCCCGGAAATTACTTCTTCTTACCAGCGATCGCCTTTGCCGGACCCTTGCGGGTGCGGGCATTGGTGTGCGTGCGCTGACCGCGGACCGGAAGGCCGCGACGATGACGAAGGCCGCGGTAGCAGCCGAGGTCCATCAGGCGCTTGATGTTCATCGCGGTGTCGCGACGAAGATCACCTTCTACCTGATAATCGCGGTCGATGGTTTCGCGGATCTGGAGCACTTCGGAGTCCGTCAGCTGATGGACGCGCTTGTCGGCCGGAAGACCGACCTTCTCCATGATTTCCTTAGCAAACTTCGGACCAATCCCGTGAATGTAGGTCAACGCGATAATCACGCGCTTCGCAGTCGGGATGTTGACGCCAGCGATACGTGCCACGCCTGTTCTCCTTGCATTCCTGTTGCCATCCGGCAAGAGGGCTTCGTTATGCCGCCCTCCGTAGGGCCGCTCGTTCATATTTGGGGTTCGTACATGTCAAAACGACCGAACCCGGACTTCCTTGGGAAATCCGCGCCGATCGCATCAAATGTCGCGAGTTGGCGCGGTGTTTAACGGAATCAGTGCTGAAAGGCAACCGCTCCCGCCAAGTTTATTTTCGAAGACCTAGAGCTTCGAAAGAATGGCGTCGATCTCCGCAGTCACGTGATCGATATCCGCCATTCCATCCACCACCTTCAGCTTACCCTTTGCATGGTAATAGCCGATCAGCGGCGACGTTTCCTTGTAGTAGGCTGCCAGGCGGGTCACCACGGTCTCGCGGTTATCGTCCGGGCGGCGCTTGAAGTGAGTCGAACCGCAGCGGTCGCAGACCCCCTCCACCTTCGGCTTCACGTTCGTATCGTGATAGCCGGCGCCGCAGTTGGCGCAGGTGTAACGGCCGGAGACGCGATCAGCGAGGATCTTGTCGTCGACTTCAATCTCAATGACGGCCGAGAGCTCGATCCCCTTGCCCTTCAGCATCACCTCGGTGGCATCCGCCTGCACGAGCGTGCGCGGGAAGCCGTCGAGGATGAAGCCGTTGGCACAATCGGGAGCATCGAGACGCTCGGAGACGATGGCATTGACGATCTCGTCGGAAACAAGCTTGCCGGCGTCCATGACAGCCTTTGCCCGCTTGCCTACCTCCGTGCCGGCCTGAACGGCCGCACGGAGCATGTCACCGGTGGAGAGCTGCGGAATGCCGTGCTTCTCCACGATCCGCTGGGCCTGGGTCCCCTTACCCGCGCCCGGCGGCCCCAAAAGTATGAGTCTCATCGCCCCCTCTTTCCTCCACGCAACTTCGATTTCTTGATCAGGCCTTCGTACTGCTGTGCAATCAGGTGACCCTGAATCTGCGCAACCGTATCAAGAGTTACGCTAACCACGATCAAAAGCGAAGTCCCACCAAGGGATAATGGGATGCCGGTTTGCGACACCAGGATCTCGGGCAGGATGCAGACGAACACGAGGTAGATTGCGCCGATGACCGTGATTCGGGTCAGGACGTAATCGATATATTCGGCGGTACGCTCACCCGGACGGATGCCCGGAATGAAGCCGCCATGCTTCTTGAGATTGTCGGCCGTGTCCTTCGGATTGAAGACGATGGCCGTATAGAAGAAGGCGAAGAAGGCGATCAACGCGCCGTAAAGCAGCATGTAGAGCGGCTGGCCGTGGCCGAGCGCGGCTACGATCGACGTCGCCCAGGACGGCAGCGCCGTGGTGTTGGCAAAGCCAGCAAGCGTTGCCGGCAGCAACAGCAGCGACGACGAGAAGATCGCCGGAATGACGCCCGACGTGTTGAGCTTCAGCGGCAGGTGCGAGGTGTCGCCCTGGAACATGCGGTTGCCGACCTGGCGCTTCGGATACTGGATCAGAAGGCGGCGCTGGGCGCGTTCCACGAAGACGATGACGGCGATGACGCCGATGGCGATCAGGATGACGGCGAGAATCAGCGTCGTCGACAGAGCGCCGGTGCGGCCGAGTTCGAGCGTGCCGGCCAGTGCGGTCGGAAGACCTGCGGCGATACCGGCGAAGATGATCAGCGAAATACCGTTGCCGATGCCGCGCGAGGTGATCTGCTCACCGAGCCACATCAGGAACATCGTGCCGCCGAGCAGCGTGATGACGGTCGAAATCTTGAAGAACCAGCCCGGATCGACAACGAGACCGTTGCCGCTCTGGAGGCCGACCGCAATGCCATAGGCCTGCAGCGTGCCGAGCAGCACCGTGCCGTAGCGGGTGTACTGGTTGATGATCTTGCGGCCCTGCTCGCCTTCCTTCTTCAGATTCTCGAGCGCCGGCACGACCGAGGTCATGAGCTGCACGATGATCGAAGCGGAAATGTAAGGCATGATGCCGAGCGCGAAGATCGCCATGCGCTGTACGGCGCCGCCCGAGAACATGTTGAAGAGGCCGAGAATGCCGCCTGCCTGGCCGCGGAATGCCTGGGCATAGGCTTCAGGGTTCAGGCCCGGAAGCGGGATGTGCGTACCCAGGCGATAGACGAGGAGAGCTGCCAGTGTGAACCACAGGCGCTTCTTGAGATCCTCAGCTTTGGCGAAGGTCGAAAAATTAAGATTGGAAGCCAACTGTTCCGCTGCAGAAGCCATGCGATTCTCCGCGCTACCCATTCCAGCCCTTCGCGAAGTGGCCGGACCCGGAAAAGGTATGTCAATATTCAAAAGCCGGGCTTCGGACGGATTGCTGGCGCAACCATTGCCTCACCCTTGATTTCGTCGGAAACCGGCACGCCGCGGGGGTGCAACGATACAGGTTTTGTGAGGCCCACATATGGGAGCAAAATCGCCCGGTGTGAAGCACCCCGGGCGACATATCATAAGATTATTATTCTGCCGCTGCGGCAGAAAGAAGCGTGATGGATCCGCCAGCCTTTTCGATCTTCTCGACAGCAGACTTGGAAGCGCCTGCAACTTCGATCTTGACCTTGGCCTTGAGTTCGCCGCCGGACAGGACGCGAACGCCGTCCTTGGCACGGCGGATGACGCCAGCAGCCTTCAGGGCAGCTGCGTCAACGGTCTGCTTGGCATCGAGCTTGCCGGCATCGACTGCAGCCTGGATGCGCTCAAGCGACACGACAACGTAGTCGGCCTTGAAGATGTTGTTGAAGCCGCGCTTCGGCAGACGACGGTAGATTGGCATCTGACCGCCTTCGAAGCCGTTGATGGCAACGCCCGAACGGGACTTCTGGCCCTTGACGCCGCGACCACCGGTCTTGCCCGAGCCCGAGCCGATACCGCGTCCGAGACGCTTACGGCTGTGGGTCGAACCTTCGTTGTCCTTGATTTCGTTCAGTTTCATGATCGTATCCCCTGCTTACTTCTCGTCGACGATGCGAACGAGATGCTGCACAGCGCGGATCATGCCACGGACGGAAGGCGTATCTTCCAGCGTGCGGCGGCGGTGCATCTTGTTGAGGCCCAGACCGATCAGCGTGCGCTGCTGAACGTCAGGACGGCGGATTGGGCTGCCGATCTGCTCGACGGTAACCGTCTTTGCTTCGGTCTTCTTGGTAGCCTTGGCCATGGGTCAGACTCCTCTTATTCTTCAGAGGCGTTGCCGGAGGCGGCACGGCGAGCCTGAAGCGTAGCATACTTGATGCCGCGCTGAGCTGCGATGTCCTTCGGGTGAACCTGGTGCTTCAGAGCGTCGAAGGTAGCGCGAACCATGTTGTATGGGTTCGAGGAACCGGTCGACTTGGCGACAACGTCGTGAACGCCGAGCGTTTCGAAAACGGCGCGCATCGGACCACCGGCGATGATACCGGTACCGACCTTGGCCGAGCGCAGCAGAACCTTGCCGGCGCCGTGGCGGCCGTGAACGTCGTGATGCAGGGTACGGCCTTCGCGCAGCGGCACGAAGATCAGCTCGCGCTTGGCGGCTTCCGTGGCCTTGCGGATCGCTTCCGGCACTTCGCGTGCCTTGCCGTGACCAAAGCCTACGCGGCCCTTCTGGTCACCGACGACGACGAGAGCGGCAAAACCGAAACGGCGGCCACCCTTGACGACCTTGGCGACGCGGTTGATCGCGACCAGCTTGTCGACGAATTCGCTATCGCGCTCTTCGCGGCTCTGACGGTCATCCCGCGAGCCTCTTCTTTCCTGTGCCATTGTCCTTTTCCTTTTTCTTTTCCGGGTGCAACGGGCAAACAAAACGAGGACCGCATCAGCCTCCCATCAGGGAGCGTTTGCGGTCCGGTGAGATCCGGCCGGCGCTTCGCAGCGTCCGGCCGGAAACTTTATTAGAAGGACAGACCGCCTTCGCGGGCTGCGTCTGCCAGGGCCTTGATACGGCCGTGGTAGATGAAGGCGCCACGGTCGAATACGACCTCGCTGACGCCTGCCTTCGTTGCGCGCTCTGCAACGAGCTTGCCGACGAGGGCAGCTGCTGCGGTATCGGCACCGGTCTTCAGAGAACCGCGCAGATCCTTATCGAGAGTCGAGGCAGACGCGAGCGTCTTGCCTGCAACATCGTCGATGACCTGAACGTAGATGTTCTTCGAGGAGCGATGAACCGACAGGCGCGGACGGCCATTGGCCACCGACTTGAGATGACGGCGCACGCGGTTGGCACGACGTGCAAGTGCTTCTTTCCTGCTAGCCATTTCGCGTGATCCTTACTTCTTCTTGCCTTCTTTGCGGATGATCCGCTCTTCGGCATACTTGACGCCCTTGCCCTTGTAAGGCTCAGGACCGCGGTATTCGCGGATTTCTGCGGCAACCTGGCCGACCTGCTGCTTGTTGATGCCGGTGACGACGATTTCCGTCGGCTTCGGCACAGCGATCGTGATGCCCTGCGGCGGCTCATAAACCACGTCGTGGCTGAAACCGAGCGCCAGCTGCAGGTTCTTGCCCTGAAGCGATGCGCGGTAACCGACGCCGTTGATTTCGAGCTTGCGCTCGAAGCCGTCCTTGACGCCCTTGAAGATGTTTTCGATCATCGTGCGGGACATGCCCCACTTCGAACGAGCATCCTTCGACTGCGTGAGCGGCGTGACCACAACCGCGTTGTTTTCGAGCTTGATGCCGACTTCGTCGTTTGCGACGAAGAACAGCTCGCCCTTCGGGCCCTTTGCAGTAACCTTCTGGCCTTCGACCGTAGCCGTGATCCCAGCAGGTACCTGAACGGGCTTCTTACCGATACGAGACATGTTTCAATCCTGTCTGTTCGCTATGGAGATCCTTGCTCAATCTTAGAAGACCGAGCAAAGAACCTCGCCACCAACGTTCTGTTCGCGAGCCTGGTGATCGGCCATCACACCCTTCGGAGTCGAAAGGATGGTGATGCCGAGGCCGTTCGCGACCTGCGGAATGGACTTGACCGAGACATAAACCCGGCGGCCCGGCTTGGACACGCGGCCGATCTCACGGATCACCGATGTGCCTTCGTAGTACTTCAGCTCGATGCTGAGTTCCGACTTGCCATTGCCGAAATCGACAACGGAATAGCCACGGATGTAGCCTTCGGACTGCAGAACATCGAGAACGCGTGCACGGAGCTTCGAAGCAGGCGTCGATACCGACGACTTGCGGCGGGAAGCGCCGTTACGGATGCGAGTGAGCATATCGCCCAACGGATCAGTCATTGTCATCTAACCTGCTCCTTACCAGCTGGACTTGACGATGCCCGGCACCTTGCCGAGATTGCCGAGTTCACGCAGCGCGATACGCGACATGCGCAGTTTGCGGTAGTATGCGCGCGGACGGCCCGATACTTCACAACGGTTGCGAATACGGGTCTTCGATCCATCGCGCGGCAGGGATGCCAGCTTGATCGAGGCCTTGAACCGCTCTTCGATCGGAAGAGACTGGTTCATGATGATCGCCTTCAGAGCTGCACGCTTTGCAGCCTGATTTGCGACCGTAGTACGGCGGCGCTTGTTCTTTTCAACTGCGCTGGTCTTCGCCATGTCAGGTTCCTTTTCTACGCTCGTCGTTACGGTTACTGACGGAACGGGAAGCTGAACTCTGTGAGCAGAGCGCGTGCTTCGTCGTCCTTCGTTGCCGTCGTGCAAACGATGATGTCCATGCCCCACATCTGATCAACCTTATCGTAGTTGATCTCAGGGAACACAATGTGCTCCTTGATGCCCATGGCGAAGTTGCCACGGCCGTCAAAGCTCTTCGGGTTCAGGCCGCGGAAGTCGCGAACGCGCGGAAGCGCGATGTTCACGAGACGGTCCAGGAACTCGTACATGCGGGCGCCGCKGAGAGTGACCTTCGCGCCGATCGGCATCTGTTCGCGGACCTTGAAGCCAGCGATGGAGTTACGTGCACGGGTGATAACCGGCTTCTGACCAGCGATAGCGGCCAGATCGGCAGCAGCAACAGTCGGCTTCTTCGAATCAGCCGTTGCTTCACCAACACCCATGTTGATTACGATCTTGTCGAGCTTCGGGATCATCATCTCGTTGGCGTAGGAGAACTTCTCCTGCATGGCCGCACGGATGCGCTCGACATATTCCTTCTTGAGCCGCGGCTCGTACTTTGCCTCAGCCATCAGATCACCTCACCGGAACGCTTAGCTACACGGACCTTCTTGCCGTCAACAACCTTGAAACCAACGCGGGTCGGCTTGCCGTCCTTGTCGATGATGGAAAGGTTGGACAGGTGAACCGAAGCTTCCTTGTTGATGATGCCGGCTTCCTGGGTCTGCGTCTGGCGCTGGTGGCGCTTTACGACGTTGACGCCGCGGACAACGGCACGATCTTCCTTGGGCAGGACCTGGAGGACTTCGCCAGTACGGCCCTTGTCCTTGCCTGCGAGCATGACGACCTTGTCGCCCTTACGAATCTTCTGCATCGGTCTCGCTCCTTACAGTACTTCAGGAGCCAGCGAGATGATCTTCATGTGGTTCTTGGCGCGAAGTTCGCGCGGAACCGGTCCGAAGATACGGGTGCCGATCGGCTCTTTTTTGTTGTCGATGAGGACTGCTGCATTGGTGTCGAAGCGGATGATGCTGCCATCAACACGACGGATTTCCTTGGCGGTGCGAACGACAACCGCCTTCATCACGTCACCCTTCTTCACGCGGCCGCGCGGGATCGCTTCCTTGATCGAAACGACGATAACGTCGCCGATCGAGGCATACTTGCGCTTCGAGCCGCCCAGCACCTTGATGCACATGACACGACGTGCGCCGGAATTATCCGCCACGTCGAGGTTTGTTTGCATCTGAATCATATCAGGTCGCCTTTTTGGTTTACCGGAATGGTTGGGCTCTCGCCCCCTACCCCGGCTTATGAAAATTGTCAGCCGGCCGCTTGCCACAAGGACAGGCGAAAACACGGCAATAGCTTGAATAGCGCGGGATCGATCGTGCCAGGGTGGTTTCCCAACGGGACCTTCCGTGCGCTCAAAGCAAAAGAACGCCCGGCTTTCGAGCGTTCTGACGCTGCTTCATACAGATATTTCCGCGAGGCGCAAGGCCTCGCCGAAAATTCTTACTTAGCCTGGGCGGAAATGACCGTCCAACGCTTGTCCTTGGAGATCGGCGCGCATTCCTCGATGGAAACGGTATCGCCGATCTTATACTGGTTGTTTTCGTCGTGGGCCTTGTACTTCTTGGAACGACGAACGGTTTTCTGGAGCAGCGGGTGAGCGAAACGGCGCTCGACGCGGACTACCACAGTCTTCTCGTTCTTGTCGCCAACGACGACGCCCTGCAGAATGCGCTTCGGCATGATTTTTTCCTTTACGCCTTTGCTTCTGCCGCCTTCTGGCGGGCAATGGTTTTCACGCGGGCGATATCCTTGCGGACTTCGTCGATACGCGAGGACTTTTCGAGCTGGCCGGTTGCCTTCTGGAAGCGCAGGTTGAACTGCTCCTTCTTCAGGTCGGCGAGCTTGTCCTTGAGCTGATCGGCCGTGAGGCCGCGGACTTCTTCGGCTTTCATCTGCCTCTCCTTACTCTGCAATGCGCTGTACGAAGCGCGTCTTGACCGAGAGCTTGGCAGAGCCGAGACGAAGTGCCTCGCGGGCGATCTCTTCGCTGACGCCGTCGATCTCGAACATCATACGGCCGGGCTTGACCTTGCATGCCCAGTATTCAACGGAGCCCTTACCCTTACCCATACGGACTTCGGTCGGCTTTGCGGTTACCGGAACATCCGGGAACACGCGGATCCACACACGGCCGGCACGCTTCATGTAGCGCGTGATCGCGCGGCGGGCCGCTTCGATTTCACGTGCGTTGACGCGGTTTGGCTCCTGAGCCTTAAGGCCGAATTCACCAAAGGCGAGATCAGACCCACCCTTGGCGACGCCCTTGATGCGGCCCTTGAATTGCTTGCGGTACTTGGTACGCTTTGGCTGCAACATTTTCTTATTCTCCGAACTTCTTAGCCACCAACGCTATCAAGCGTTGTCGCGGCGACGATCGCGATCACGGCTAGCCGGACCCTGAGCATCACCCTCGAGTGCGCGGCGCTCGGAGGCCATCGGATCGTGCTCAAGGATTTCGCCCTTGAAGATCCAAACCTTGATGCCGCAGATACCGAAAGCGGTTTCCGCTTCGGCTGTGCCATAGTCGATGTCCGCACGCAGCGTGTGGAGCGGAACGCGACCTTCGCGATACCATTCCGTACGAGCGATTTCGGCACCGCCGAGACGGCCTGCGCAGGTGATCTTGATGCCTTCGGCGCCAAGACGCATGGCAGACTGAACAGCGCGCTTCATGGCGCGGCGGAAAGCCACGCGACGCTCGAGCTGCTGGGCGATCGACTGGGCAACCAGCGTTGCGTCGACTTCCGGCTTGCGAACTTCAACAATGTTGAGGTGCGTTTCGGAGTTCGTCATGTCCGACAGCTTCTTGCGGAGCTTGTCGATGTCTGCACCCTTCTTGCCGATGATCAGACCCGGGCGAGCCGAGTGGATCGTGACGCGGCACTTCTTGTGCGGACGCTCGATGACGACCTTGGCGATACCAGCCTGCTTCAGTTCGCTCATGACGAACTTACGCATCTTCAGGTCTTCGTGCAGCAGCTGACCGTATTCGGCATTGTCCGCGAACCAGCGGCTATCCCAGGTACGGTTGATGCCAAGACGGAAACCGATTGGATTGATTTTCTGACCCATTATGCGGCCTCCTCTTGTGCCTGCACTTCGCGCACGACGATCGTCAGGTGCGCGAACGGCTTCTCGACGCGAGATGCACGGCCGCGGCCACGAGCGTGGAAGCGCTTCATGACAATCGACTTGCCAACGTAGGCTTCTGCTACGACCAGCGAGTCAACGTCGAGATCGTGGTTGTTCTCGGCGTTTGCGATCGCAGATTCGAGCGTCTTCTTGACGGCGCCCGAAATGCGCTTGCGCGAAAATTCCAGCTCAGCGAGTGCACGCTCGACCTTCATGCCGCGGATAAGCGCGGCCACCAGGTTGAGCTTCTGTGGGCTGACGCGGAGCGTGCGGGCGACTGCTTGCGCCTCGTTGTCCTTCAGCCGGCGTTCGGCTTTTGCCTTGCCCATCGTTACTTCCTCTTTGCCTTCTTGTCCGCGCCGTGACCGTAGTAGGTCCGCGTCGGAGAGAATTCACCGAACTTGTGACCGACCATGTCTTCGTTGACGCTGACCGGTACATGCTTGCTGCCGTTGTAGACGCCGAAGGTGAGACCGACGAACTGCGGCAGGATCGTGGAGCGACGGCTCCAGATCTTGATTACTTCTGCACGTCCGCCTTCACGAACCTTCTCAGCCTTCTTGAGAAGATAGCCGTCAACGAACGGACCTTTCCATACTGAACGAGCCATTGGAGACTTCCTCTCTTACTTCTTACGCTGATGACGCGAGCGCATGATCATCTTGTCGGTCGACTTGTTCGACCGGGTGCGCTTGCCCTTGGTCGGCTTGCCCCACGGAGTAACCGGGTGACGGCCACCAGAGGTGCGGCCTTCACCACCGCCGTGCGGGTGGTCGACCGGGTTCATGACAACACCGCGGTTATGCGGACGCTTGCCGCGCCACACCGTACGACCAGCCTTGCCGTCGTTGATGTTGCCGTGGTCAGGGTTCGAAACCGCACCGATCGTCGCCAGGCAAGAGCCGTGAACGAGACGCTGTTCGCCAGAGTTCAGACGAAGGATCGCCATGCCTGCATCGCGGCCGACCAACTGGGCGTAGCCGCCAGCCGAACGTGCGATCTGACCACCCTTGCCGGGCTTCATTTCCACGTTGTGGATGATGGAGCCGACCGGGATGTACTGCAGCGGCATTGCGTTGCCGGGCTTTACGTCGACAGCCTTTTCAGAAGCGATGACCTTGTCGCCGGCAGCGAGACGCTGCGGAGCGATGATGTAGGCCTGTTCGCCGTCTGCGTAAGCGATGAGCGCGATGAAAGCCGTACGGTTCGGGTCATACTCGATACGCTGAACCGTGCCTTCAACTTCAAACTTGCGGCGCTTGAAGTCGATCAGACGGTAGGTACGCTTGTGACCGCCGCCGATGAAGCGGGCAGTGATACGGCCGAGGTTGTTACGGCCACCGCTCTTCGTCAGACCTTCCGTCAGCGCCTTGACCGGCTTGCCCTTGTAGAGCGAGGAGCGATCGACGATGACCAGCTGACGCTGGCTCGGGGTGATAGGATTGAATGTTTTCAATGCCATGTTTTTATTCCTCAGAGACCGGTGGAGACGTCGATCGTCTGGCCTTCAGCCAGCGTTACGACAGCCTTCTTCACGTCCTGCTGCTTGCCGGCAAAACCGCGGAAACGCTTGGTCTTGCCCTTGCGGAGCAGCGTGTTGACGGCCGTGACCTTGACGCCGAAGAGCGCCTCGACTGCAGCCTTGATTTCCGGCTTCGACGCCTTCTTGGCGACATTGAAAACAACCTGGTTGTTCTCAGATACCAGAGTGGACTTTTCGGTGATCGACGGCGAGACGATCACATCATAGTGGCGAAGATCGGTCACTTGAAACGCTCCTCTAGAGCTTCAACGGCAGCCTTGGAAAGCACGAGCTTACCGCGGCGGACGATGTCATAAACGTTGATGCCCTGGATCGGGAGAACATCGATGTTCGGGATGTTCTGGGCAGCGAGCTTGAAGTTGCCGTCGAGCTCAGCACCACCGATGAAGAGCGCGTTGGTCAGACCGAGCGTCTCGAAGGTAGCGGCCAGAGCCTTGGTC
Source organism: Rhizobium sp. 01N424 (assembly GCF_056399485.1). Lineage (NCBI taxonomy): Bacteria > Pseudomonadati > Pseudomonadota > Alphaproteobacteria > Hyphomicrobiales > Rhizobiaceae > Rhizobium > Rhizobium sp. 01N424. The sequence continues at coordinate 287,159 of NZ_JBFTRK010000007.1, forward strand.
TTTGCTTCAGCAGCAACGAGGTTGTCGATGATGATGACATCATCGGACTTCAGCTTTGCCGACAGGGCGAGACGCAGGCCGAGAGCGCGAACCTTCTTCGGAAGGTCGTGTTCATGGCTGCGGGCAACCGGGCCGTGAGCCTTACCACCGCCACGGAACTGCGGAGCACGAGCCGAATGGTGACGAGCGCGGCCCGTACCCTTCTGCTTGTACATCTTGGCGCCGGTGCGCCAAACGTCGGCGCGGCCCTTGGCCTGGTGAGTGCCCTGCTGCTTCTTGGCAAGCTGCCAGCGGATAACGCGGGCAAGAATGTCTTCACGGGGCTCGAGGCCGAAAATCGCGTCAGAAAGAGAAACCTTCCCTGCGTCTTTTCCCTCGAGGGTCTTGACGTTGAATTCCATTGGTCCGGCTCCCTTACTTCGCTGCCGACTTGACGGCATCGCGCACGATGATCCAGGCACCCTTGGAACCGGGTACTGCACCCTTGATCAGGATCAGACCGCGATCTTCATCGGTCGAAACCACTTCCAGGTTCTGAGTCGTAACGCGCGTCTGGCCCATGTGACCAGCCATCTTCTTGTTCTTGAAAACCTTGCCCGGATCCTGGCGCGAGCCCGTCGAACCGTGCGAACGGTGCGAAACCGACACACCGTGCGTGGCGCGGAGACCGCCGAAGCCGTGGCGCTTCATGGCGCCGGCAAAGCCCTTACCGATCGTGGTACCCGTCACGTCGACGAGCTGACCGGCTGCGAAGTGACCAGCCTTGATTTCGGTACCAACTTCGAGGAGCTGATCTTCCGAAACGCGGAATTCCTGGAGCTTCGCCTTCGGCTCAACGTTGGCAAATGCGAAGTTGCCGCGCATGGCCTTGGAGGTATTCTTGACCTTGGCCGTGCCAGCACCAAGCTGGACAGCGACGTAGCCATTCTTTTCGACAGTACGCGTAGCGACGACCTGGCAGCCTTCCATACGCAGTACGGTAACTGGAACATGCTCACCAGCGTCGTTGTAGACGCGTGTCATGCCCACCTTCTGTGCAATCACACCTGAACGCATCGGTTCAATCCTTCCAAATCCGCTCGAGCAAGGCTCAGAGCTTGATCTCAACATCGACACCGGCGGCGAGATCGAGCTTCATCAGCGCGTCTACCGTCTGCGGGGTCGGATCTACGATGTCGAGGAGGCGCTTATGCGTGCGCATCTCGAACTGCTCGCGGCTCTTCTTGTCGATGTGTGGGGACCGGTTAACCGTAAACTTCTCGATGCGAGTCGGAAGCGGAACGGGGCCCCGGACGCTTGCGCCGGTGCGCTTCGCCGTCGACACAATCTCGCGCGTGGAAGCATCGAGAATTCGGTGATCGAACGCCTTCAGGCGAATGCGGATATTTTGGCCGTTCATTCGACATTATCCTTGTGTTCTGTTTTTCGCGCGCCTTTCTCAAGACGCGTTTTTTGTTTTCGCTAAGGCGGACCACCGGTTTCAAAGATCGAGAAGGACACCGCGAGAACGGCATCCCTATCCACTCTTCGGGCCTTTAAAGCCCACCTTATTGTTAGTTTTGTTCGCCGCTCCGCGAACGAAGCAGCACGCAAATCGCGCTTGCGCGCCATTTGCAACATTTCTGTGTAATAAGCAAGCGGCCTAAACCGCCTGCATCATAATAATGTCATTCGAATCGGCCGCCCCTTTCGAAGCGGCCGATCGATGATTACTCGATGATCGATGCGACGATGCCGGCGCCGACGGTACGGCCGCCTTCGCGGATCGCGAAGCGCAGCTTTTCTTCCATCGCGATCGGAACGATCAACTCGACAACAACGGTGACGTTGTCGCCAGGCATAACCATTTCCGTGCCTTCCGGAAGCGAAACGATACCGGTCACGTCAGTCGTACGGAAGTAGAACTGCGGGCGGTAGTTGGTGAAGAACGGCGTATGACGGCCGCCTTCTTCCTTCG
>NZ_JBFTRK010000008.1:0-286880 GCF_056399485.1 Rhizobium sp. 01N424
CATAAATGGCCTCGACCACGATGCACGTCGCTTGTCTTGCTTCCCAATGCTGACGTTCAGCTAGCATCCCAAGAAGCGACGACTGTCGCATCTCTAACTAGCCTATATGTCGCATCTCTAAAATGCCGCTACACACGAAGATCGCATAAGATGGATTATGGAACTAAAATGGATGCCGTGATTACCGAAAACCCTTGAAATACAAGGCTCTGTCTATCCTCGGGCCGTTTCCAGATCGTCAATCTCGACGTCGAATGTCATCTGGTCGTAAGCCGGTTCGACATGATCCGGCGTCTCGCCCATCACCGTGTCGTAATCCAGCGGCGTATGCATATGCGTCAGGATCGCACGCTTCGGCTTCAGCCTTGAAATCCAGTCCAGCGACTGCTCCAGCGACAGATGGCTCGGATGATAGCGATACTGGAGCGCGTCGATAACGAGCACGTCGAGATTTTCAAGCTTCGCTGCAGTTTCCGGCGGAAAGTCGCTGATATCGCTGCAGTAAGCGACATCGCCGATGCGGAAGCCGAGCGAGATGATATCGCCGTGCTGCTGCTCGTGCGGCCGAAACGAAATCGTGCCGCCGGCGCCTGAGATGCGCACCGGTTCCTCGAGCGTCTCGATCAGCCTCGGCTCGACGATCGGCGGGTAATTGCTGCCTGGAGGCGTTTCGATGCAATAGCCGAAGCCCTGGCGGATGCGGTCCATGGTGAAGGCGTTTGCATGGATCGGCACGCGCTGATGACCATTGTGAAAATAGCCGCGCAGGTCGTCGATGCCGTGGATGTGGTCGGCATGCGGATGCGTGTAGAGCACGGCGTCGATATGCTCGACCCTGGCGGCGATCATCTGCTCGCGAAAATCCGATCCGGTGTCGATGACGACGGTCGTCACGCCGCCATTATCGTCGAACTGCTGCACCATGAAGGACGCGCGTGTCCGGCGGTTCTTGGGATTATAGGGATTGCAGGCGCCCCAATCTCCGGTGATGCGCGGCACGCCTGGCGACGATGCGCAGCCCAGAATGGTGAAACGCTGCCGGTAACCCACGAGGCTAGATCCTCGGCATCTTTGTGAACAGCCGGAAGGCATTCTCGGTCGTGATCGCCGCCATGTCGGCATAGCTGAGCCCGAGCGTCTCGGCCAGCACTTCGGCGGTGTTCACGACGTAAGCAGGCTCGTTGCGCTTTCCGCGCCAGCGCTTCGGCGCCAGATATGGCGCGTCGGTTTCGACCAGCAGCCGGTCATGCGGGATCGTCTTGGCGATCGCGCGCAGCTCTTCCGACTTGGGAAAGGTCAGGATGCCCGAAAACGAGATGTAGCCGCCGAGTTCGACGCCGGTCTTGGCAAGTTCCGGCCCAGCCGAGAAGCAGTGCAGGATGAAAGGGAAGGCCCCCTTCCCTGTTTCCTCGGTCAGGATCGCCGCCATGTCCTCGTCGGCGCTGCGGCTGTGAATGACCAGCGGCAGCTGCGTTTCGCGCGCCGCGGCAATGTGGCGGCGAAAGCCGGTCTGCTGATCTTCAGGCGTCTGCGTGTCGTAGAAATAGTCGAGACCGGCTTCACCGATGGCGACGATCTTTTCATGCGCATTGGCCAGCCGCACGAGATCCTCGGTCTGGATATCCAGCTCTTCATTGGCGCTGTTCGGATGCGTGCCGACAGAACAGAAGACCGACGGATAGCGTTCGGTAATGGCAAGCAGGCCATCGAGCTTGCGCACCCGCGTCGAGATCGTCACCATCTGCTTGACGCCCGAGAGATGCGCGCGCGCGACGATTTCGTCACGCTCGGCATCGAAATCGGCAAAGTCCAGATGGCAATGCGTATCGATCAGCATCTGCAGTCCTTACGCCTCAGGCGCCACATAGCGCGGGAAGACAGGCGTCGGCGCTTCCAGCTCGGTGCCGGGGACCAGGCGGCCCGCTTCGCCGAGCGCTGCGAAATCGCGCTTGTCCGCAGGCGCGGCAACGAGATCGAGCAGCTTTTCGGCCGATTGCGGCACGATCGGCTGCAGCAGGATAGCGAGCTGACGCACGACCTCTGCCGTCACGTAGAGGACGGTTGCCATCCGGTCCGGATCGGTCTTCTTCAGCGCCCACGGCGCCTGGCCGGCGAAATAGCGGTCGGTTTCCGAGACGACGGCGATGATCGAGGCAACGGCCTTGTGGATCAGCTGCTTGCCCATATCCTCGCGGGTGGAGGCCAGAAGCGCATCGGCAGCCGCCAGCATCGCCTTGTCTTCATCCGTCAGCGGGCCGGGTTCCGGGATCTTGCCATCGCAGTTCTTGACGATCATCGACAGAGAACGGCTGGCGAGATTGCCGATACCATTGGCGAGGTCAGCGTTGATGCGCTGGCCGATCGCTTCCTCGCTGTAGCTGCCGTCCTGGCCGAAGGAGACTTCGCGCAGGAAGAAGTAACGCACCTGGTCGAGACCAAAGTGATTGACGAGGTTGACAGGGTCGACGACGTTGCCGAGCGACTTCGACATCTTCTCGCCCTTGTTGAGCAGGAAGCCGTGAGCAAAGACGCGCTTCGGCAGCGGCAGACCAGCCGACATCAGGAATGCCGGCCAGTAGACGGCGTGGAAGCGGATGATGTCCTTGCCGATGATATGAACGTCGGCAGGCCAGTATTTCGCGCGCGGGCCGTTCCGGTCCTCGATATAGCCTGTGGCCGTGATGTAGTTGGTCAGCGCGTCGACCCAGACATACATGACGTGCTCGGGGTCGTTGGGAACCTTGATCCCCCAGTCGAAAGTCGTGCGCGAAACCGAGAGATCCTTGAGGCCTGATTTCACGAAGGAGATGACCTCGTTGCGGCGCTCCGATGGGCCGATGAAATCGGGGTTCTCTTCGTAATGCTTTAGCAGCTTGTCCTGGTATTCGGACAGCTTGAAGAAATAGCTGGCTTCCTCGACCCATTCGACAGGCGTGCCCTGCGGGCCGTAGCGGACGCCGTCGGCGCGCACTTCGGTCTCGTCTTCCTGATAATAGGCCTCATCGCGCACCGAGTACCAGCCGGCGTAGGAATCCTTGTAGATGTCGCCGTTGTCGGCCATCAGGTTCCAGATGTTGCGCGAGGTCTCGTGGTGGCGCTCTTGCGTCGTGCGGATGAAGTCGTCGTTCGACGCGTTCAGCAGCTTCGCCATCGCCTGGAATTCGCCGGAATTGCGGTCGGCCAGTTCCTGCGCCGTGATGCCTTCGGCACGCGCCGTCTGCTGCATCTTCTGGCCGTGCTCGTCGGTGCCGGTCAGGAAGAAGACATCACGGCCGTCGAGGCGCTGGAAGCGCGCCATGGCGTCCGTTGCGATCAGCTCGTAGGCATGGCCGATATGCGGCTTGCCGTTCGGATAGGAAATCGCAGTGGTGATGTAGAAGGGCTTCTTGTCGGTCATGGCGGACATCCGGCTTACTCTATAAAAATTGTCAGCCGCTCTTAGCGCATGTGATGGCGAAGAGAAACACTAAGTTTCGAAAGCGGCAGCGTTTTGACCGCCTCGGGGGCCCGCTGCGCTTGACGGGATTTCACAGGCATTCTACGCCTTGGCGACAATTCCGGGCGAGGCATAATGACCGTCAAATATGAGCTGATCAGCGCAGGCGCCTCAAGGTCTGCCCCGTGAGTCTGCCACAAGCGTTCCAGCCTCTCTATTCGCTTTCCGGCTTTCTCGTCGGCATGCTGGTTGGTATCACCGGCGTCGGCGGCGGCTCGTTGATGACGCCGATCCTCGTGCTGTTGTTCGGCGTTCATCCGGCGACAGCCGTAGGCACTGATCTGCTCTATGCGGCGATTACCAAGTCGGCAGGCACCGCCGTTCACGGCATGCATGGCAGGGTGAACTGGCGCATCGTCGGCTCGCTCGCCGCCGGAAGCGTGCCGGCCGCCCTCCTCATGCTTTGGCTCATGGCCGGCGTTGATCGCAAGAGCGTCGAAGTCGCGCATACGATCACCATCGCGCTCGGCTGGCTGCTTGTCATCACTGCCTTCATGCTGATCTTCCGCACCCAGGTTTTGTCCTTTGCGCGCGGCGCCATCGGCGAGCGGACGCCACCAAAGCCGGCAACGATCGCCATTTTCACCGTCATCCTCGGTCTGGCGCTCGGTGTCCTGGTCACGCTGACGTCGGTCGGCGCGGGCGCACTCGGCGTCACCATCCTGCTGATCCTTTACCCGAATCTTGACGTTCGCGAGATCGTAGGATCCGACATTGTTCACGCCGTGCCGCTGACGCTGATCGGCGGCATGGGCTACTGGTTCATCGGCGAAATCGACTGGCTGATGCTTCTGACACTGCTTGTGGGATCGATACCCGGCATCGTCGCCGGAAGCCTGCTGGCACCGAAACTGCACGAGCGGACGATCCGCATCGTCCTGGCGCTGACACTTGCCGTCGTCGCCTGGAAACTGCTCGCAGGCTGATTAAGGGCCGGGCTGCTTGATGTCGGACAGGATACCGAGGATCGTCTGCTTGCGGTCGAGGTTGTAGGCACCCGAGACGGTGAGACGCTCGTTGACATCGGATTGCAGCCTAGCGAGCCGTTCGGCAGCACCGAGATCGCCTGCCCTCGCCGCCTGGCGCGCCCGGTTCATCAGGTCGTCGCCGATATGGCTCGCGAAGAATTCGAAGATCGTGTCGCTTTCCTTGCCTGACAGCGCATCGGCCAGCCGGTGCATGGCGCGCCGCGCCGCCGGTCCCTGAGCCGATAGCACATCCTGATAGGCGGAGATGATCTCGCCACCACCGTAGTTCATCAGCTTCAGCGCCTCTCCGACGCTGCCCTTCGCCGCCGTCAGCAATGCCCGGTCGTCGACCGCGGTGCCGAGATTGGCAAGTGCCAGAGCCAGCGCATCGTCGCCAAGCGGCGCGAGCCTCAGCGGCAGGCAGCGCGAACGGATGGTCGGCAACAGCTTGCCCGGCGCATGCGACAGAACGAGGAAAAGTGCCCGCTTCGGCGGCTCCTCGAGGATCTTCAGGATGGCGTTTGCCGCATTGCGGTTCATGTCATCGGCCGGATCGATGATGACGATGCGCCAGTTGCCGGTGCCCGATGTCTGCGAGAAGAATTTCCCGGCGCGGCGCACTTCATCGACAGTGATCGCCGATTTCACCTTGCCGGTCTTTTCATCCACCGGCCGTGCAAGATGCAGAAGATTGTGCGAAGCGCCTGACGAAATCTGGCGGCTGACCGGCGACGCAGGATCGGGATCGGGAATGATCTCCGGCGCCAGCGCCGGATCGGGATTGGAAAGCACATAATTGGCGAAGCGGAAGGCGAGCGTCGCCTTGCCGATGCCTTCAGGGCCTTCGATCAGGATGGCGTGATGGCCTTTGCCGGACCTATAGGACTGAGAGAGAAACGCTTCCGCGTCCTCATGTCCGAAGAGCTTGGGATTTTCCGCCGGCCAGATCGCTCCATCCAGCAGGCCGGGCCGCTCCTCACTCATGAACGGCTACCGGCGTCTTTTCGGCCGCAATGCCACTCATCAGTTTGGTGATGATCGCAAGGATCTCGGCGGCGATGTCGGCCTCGTCCTGCATGGCATTGACGACGCGGCAACGTTGCGGCTCGCGGGCTGCGATATCGAGATAGGCCTCGCGGCGCTTCTCGTGCGTCTCCAGTTCTTCCTTCTCGAAACGGTCAGGCCCATCGGCATTGCGCGACTTGACGCGCGCAAGCCCTGCGGTCGCCGGAATATCGAGGATGACCGTGCAGTCAGGCACCACGCCATTGACGGCGATGCGCTGCAGCGTCTCGATGAAATCGGGTTCGAGATTGCCGGTGACGCCTTGATAGACGCGCGACGAATCCATGAAGCGGTCGCAAAGCACGATCTTGCCGTCGAGCAGCGCCGGGCGGATCACCTCCTCGACGTGATCGTTGCGCGCCGCGGCAAAAAGGATCGCCTCCATCCGCGTTCCGAAGGCTTCGGCGGCACCCGACAGCAGCACGTAACGCACCGCCTCGGCACCCGGAGAACCGCCCGGCTCACGCGTCAGCAGCACTTCATGGCCGCGTCTGCGCAACGCTTCCGCAAGGCGGCGGATCTGCGTCGACTTGCCGGCACCCTCACCGCCTTCGAATGTAACGAACAATCCCGTACCGGACGACAACAGCACTTTCCCGTATTCCCGACATGCCGCCGACAAAACGTCGGCAGCGCCTCAATCTATCTATCCGAAGATGCGCCCGGGCGAAACCTCGCTGTTTCCCGCCAGCTCCGCCTTCCCCGGTAATTTCACGGCAGAATGCGGCCTTCAGGTGGGCTCGGCTTTGTCCCAGAGCCAGGAGAAGAACATCGATTCGCCGAGTTCGACCAGGGCATCGACAGCCCGGCTGGTCAGCGATCCCACGGCGATATTCTGCACCGTATAGAGCGGCACTTCGCGCAACACCCGGCCGCCGGCGGAAATCACTAGCGTGCCCGCTTCCGCGTCGGCCGCGACGGGCGCCGTCAGCGGCCAGCGATAGATGATCCTCGCCGCCAGCCGGTCCGGGTTGCTGACCGGAATATAGACGCTGACGGGGGTCCTGGCCACAAGATCGACATGGCCCGATTGCCCGCCATAGACGCTCGCCGAACCGACGACTTCTTTCTCGGCGAAGATCTGCCGCGTTTCGAAGCTGGTCAGACCCCATTCGAGAATACGCTTGGCCTCGTCGGTCCGCTCCTTGTCGGAGGCGATGCCGCCGAGCGCCAGGAACAGCCGTTTGCCGTCACGCTCGACTGAGGCGACGATCGAGAAGCCTTCGCCCTCGGCAAAGCCGGTCGCCAGACCGTCGGCACCGAGCCCGAGGCCGAGCAGCGGGTTGCGATTGCGCTGGAAGATCTTGTTCCATTCAAAATCGGCCTGGGCGAAATAGGGATAATAGGCCGGATAGGTCTGCTGCAGATCGACAGCCAGCGTCACCATGTCCCGCGCCGTCGTCTTGCTCTTGCCATCCGGCAGACCGGTCGAGTTTCCGAAGATGCTCTTCGTCATCCCGAGCGTCTGCGCCCGGCGCGTCATCGCCGAGGCGAAATTCTCCTCGGTGCCGCTCATACCCTCGGCCAGAATGATGCAGCCGTCATTCGCGCCCTGGATCGCGACGCCCTTGACCAGGTCCTCGACGCGCACGCGGCTCTTAAGGGCGGCAAACATCGTCGCCGAACGGGACGGCGCACCGCCGGTGCGCCAGGCATATTCGGAGACCGGATAGTCGGTATCGAGGGTGATCTCGCCGCCCTTCAGCGACGCAAAGACGATATCCATCGTCATCAGCTTGGCGAGCGACGCCGGCGAAAACGCCTGATCTTCGTTCTTGGCAAGCAGCACCGTGCCCGTCGACGCCTCGATCATATAGGCCTGCGCCGCCTTGGTAACGAATCCCGCGGGTGCAGGCTCGGCGGCAGCAGCAGATGAAGCGGCCGACAGCATGACCGCGCAAAAACCGATGAAACGCTTCAGCATTGCAAACCCCTGGCGCGAAATCGATTCTGGAGGTTAGTGATAGCGGCGGCCTGCCGCAATCGGCGTCTTAGCGCGCCGGCTGCTTTGCCTGCTGGCGCTTGAAGGACGTAAGAATCGATTCCTCGGTCAGGCCGTCGTTGCGAACCATCACCGCATCGAACGCGATCGGCACCGTCACGGTCCGAACGCCGTCTTCCTGGTAGCCCATCGCCAGAGACCCCTGCCCCCAGCCATAGGGACGCTCGTAGGGAACCGGGCCGATTTCCGGCAGCACGATCATTTCGCCCATACCCTGCGGCGCGCTGAGCGTCCCGAAAGCCGATGGCGCCGGAGCCGCATTGTAGCGCGCGCTCGGCGTCGCGCCGCCATAGGCCGTGGCGGACATCGGCACAGGCACGCGTGACGTCTGCGGCGCCGTCAGCGTTCCCAGGCTCTGCAGCTGATCGCTGGTAATGCGGCGGTCATTGGAGGCGACCATCACGCCACTGGCGATCTGCCCGCCCGGATCGACGGCCGGAATACGGCTGCCCTTTGGCACGTAGGACGCCATCAGATACGGCATGTCGTGGCCGTCCATGCGCGCCTTGCCAACATACTGAACGCGAACGCGACCGGTGCCGCTATGCTTCATGTCGAGGAGATCGGCCGTCTTGTTTGAAAGGTCGATGATCCGGCCCTCGTGATACGGTCCGCGGTCGTTGACGCGCACGACGATCGACGAGCCGTTCTCGATATTGGTGACGCGTGCATAGCTCGGCAGCGGAAAGGTCGGATGCGCGGCGGAAATCGACAGCTGGTCGTAGACCTCGCCGTTGGCGGTCAGGCGGCCGTGAAAGGCCGAGCCGTACCAGGAGGCCACGCCCGTCTTGCTATAGGAAAAGTCTTCCTTGGGATAATACCACTTGCCTTTGACCTGGTAGGGATTGCCGACGAGATAGCGCCCGCCCCCCTTCGGGATCGGACCGCCCTCGACGACGCGCGGGCTGGCTTTGACGCCATATTCCTTCTCGGAGAAATATTCCTTGCCGTGGGCGCGCTTCTTCGGCGCCTGAGACGTTGTTCCGCATGCCGTCACCGCGGCGCACATCGCTGCCAGCGCCAGCCACCGCGCACCCGTTGCGAAAGACGCCGCCCCGTATTCCAACTTCATATGTCCCACGCCGCCAAAGATCGTTATGGTTAAGCAAGTGCCCTAAATCGGACCAACCCTGCCTACGCCCCTGCACCTAACGAGACTTTAATTGTGTGGCCAATGTGCCGAATTTGCGAACAATATCGCGGCAGTAGCGGTAATTTTAATCGTTATGGTTTACGGATGGTTAAATCAGGGGTGTTTCGCGTGGCGAGACATATGGCGGAAGAGGTGGGATTCGAACCCACGGTACGGTTTCCCGCACGCCGGTTTTCAAGACCGGTTCCTTAAACCACTCGGACACTCTTCCTTCGAGCGCCTTATGACGCAAAGCCGCGTTGCAATGCAAGGGCCGGACATAAAAATCTGTGCTGCGGGAAGCGCGCTCGCCTGTCCCATCAGGCGTGCGGAACATCTTGGGCCGTCAGCTGTTGGGAGAGCATCTGACGATGCATAGGGAAGAAGTCCATGCTGAAGAAAGTTACAGCCACGGTCGTTCTCTCGCTGGGTCTTGCGACGGTTGCCCTCGCCCAGTCCGGCAACGTGTCTGCGGACGGCGCGAGCGCCTCCGGTTCGTCGATCGGGACGATCTCAGGTTCACGCGCGAGCGGCACTAATGATCGTAGCCGCGTCGGAGACACTGACAAAGCGCAGCCCGGAACGATCGATCCCAGCGCGACGAACAGCACCATCAATAGCGGGGATTCGAACGGCACCGACGTGAACGACTGCCGTAGCGAACGGAGATCTGCGCGGAAGGCTGCGCACGATGCCGATGGAAACGTAATCAGTCCTGGCAAATCTGCCGCCTGCGGTCAGTAATCGCGCTGCGCTATCGGATAATGCGGTCCCGAAAGGTTGGATAACGCTTGACTTTCGCCGCCCTGGAGAACCCGCAAAAGTTGCCAGATCGAAAGAGATTTTGGTCCTTTCGATCCGGGAGGCCTCGTCAAAATGCTAGCGGAAGGCTTTTCTTGCCCGGCAATCTTGGTTCCGTCGTCATATTACCGCACACTTTCGTCTATGGCCGCAACCGTCTCAAGCGGCAATCGCCTGCTTGTCGCGCGGCATCTTGTCCTGCTTGCGCGCCGCCTCTTTCGCGATTTTTATCAAGTAGGCGACGAACATTTCATTGTCTGCTTCCGCAATCTTTCGAGCGGCTTCGAGATGTTCCATGAGATGTGAATGACGCATCTGAGTCTCCTCCAGGTTGCTATAGATCGATGATTACTAATATGCATTAACGGCACGTTAATTTTGCAACCTGGAATATTTTACGTGGCGAAGTAAAAAACGGTTTCATCGTCGCCGATTCATTCAAATTTTATGCTTAACTATCCGTTAATATTTAACTTGCCGCCCTTTGCCGATGATCTATTCTCGATCGGCAAAGGGAGTGAGTAAAAATGTCGAGTAAGAGTTTGATCATGCCGCTGGGCTTTGCGATCCTGGCGCTGTCTGGCCTTCTGTTCCAGCTGCTCACGCATGCGCTGCATATGCCGGTGACGCTGCTGCAGCCCTGACCGGGACGGAACCTTTCTGCAGTTTCCGCGTTCATTTCGTTGTTTTCTTAGGAGGGAAATCATTATGGAAGATCAGAGTGTCGGCTGGATTGCGGCAATCATTATTGGCGGCCTTGCCGGATGGCTCGCCGAGAAATTCATGAACAGCAACATGGGCGTGTTCATGAACATCATTCTGGGCATCATCGGCGCCATCGTTGCCAATTTCATCCTCGGCCTTTTGCATATCCAGCCGCTGGCTGGCTGGCTCGGATATCTCATCACCGGTTTCGTTGGTGCCTGCCTGCTGATCGCGATCGGCCGGATGGTCCGGCGCTAAGCGCACGGAATTTGAACGCAAAAAAGCCGGGAGTTTTGCTCCCGGCTTTTTTGTTGTCTCGCAATCGTTAGCGGCGGCTCATCAGCCCGAACACGTAGGCGATACCGGCCGTGACGGCGAGAGCGAAAATCGGTTCCTCGCGCACCTTGTCGCGCACCTTTTCCGTCATCACCGACGCCTCGTCGGTCACGGCGCTCTTGGCGCCCTGCCCCAAGGCGACGACACTTTCCGAAAGACGGGCCAGATCCTCGCGCAAGGCTGCGACCTGCGCAGAAAGATCATCGGCGGCGATATCCGCCTTGACGCGCGCGGCTGTCGATTGGGCGGAGGCGGTTTTCAGTTCGGCCATTGTCTGCTCCTATTTTTCCGGATGCCGCAACAACGAACTGAGGGCCGGAAAGGTTCCGGTGCAGGTGTGCTTTTGTTGCCTGTCGCAAGCACCGTAAATCCATTCCGGATGCTGTCATGTTTTCGTCGGATAGCGCTTCATTTCCGCCTTACTTTGCTCTAAGGAACGTCGAAAGCTTTGCCCGTGAATGGGCGGAATCTAATGCGAGGTTTGCGTTTCGATGTTCCATATCCTGAGAAGAGCTGCCCAGACCTGGGTCGCCAAGCTCCTCATGCTTCTCCTGGTCGCGTCTTTCGGCATCTGGGGTATTTCCCGTGAGCTGATCGGCGGCGGTTCGAGCACGACAGTCGTGACGGTCGGCGATCAGAAAGTGGACGTCAACGAGTTCCGCCTCGCCTATCAGCGCCAGGTCGCCAGCCTCAGCCAGCAGTTCGGCATGCGCCTGACCCCGGAGCAGGCCAAGGCCTTTGGCGTCGAGCAGCAGACGATTGCGCAGCTGGTTGCCGGCGCTTCGCTTGATCAGCTGGCCGCAGACATGAATCTCGGCCTCTCCGAAGACCGCCTTGCCCAGCTGATCGGCGACGATCCAGCTTTCAAGGATGTCAGCGGCAAGTTCGACCGTAGCCTCTTCACATCGCGCCTGCGCAATGCCGGCATCCCTGAGGCCGACTATATCAACGAGCGCAGCAAGGTCGCCGTCCGCAGCCAGATCGTAGATGCCGTCTCCAACGGCTTCAAGGCGCCGGCCGCCCTGGTCGACGCGCTCAAGCTTTACCGCCAGGAAAGCCGCGACATCGACTACCTGCTGCTCACCAACGCCAATATCGAACCGATCAAGGCGCCTGCTGACGATGTGCTGTCCAAGTGGTTCGATGGCGTGAAGGCCCGCTACCGCGCGCCTGAATACCGCAAGGTCGCCTACCTGAAGCTCGAATCGTCTGATATCGCCGACGTCGCGACGGTGACCGACGATCAGATCCGCGAAGATTTCGACAAGCGCAAGGAAACCTTCCGCACGCCGGAGACGCGTACCGTCGAGCAGCTGACCTTCGCCAACAAGGACCTCGCCGCCGCCGCACAGACGGCGCTGAAGAGCGGCACAACCTTCGATCAGCTGGTCACAGATCAGGGCAAGACCGCGACCGACGTGCTTCTCGGCGATTTCACCAAGGACAAGGTTCCCGATCAGTCGGTTGCCGAGGCCGCTTTCGCCGTCACCAAGAATGGCGGCACGACGCCGGTCGTCGATGGTGCCTTTGGTCCGGTCATCCTGCGCATCACCAATATCAAGCCTGAAACCGTCAAGACGCTCGACGAGGTCAAGGAAGACATCCGCAAGCAGCTGGCGCTGGTCAACGCTTCGCAGGAAGTCATCAACGTCCACGATCATATAGAAGACATGCGCAGCGCCGGTCAGTCACTCGAAGACATCGCCAAGGAGCTGAAGCTCAAGGCCGTCGTCGTCGATGCGATCGACGCCACCGGTGCAGACAAGGACGGCAACGAGGTCAAGGACATCCCGTCGAAGCAGCAGCTGCTCGGCGAAGCGTTCAAGACCGAGCCAGGCACCCAGCCGGTCGCACTTGCGCTCGGCAATGACGGTTACGTCTGGTTCGATGTCCGCGAAGTCACGCCGGAGCGCGAGCGCCCGCTTGCCGAAATTCGCGACAAGGCGGTTGCCGACTGGACGGCAGAACAGCAGAAGCTGGAACTTGCCAAGAAGGCCGACGAGCTGAAGCAGGAAGCGCAGAAGGGCAAGTCGCTTGCCGATATCGCAGCCCCGCTCGGCATCGCCGTCGAAAGCAAGAGCGGCGTGAGCCGCACCACCGACGATGCCGTTCTCGGCCGAGGCGGCGTCAGCGCTGCCTTCAGCGGCCCTGCCGACACAGTTGCCAATGCCGTCGGCGCCGACGCGACCACGCAGATCCTGCTGAAGGTCACCAACGTCAACACCGATCCGACGACCGATGCGCTGAACAACCAGGATGCGCAGATCGCAGCAGTCGCCAATGCGGCCGGCGATGACATCCTCGATCAGATGGTGACCCTGCTGCAGACGCAGTACAGCGCCTCGATCAACCAGACGCTCGCCGATCAGGCAACCGTTCGCTAGGAGGAGCTTTAGCGCATGACCGATCTGAAGCCGCTTCTGGCCAAGGCCGCAAGCCGCGAGCCCCTGACACGCGACGAGGCTCGCCAGGCCTTCGACATCCTGATGTCGGGCCAGGCGACGCCCTCGCAGATCGGCGGCTTCCTGATGGCGTTGCGCGTGCGCGGCGAGACGGTCGATGAGATCGTCGGCGCCGCCACGACGATGCGTTCGAAGATGCTGCGCGTCGAAGCGCCCGCCGATGCCATCGATATCGTCGGCACCGGTGGCGACGGCAGCGGCACCTACAACATCTCGACACTGGCAGCGTTGATCGTCGCCGGTGCCGGCGTCCCGGTTGCCAAGCATGGCAATCGTGCTCTGAGTTCCAAGTCTGGCGCGTCGGACAGTCTGGCCGCTCTCGGCGTCAAGCTGGAGATTTCGCCGGACGTGATTTCCCGCTGCATCGCTGAAGCCGGCGTCGGCTTCATGTTCGCGCAGCAACATCACTCTGCCATGCGTCACGTTGGACCCTCGCGCGTCGAACTCGGCACGCGCACGATCTTCAATCTGCTCGGGCCGCTGACCAACCCCGCGGGCGTCCGCCGCCAGCTGCTCGGCGTCTTCGCCGAGCAGTGGGTGCTGCCGCTGGCCGAAGTCATGCGCGATCTCGGCTCCGAAAGCGTCTGGGTCGTCCATGGTGATGGTCTCGATGAAATCACCACGACCGGCAAGACCAGCGTCGCAGCGCTTGAGAATGGCAAGATCCGCAGCTTCGAGCTGTCGCCTGCCGATTTCGGTGTCTCGCCCTGCACGCTCTCGGCCCTGAAGGGTGGCGACGGCGTCGTCAATGCTGCGGCACTCCGCGACGTCCTCGGCGGTGCCAGGAATGCCTACCGCGATATCGCGCTCGCCAATGCCGCCGCCTCGCTCGTCGTCGCCGGCAAGGCCGAGACGATCGCCAAGGGCATGACGCTTGCAAAGGAATCGCTCGATAGCGGCGCAACCGCGGCCGCGCTCGACAAACTCATCGCCGTTTCCAACGACATCGACTAGGATCGACCGATGACCGATATCCTGAAGAAGATCGAAACCTACAAGCGCGAGGAAATCGCCGCCGCCAAGGCCAAGGTCTCGCTCGCCGATCTCAAGGCAATGCAGGCCGGCCAATCGGCGCCGCGCGGCTTTCACAAGGCGCTGGTCGCCAAGCGCGATGCAGGGCTCTACGGACTGATCGCCGAGATCAAGAAGGCAAGCCCGTCCAAGGGCCTCATCCGCCCGGATTTCGATCCGCCGGCCCTGGCAAAGGCCTATGAGGACGGTGGGGCTGCCTGCCTGTCCGTGCTGACGGATACGCCAAGCTTTCAGGGCGCACCGGAATTCCTGACGGCGGCGCGTGCTGCCTGCGCGCTACCGGCGCTGCGCAAGGATTTTATGTTCGAGACCTATCAGGTTCACGAAGCCCGCGCCTGGGGCGCCGACTGCATCTTGCTGATCATGGCCTCGCTGACGGACGGCGATGCGGAGCGCCTGCAGGACGAAGCCTTTGCGCTCGGTATGGATGTCCTGGTCGAGGTCCACGACGAAGAGGAAACGGAGCGGGCGCTGAAGCTCTCGTCGCCGCTCCTCGGGATCAACAACCGCAATCTGCGCACATTCGAAGTCAGCCTGACCGTCAGCGAGAAGCTTTCGGCGATGGTTCCTTCAGACAAGCTGCTGGTCGGCGAGAGCGGTATCTTCACCAATGCTGATTGCAGGCGCCTTCAGGCCTTCAACATCAATACCTTCCTCGTCGGCGAAAGCCTGATGCGCAAGGATGACGTCACGGCGGCCACCCGCGCGCTTCTCTTCGGCGAAGCGGCAATCGCGGCTGAATGACATGAGCGGCGCCAAGCCTGGCCTCACCCACATCGATGCAGCTGGTGAGGCGCATATGGTCGATGTCAGCGGCAAGGCCGAAACCGTACGCATTGCCACTGCCGAAGGCTATATCCGCATGTCCCAGGAAACGCTGGCGCTGATCCGCGACGGCAATGCCAAGAAGGGCGACGTCATCGGTACGGCTCGGCTGGCAGGCATCATGGCGGCCAAGCAGACGGCAAACCTCATTCCGCTCTGCCATCCGCTGATGCTGACCAAGGTCAGTGTCGATATCACCGAAGATGCAGCGCTTCCGGGCCTCAGGGTCACGGCGACGGCGAAGCTGACCGGCAAAACGGGCGTCGAGATGGAGGCGCTGACCGCCGTGTCTGTCGCGTGCCTGACGATCTACGACATGGCGAAAGCCGCTGACAAGGCGATGGAAATCGGCGGTGTCAGGCTGTTGGAAAAGTCGGGCGGCAAGTCCGGCGATTTCCGTCACCCGGAGGCGCAATCATGAGCCTGCTGCCGGTCGAGGAGGCGCAGGCGCGTCTGCTGGGCAGCGCCTCGCCGATCGCCGATGCGCAGACCGTGCCGCTCGCCGCCGCCGATGGGCGCGTGCTGGCGGGCGATCTTGCTGCACGGTTGACGCAGCCCCCCTTCAACTCTTCCGCCATGGATGGCTATGCACTGCGCCGCGCGGATGCGCCGGAGCTCGGCGCCGAACTTCGCGTCATCGGCACCGCGTCGGCCGGGCATGCATTCGACGGCGCGATTGGTGATGGCGAAGCCGTCCGCATCTTCACCGGTGCCCCTGTGCCTGACAGTGCCGACAGCGTTTTGCTTCAGGAGGACGCCGAAAAGATCGATGGCGGCATCCGCACCAAGTTTCCGGTTCGCGAAAACCAGCATATCCGCCCGCGGGGGCAGGATTTCCGTCTCGGCGAAACGGTGCTCACATCAGGCACTGTCATGGATTTCGCGCGGCTGACGGTCGCGGCAGGTATGAACCACGCCGAAGTCCCGGTGCTGTGCAAGCCGCTGGTGGCGATCCTTGCGACGGGCGATGAACTGCTGGCACCCGGCGGCATGCCCGGCCCTTCGCAGATCGTTGCGTCAAGCGGCTTCGGCATTGCCGCGCTCGTGCGCAATGCCGGTGGCGAGGTGCTCGATCTCGGCATCGTGCCGGATGATAGCACAGCCATCACCGAAGCGGTGCGCAGGGCCGAAGTCGCCGGCGCCGATGTTATCGTCACGCTCGGCGGCGCATCGGTCGGCGATCACGACCTCGTGCAGGCAACGCTGATAGCGGCAGGCATGCAGCTCGATTTCTGGCGTATCGCCATGCGTCCCGGCAAGCCGCTGATGGTCGGAAGCCTCGGCAGGATCCATGTTCTCGGTCTGCCCGGAAATCCTGTCTCAAGCCTGGTCTGCGCCCTGCTCTTCCTCGAACCTTTGCTACGCAAGCTCGCCTCGCTGCCGCCGGTGAAACGCGAGGCGATCGTCGAGGCCGCGGTCGATCTCGCGGCCAACGATCACCGGCAGGATTATGTTCGGGCCAGCTTTGAGGTGTCGCCGGGTGGTGCGCGCCGTGCGCGGCCGTTCGGCAAGCAGGATTCGTCGATGATGAAGATCTTCGCGCAGGCCGATTGCCTGATCATTCGTCCGCCGAATGCGCCCGCCCTTGAGGCCGGCGCGCCCTGCCCCGTCATGCTGCTGCGGCCGGCGCTTCTGCCCTGATCCGGCTGGCTTTCACGCCTATCCACAAGCAGCTCTGCGCCAGCAGGCTGGCGCCGAGAATGACACTCGCTGCGGCAAAGCCCGGATCGCCGCCGATCCCCGCCAGCGCCGTGCAGACGGCTCCAACGGCCATCTGTGTGGCTCCATAGAGTCCCGAGGCTGAGCCGGTGACCTTCGGATTGACGCTGACGGCAAGCGTCAGGGCATTCGGCGACGCCACCCCAGCCCCGATCGTATAAACCATGATCACCGCCATCATCGGCAGCAACCCGAGTTCGCCGGTTGCCGCCAGCCCGAAGAAGGCGATTGCAGCCACTATGCTGACGAGATTGGAAACGAGCATCAGCGGCTTCATGGCAATCCTGCCGATCAGCCGCGTGGCGATCATGCTGCCGATCCAGTAGCCGAAGATCAGCAGGGCAAGGCAGATGCCGACCTCGGTCGCCGGCCGGTGCAATTCGTTGATGACGATGAATGGTGCGGCAGCGGTGAAGGCATACATCGATGTCGTGGCGCAGCCGCCGCCAATGGCGTAGCCGACGAAGGCGGGCGAGCGAAGCAGACCGAGATAATCGCGGCTCAGCGATTTCATCGATGCTTCCGCATTACGCCTGCCGGTTTCCGGCACCATCTTCCAGGTCATCAGCATGTTGAGAACGCCGAGCGCGCATAAAGCGACGAAGATCGACCGCCAGCCGAGTGTCGCGGCCAGCGCCCCGCCGGCGATCGGCGCCAGGCCAGGACCGACGGTGACCATCAGGTTCATCACCGCCAGCCTTTTTGCCGTGTCGTCAGCCGTCGAGGTGTCCCGGACGATGGCCCTGGCGATCACCAGTCCGGCACATCCGCCAAGCGCCTGAAACAACCGCGCAACGATCAACGCGTGGACCCCGGGCGCAAACAGTGCGGCGAACCCCGCCAGCGTGTAAAGCACCAGCCCGCTCATCAGCACGGGCCGCCGTCCATAGCGGTCGGAAAGCGGTCCGTAGATCAATTGGCCGACGGCAAGTCCGAAAATATAGAGGCTGACCGTCATCTGCATCTCGCCGATGCTCGCCCCAAGATCTGTAGCGGCTGAAGGCAAGGCAGGCACGAAAATATGCATGGCAAGCGTGCCGCTGAAGGTAACCAGCGCCAAAAGCCAGACGGGAACGGTCTTGCGGGCAGTCAGCAGTTCGGCGCCGGCCATGCGGCCAGGATGGGAATTCACGGTGTCGGCTCCTCGCCGTTGTTGGAAAAGACGCTCGAAATATGCTCGAGCACGCGGAAGGCCACCTCGATGTCGGCCCTGGAGAGATCGGCGAGCGCTTCTTCGCGGACGCCCTGGGCGATGCGCTCGACATCGATCACTGTATGCCGCCCAGCCTCGGTCAGAACGATCGCCTTCGAACGCCGGTCCTCGCCCTCCTGGCGTTCGACGAGGCCAGCCGATTCCAGATTGTCGATGAGCCGGACGACCGAGGAATTATCGAGCGAAAGTGATGCCGCGAGCGCTCTTTGATGCATCGGCACCTCCGAGCGAGAGATCCGCAGCAGCGGCAGCCATGTGGCTTCCGTCAGACCGAAGGGCTGCAGCCGCTGGTCGGCAGCCCGGCGCCACAATCGCGCCGTCTGCGCCACCAATGCACCGAAGGTGGCGGCAATCTTTTCGTGTTCTGAAGGCATGAAGTGATATCCGATGACATCACAACAAATGACATATCATCTATTTTTCCGCAAGGCGCATCGATGGCGATTTCCGCGCTGTCGATCGTCCCAACGGGCTAAGGACATCGACCAGTAAGGCGGGTTTTCAAAAGGCGCCTGATGTCATGTAGAAGGCTGCTGCCCATGCAATGATTGCCAATAGTCCCAATCCGATAATCAATACCCGCATGAATATGTCTCTCGTTCTCGGCGGGGATTACGTAGAGTGACCCGTTTCAGATCAGTAGGATGCAGGTAAAAGCGATGCTTTCGCGCAAAAGTCGTGTCACGGCCGCGTCACGCGACACGCATGCCGTCTTATGGTTACTTGATGATGAGGCGTCCGATCCGCCTCCGAACCTTCAATTCTATACCCGCCGTCTTGGCGGGTGCCTGATGCAAGTCGGCGGACCTGCGAGGGCAAGGGCTCGCCTCCTGTTTCGCGTGGCGAGCCCGTTTCTTTCTGCAGCCGTGTTTCGAGGATTTCAGAGTAGAGCCATGCGTTCGATTAAAGATTCCGATCCCGATCTCGCCGTGTTCCTGCGGCTCCGCATGCAGGAGATCTTCCTGCGTCTGAAAAGCCAGGGCTGGACCGATGCCGATATCGGCGTTGCACTGGATGAGCTGGTTGTCCGCTTCGAACGGAACGGCGAACCTGAGGATATGCGCTTCCGGCTCGCAATGTAGCCGTTGCAGCGCTCGCCTTTGCAGAACCGGAGTGATATCACGGCTGCCGTCATATAACGGCGCGCCGGCCAGTCCGGTGCGCTTCTGCAATGGAGGCATGCATGTCGGTTGATAAGGTAGCACTGGTGACGGCGGGCGGTAGCGGCATGGGTGCTGCGGCTGCAAAACGCCTGGCTAAGGACGGCTACAAGGTAGCGATCCTGTCTTCGTCGGGAAAAGGCGAAGAGCTTGCCCGGGAACTCGGCGGTTTCGGCGTCACCGGTTCGAACCAGTCGAACGACGATCTCCGAAAGCTGGTCGATCGTGCGGTCTCCGAATGGGGCCGTATCGATGTTCTCGTCAACAGCGCCGGCCACGGACCTCGCGCGCCGATCCTCGAGATTACCGATGAAGATTGGCATCGCGGCATGGACGTCTATCTGATGAACGTCATCCGCCCAGCGCGCCTCGTCACGCCGCACATGCAGAAGCAGAAGTCGGGCGCCATCATCAACATCTCGACGGCTTGGGCCTTCGAGCCGAGCGCGATGTTCCCGACCTCGGCAGTCTTCCGCGCCGGTCTCGCCTCCTTCACGAAGATCTTCGCCGAGACCTATGCCGGCGACAACATCCGCATGAACAACGTGCTGCCGGGCTGGATCGACAGCCTGCCTGCGACCGAAGAGCGCCGCGACAGCGTACCGATGAAACGTTACGGCACCAGTGAAGAAATCGCCGCCACCATCGCCTTCCTGGCGTCCGACGGCGCTGCCTACATCACTGGCCAGAACCTTCGCGTCGACGGCGGCCTGACGCGCGCCGTGTGAGTTTATCGAGCGGCGCCTGCATGCCGGCGCCGTTCACTTCACGAGCATGTAGATACCGCCGCTCGTCTCGCCTTCCCCGAAATCCGCAACCCTGTATTCAGCGACCGCAGTCAGCCTGCTGCGCGGCAGCGTCTTGCGTCCGGGATCACCGATCAGCACCGAAATGCCCGCTGCCCTGCAGCGCTGCAGGAAGGGCAGCGTCCTGCGTGCAAGTTTGCGATTGTAGAACAGATCGCCGGCGAGGATGAGATCGGCCGGAGGTGGCGGATCGTCGAGAATATCAGCCTGGAGGATATCGATCACGACGCCGTTTGCCTGCGCGTTGAGCGCCGTGGCAGCAACCGCATAGCGGTCGGTATCAATGGCGGTCACAAGAGACGCGCCCCCTTTCGCCGCCGCTATCGCAACGATGCCGGAGCCGCAGCCGAGATCGATCACCGTGCGGCCGCCGACGATATCGGGATTGTCGAGAATATGGCGGGCCAGTGCGCTGCCGCCGGCCCAATGATAGGCCCAGTACGGCGGCTCGCCGCCGCCGCCCGGCAGGCGGCCGAGACGGCTTGCCGGATGGGCGGCATAGAGAGAAATTTCCGGGACCGATGGCGCCGGGCGAAGCTCAAGATGGCGGCGTATGAACGCTTCCACATCGTGAACCATCGCGCCGGCCATCATCGTCATCGCTGCTGCCCGCTATCGAGCGGCCGGGATGGCGTTGTCGCCAGCCTCAGCCCTGCTTCTTCTTGCTGAACTTGCCCTTCGGAGCGAAGCCGCCCTTGCCCTCGAATTTCTGGCCTTCGAACTTCGGCTTGCCCTCAAACTTGGGCTTGCCTTCGAACTTCTGGCCTTCCGTCCTTGGCTTGCCTTCGAATTTCGGCTTGCCGGGCTTCTTGCTCCAGGGCTTGTCGCTGCGCTCGCCACCAGCCGGCGCCTGCTCCGGGGAGAAGTCCTTCTTGAACTTCGCCTTCGGGTGGTCGTCGCGCACGGCGTCATCGCGGCGTGCCTCGTAGGCCTTTTTGCCCGCAGGCCGGTCGTTTGCCGGGCGGCTGAAATCGGGTGTGCCGTTCAGGCGATTGACGCGAATGCCGCGTTCCATCGTCTTGTTCGGGCCGAGTGCCGCGAGAAACGCCTCGGCATTGCCGGCGGCGATCTCCACAAAGGTTTCTTCCGGCTGCATCTTGATGGCGCCGATCTCGCGCTTTGTCAGGTTGCCGTTGCGGCAGATCATCGGGATCAGCCAGCGCGGTTCGGCATTCTGCTTGCGGCCGACCGAAAGCGAGAACCAGACACTGGCGCCGAAATCGTCGCGCGGTCCCTTCTGGCTAGGCTCACGCGGACCATCGGCGTTGTCGCGGCGCTTGCGTGCACCGCCGTCGAGCGACACCTCGGTGATATCTTCAGGCGCAGACTGATTGGAGCGGTAGAGCCGTACGAAAGCGGCAGCCAGCTTCTCGGCGCCATAGTTGGCGATCAGCTGATTGACGAGCGTCTGGTCGTCATCGGACTGCGCTTCGCTGAGGATCGGATCGGCAAGCAGCCGCTCGTCGTCGCGCTGCATCACCTCTTCGGCAGACGGTGGGCGGGCCCAGGTCGGCGAAACGCCGGCGCCGTCCAGAATGCGCTCGGCCTTGCGGCGGGCATTCAGCGGCACGATGATGGCGCTGACGCCCTTGCGCCCGGCGCGGCCCGTCCGGCCGCTGCGGTGAAGCAGCGTTTCGGAGTTGGTCGGCAGATCGGCATGGATGACGAGATCGAGGCCCGGCAGGTCGATGCCGCGGGCGGCAACGTCGGTCGCGATACAGACGCGGGCGCGTCCGTCGCGCATCGCCTGCAACGCGTGCGTCCGTTCGTTCTGCGTCAGTTCGCCGGAGAGTGCGACGACCGAGAAATTGCGATTGTTGAACCGCGCCGTCAGGTGATTGACGGCCGCACGCGTCGAGCAGAAAACGATGGCATTCTTGGCATCGTAATAGCGCAGCACGTTGACGATGGCGTTCTCGCGATCGGAGGGAGCAACGGCCAGTGCACGATATTCGATATCGACATGCTGCTTTTCTTCCGACTGCGTCGAGATGCGAACCGCATCACGCTGGAAGCTCTTGGCGAGCTTGGCAATAGCCGCCGGCACCGTTGCCGAAAACATCAGTGTGCGACGGTCGTCAGGCGACGATTCGAGGATGAATTCCAGGTCTTCGCGGAAGCCGAGATCGAGCATCTCGTCCGCCTCGTCGAGCACGACGGCCTTCAGCGACGAAATGTCGAGTGCGCGGCGGCGGATATGGTCGCAGAGACGGCCAGGCGTGCCGACGACGATATGAGCGCCGCGCTCCAGCGCCCGGCGCTCGCTGCGGATATCCATGCCGCCGACGCAGCTGACGATCAGCGCACCGGTCATTTCGTAGAGCCATTCAAGCTCGCGCTTGACCTGCAGGGCGAGTTCGCGAGTCGGCGCGATGACCAGGGCCAGCGGTTCCGCTGCCGGCTCGAAGCGGTCGTCGTCCTGAAGCAGCGTCGGTGCCAGCGCCAGGCCAAATGCCACGGTCTTGCCGGAGCCGGTCTGGGCCGATACGAGGGCGTCCTTCGAGGCAAGCGCCGGGTCCAGCATTGCCTGCTGAACCGGGGTCAACGCCGTATAGCCGCGCTTCGACAACGCCTTGGCGATCGCCGGAACGACGCCGTTAATCTCTGTCATGTGATCTGTCTTTCGGAATTTTCAGGCGCAAGCGCGCCTTGGCCGGGATCTGCCCGGCCGAACGGTTGGCGCGTTCCTATCCCTTTGCAGGCAAAAAGTCAAAGCGCCAGTTTCAGGCAGCCTGCTGCCGCCGCAACCAGACTTCGATGCCACCGGCCCGCCCGCGAATGCGCGTCTCGAACGGTCCCTCGAGAATTCCGCCCGCAGGCGGTGTACCGCCCTGAGAGGCCGCATGTACCAGCGCTGCGCTGAAAGCGATCTCAGAGCCGCGCCCGGCCGCCACTTCCATCAGCCGGCTGGCGACGTTGACGGTGTCGCCCGTCGCGGTGATCTGCTGGCGGTTACCTGTGCCGAGACGCGATGCGACGACGGGACCGCAATGCGCGCCGATCTTGAAGCCGACCTTGTGGCCTGTGGGTAGAGTCGGGTTGGCAGCCAGCCAGGCGCGGGTGCGCTCCGCCAGAGACAGTGAGCAGGCCGCAGCACGCGCCGCGTCGTCCGGCTGTGGTTCCGGCAGGCCGAAGAGGATCATCGCACCATCACCCATGAAGCTGGTTATCGCGCCCTGATGGGCGCGCGCCTCCTCATCGACGAGCTCGAAGAAACCGCTGAGAATCTCGCGGACGGCGACAGCGCCGACCGCTTCGCTCATGCCGGTAAAGCCCGAGAGATCGATGAACACGACGGCTGCGTTCTGGCGCACGGGATGGGAGAGGAAGGAAGGATCCCGGGCCAGCCACTCTCCGAGGCCCGGCGCTTCGATCCGCTGCAGCAATTCGCTCTGCGCGGCGAAAAGACGGGCGCGGCGGCGGTCGGTAAACAGCTGCGCGGCGCCGAAGATCAGAGCCGGTGGCAACGCGGCGGCAATCGGCAATGCTGCACTTAACCAGTATCCCTGCCGGAATGCCGCGATATTGACGCCGGCCCAGGCGACGAACAGCAGCGCGATCATCACGAAACCGATGACGCTGCGCCGCCAGGCAAGCAGACCGACGACAGCAAGCGGCAGCAGCACCGCGAGCGTTGCATCGAACCTTCGGACATTGTGGTCGCGGATGACGCTGTCCCCGGCGACCAGATGCGTGATCGCTGTCGACATCACTTCGACGCCAGGCAGAACCGGATCGAAGGGCGTCGGAAAGACATCGCCGCCGCCGGTGACCGTGGAGCCGATGACGACGACCTTGTCGGCCACCTCCTGTGCGGTGAGCTTGCCATCGAGCGCATCGGCGATGCTGACAGTCGGAATGGTGCCGCGTGGGCCGTAGAAGGTCAGCGGCAGGCGTTGTCCGGTGTCAGTCGGGATACGCGTGTCGGTAAAGGCGATCGCGCCGGGCTGGAATGCAGGATCGTGGCCGATCGCCAGCGACGCCGCCTTCAGCGGAAAGGACGGGTCGATACGCCCCTCGCCGCGCGACAGCAGAGGGATGAAGCGTGGTACGCCGGTCTGGTCGGTCGAGACGTTGACGATGCCGGTTGCCGCGACACCGGCAAGCCGTTCCTGAGGCAGCAGCAGGCTTTCTGCGACGGGAATAGCCGCCAGCGGATCGTTTGCTTCGTTGCCGACGAACTGGACGCTTTGCGGGAAGACTGCAGCACCTGCTATCACCGAAGGAGCAAGCTGAAGCGCCGACGCCAGGGCGCTATCGGCCGCATCGTTACCGGGATCAACGAAGAGCAGATCGAGCGCTATGACTTTGGGCTTCAAGGCGGCAATAGCCGTCACGGCCTTGGCCAGCGTCGCGCGGTCGAGCGGATAGCCATGAGCCGCAGCCGTCCGGTCGTCGATCGCCGCGATGGTAACGACGGGTGGCGGCGTTCTCCTGCCGATCAGCGTGCTCTTGAGATCGGTCAGCGAGGCTTCGGGACGATCGAGAACTGTTGCGCCGCCGCTAAGATGCGCCGAGCCGAGGAACGCGCCCCAGATCGCGGACAGAAGCAGCGCGGCGGTCACAAGAACATTCTGACGGGGCATGGGATCCTACTGGCCGAGGCGGGCAAGCAGTGCCGCGGCGCGCGCCGATGGCCAGCGGCGAACTTCGAGCGCGCTGCTGCCTGCGCGAACATCGACGCCCTCGCCCGGACGAAGAACGACGGAATCGCCCTGCGGGCGCCGCACGGCAACCGCGCCGCGCACGACCAGCACGGAGGTCTGTCCGCCACCGACATCGACGGCCCATTGCGTGCCGCGGACAGCCGCAATCGCCTGTGGTGTCACCACTTGAAAGCCACCCGTATGACGGCTGCTGTCGACATCGACGAGGATCGCCTTGCGCCGCAGCGATGCGCTGTCGGGACTGCCGTCGCCATTCCGGTCGTTAAGATTGAATCCGGCACCAGCTTCAGCTGTGACTGTCACGCCGCCTGGGCAGCGCAGAATCCGGCGTCCGCCATCGGCGTTCTGCAGCGCGCAGCCGCTTGTCTGCGCCGCTGAGGCGACCGGCAGCGCGAGCAATATGCATGCAGCAGCCGATCCGCGAAGGATTGTCGAAACCAAGCCCATGATACGTCCCCACATGACTTTCGGCCAATCCTAAGATGCGCAGTCGCTGCGCAGCGATCGGCCTGTTTCCCGGCTCGCCATCATAAAACAAAAGCTTGATCCCGTATGCAGAAAAGCGCAGCCGCTGGCAAGCGTTAGCCGCCGGCCACCAAGGCCGGGCCACAATAGCGCGCCCGCGGGCGGATCAGATGGCCGTCTTCGACCTGCTCCATCGCATGGGCAAGCCAGCCGCACGTGCGCGCCAGAGCGAAGATCACCATCGCCGCCTCGCCGGGCAGCGCAAAGCTCTCCGCCATCGCTGTCAGGGCGAAATCGACATTCGCCCTCTCACCTGTCGCCGCTTCGCCTGCCTTCCTGATCTCCTCGAACAGGCGCGGCATTTCGAAATGTTGAAGAAGCGCCGATGCCCTTATGTCACCGTCCGGATACAGGGGATGACCGAAAGCCGGAAGCGGATTGCCCTGAGAGAGAACGCGGCGCACAGCCTCTTCGGCGCCAGCGTGTCTTGCCATGTCGGCCAGCGCGGAAACGCCTTGCCACGCGCCGCCGTGCAACGGGCCGGTCAGTGCCGAGAGGCCCGAAAGCACCGCGGCCGAAAGAGACGCCCCCGAAGACGCCGTGACCCGGGCGGCAAATGTCGATGCATTGAGCTCATGGTCCGCAAGAAGCACAAGTGCCCGGCRCAGGCAGTCGGCAGCCTCTGGCCTGCTCCAGGCATTGGCGAGACACATATGGACGAAATCGCCGCGGCCGGGCGCGAGCGCGGCGCTGACACAGCTGAAAACCGAGATCGCTTCGCTGCGCAGCACCGAACGTGAACGCCCGAGGCTTGGAAGATCCCGCGTCACTCTGCCGGCAAGCGCC
This sequence comes from Rhizobium sp. 01N424, assembly GCF_056399485.1. NCBI lineage: Bacteria > Pseudomonadati > Pseudomonadota > Alphaproteobacteria > Hyphomicrobiales > Rhizobiaceae > Rhizobium > Rhizobium sp. 01N424. The sequence continues at coordinate 25,701 of NZ_JBFTRK010000008.1, forward strand.
AGGAATGCGTTACGGATGACAGGCGGGCCGCCTTCGATCGCCTCACCCGCAAGCTCGACGGCAGGCGCATCCCAAAGAACGGCCGCGGCCGCTTCCAGCGTTGCCGAGGCCGACAGCGAAACCGCATCGCGGCCGCGGTAGTAAAGCTTGCCGTCGGCGATCGTCGAAACGGCGGATGGCAAGACCGGATCGCCCCACTGGATCGCCTCGGCCGCGACCGTCTCGCTTTTGCGGCGCCCGGCATGGCGTTCGGCCAGCCGCGTGACGTCGACGGTGTGATAGAGGCTGCGCCGCGGATCGGCGGGATCGGCCTTGGCGCGAATGCGGCCACGGCTGACATTGGCATAGAGCGTCTGCGGTTTGGTGCCGAGTTGCGCCAGCGCCTCCTCTGCCGTCAGCCAGGACATGCGAGCCTCACATTGATCAATTACATCAAGATTGACGTCAACTAATCTAAGCCCGATCCTTTATCGGGTAAAGGAGAAACACCGATGAAGAATGGTCTTGAAGATGTCGTCGCAGCAGAAACGCAGCTCTCGGATGTCGATGGCGAAGCCGGCCGGCTGATCATCCGCGGCGTCTCGCTGGATGATCTCGTCGCCGACAGCAGCTACGAGCGCACCGCGACTTTGCTGCTCGATGGCCTGATGCCCGAAGCGCTCGATGAAGCTTCCCTGACGCGGCGTCTCGGCGAAGCACGCGCCGATATATTCCGCCATGTCGAAACGGCCGACGCCACGATCCTGGCGCTGCCGCCGGTCGATGCCATGCGCGCCCTGCTTGCGCGCCTGCCCGATGGCGAAGGCAGCGCTGTCGCCATCCGCCTGATGGCGGCATCCGCCGTATTCCTCCCTGCAGTTCTGCGGCTGCAGCAAGGCCGGACCCCGATCGCGCCGGATCAAAAGCTTTCCCAGTCTGCCGACATTATGCGGATGCTCAACGGCACGCCTCCGAGCGGTGAACAGACATCGGCCCTCGACGCCTATCTGGTCACCATCTCCGACCACGGCCTGAATGCCTCGACCTTCGCCTCGCGCGTCATCGCCTCGACCCAGGCCGGTCTCACTTCCTCAGTGCTCGCGGCAATCAGTGCCCTCAAGGGCCCGCTGCACGGCGGCGCGCCGGGGCCGGTGCTGGATATGCTCGACGCCATCGGCCAGGCCGGAAACGCCGAGGCATGGCTTGGCAATGCGCTCGACAAGGGCGAGCGGTTGATGGGGTTCGGCCATCGCATCTACCGCGTCCGCGACCCCCGCGCCGACGCCCTGAAAAACGCGCTGAAACCACTGACAGCGGCCGGACAGGTTGATAGCGCCCGCGTGGCGCTGGCCGAGGCCGTCGAAGGCGCGGCACTTTCGATCCTCAAGCGGCGCAAGCCGGATCGTCCGCTTGACGTCAATGTCGAGTTCTATACGGCGCTGCTCCTGGAAACATTGGGCTTCCCGCGCGAAGCCTTCACCGGCGTCTTCGCCATTGGGCGCACGGTCGGCTGGATTGCTCATGCGCGCGAGCAGGCGCTGCAGGGGCGGCTTATCAGGCCGCGCTCGGTCTACGTCGGTCCCTTGCCGAAAGCGGCGTAAGACAGGTGGCCCGGCGCTATGACGCCGGGCCGCTTTTCTCAAGTGCCTGAATCGAGCCCCAGGAAGCCGCCGGACTGACGCGACCAGAGGCGCGCATAGATGCCGTCCTGTCTCAGCAGCTCCTCGTGGCGGCCTTCCTCGACGATCCGGCCCTGATCCAGCACAACGATCCGGTCCATCCGGGCGATGGTCGAGAGCCGGTGGGCGATGGCGATCACTGTCTTGCCCTCCATGAAGCCGTAGAGCGTATCCTGGATGGCCGCTTCCACTTCCGAATCGAGCGCCGATGTCGCTTCATCAAGGATCAGGATCGGCGCGTTCTTCAGGATCGCCCGCGCCAGCGCGATGCGCTGACGCTGCCCGCCGGAGAGCTTGACGCCGCGTTCGCCGACATGCGCGTCATAGCCGGCACGGCCTTGCTGATCGCGCAGGCCAGGGATGAAGCTGTCGGCATGCGCCTTGGCTGCCGCCGCCTCGATCATCGCCTGCGGCAGGTCCTCGCGGCCGTAGGCGATGTTGTCGCGCACCGAGCGATGCAGCAGCGCGGCATTCTGCGCCACCATGCTGAAACGGCTGCGCAGGCTTTCCTGCGTAACGGTGCGGATATCTTGGCCATCGACGCAAATCAGCCCGCTCTCGGCTTCGAAAAAGCGCAGCGCCAGATTGACCAGCGTCGATTTCCCCGCGCCTGACCGGCCGACCAGCCCGACCTTCTCTCCCGCCTCGACCTTGAGCGTGACACGCTCCAGGCCACCCTGCCCCTTGCCGTAATGATGACTGACATTGTCGAAGCTGAGCGTCCCGCCGTTCGGCCGCAGTTCGCCCGCATCCGGCGCATCCGGGATATCGACCGTTTGTGCGATGATCCGCAGCTGATCGCGTGCGGCACCCATATGGTTGAACAGCGAGGCAACGGCATCCAGCAGCCATTCGGCCATGGCGGTGATCCGGAAGCCGAGGGCCAGTGCGGCAGCGACCATGCCGAGCGGCGCATTGCCGTTTTGCCAAAGCAGGATCGAATAGCCGATCAGGCTGACCATCAGCAGGCTGCTCAGAAACACCATGCTGCTGTTGACCGTCACCTCGAGCTTTTGCGAGGCGATGAAGGCCCGGCGGGCGGCATCCAGATTTTGCCTGCTGTCGCGGTCCTCGTCCCGCTGGCGAGAGAAGAGCTTGATCGTGTCGATGTTGGAGAACGTATCGACCAGCAGGCCGGACAACGCTGAGTCCGCCTCCTGGAAACGCTCCGAGGCCAGCCTGACACGCGGAATGACATAGGCCATCAGCGCGAAATAGAGCCCCACCCACACCAGCATCGGAATGATCAGCCTGATATCGACGAATGCCATCAACCAGATCGACCCGGCGATATAGATCGCCACGTAGAAGATGGTGTGGAGGAAGCAATAGGCTGCACCGGTGGCGCTGTTGCCGATCTCCTGGACGCGTGCAGCGATGCGCCCTGAGAAATCGTTCTGGAACCAGCCGACCGATTGGCGCTGGACATGACGAAGCGCCCGCCAGCGGATCATTGTGACGGCATTCGGCTTGAAGACGATGTCGTCGAGCCCTTCGCAAAACAGCGCGGCAACCGGGCGGATGACCAGCAAAAGAAAGGCGGCAAACAGCAACTCGCCGCCGTGCCGCGCCCAGAGCTCGTCGGGACGGATTGCCGCCAGTATATCGACCAGCCGGGCAGAATAGCCGATCAGCCAGACTTCAAGGATCGCGCCGACGGCGGTCAGAGCCAGACTGGCGGCGGCGACGTGGCGGAGCGGTTTCAGTGTGTTGAAGATGAATGGCCAAACCCTATCGGGCGGCGTCTCTTCGGCATAGGTTTGGAAAGGATYGGTCAGCTTTTCGAAGCGACGAAACATGAAGGCCCTCCATGGGGCAGGAAATGTCGTTTGATGGTGGACCGAACATGCCAGCCCGAACGGCACGGCTTGTTCAGCTGTGGTTTTTGGTGCCGTTGGTTTTCATCAAACAATCTCCCCATGAGACGCTTCGCGCCGGTCAAACCGGCGGATAGCGGATTCTCTACCATCTTTGGCTGCGTCTGTGAAGACAGGAACCCTCTCAGCGCGAATTCTGGACTGGGCTTCGAACATAGCTAGCAAGTTGCTGCTGCGACTACCGGTATGCGGACGAAGCACCCTTGGGCGATTTCAGCCAAACAGGGAAGCTCAAGCTATGCCGAGAAACAGCGCTAGTGAGCGCGTGATCGAGATCATCGTCTCCTCGCTCAGCCGCCCGAAGCTTTGGCCGATACGGTTGCGGCGGACGGTCATGGTCTTGTCGATCATGACTTGCGATGATTTCCGCAGCCCGTTCGTCTCGTCCGGATGGACAGTCACGCGCAGCAAGGAAGCATCGACAAGGGTTCCGGAAATCAGCAGCAGCGTCACGCTGTCCGTTGTGTCGAAGTTGTCGGCCTGGATAATCACCGCGGGGCGAGGCTTTCCGAAGTCTCCGGCGAGCGCGACGGTCACGAGATCGCCGCGGTTCATTCTTCGGTCAGGTCCATGTCGGCGAGCGCAGCATCCATGAAGCCGTGGAGATCGGGATCACCAACATCCGCTTGCGCGACGACTGCCGACTGACGGCGGCATTCTTCGGCAAAGCCTGGCAAGCGTGCGTCAGGAACCCATATCTGAACCGGGCGCAGACCCGCGGCCCTGAGGCTATCGCGGCGCTTTTTCACGCGTGCACTGACGTTCGAAGGCATTGCCGTCTCCCTGTTACATGTAACATGGAGACGGCAGCCGGTGCTGTCAAGTTTTGACGTTTTGTCTGCCTAGACCAGACGGCTCTGCTCGGTCGCCGCTTCAATGAAACTGGCAAAGAGCGGATGCGGGTCGAGCGGGCGCGACTTCAGTTCCGGGTGGTACTGAACGCCGATGAACCACGGATGGCCAGGATATTCGACCGTTTCCGGCAGCACGCCGTCGGGCGACATGCCGGAGAAGACCAAGCCGCAATTTTCCAGGCGGTCCTTGTAATCGACATTGACTTCGTAGCGGTGGCGGTGGCGCTCGGAAATATCCGTCGAGCCATAGATATCGGCGATCTTGGTGCCCTTCTTCAGGGCCGCCTTGTAGGCGCCGAGACGCATCGTGCCGCCGAGATCGCCGGCCGCCGTGCGCTTCTGCAGCTCGTTGCCCTTGACCCATTCGGTCATCAGGCCGACGACAGGTTCTTCGGTCTTGCCGAATTCGGTCGACGAGGCCTTCTCGATGCCTGCCAGGTGACGAGCGGCTTCCACGACTGCCATCTGCATGCCGAAGCAGATACCGAAATAGGGAACGTTGCGTTCGCGAGCGAACTGTGCCGCCTTGATCTTGCCTTCCGACCCCCGCTCGCCGAAGCCGCCTGGCACCAGGATGCCGTGAACCTTTTCGAGATAGGGTGCCGGATCTTCCTTTTCGAAGATCTCCGACTCGATCCATTCAAGGTTGACCTTGACGCGGTTGGCGATACCGCCGTGATGCAGCGCCTCGATCAGCGACTTGTAGGCATCCTTGAGGCCGGTGTACTTGCCGACGATCGCGATCGTCACTTCGCCTTCAGGCGTCCGGATACGGTTGCAGACCTCATCCCAGGCGTCGAGGCGCGGCTTCGGTGCCGGTTCGATGCCGAAAGCGGCCAGCACTTCGTTGTCGAGGCCTTCCTTATGGTAGGCGATCGGCACGTCGTAGATGTTAGCAACGTCGAGTGCCTGGATGACGGCAGACGGGCGAACGTTGCAGAACAGCGAGAGCTTGCGGCGCTCGGCTTCCGGAATTTCGCGGTCGGCGCGTACCAGCAGGATATCGGGATGAATGCCGAGGGCCTGCAGTTCCTTGACGGAATGCTGCGTCGGCTTGGTCTTCAGCTCGCCGGCTGCCGGGATATAGGGCATCAGCGTCAGGTGAACGTAGATCGCGGTGCCGCGCGGCAGGTCGTTTCCGAGCTGGCGGATCGCTTCCATGAACGGCATCGCCTCGATATCGCCGACCGTGCCGCCGATTTCGCAGATGACGAAATCGTAGTCGTCATTGCCCTCGATGACGAAATCCTTGATCTCGTTCGTCACGTGCGGAATGACCTGGACGGTGGCGCCGAGGTAATCGCCGCGGCGTTCCTTGTCGATGATGTTCTTGTAGATGCGGCCGGTGGTGATGTTGTCGGTCTTGGTTGCCGAACGCCCCGTGAAGCGCTCGTAGTGGCCGAGATCGAGATCAGTTTCCGCGCCGTCGTCGGTGACGAAGACTTCGCCGTGCTGGGTCGGGCTCATGGTGCCCGGGTCCACGTTCAGATAGGGGTCGAGTTTGCGAAGCCGCACCCGATATCCACGGGCCTGCAGCAACGCTCCGAGAGCCGCGGCCGCAATTCCTTTACCGAGAGAGGAAACCACGCCGCCAGTGATGAATACGTATCGCGCCATGGGAGTCACCGGATACCTTTTCAAAAACGATTCCACCAGCCCAAAAATTCTTTTCCAGAACTTTTGGTGCCAGCGTGAAATCTGAACAAAAGAAAACCGGCAGACCCTTTGGCCTGCCGGCGGTTTATTCGCTGACCGGTTTATTGTCCGGTCGGTACGCCGCCCGGCTGGGCCGGGGTGGCGGGAGTAGCAGGTGCTGCGGCCGGTGCGCTGGCGGCGGGAGCCGTCGCGGCAGGTGCCGGAGCCGTTGCAGCAGGCGCGGATGCAGCCGGGGCCGGAGCCGCGGGTGCTGCAGGAGCCGGAGCGGCAGCGCCGCCATTCGGAACGCCGTTGCTGGCAGGCTGATTGGCCGGAGGCTTGGCCGCGCCGCCACCCAGCGAATCGAGAATGCCGTTGCCGGCGCCGCTCGTAGCCGGAATGCGGTTCAGGATATCCGTCGGATTGCCCTGGTAACGCGTCAGGATGCCGAGGCCGAGCGACGTGATGAAGAACAGCGTCGCCAGGATCGCGGTCGTGCGGGTCAGCGCATTGGCCGTGCCGCGCGCCGACATGAAGCCGGAACCGCCGCCGATGCCGAGGCCGCCGCCTTCCGAACGCTGGATAAGCACGACGCCGACAAGCGCCAGCACGATCATGAGGTGGATGACAATCAATACGGTCTGCATGGGTCCAGTCCTGCCCGCAAGGCGGGCATCCAATAAAATCTGGCGCTCTTTACATGAGGCAATCGCCTATTCCAAGCCCTTAGCTCAGATTTAGGCAGTGAGTTCCGTGTATGCGCCGTAGATGGCGAGGAAATCCGCCGCTTTCAAGCTCGCGCCGCCAATCAGTGCACCATCGACATTGGCGACACCCATCAACTCTTTGGCGTTGGACGGCTTGACCGATCCGCCATAGAGGATGCGAACCTTCGTGCCCTCGGCACCGAAACGCGCCGTCAGCTCGCTGCGCATGAAGGCATGCGCCTTCTCGACGTCATCGACGGTCGGCGTCAAACCCGTGCCTATTGCCCAGACGGGCTCATAGGCGATCACGGTGTTTTCGGCCGTCGCAGTGTCAGGCACCGAGGCGGAAAGCTGGCGCTTGATGATATCGAGCGTCTGGCCGGCCTTGCGCTCGTCGGCGGTCTCGCCGATGCAGATGATGGCGGTCAGGTCGGCAGCGAATGCAGCCTCGGCCTTGGCGCGCACCAGATGATCGGTCTCGGCATGGTCGGTCCGACGCTCGGAGTGACCGACGATTACATAGGTGCCGAAGCAATCGGCAATCATTTCCGCCGAGATGTCACCGGTATGGGCGCCGGACGGCTTCTGATGGCAATCCTGCGCGCCGATCGCCAGCGGGCTGTCGGTGCAGAGCGCCGTCGCCACGTAGAGCAGCGTTGCCGGCGGGCAGATTAGTGCTTCGACCTTCGAGGAGAGCGGGCCTTTGACACCTTCCGAGATCGCCTTGATCTGGTCGAGAGAGTCGCGGGTACCGTTCATTTTCCAGTTCCCCGCCACGAGCGGACGCACGTCAGGTGTCATGCCAAGCCTTCCACATTTTTCCGGTATTCTGCGGCCTTAGCAAAAGCAGCAGCGAATGAAAAGCTTTCCGCCCCTTACGTAAGGGAAAAAGACGGTTTAGCGCTCAAAATGCTTAAAATCCGCTCGCTGGACTGCCTAGGAAGCAAGAATCCAGTTCAGCACCTTGCGCCAGTCGATCATCCGGATCGGCGTCCCGTGATTGCCGGTGTCGAAGAGCGTGAAGCGGGTCGGGTACTTGGACTTGTAGAGCGTTTCGAACAGCCCCTGCTGGTCGGTGGCGGCATAGACAGGATCGCGGCTGCCATGGGCGAAATACATCGGCAGCTTGGCCTTGTAGAAGGCGCTCTTGGTGAAATCCGGATCGGTGACCCCGCTCATGATCAGCATGCCCTTCAGCCGCTTGACGCTCGCCGCATCCCGCGTCACGCCCCAGCAGATCTGGCTGCCCATAGAGGCGCAGGTGAGAATGACAGGCTTGCCGCCCGACTTCTCGCTGGCGTAGCGGATCAGCTCGACGATGTTGGCAACGCCGTCGCTGTCGAAGGTCTTGACGGTCGGCGAGTAGTAGACGCCGCCATTGCCCGCAACGAGGTTCTTCACCCGGTTGAAATTGCCGCCGAAGGTGAAATCGTTGGCGCCAAGCCGACGCGTGCCATCGCGGCCATGGATGAAGATCACCGTGAAGGCCGCATTCTCAGCCGGTCCCACCCTGGTGACATCGATCCGGTGTCCGTCGAGAGAGAGCGTTTCCTCCTGCTGCAGCTTGCGGATGCCGAGCGAGACATATTTCTGCTGGACGCGCTGTTCCGGGATCTGGTCGCGCCCGTTGATGTCGCGCATCTCGTCATAGCTGATCGTCTCGAAGGCGCCGTTGTCGGAGGTCTGGAGCACTGTTTGTGCCGAAAACAGCTCGTCCTTGTACGGCGGCAGGACGTCGGCTGCGGAGGCATTCAGCCCACCGGACAGCAAAAAGGCCGTAATTGCGGTGACAATCATGCAATGACTTGTGGACATTTTCATGCGAGCGCTTTCCTCAGAGATAAGTCCGCTTGCCATTCCGCGCCCGGCAACGCAAACCAATTCTAGAGAATTCCGCCAAATCGGGTGGCGTCGCGTAACGAGGCGATTTCTGGCAAAATCTGCCTGATTCGCAAACGTGACATCAAATGCGGTGATTTTGGGTCCAGCCCATGCGGACGGGCTGCCCAAACAGGATTGAAGATCTGAACGATTCCATGGATGACAGCAACGACCTCTTCGCCGGAATGCCCCTCGCGCCTAAGCAGGAGGAGCCAGCAAAGCCGGCTGCGCCTGCGGAAAAGCCCGTCGTGGCAGCACCCGCCGCTTCCGCCCGCCCCGGCCCCGCCTCATCCACATCGGATGATTACGGCGCCTCGTCGATCCGCGTTCTCGAAGGCCTCGAGCCGGTGCGCATGCGTCCCGGCATGTATATCGGCGGCACCGACGAGAAGGCGTTGCACCACCTGTTTGCCGAAGTCATCGACAACTCGATGGACGAAGCTGTTGCCGGTCACGCCAATTTCATCGAGGTCCATCTCGATATCCAGGGCTATCTGACGGTCAGCGACAACGGCCGCGGTATCCCGGTCGAGAACCATCCGCAGGTTCCCGGCAAATCGACGCTCGAAGTGATCATGACCAAGCTGCATGCCGGCGGTAAGTTCGACGGCAAGGCCTATGAAACGTCGGGCGGTCTGCACGGCGTCGGCGTCTCGGTCGTCAACGCACTGTCCGACGATCTGGAAGTCGAGGTCGCCCGCAATCGCAAGCTCTACCGCCAGCGTTTTTCGCGCGGGCTGCCGCAGGGTGGGCTCGAGGAGCTTGGCGACGTTCATAACCGGCGCGGCACCCGCGTCCGCTTCCATCCCGATCCGCAGATCTTCGGCGATCATGCCAAGTTCGACGCGGGCCGCGTGTTCCGCATGGCGCGGTCGAAAGCCTATCTCTTCGGCGGCGTCGAAATCCGCTGGAGCTGCGATGACGGCATTCTGCCTGAGGGGTCCGATGTCCCGAACAAGGCGGTCTTCCATTTCCCCGGCGGCCTGAAGGACTATCTTCAGGCAACGATGGGCAAGGACTTCACCGTCACCCGCGAGATCTTTGCCGGCAAGACGGAGAAGGCCAGCGGCCACGGCTCGATGGAGTGGGCGATCACCTGGTATGGCGGCGATCCCCAGCTTCATTCCTATTGCAACACCATTCCGACGCCAGAAGGCGGTACGCATGAGGCCGGGCTGCGCATTGCTCTGACCAAGGGTCTGAAGGCCTATGGCGAGTTGACGCAGAACAAGCGTGCTGCGCAGATCACCACCGACGATGTGATGATCTCCGCGGTCGGCATGCTGTCGATCTTCATCCGTGAGCCTGAGTTCGTCGGCCAGACGAAGGACAAGCTCGCTACCGTCGAGGCCCAGCGCATCGTCGAAAACGCTCTGCGCGACCCCTTCGACCATTACCTTGCCGACAATCCCAACGAGACAGCCAAGCTGCTCGACTGGGTGATCGAACGCGCTGAAGAGCGCCTTCGCCGCCGCAAGGAAAAGGAAGTCAACCGCAAGACCGCCGTGCGCAAGCTGCGCCTGCCCGGCAAGCTCGCCGATTGCTCGCAGAACACCGCCCAGGGCGCCGAACTCTTCATCGTCGAAGGTGATTCGGCAGGTGGCTCCGCCAAGCAGGCACGCAACCGCGCCAATCAGGCGATCCTGCCGCTGCGCGGCAAGATCCTCAACGTCGCCAGCGCCGGGCGCGAAAAGCTCGGTGCCAACCAGCAGCTTTCTGACCTTGTCCAGGCGCTCGGCTGCGGCACCCGCTCGAAATACCGCGAGGAAGACCTCCGCTACGAACGCATCATCGTCATGACCGATGCCGATGTCGACGGCGCGCATATTGCTTCGCTGCTCATCACCTTCTTCTATCAGGAAATGCCGGAGCTCGTGCGTGGCGGTCACCTCTTCCTTGCCGTGCCGCCACTCTACAAGCTGACGCAAGGTGCTAAATCGGCCTATGCGCGCGACGACAGACACCGCGCCGAGCTGATGGAGAAGGAATTCAAGGGCAAGTCGAAGGTCGAGATCAGCCGGTTCAAAGGTCTCGGCGAAATGCTGCCCGCCCAGCTCAAGGAAACGACCATGGATCCGAGCAAGCGCACATTGCTGCGCGTGCTGATCGATGAGATCGATTTCGAGGGCACCCGGACGGCGGTCGATGATCTCATGGGCACCAAGCCGGAAGCCCGCTTCCGCTTTATCCAGGATCGTGCGGCTTTCGCAGAAAACCTCGATATCTAAGAGGCAGTCGCCAAGAGAGTTTTGAAACAGCGCGACGGATTTGCTCCGCCGCGCTGTTTTCGTTTGGCGTTCTGCCATCCTTTGCGATTTCTCGTTGAGCGGCGCGCATCATCTTTTCGCTGACGGTCAACACTCTGGCAGGAAATTGCCGTCACACTGGCTTCAGCACAAAGCGCTATGCCAACCGCGGCATGGTCCTTGGCGCTGCCGGAGCAACTGGCATTTCCTGGCCGAAATGCTTGCGTCCGGTGGCACGATGGCCCATATCCGTGGTTGAGAAGAAAAGCAGGGAACGACGTGAGCCTCTCGAATAAAAACAAACTGCCAGGCGAGCCGCGGTGGCTTGGTCCCTCCGCACATGCCCGCACGCCCCTTATTCCATCGATATCAGCCGCACGCTGGCTCCTGATCCTGATCGTCGCCGCCGGCGTCTATTTCTTCTACGGATTCGTTGTCCCGGTCCTGGCAGCCCTCGTCATCGGCTTTGCCAGCTGGCCGCTCTATCGCAAGCTGCTCTCCCGCGTCGGCGGCAACACCACCATCGCCGCGACCATCGCCATCATCCTGATCATCACCTTCCTGGTCATTCCGATCGTCTTTGCCATCACCTATACGACGGGCGAAGTCCGTGAATGGGTCGCCTGGGCGATCCGCGCCAACCGGATGGGCGCCCCCACCCCGCAGTGGATCCTCGCCCTGCCCTTTGCCGGTCCCTATATCGATGAACTCTGGACGAAATATATCGGCACGCCGGGTTCGATGGGCGAAGTCATCCAGGCCGTCAGCGGTGCCAATATCGGCAATATCTACCGTGCGGTGCTGGCAGCTGGCGGCGCATCGTTCCATCTGCTGTTGACGCTGCTTTTCATGCTGATCGCGCTGTTCTTCGTCTATCGCGACGGCTCGTCCTTCTCCAAGCAGATCGACATGCTCGGCGAGCGCATCCTGCCGAATCGCTGGGAGCGGATCTCCCGCGTCGTTCCGGCAACCATCAGCTCGACCGTGATGGGCATGACGCTGATCGCCATCGGTGAAGGCATCGTTCTCGGCATCGCCTATTGGATCGCCGGCGTGCCCTCGCCTGTGACGCTTGGCGTATTGACCGGCATCATGGCACTGATCCCGGGTGGCGCGCCGCTCTCCTTCACGCTGGTATCGATCTATCTGGTCGCCAGCGGCTCGCATGTCGCCGGCGCCGGGCTCTTCATCTGGGGCAGCGTCGAACTCTTCATCGTCGACAAGACACTGAGGCCGAAACTGGTCGGCGGCCCGATCAAGCTTCCCTTCCTGCCGACTTTCTTCGGTCTGGTCGGCGGCGTGAAGACCATGGGCTTCCTCGGCCTCTTCATCGGTCCGGTGCTGATGGCCCTGCTGGTCGCCATCTGGCGCGAATGGATGCATGAGGTCCGCACGGCCGATCAGGGCGGCACCGGACCCGAAATCATCATCGACGAGCAGGCGCCGCCATCGCAGCGCGCGGCAGCCGAGGGCTGATCAGCCGAGCCGCTTTTCCATGAACAGACTGAGCGGATCCGGCTGGTATGAGCCGAAAGGCTCGATCTCGACATAGCCGTACTTGCGGTAAAGGCCGATCGCCTCGGGCTGGCAGATGCCGGTTTCAAGCCTGATCGCCTTTAGTCCGCTCTTCGTTGCCTGCTCCTCGAGCTTTCCATCAGCCGGCTCGCTGCCCTAAGGCCGCGCGCCTCGGGATCGACGAACATACGCTTGATCTCCGCCGTCCCATCGCCCGCTTCGACAAGAGCTGCGCAGCCGACGGCCACACCGTCGTTACGCGCGACGAAGAAGCTCACCGAAGGCTGCTCCAGCGTCGAGAGATCGACGAGATGGTTGCTCTCGGACGGATAGAGCGAACCCGCATAGGCATCCGACATGTCGAGCAGGCGTATGATTTCAGGCTGGCGCGGCGTTTCGAGGGTGATGGTCACGAACATGGCTTCTGCTTTCCCGGTCGGCCTGCATGAAGAGATGGTAATGTAACCGCCTTTATTCCGTTGGAATTGCGACGTCTAAGATCATCAGTTTCAATAGCCAGGGATCCCGGATATGCAAGCCGTCCTCATCGCCATGACCATCTTCGGGTGCAACGATTCCGTCACCCAGTGCAATTACGTGGCGACGGTCGACAAGCATTGGCAGACGGTGGCAATGTGCGATGCCGAGTCGGAAAAGCAGCTGAAGGGTTTTACCAACGCCAAGTATCCGACGGTGATCGCCGTCTGCGAGGAACCTAAGCCCGTAGCCGCTCCCGAGACAGCAAAGCTTGAAGCGCAGGCAACAGCAACAGCTCCAGCCGTCGAACAACCGCAGCCAACCGGCATTCGCGCCTATGCTGTGCGGGTTGCCGAGCGCGTCCGCGCCGGGCTGCCAACCGGTGACGACATCAAGCAGACGCTCGTCAAGCCGGTGCATTTCGTTTCAAACGGATATTCCTGGGTCGCCCAGCGCTTTAGCCACTAGGCTGCGACAAGCGCCGCCTGCGAGGCATAGGCGCGCGCCGACTGGCGCTGCTCGGCAATATGCAGCTTCTCGACCATGTCGAGCAGTTCCTTGACGGCGTCATGGGCGCCGTGATGGCGGAAGCGTTCAAGCAGCCGGCCGCAGATCGTCGAAAGCATCGTTGCCGAAGCCTTTCGCGAAGCCTCGCGCCACAACAACGTCGCCTCGACGAAGATCGTGCTGATTTCACGCGTCAAACCGGCTGTCTCGTACAGCGCGCGAACCGCATGCATGCGGCCCGTCGCCAGGATCGAGCGGACCCGTTTTTCGCTGCAGCCCGTCAGGTTGACGACGGCGCCTGCGAAGAAATCGACCTTTCCCGAGCACAGCGCATGCATCAGGAAGGATGGCGTCAGATGGCCGTGGACGCGCAGATGCTCGACCAGGTCGTCGATCTCGCGCGGCTGAATTTCGCCGGCGATCGACACGACGGCAGACTGCGTCGCTTCGCGGCTGATCCGCTGCAAACGGTTGAAGCCGATGGCGGCCTGGACGAGCGGCAGCGCTACCAGCGCATCGCTGACATGCTGCGTCAGAAGCTGGCGGGCATCGGCCGGCAAACTGTCGCGATCGAGCAGCAGATTGCGGATATCGCAGCAGCCACCGAGCCTTTCGGCGATACGCTTCAGCGAATGCGGTGCAATCGAGGCGCCCTCGTTTTCAAGCAGGCAGAGCACGTCCTCCTCGCCACCGATCTCGGCAAGCGCCGCAGAGACGGCGCGCGACAAGCTGCTGCGCGCTGCGATCAGCATCCGCGTCACCTCGCTGCCCCGTCCTGCGAGATCCACGAGATCGGCATCGGTCAGCAGCGGCGAGCAGGTAACGGCATGGCAGGCAATTTCGGGCTGATCTTCGGCCAGCGCCAGGATCAGCGAGCGCGGCGCTTCATCCGACCAGGCGATGGCTTCCGCGAGAGCGAGGCGGACTTTCGGCGACGGATCGTCGAGCAGGAAGGTCATCGCCATCTCGGCGGCCTTGCGCTCTTCCGGCTGCATCTCGGATTGCAGATAGGCCCGGCCAAGGGCGCTGGCCGCTCGTGCCCGGTCTCCGGACTTGGCGGTTTCGACCCAGCGAAGGAATGCCTCTACAATCACCATCACGCCCCAACCTGCGGAACGTGATTCCTTCACGCTCCTCTTGTTCTGAGAACGCTACCGGCAAATGGTTTATGATTGGTTCACCATATTCATTAACCCCTGTGCGCAGGGCACAAGCGCATCACGGCGTCTTCGGCCGCATCATTTCGAAGACATCGCTGCCTTCCGCATAGTCCATGTATCCCATGCGGGCCACCGGCCGGGCGATCGACATGTCGAGGCGGCCTTCGCGGATGATCGTCTCGTCGATATGGATGCCGACCACCTCGCCGAGCACCATGACATTCTCGGACGGCTCGCCGGACAGCCCCTTCGGCTGGATGATTTCGGTCACCTTGCATTCCAGAACCGCAAAGGCTTCCGCGACATAGGGTGCGTCGACGATCTCTCCCTGCAGCGCCGTCAGCCCCGCTAGCTCGAACTCGCTGGTTCCGTAGGGCACGGCCGCCGATGATACATTCATATGCTCGACCAGATGGCGGCTGACGAAATTGCAGGTGAAGACGCCGGTATCGGCGGCATTCTTGTAGCTGTGCTTGCGCCCGCTGGAGGAGAACATCACCAGCTTCGGACGGTCGGAAATGGCGTTGAAGAAGGAATAGGGGCCGAGATTCAGCGAACCATCCGTCCCCTTCGTCCCGATCCAGCCGATCGGCCGCGGCGACACGATCGCCTTGAAAGGATCACGCGCCAGGCCATGCTTGTTGGCGTCCGTCCGGTAGAACATCAGTTCTCTCCACCGACCCAGGTGACGGTTTCCGTCAGTTCCGGGCGCGGCCGCTCGACCGGCGGAAATTCAGACGACCCCATATGAATGAAGCCGGCAACCTTCTCGCCCGGCTGCACGCCGAGCAGCGGATAGGCGCGTTCGTCGAAGGCGAACCACTCGGTCAGCCAGTTCGCCACCCAGCCATGCGCATTGGCGGAGAAGATGACGTTGAGGCACAGTGCACCCGCCGACATCACCTGCTCCCATTCCGGGATCTTGAAATGCGGCCCGGCCTTGCTGACGATCGCGACGACGACAGGCGCACGGGTGAAGCGGGTGCGCTCGACCTGGATCATCTCGTCCGATAGTTCAGGCTTGGCCTCGAGGGCGAGCTTCAGCAATTCCTCGCCGATCCGCACGCGCTCCTCGCCGCGATAGACGATGAAGCGCCATGGCGCCAGCTTGCCGTGATCAGGAACGCGCGACGACAGGCGAAGGATTTCCTCGATTTCGGCCTTGTCGGGACCTGGCTCGCACATCTGGAATGCAGGAATGGAACGGCGCACGTTGAGGTAATCGATCAGCTTGATATCGGATTTCATGCGGGAGAAACTTTCAATTTCAGGACTGTAACGGGGATGGGTCTTGAATTTGCCATCGGGTTGGTCTTGAAGTGGCCCCTGTGATTTCTAAAGTCAATCGGTCCAGGAAACTCATGACCGGCATTTTGCCCCTTGCGCGGATAGCCCTTGCGCTTGCACTGGTGATCTCCTCGCCGTTTTCGGCAGGCGCGCAGGATGCATTCAAGGACTTCAAGCAGCTCGACACCACGGCCAAGATGCCGAAGCTGAACGCTTTCATCGCCCCCGGCACGACGCCGCCGGGCGCGCTTCTGCATGAAGTGCCGATGGAGGCAAAGCTGACGGCCGACGGGCAGCCGGTCGAAGACGGCCTTTCCTGGTACGTCTTCAGCCCGATCGCCGGTGCCGACGGCAAGCTGCCGCTGATCGCCAGCGCCAAGGGTGGTTCCGCCGCGTTCCAGCTGGCGCCCGGTGATTACTTCGTCAATGTCTCCTTCGGGCGCGCCGGCGTCACCAAGAAGGTCAACGTGCCCGAGAGCGGCGCGGTCGATAAGCAGGTCATGGTGCTCGATGCCGGTGGTCTGCTGTTGAATGCGGTATCCGGTTCCGACGTCCGCATCCGCCCGGATCAGCTGAGCTTCTCGATCTATTCCTCCGAGGTCCGTGACGACGGCGAGCGTGGCCTCGTCATGGCCGATGTATCGCCCAATACCGTCGTCCGCCTGAATGCCGGGACCTATCACGTCGTCTCCGAATATGGCGACGTCAATGCCGTCATCCGCGCGGACATCCAGATCGAGGCTGGCAAACTGACGGAAGCAACGATCCAGCACCGCGCGGCGCAGATCACCTTCAAGCTCGTCTCCGATGCCGGTGGCGAGGCAATCGCTGACACCGCATGGTCGATCCTGACGGCCGCCGGCGACAGCGTCGGCGAAAGCGTCAGCGCCTTCCCGACCATGGTGCTTGCCGAAGGCGAATATTCCGCGGTCGCCCGCAACAAGGACAAGATCTATCAGCGCGACTTCAAGGTCGAAGCCGGCAAGAACACCGACGTCGAAGTGCTGATGAAGGACGTCCAGCCACAGGAGCCGGACAGCGCCGCAACAACCGTCCAGCCTGAGTCGCAGCCCTCTGCGGCAGGTGAGCCGCCGCATAAATCGGCGCAGGCGCCTCTGCCGTCCTACGACCAGCTGGTTCCGAACAGCGGATCGGACGGCGCAGACGCGGACTGATTGGCCGCTCCCCTCCTCTGAACGGAGCATTCCCCTCGCCCATCCCGATGACCGGCGCATAGCCCGCGCGCAGAACACCTGCATCCGATTAGGCGAATGGAAGCCCGAAGGTGGACATGCGATTGTTGCGCGTGCGGAGGGGTTCCGTATCGAGAAGTCATGCCGAACGAAGGAGGTGTCCCATGCGGACCATCTGCGCGGCATTGACGATGTGTATCGCGCTCGCGCTCTGTGCGCCGAGTGTCAAGTACGTCAGTTTGCCCGGATATGCCTTCAAGACCGACCCGAAATGCATGCGGACGGTATCGAAGGCCAAGTTTGACCGCAAATGCGACTACCCGAAACTGGGGATCAAGGATTTCACGCCGCCAAGCGTAACCGTTCTCGGAATATGAATGTCAAAAGGGGCGGCCCTCTCGCGAGAGCCGCCCCTTGATCTGTTTTGTTTCAGCGGGAAACGATCAGGCAGCCTTGGCCTTTTTCGCTTCGATCTTGCGGCGAACATCCGGCGGCGTCGCTTCCCAGGTCAGGCTCTCGATCGCCTCATCGAGCGTCATCGAGGTCTGCTCCTGGCTGCCGAGGCGGCGGATGTTGACCGTCCGCTCTTCGGATTCCTTCTTGCCGCAGACGATGATCACCGGAACTTTCGTAACGGAATGTTCGCGGACCTTGTAGTTGATCTTCTCGTTACGGAAGTCGGTCGAAACGTTCAGACCGGCCTCGCGCAGCGCTTCGGCAACTTCCGCGCCGTAGCCATCGGCTTCCGACGTGATCGTCGCGACGACGATCTGCTGCGGCGCGATCCACAGCGGCATGTGGCCGGCGAAATTCTCGATCAGGATACCGAGGAAGCGTTCCATCGAGCCGCAGATGGCGCGATGGATCATCACCGGCTGCGTCTTCTCCGAATTGCTGTCGATGTAGAAGGCGCCGAAACGCTCCGGCAGGTTGAAGTCGACCTGCGTCGTGCCGCACTGCCATTCACGGCCGATGGCGTCCTTCAGCGTATATTCGAACTTCGGCCCGTAGAAAGCACCCTCGCCCGGCAGAATGCCGGTCTTGATGCGTCCCTCGGACTGCGCCTCGATCGTCTTCAGCACGTCCATCATCACGCTTTCGGCGCGATCCCAGAGGGCATCGGTGCCAACGCGCTTTTCGGGGCGGGTCGAGAGCTTGACGACGATCTCCTTGAAGCCGAAGTCCTCGTAAACCGAGAGGATCAGGTCGTTGATCCTGAGGCATTCCGAAGCCATCTGCTCGTCGGTGCAGAACACATGCGCATCGTCCTGCGTGAAGCCGCGGACGCGCATCAGCCCGTGCAGCGCACCAGACGCCTCGTAGCGATGCACGTTGCCGAATTCGGCAAGACGGATCGGTAGCTCGCGATAGGATTTCAGGCCATGCTTGAAGATCTGCACGTGACCGGGGCAGTTCATCGGCTTCAGCGCGAAGATCCGGTTGTCGGCTTCCTTGTCTTCAGGATGCGTGAAGGCATAGGCCGACTTCACCGCGAACATGTTCTCCTGATACCAGCCCCAGTGACCAGAGGTTTCCCAGAGCGAGGCGTCGAGAACCTGCGGCGCGTTGACCTCCTCATAAGTGCCGGCCAGACGGCGGCGCATGTAGGCGGTCAGGGTCTGGAACATGCGCCAGCCCTTGCCATGCCAGAAGACGACGCCCGGGCCTTCTTCCTGGAAATGGAACAGGTCCATCTCGCGGCCGAGCTTGCGGTGATCGCGCTTCTCGGCTTCGGCGAGGATATGCAGGTAGTTGTCGAGCTCTGACTGCTCGGCGAAAGCCGTGCCGTAGATGCGAGAGAGCATGGCGTTGTTGCTGTCACCGCGCCAATAGGCGCCGGCAACCTTCATCAGCTTGAAGGCGTTGCCGATCTGGCCGGTGGAGGCCATATGCGGACCGCGGCAAAGGTCGAACCATTCGCCCTGATTGTAGATCTTCAGATCCTGTCCTTCAGGGATCGCATCGACAAGCTCGACCTTGTACTGCTCGCCCTTGGCGGCGAAGACTTCTTTCGCCTTCTCGCGCGACCACACCTGCTTGGTGAAGGGCGCATTTCTGGCGATGATTTCCTTCATCTTCTTTTCGATCTTCGGCAGATCGTCGGGCGTGAAGGGCTCGTTCTTCGCGAAGTCGTAATAGAAGCCGTTCTCGATCACCGGACCGATGGTGACCTGCGTGCCGGGCCAGAGCTCCTGCACGGCCTCGGCCATGACGTGTGCTGCGTCGTGGCGGATGAGTTCCAGCGCGCGCTCGTCATTGCGGGTGATGATCTCGATCTTGCCCGTAACAACGGGATCGGAAAGGTCGCGCACAACGCCGTCGATCGCAATGGCGACGGACTTCTTGGCAAGCGACTTGGAAATGGATTCGGCAACCTCGCGCCCGGTCGTACCGGCAGCGAAATCGCGCACATTGCCATCAGGGAAAGTCAGGGAAACGGATTGGGACATATCGATATTCTCCTTGTCCAGTCCCGCCAACGAATGCGGGTGGTTGCAATGAAGCGCTGCGTCCGTACGCAAAGCGCTGCCGCCTGATAATCGGATTTGGCCTGTTAGTAAAGAAAAAGCAGGGCCCGTCAGAGCATCTCGGCCAGACCGCGGACGGTGTTCCAGTTGCGCAGCGTGCCCGGCCCCATGCGCTTGGTGGTCAGCGCCGAAAGCAGTTTCCATTCGCTGGGCTTGCCGGCGAAATCGATCCACGGATCGCCATCGATGAGCGCCAGACGCTGGCTGGAGTCGGCATAGGCCTTCAGCTTCTCGAGTGCCGATATGTCGAGCGGCCTGCGCATGACGCGAACGATCACCTGGCTGCCCTCGCCATCGGGAAACGGATTGGACCGTGCCAGCCGCTGCCAGCTCTTGCCGGTGCGCACGATGATGTCGACCGGCTTGCCGAACTGCGCGACGAACGCCGCCTCCAGTTTTTTCTCAATGTCACCGCTTGGCGACTCCGATGCCTCGAAGACGATATTGCCCGTCGAGACAAGTGTGCGTGGATTGCGGTAGCCGAGCGCCGAGGCCATGTCGCGCAGGTCGGACATCACTACCCGGCGGCCGGGCGCCAGGACGATACTGTGCAGCAGTCCGACGTACGTGGTCACGCGGCTTTCCGGCCGAACGCGAGATAGCGCCAGGGCGTCCACCAATGGAATCGCGGTTCCAGCTGTTCCGGTACGGGGTCGAGCCCGCTCGTGCCACCCGGCCCGCAGCGCCCGACGCGAAACAGTGTCATCCACCCGCCAGCCCACAGCCCATGACGGGCGACGGCCTCATAGCCATATTCGGAGCAGGTCGGGATATGGCGGCAGGAATTGCCGATGAAGCCGGAGAGCGTCAGCTGGTAAAACCGGATCAAGCCCATGCCGGCAAGCCTGCCGGGCGTTTTCGGAAAGTTGCCTGCATAATTGCGCGAGAAGCGTTTGGCCTTCTGCGGAGCAGGGGCCGCGCCGCCCTCGTCTTCGTCGTCATGCTGCAGGGAGCAGAACTCGCACATCGCCTCAGGCTTCCACCATCTCGGCGCGCTTCGCCTCGATCTGGCCGATGGCATCGACGACGGCGTCGAAGGTCAGCATCGTCGAGGCGTGCCGCGCCTTGTAATCCCTGACCGGGCGCAGATAGCGCATTTCCTCGAAGCGGCCCTCGGGTCCGTCGCCATCGGCCTTCAGCATGTCGAGCATATCCTGGCGCGCCTTGCGCAGTTCGCCTGCGGTGGCGCCGACGACATGGCGCGCCATGACCGACGAGGACGCCTGCCCGAGCGCGCAGGCTTTGACGTCATGGGCGAAATCGCTGACGGTATCGCCATCCATTTTCAGCCAGATCTTCACCTTCGAACCGCATAGCTTCGAATGCGCTTGGGCGCTGGCATCGGCGTCCTCGAGGCTGCCGATCCGCGCAATATTGCCGGCAAATTCCAGGATTTTGCTGTTGTAGATCTCGTCCATGGTCAATTCCGCCCCAGATCGCTGTGGACCGGCTCATTCGGTGGTCATTGTATCTTAAACAAAAAACGCACCGTCTCGTGTTAGCATACTTACATGAAGACGCTGTCTTCCTATATGTATGTCGTTCGAGGGCCATGAAAAAGCAATGGCCTCCGGTAAGATTGATTGGGAAACCGTGCCGGATGGGCGACGCCCTGAAAGCCCCGGAGCCTGCCAAAGGTGCAACATTCCTGACAGGGGATACCAGTTGGCGAGTCCGAAAGACGATCCGCATTCGAGCGGATCAGGAGACTTGAACAGTATGGACGCCATCGTAAAGAATTTTCCGCAGAACAGCCGCGATTCCAACCGCCCGAGCCAGAAAGAAGCCGAAGACGCCGTCCGCACGCTGCTGCGTTGGGCCGGTGACGATCCGGCGCGTGAAGGCCTGCTCGACACCCCCTCGCGCGTGGCCAAGGCCTATCGCGAACTCTTTGCCGGCTATGATATGGATGCCGAGGACGTGCTCGGCCGCACCTTTGAAGAGGTTGCCGGCTACGATGACATGGTCCTCGTCAAGGACATTCCATTCTTCTCGCATTGCGAACACCACATGGTGCCGATCATCGGCAAGGCGCATGTCGCCTATATGCCTGACGGCAAGGTCCTAGGCCTGTCGAAGATCGCCCGTGTCGTCGAAATCTTCGGCCGGCGCCTGCAGACGCAGGAAACCATGACGGCGCAGATCGCCAAGTCGATCGATGAGACGTTGCGTCCGCGCGGCGTCGCGGTCATGATCGAAGCCGAACATATGTGCATGGCCATGCGCGGTGTGCAGAAGCAGGGTTCGACCACATTGACGACAACCTTTACTGGGACCTTCAAGTCCGAACCTGCCGACCAGGCGCGATTCATGTCCATGGTACGGGGCCGCTGATACCGGCTTCACAAAGAGAGCCGATCGATGACGCCATTCGCCTTCAACGCGCCTTCAGACGACAAATCCGAGCTCGAGGACGCGGGGGATTTCACCCCGCGCTTCGATGATCGCGGATTGATTACTGCGATCGTGACCGACGTTCAGGACGGAGAGCTCCTGATGGTCGCACATATGAACGCGCAGGCGCTGGCGCTCACCATCCAGACAGGCAAGGCGCACTACTTCAGCCGTTCGCGCGGCAAATTGTGGATGAAGGGTGAAACGTCGGGCAATATCCAAACGGTCAGGGAGATCCGTACCGATTGCGATCAGGATGTCATCTGGCTGAAAGTAGAGGTCGCCGGTCACGATGCGACATGCCATACTGGCCGCCGTTCATGCTTTTACCGGACCGTATCGTTGCAGGATGGAAAGCCGATGCTCGACATCGTCGATGACGAGCGCCATTTCGATCCCGCTGACGTCTATAAGAAATAGCGCAAAACGGCGGCATTTGCCTCTTATAGGGACAGATCAGCCCTCTATATACGATTTGGAAAGGGAAGAGGAACACACTTCGAAAACACAGAGTGTTCTGCCGGGAGGAGGCAAGCCATGCTGAACTGGAGTTTGCACCGTCAGGGCTCTGAAGCTGGCCAATCCGATTCCGGTTCGTCTTCCACATTGCCCGATATGACAGTTCCTACGATCTCCCCACCACCACCACAGAAGAAAGCCAAGATCGCTCTCGCGCTCGGCGGCGGCGCCGCGCGTGGCTGGGCCCATATCGGCGTGTTGCGAGCGTTGGATGAAGCCGGCATCGAGATCGGCATGATCGCCGGCACCTCGATCGGCGCCCTTGTCGGCGGTTGCTATCTTGCCGGAAAGCTCGACGAACTCGAAGAATTCGCCCGTTCGCTCACCATGCGCCGTATCGCCAGCCTGCTTGATCTGACGATCGGCGGCAGCGGCCTGTTCGGCGGCATGCGGCTGACGAAGCGCATGGCCGAGCATCTGGAAGGCCTGAATATCGAGGATCTCGACCGTCCGTTCGTCGCCGTCGCGGCGGAGGTCAATACCGGTCACGAGGTCTGGATCTCCAATGGTTCGCTGATCACGGCGCTGCGCGCTTCCTACGCCCTGCCCGGCATCTTCGAGCCGATCCGCAGCAACAACCGGACACTGGTCGATGGTGCCCTCGTCAATCCAGTGCCGGTCTCCGTCTGCCGCAGCTACGAACAGCCGCTCGTCTGCGCGGTCAATCTCAACTACGACCTCTTCGGCCGCTCCGCCGTCGTCAAGCACAATGCCGGGCTGACGGTGCAGGAAATGCAGAAGCGCGAGGAAACACCATATACGCGCCTCGGCATGACCGGCGTCATGGTGCAGGCCTTCAACATCATTCAGGATAGAATTTCACGCGCCCGCCTGGCGGGCGACCCGCCGGATATTTCGCTGCACCCGCGGCTGAGCGATATCGGGCTTTCGGAGTTCCATCGCGCCGGCGAGGCAATCGAGCGCGGTTACCAGGAAGCCTCGTTGAGGCTTCCCGAACTGAAGCGAATGCAGGAAGCTTTTGCCGGCCACGCGTAATGGCCGGCCCCGCGCCTACCCTGCGATATAGGCCTTGATCTCCTCGGCCTCGCGCTCGACAGCTGCAATACGCGTTTTCACCACGTCACCGATCGAAATGATGCCGCTGAGCTTGCCGTTGCTCTCCACAGGCACATGCCGGAAGCGCTTGCTGGTCATCAGCTCCATCAGTTCGTTGACGGTCGAATCCTCGTGGCAGCGGAACACTTTCGAGGTCATCATCGAGGCGACCGGCTGATCGAGACAGTCCTTGCCGGATTTGGCGATCGCATGAACGACGTCGCGTTCGGTAAATATCCCGGAAATCTTGCCCTGCACGCCGACGATGACGATCGCGCCGATCTTTTTCTGGCTGAGCACCTTGGCGGCTTCGGCAACGGTGGTGTTCGGACCAGCCGTCACGACGTCGCGGCCCTTCAGGTCGAGTATGGCTTTTACTGTGTTGGACATCAGCAACCTCCTATGTCGTAAGTGGATACACTTTACTGGATCACAGGCATCCGCGACGGTCTCTCCTCCCAACGCGGATCAGTTGGAATGGTGCACTTCAACGATCAGGATTGCAATACGGACGGCTCGTCCTGACCTTCGTCCGAAGGCGGTAGTGCACGGTCGAACAACGGAAACAGGAAGAAGCCGAAGACGAAGCCGCCGATATGGGCGTCCCAGGCGATCGCCTGGCTACCGTCGCCGATCAGCGGCACGCCGACGGCGATCAGCGCGTTGCCGAACAGCCAGAACAATGTGAAGGCGATCACCGTGCGGCTGCGGAACGTCTGCGCGATCGAAAGCCGCGGATTGAGATGCGCCGGCCGACCCGGACGCGCATCGGCAGGAAAGGCAAACCGGCAGGCTGCGCCCATCAGGCCAGAAATCACGCCGGACGCGCCGATCAGCAGCGTCGGATCGCCCCAGTTCAATGCGGCATGCAACGCTGCCGAAGCGATCGACGAGAGGAACCAGAAGGTCAGATAGCGGCCGATACCGATCCGCCGGATCACCGGCGCGCCGAAGGCCATCAGCCACAGGCCGTTGAACAGGATATGCTCGATGCTTCCGTGCAGCAGCGAATAGGTTACCGGGCTCCACAGCCACTGCAGCCCCTGTTCCGACAGCGGAATCACGTAGCGCGCGGGGATGAAGCCGAAGGTGAGGAGCAGCCACTCGACCGCCTGATCCGGCAGGACCAGCGTCTGCACGGCGTAAATAGCGGCAAGAAGGGCGAGTGTTGCAACGAGAATGCCTGGCAGATTGAAGACCGGTTCGCGCTTGGCCTGCACCCGTTCCTCACCGTTCGTCTGCCGCTCCGGCGATTGCTCGTCCATCTGTACCCTCATATTTCGAGGCCACAGCCTTACAGGAGCGTCGGGCAAAAAAAAAGCCGTCCGGCAGAACCGGACGGCGGCCGAGCGTCCCCCGGGATAACCCCGTGCCCGATAAGTCTTTCGTGCTGAACTTCGTTTCCGAAGCGATGACAAGACATCTCCCACGGACAGGCGGGACGGGCAATCGAAACTCTTCTTTAACCTTAACAGGCCCGACTTGGCATGAAACCAGCAGGATAACACCTAAGCAGGCCATGACGGCCTGATTCTGGACTGTAATGAAACAGATTGGGTGCACCGTGCGTCATCACACCATCATCGATGTTTACGACTACTGGAACCGTTTGCGCGGCACCCGGGACGCGCCGCTGAAATCCGAACTGGAACCGTCCACTTTGGGTCACATGCTGCCCAGCCTCTTCATACTGGAGATCAGCGCCGAAGGCCCGGTCACCTTCAGGCTGGCCGGCGCCAAGATTTCCGATCTTTTCGGTCAGGATCTGCGCGACGAAAGCTTCTCGGCATTGTTCGGCGAAGGATATGGCAACACCATCGAAGCCACGCTGGCCGGCGCCATGCGCCATGCGATGCCGGCACTGCTCAACGTAACGGGTTACAGCACCGCCGGCCACCGCGCAGCCTTCGAGATCGCGCTGATGCCGCTGCGATCCGACGACGGCCACTGCGAACGCCTGTTCGGCGTCATCGCCGCCACCACTGTCGCCAGCTGGCTAGAAGTCGTGCCGCTCGATTTCCTGGTGCTCGACCGCTGCCGCGCGCTGCGGAATTTCCAGGGCGACGCCAGTGCCGAAGCAGGCTGGCAGGTGAGCACCAAACCCGCAAGATCGCATGGTCTGGGCGCGATTCTGGGGCGCGTCGTTTCCTCGTTCCGCAGTGGTTCACCTGCCCGCTGAAGCGTCTCGAAACGATACAGATCGGATGCTTGCCAGAAGCTGCAATGTGAGGTCGTCAGACAACCTTCTGTTAAGGTGTTGCGGGTAAAGATCGCACTATATCATTTTATAAAGAAGCGCTTTCATGCACTCGTTCCAGCAAGCTCAGACGCAGAGAGCGCCGCGCCCTGAACAGGGTGTTTTTCAGCGCGTGCCGATCAATATGCAGGGCCGGCTGATGCTTGCGAACTACGAAGAGTTCGAATGCATGGTCATCGACATGTCGCCAGGCGACATGTACGTTACCTGCCCCGGCCGCCCGCGCGCCAACGAACGTGTCGTCGCCTATATCGACCATCTCGGCCGTGTCGAAGGCCATGTGCAGACCGTCGATGCCCGCGGCTTCACCATGTCGATCAACGCAACGGAACGGAAGCGCGAGAAGCTTGCGGCACAGCTGACCTGGCTCGCCAACAAGCATGAGCTAGGCCTGCCGGAAGACCGCCGCCACGACCGTCTGACACCGCGCGAAACCAAGAGCGAACTGACGCTCGAAGACGGCACGCGCTATGTCTGCCGTATCATGGACCTTTCGCTGTCGGGCGCTGCCGTCGACGTCGAGGCCCGGCCACCGCTCGGCACAGCGATCCGCCTCGGCAACATGCGCGGCCGCGTGGTGCGCCATTTCTCGGAAGGCGTGGCGCTCGAGTTCCTGTCGCTGCAATCTCGCGATACGCTACGCGAATTCCTCTAGGCGTCATCCTTCTGTCATCGCCATCGACGATCAAGGCCGCCTCGCAAGAAGGCGGCTTTCTTGATGTCTCAGCTTTTTCCTGAAATCGAACCGTACGATCACGGCATGCTGGATACCGGCGACGGTAACCAGCTCTACTTTGAATGCTGCGGAGATCCGGATGGACTGCCCGTTGTCTTTTTGCATGGCGGCCCGGGCTCGGGGTGCTCGGCTGCGTCCAGACGCTATTTCGATCCATCGGCATACCGGATCATCCTTTTCGATCAGCGTAATTGCGGCCGCAGCCTGCCGAATGCGGCCGATCCGGATTGCGATCTTGCCGCCAACACCACCTGGCATTTGATCGCCGATATCGAACGCCTCCGCGAATATCTCGGTGTCGGGCGCTGGGTCCTATTTGGCAACTCCTGGGGTACCACGCTCGCGCTTGCTTACGGACAGCGTCACCCGCAACACGTCGCAGGCATGATTCTCGCCGGCGTCACCACGACACGCCGCTCCGAGATCGACTGGCTGTGTAGCGGCATGGCCCGCTTCTTCCCCGCTGACTATGCACATTTCATCGAGGCCATTCCACACAGCCTCCGTGATCGCGGACCACTCGCGGCCTATTTCGCGATGCTGAACGGCCCGGATCTCGATCTGCGCCAGGCCGCCGCCGTGGCCTGGCACCGGTGGGAGGCCGCGTCTGTCCTGCTTGCCGATCCGAACGGCATGCCGCGTCGGTGGGCCGATCCGCGCTATCTGCTGATGCGTGCGCGGATCGTGACGCACTACTTCCATCACGGCGCCTGGCTGAAGGACCGGCAGCTGCTCGCCGATGCCTGCAAGCTTCAGGGCATACCCGCAACGCTGATCCAGGGCCGGTTTGACCTTGAGGCGCCGTTGACCACCGCATGGGAACTGGCCCAATCCTGGCCCGAAGCCGAGCTCGTCATCGTCGAAAATGCCGCTCATTCCCTCGACAACAGCGCCATCGCCGCTGCTATCGTCGATGCGGCGGCAAAATTTCTGCATTTTCTCGAAAAATAATTTTCGCCGGAATCGGACGAAAACCTGCCAATTCGGCGCTTTTTGCGCCCTTATGTCAACGATCTTGCATCTGGTCCGGCAAGGTCAGCCGGCAAGGCAGCGTTAACAACGCGATAACAAGCCACAATCCGGAACACCCCGCCGTTAACTTTTACCCCGGAATAGCGCCATTCCGGCACAGAACCCGTATCGGGAATAGCTGCAATTTTAATCGAATTTGCCGCAAATTTTCTGCGGTTTTTATGCGTATTCGATTCAAATATCGTTCAAGTTTTCTCCGCTTTTGAATCAACTAAGCACTTAATTTGACTACGTAATTTTGCGCCGGATAAAAACGTCGATGTCATTGTCACCTCAACAAACGGGGAGACGGCAGAGACAATGTTCAACGCAATCAAGAGCGGCATTTTCGCCAGTATCATGATGATCACGATGACGGGCACAGGACAGGCGGCGCCCGGCAGCATGACGCTTGCAGGCAACGCTAGCCCACCGATCGGCGCCTATCAGTTCTGCAAGGAAAATCCGGCCGATTGCAGCAATCCCGCCGGGGACGCCGGCCCGCTGCTTCTCACCGAAGCACGCTGGAAGGATATCCTGAAGATCAACTATCAGGTCAACTCGTCGATCCAGCCGATGACCGACATGGAGATCTACGGTGTGGAAGAGCGCTGGGCCTACCCGCGTACCGTCGGCGACTGTGAGGACTATGCGCTCTTGAAGCGCAAGCTGCTGATCGATGCCGGCGTCTCGCCGTCCGACCTCCTGATGACCGTGGTGCTGCAGCCGAATGGCGAAGGCCACGCCGTCCTAACCGTCCGCACCGACCACGGCGACTTCATTCTCGATAACATGCGCAACAAGGTCATGCTCTGGGCCGATACCGAATACACCTACCTCAAGCGCCAGTCTTCGGATGATCCGAATCGCTGGATGAAGCTTCAGGATGGCCGTGCGGTTGCCGTCGGCAGCGTGAAGTAAGAGACCTGCCGGGATTTTCCGGCACCATAGCCAGGCACCGGTCAGTCCCCCGCATCCCCGTCCCCGACCGGCGCCCCAGAGCCGCTCCCGCTGTCCCGGGAGCGGCTCGCCCTTTATCGGGCCTTCCGCATCTCCTTGGTTAATGCGATATTAACCACCCTCGCCTGATGATGGCGTCAGATTCATCCAGGCACCGGCGGCTCACGTTTTTCTTGCGGCGGTCAACGACTGAAGAGCCGCCATGAGCCATCTCGCCCCCAATGCCGCCGCAGTCGACGAAAGCCCGATCCTCTCCAGTGGCTTCCTGATCCGCGTGACCGCCGCCGTCGCCGTTCTTGCTGTCCTCACCATTGCGATCAGCCTCGGCGGCCGCTGGTTTGGCCGGCACATCACGCTGGCAGGCAATAGCGACAGCACCCAGGCCGTCAGCATCACGATCGGCCGCGACACGCTCAACCTTTCGGAAAATACGATTCGCTTCCCGAGCCAGCGCCGTGCCGGCGTCGCCGAGCGCGCCGACTTGTATCTGACCTGGCCGGAAATGCAGGGCTACACGAAGAACGACCGCGAACGCTTCGACGACGTCGCCCAGTCGGCCGGCCTCATCTTCCTGCAGATCACCCAAAGCACGATGTCGCGCGACATGTCCGGGCGAATCGAACCGATCTACGCCCATCTGATGGACGGTATTGCCAAGCCCTATGCCGATGGCCTGACGCTCCATCACCTGCGCGCCGACGCAGGTTACACCGGAGAAGTTCTGCTGACCGCAGAGCGCCCGAATACGGCCGACTATGCCGTTCGCTGCATCCTGCCCGAATCGCCCGAGCTCGCCACCAGCGGCGACTGCCAGCGCGACATCAAGGTCGGCAAGGATCTGAGCGTGCTTTACCGATTCTCCAGCCGTCATTTGAACGATTGGGACCATATTGATGCCGCTATTCGCTCTTTTGTGGAGGCGCGCCTCGCGACCCGTTCTGCGACAAGCCGCTAAAACGCGGCTGACTGGCGAAAGAAACGATTAATCATAAACGGATTGGTAACTCAGCCCCGGTAACGTCCGTAGTCAACGATCGCCGC
Source organism: Rhizobium sp. 01N424 (assembly GCF_056399485.1). NCBI lineage: Bacteria > Pseudomonadati > Pseudomonadota > Alphaproteobacteria > Hyphomicrobiales > Rhizobiaceae > Rhizobium > Rhizobium sp. 01N424. The sequence goes on from NZ_JBFTRK010000008.1 coordinate 55,200, forward strand.
GGAGGGGCGTGCGGTCCGGTTCAAAAACATCAGAAATGCAAGCGAAGAGTGAAATAGTGTCAAGGTCAGTCTCCTCCGTACATCCGTCGCGGTCCGGCAATTTCCTGGTGAAGATGCTTGCGGCACTTGCGATCGCCACGACGGCGTTTCTTGCCGAATCGGTTACCGCGGAAGCGGAAGCAGCCAATCCGAAATATGCCGGCATCGTCGTGGATGCGAAGACCGGTAACGTTCTCTACAGCGAGAACGCCGACCGTCTTCAGTATCCGGCATCGCTGACCAAGATGATGACCCTCTACATGACCTTCGAGGCGCTGGAGCAGGGCCGCATTTCGCTCGATACCCGCGTTCCCTTCTCCCCGCACGCTTCCGCACAGGCACCGACCAAGCTCGGCGTCCGCGCCGGCGGTTCGATCACAGTCGAACAGGGCATTCTCGGCCTCGTGACGCTGTCCGCCAACGATGCGGCAACCGCGCTTGGCGAGATGATCGGTGGTGGCAGCGAAGACCGCTTCGCACAGATGATGACGGCCAAAGCCCATGCGCTCGGCATGACCCGCACCACCTATCGCAACGCCAACGGCCTGCCGAACACTGCGCAAATGACGACGGCCCGTGACCAGGCCCGCCTCGGCATCGCGCTTCGCCAGCATTTCCCGCAATATTACGGCTATTTCGCCACGCAGAGCTTCAAGTTCGGTACCCGCACGATCCGCAGCCACAACCGCCTCGTCGGTTCCGTGCGCGGCGTCGACGGCATCAAGACCGGCTATACCCGCGCTGCAGGCTTCAATCTCGTCAGCTCCGTGCAGGACGACGGCCGCTCGATCGTCGGCGTGGTCATGGGTGGTGCCTCTACCCCTGCCCGCGACAACCAGATGCGCAAGCTGATCGCTACCTATCTGCCGAAGGCTTCGACACGCGGCGGTACCAAGCTGATCGCCGAACCGGCTCCGACGCGGGCACCTGCCCCGGCAGCTGAAGTTCCGGTCGCTGCTGCCTCCGAGATCGAATTGCCGCACACAGCTCCGGCTCCGGCTGCACGCTACGAAGTTGCCGCTGCGGCGACCGCTTACACCGACACACCTGCGGTAAAGACGGAAAACCCGCTGGTCGCCGCTCAGCAGCCAGCCGAAATGCCGTCGCCGACAAAGGTCAAGACCGTTGCGATCAAGGGTTCGGTTGCCGTCCCCACGCCGGCGCCTGCCTATATGCCGGAACAGCCTGACGACAATTCCGTCGATCAGCTGACCACGGCTTCCGTCCCTGCGGCAAAGGCTGCTGCGACGCCTGCACCTGTCACCGAAAAGGGTCCGTCCGGCTGGGTTGTCCAGATCGGCGTCTCGTCCAGCAAGGATGCAGCGATGGATCTGCTGCAGAACGCCAAGACCAAAGGCGGCAAGGCGCTGAGCTCGGCCAAACCTTTCGCTGTCGCCTATGCCAATGACGGCGAACAGATTTACCGTGCCCGCTTCGGTGGTTTCGACGACCAGCGCGACGCGGTCAATGCCTGCAAGGCGCTGAAGCGCGCAGGCGTCAAGTGCTGGGCCGCTGCCCAGTGAGACACTCGGTGCCGCCAGTCCTGTTTCTGACGGCACCGCAGACGGCCGAACCGGTGTTCGCGGTTCTGGTCGAAGTTCGTGACCTCGATTGTTAGTGCGTACGGGGAATATTATGGCGATCAATGGAAATGTACCGGGCTTTCCGCCCGAAGGACGCGCAACCGGCAAGCCGGCCCGCATCGGCCTGCACCCGCTTCATGAGGCTGCATTGCGCCTCGCCGAGATCGGGCGGCCGCGCGCGACCAAATCAGCCAAGACCAAGGATCTGATCAATCTTCTGCTGACCCATGGCGCCCGCGCCTGGCGCTACCAGCAGCCTGAGGCCCGCATCCACCTGCACGTCACCTGCCCGGAAGGCACGTCGCCGGTTACTCTGCGGCTTCGCTGATTATCTAGAGCAATCCGAGTTCCGAAAGCTCGCGGCGCAAGTCCGCGGGCATTTCAGCAATACCGGCGCCGAGGCTCATCAGGTCGCGCGGCGTGTCCTCTTCCGGATAATAACGCCAGCCCTGGAACGCCCGCTTCGGCTGAACAGATGTCTCGATGACCTCCGGTCCGAGAATGAGATGGCAGCGGCCGATGCCCTCGCCATCCGTGAAGGTCTCGATACCCAGCAGCTTCTGGCGCGCCTGCACCTGCCCCTTGATCACCCAATAGAGCGAGCCGCCGTCGAGAAGTTCATCGACGCGCTTCGGCACCATGCGGGTGGTGTGGATGGAGTGGGGCTCGATACCGGCGGCAATCGCCCGCAGAGAACGTTCAGCGACCCATTCGCGCAGATCCTCGATGGAGTCGGCGCCAACGCACAATTTGATGAGATGCAATGCCATGCTGGCTGTTGAAATCCTTTTGACCGGCAGCGTCAAGCGCTACCGGCCCGAAGTCCACAAACTCAGCATTCCACGACGTTGACGGCCAAACCTCCGGTGGAGGTTTCCTTGTATTTCTCGCTCATGTCGTATCCCGTCTGGCGCATCGTCTCGATACAGGCGTCCAGCGGAACGAAATGCTGACCGTCTCCCTTGACCGCCAGCGAGGCCGCCGTCACTGCCTTAACGGCACCCAAGGCGTTGCGCTCGATACAGGGAACCTGGACGAGGCCTGCAACCGGATCGCAGGTCATGCCAAGGTGATGCTCGAGCGCGATCTCGGCGGCATTTTCGATCTGGGCCGGTGTCGCGCCCATGACCGCGGCAAGCCCCGCAGCCGCCATCGCAGCCGCCGAACCCACCTCGCCCTGACAGCCGACTTCAGCGCCGGAGATCGAGGCATTGTGCTTGATGATGCCGCCAACGGCTGCTGCCGTCAGCAGGTAGTCGCGGATACCGTTCTGGTCCCAGTCGTCGTGGAAATGCTCGTAGTAGCGGATGGTCGCCGGAATGACGCCGGCAGCGCCGTTGGTCGGCGCCGTGACAACGCGGCCGCCCGCGGCATTCTCCTCGTTGACCGCCATGGCATAGACGCTCAGCCAATCGTTGGCGAGCAGCGGGTTGATGCGGTTGCTGCGCCATTCTTCCTGCAGCTTGTCGTGGATCTGCCGCGCCCGGCGGCGAACCTTGAGGCCACCAGGCATGATGCCATCGACCTTAAGCCCTCGCTCGATACAGGAGCGCATCGCATCCCAGATCCGGTCGAGACCGGCATCGAGCTCCTCACGGCTGCGTTGGCTCTCCTCATTAGCGCGCTTCATCTGCGCAATGGTGAGCCCGGAGCGATCGGCCATCTCCAGCATCTGGGCAGCAGTGGCGAAGGGATAGGGCACCTTGGTCGCACCGGGCGCTGCCTTCTTCTTGGCGCGCATCTGCTCGAGTTCGGTATCGGTGACCACGAAACCGCCTCCGACCGAGTAGTAGATGCGGCGCAGCAGTAGCCGGTCGTCCTTGTCGAAGGCGGAAAAGATCATGCCGTTCGCATGGCCGGGAAGCGTCTGCTTCTTGTCGAAGACCAGGTCGTTCTTCGGCAGGAAGAAATAGGCGGGATGGCCGGGCGGCGTGATGCGGCCGGAGCGCTCCACCTGGTCGATGATGCCGTCCATCTTGTCGGGATCGACGCTATCTGGCGCCTCGCCCATCAGGCCAAGGATCACCGCCCTGCCCGTTCCGTGACCGATCCCGGTATAGGCGAGCGAGCCATGCAGGCTGGCCTTGATCGACGCGACCTGCGCGCCTGATGTCGGGCGCGGCCACTCGTTCGACAGAATGAGGTCGAGGAAGCGGTTGGCAGCCGACATCGGCCCCATCGTATGCGAGCTCGAAGGCCCGACACCGATCTTGAAAACATCGAATACCGAAAGGAACATGCCTGCTTCCCAATAATGAACTGCACCGAGACTATCCCCGGGAGCAACTTGCCGCGCGCGGCGAACCGACATCGCGTTTGACCGGCGCGACACTGCTGCAGAAGGATTTAATGCCTGTCGGTGCTTTGCGAAAGGCCGCGCCACTGGAAATCGCTTCAGGCCGCCGTCCCCGGTCATTGCAGCATCGCATGGCATATGTAGAGTGGCGCCGGAGACCAAGGGGTTGAATCATCGATGCTTACGCTTGCGGACTATACTGCGCTTGCCTTCTTTGCCGTGTCCTGGCTCGGCTATTCCTGGCTTCTCCGCGGCCGGACCTTCTTCGGGCGCACCAGTCTGACGCATGCGATGGGCGAGCGCCGCCGCGAGTGGATCTACAATTCGCTGCGCCGCGACCTGAAGATGATCGACACCCAGATCATGGCCGGTCTGCAGAACGGCACGGCCTTCTTCGCCTCGACCTCGATCTTCGCGATCGGTAGCTGCTTTGCCCTGCTCGGCGCTACCGACAAGGTCAGCGCCATCTTCGCCGACCTGCCTTATGTCTTCGGCGGCAGCCACGTAAGCTTCGAACTCAAGGTCGGCGGCCTGGCGGGACTGTTCGCCTATGCCTTCTTCAAGTTCGGCTGGTCCTACCGGCTCTTCAACTACTGCACCATCCTGTTCGGCGCGATCCCGATGATGCGCGACACGGAGACCGACGTCTATGCCGCGGAGCGCGCCGCCGAGCGTGTCATCCGCATGAACATCATCGCCGGCGGCCATTTCAACGAAGGCCTGCGGGCGATCTTCCTGTCGATCGGCTATCTCGGCTGGTTCGTCAACGCTTACGTTTTCATGGTAACGACGGCGACCGTCGTCTTCGTGCTGACGCGCAGGCAGTTCTTTTCGGAGGCGCGGCTGGCGATCATGGATGTGTCGCCGCCATCAAATCTCCACCTTTCTCCTATTCCCCGCGACCCAGCGCAAAACGGCGACGGTGATTTGTCCGGGAGACAGTGAATGACGATGATGGCTGACAGCAACGGCAGCCCGGCGCAGCCGCCCCGGATCGGCCTCCTCGATACATTGCGCGGCGCCGCCCTGATCGCCATGGCAACCTACCATTTCAGCTGGGACCTGGAGTTCATGGGCTATCTGGCGCCCGGAACCGCAGAGACCGGCTGGCTGAAGCTCTATGCCCGTGCCATCGCCACCACATTTCTGTTCATCGCCGGGCTCAGCATGGCGCTGTCGAGCCAGGCAGGCATCCGCTGGCCATCGTTCTGGAAGCGCTTCGCGATGATTGCAGGCGCTGCACTGCTGATCTCCGTCGCAACGCGCATCGCCATGCCCGGCGAGTGGATATTCTTCGGCATCCTCCACTGCATGGCGGCGATGACGCTGGTGGGCGTGGTCTTCGCGCGCCTGCCACTCTTCGTCACCGCCCTCGTGACGATCGCCCTGGTCGCCGCCTGGATCGCCGATACCTTTGTTGCGCCCGGCATGCTCCGCTCGGCATCGTTCAACCAGCCGCTGCTCTGGTGGATCGGTCTTACCGACATGCCGCCGCGCTCGAACGATTATGTGCCGATCTTTCCCTGGGCCGCCGCCTATATGTCAGGCTTGACGCTGGCGCTGATCGCCCTGCGTACCAGCCTGCCGCAGAAGCTTGCCGCACTTGGGACCGGCGGCTCGCTGCTGGCACGCGGCGGGCGCCACAGCCTGGCATTTTATCTGATCCACCAGCCGGTGCTGATCGCCATCGCTTACGCAATGACCTTCGTCATGCCACCGGCAAAGCCCGATCTCGCCGAAATCCACATGCGCCAATGCAATCCTGGCTGGTGCCAGGGCATGGATGCCAAGTCATGTCAGGTCTATTGCGAATGCACGCTGACCGAAATGCAGGGGCAAAAGCTGCTGGAGCCCTTCCACACGGGGATCGTCAAGGCTGACGACGACCGGGTGCAGACGATCGCCAATCAATGCAGCATCAAGGCGCTTCCGTCCGAACCGCAATAGCGGCTCAGGTGCCGACGCCGATTTCGGCCAGCCGGCCGAGGCAGGATTCCTCGATATTGTCGAGTTCCGCCAGCGTGTCGTCGATATCCTTACGCTTCTGGCGCAGATCCTCGCGCTTTTCATCGACGCGTTTCATCAAGAGCTTCAGCTGACCGAGTTCCCCCGGCGGCTCCTTGTAGACGGTGATGATCTCGCGGATCTCGGCGATGGTGAAACCGATGCGCCGGCCGCGCAGGATTTCCTGGATGAGCCTGCGGTCAGCCTGGCGGAAAAGCCGGGTACGGCCGCGGCGCTCCGGATGGATCAGACCTTCATCTTCATAGAAGCGAAGCGTGCGCGTCGACACACCGAATTCGCGCGTCAGCTCCGTTATGCTATAATACTTGTTCACAGGCATCAGATTCCCACTCTCTCCCGCCAATAATATTGACTTTTACGTAATAGTCAATTTCGGCAGGGCAGCGTGGTTAAATGGCAAACCACCAGGTCGCAATCCCCAGGAACGCGAAGAAGCCCGTACAGTCGGTGACCGTCGTCACGAAAACCGACGAGGCGATGGCAGGATCGGCGCCGACCTTGTCCAGAAGCAGCGGCAAAAGGATGCCCGCCAATGCCGCGGCAATCAGGTTGATGATCATCGCCGCGCCGATCACCATGCCGAGCTGATAATCGTGGAACCAGGTGCCGGCAATCGCCCCCATAATCGTTGCGAAAATCACCCCGTTCATGACGCCGACGGTCGCTTCCCTGCGGATGATGCGGCCGGCGTTGTAAATGTCGAGATCGCGGGTCGCGAGCGCCCGCACTGTCACCGTCATCGTCTGCGTGCCGGCATTGCCGCCCATCGAGGCGACGATCGGCATCAGCACCGCCAGCGCGATCATCTTCTCGATCGAGCCGTCGAACAGCCCGATGACGCTGGCAGACAGCATCGCCGTGCCGAGATTGATCAGCAGCCAGAGAAAGCGCGAACGAACCGTCGAGATGACATTATCCGACAGCTCTTCGTCGCCGACACCGCCGAGGCGCTTGATGTCCTCGTCGGCTTCTTCGTGAATAACGTCGACCACGTCGTCGATGGTCAGCACGCCCACCAGACGTTCGTTCTCGTCGACGACGGCGGCTGAGAGAAGGTCATACTGCTCGAAGAGCTGTGCCGCCTCTTCCTGGTCCATCTCGGCCGGGATCGGGTGGTTCGTCTCCCGCATGATCACTTCGATCTTGTTCTGCCGCTTGGTGCGCAGGATCTGGTCGAGATCGACGGCGCCGAGCAGCTTGAAGGTCGGATCGATGACGAAAATCTGTGTGAAGGAGTAAGGCAGGTCCTCCTCCTCGCGCATATAGTCGATCGTCTGCCCGACAGTCCAGAACGGCGGCACCGCGACGAACTCAGTCTGCATGCGCCGGCCGGCCGAGCTCTCGGGGTAGTCGAGCGCTCTGCGAAGCCGCACCCGCTCGGTGAACGGCAACTGGGCGAGAATCTCGTCCCGGTCTTCCTGATCGAGATCCTCGAGAATGTAGACGGCATCGTCCGAATCGAGATCGCCGATCGCCGCGGCGATCTGCTCGTTCGGCATCTGATCGACAATCTCACGGCGGATCGCTTCATCCACCTCGGTCAACGCCGTCATGTCGAAGTCGTCGCCGAGCAGGCGCACCAGCGCCAGGCGCTGATCCGGCTGGATCGCTTCGAGCAGGTCGCCGATTTCCGATTCGTGCAGGCGCGCCACATTCTGGCGCAGGAAAATCGTGTCGCGATCAGCGATTGCCGCACCGAGCAGCGCTAGAAAATCGCTGCGAACGTTGCCGTCCTCGTCATAGATGTCGGCGTCTTCGTCCTCCGGACGCTTGCGGATGCGTTCGTCTTCTTCGCTTGCCGTCATTTGCGCCTCGCATCCAGGATCATAACAGTTACGGCTTTCCTGCCGCGTTCGAGAATGGCGGCGGAAAAGGCATTGTCAACAAGCGGATAAACGAACCCCGCCAGCCGTTCCGGCAGCATAAGTCCCCGTCCCTGCTAACCGAATTGGCTCCTTGCGTCTAGCGTCCAAAACCATGTCTGCGGATGACAATGCGCCGTTGCGACGATAGTTTCCGCAACCCGAATATCAGGAGCTTATGAAAACATGACGATCCGCCCGATCCTGCGCTATCCGCATCCCGGATTGAAAACAGTCTGCGCACCTGTCAGCGCCTTCGACGGCGATCTGCAGAGCCTTGCGGGCGATCTCCTGGACACCATGCGGGCCGCACCCGGCGTCGGCATCACGGCGGCCCATATCGGCATCTTCCAAAGGGTGGTGGTGATCGAACTCAGCAAGGCCGACGGCGTGCGCACCTATGTCAATCCGGAAATCCTCTCGTCTTCGGCGGAAACCTTGCGCCAGATGGAAGGCAGCGTCTCCATGCCCGGCGCGACAGAGGAGGTTATCCGGCCCGGCGCAATCCGTTTCCGCTATCAGACGGTGACCGGCGAGACGAAGGAGGAAAACGCAGATGGTTTTCTCGCCATCTGCATCCAGCATGAGATCGACCAGCTCGATGGTATCTTCTGGCTGCAGCGCCTCTCCAAGCTCAAGCGCGACCGGCTGATCCGCAAATGGGAAAAGGCCGCCCGCTAATTTCATAAAACTTCCACGAACCAATCCAGCCGATGAGCGTTCTTTGAGCATGACCTTGAAGGAGGACGATCATGCCGAAGACCGACGACAAGAGCACCATTTCACGCGAAGAAGATTATCGCGACTACGAGGAGCGCAATCTTGATGACGGCTGGCCCTATGCCGACAGCCCCGGCGCATCCTCGGCAAAGCCCGCCAACGGCGCCTATGGCGAGACATCAGCCAATTTCGACCGTGACCGCAACGGCGGCTTCCGCATCGACGGAACCGACGAGGACGGCAATGAGAACCGTCTGAGGGATTCGCTGACGGCAGATATGATCGATCGCAGCGAGAGCGACGATCTGGAAGCCCGCGTCTCCGAAAACCTCGAAAACATTCCTGATCTCGACGCAGACAGCATCGACGTCCATGCCGACGGCCATACGATCACGCTGGAAGGTTCAGTCGAGACGATCGGAATTGCCCGCAAGGCCGAACTCGGCGCGCTTTCCGTCGATGGCGTCCACCACGTTCGTAACCGTCTTGAGACGACAGGCATCGATTCGCATATCCCGAACGAGGATTAGCTTCAATAATTGTAGAAACGAATAATGTATTCATGGGTTGTATGTTTCGATAAACCCGGCCGCACACGCGGCCGGGCTTTGTTGTTTTGATAGGTTGCTAACCTATGTCACAAAACGGTGAAATATCGCCACAGAATCGTGAATTACATGGACAATTCGTAATCCGCACTGGCCATACGCTCCCACAATTTCGCCTCAATTCAGGAGCGAACTCGTACCTGCCGAGGGTTATCGTTTCGTTGTTGATTACAACAACTGATTGAGGAGATATCACATGAGAATCAAACTTGCAGCCACCGCGGCCCTGTTTGCCATTGGCGTCGCATCGTCCGCTTTCGCCGCTCCCATGTACGACGACAGCTACGTCCGCCCGATCCGCATCAGCCCGCCGAAGCCTGTTCACTACACTGAACATGCCCCTCCTGCCTATTCCGACGACTACACCAATGACAGCGATGGCTGGTACCAGACCAAGATGGCCGCGCCCAAGAAGATCAACTATTCCAAGCTCGAAGCCCAGCGCCTTCCGCCGTGCAAGAACCCGGCCGAACGGACGGGCGTGCAGACCAGAGCCGGTGATGGCGGAGCTTCCGATACCGATGCCTGCCGCTACGTTGGCACGCACTGACCGCGACGAAAACGCAACAAGAGCCGCATATGCGGCTCTTGTTTTATTCGCACGGCGATCAGCCTCGAACCTGAAGCAATGTGGCCGGACCGCCTGGAAGACTATCGTCGAAAACCGCGCAGGAGAGTTTCCCCCCGAAGACGCAGCCGCTGTCGAGATTGGTGCGATTTCCCGTCGTTCGCGGATTGGCCGGTGACGGCGTATGCCCGTGCACCAGATGCTTTCCCCAGAACTCACCTGATACATCGTCTTCGAAGCGCAGCCACAGCAGGTCATGCGGCGCCTGATCTTCGAGATAGAGCCCTTCCCTGACGCCGGCATGCACGAAGATGCGATGGGGATCCGTGTGCAGAAGCGGCAACGCCGCCATCCAGTTTAAGTGCGGCGATGGAACCGGTCCGCCGTAAGACGCCAGCGTCTCGATCCCGCCATTGTCCAGCCACCACGATTCGTCGTGCCGCCCGTCGTGAGCACCCGTTGCCATGTCCTCGTGATTGCCTTTTAGCGCGATCCACTGCCAGTCCGGCGAGCGCGGCCCTGCTATTAAAGTCTCCACGACGGCACGGCTGTCGGGACCACGGTCGATATAGTCGCCGAGGAACACGATCTTTCCTGATGGCGCATAGTCTTCCACCCGTTCGATCATCCGCAACAGCGGGCCGATGCAGCCGTGGATATCTCCAATGGCGAAGGTCAGGCTCAATGCGCGGCACTCCCGTCGATGTGACAAGGGAATAAACTAGCGCGAGGCAGCCAATGGTCGATAGCGCCGAAACCGCTGTCAGCGGCTCAGGTTTCACGTCAGCAAAATGAGATAAGAAACTGTAGAAAAAGAAAAACCCGCCGAAGCGGGTTTACTTTGGTGCGGTCGAGAAGACTCGAACTTCCACGGGTTGCCCCACAGCGACCTCAACGCTGCGCGTCTACCAATTCCGCCACGACCGCATCGTGGTAGAGCCGATTTGCGTCGGCGAGGCAGCATGTAGCAAAAGCATTTTGGGCGCACAAGAGCGATATGACAGATTTTTTCAAAACAAATCACAGCATTTGAATTGGTTATCAAACGAGGCCATATAGCAGCATGCCGCTGAGCCTTTGCGGCAAGGGAAAAGTCCATGCTGCGTACCGATCTTCAACTCTCCATGTTTCCACAGGCCGGCAACAAACCCGTGCGCTGGCGCATCGCCGATGAGCTGGTGCCCTATGAGCTTGCTGTGGAAACCATGGAGCGCGAAGTGGCCTTGATCGCCGATGGCGGCGATGAGCTCGTCTGGCTGGTCGAACACCCGCCGCTCTACACGGCAGGCACAAGCGCCGATGCCAAGGATCTCGTGCAGCCCGACCGATTCCCGGTCTTCGCCACCGGCCGCGGCGGCGAATACACTTATCACGGTCCCGGTCAGCGCGTTGCGTATGTGATGCTCGATCTCAAGCGACGCCGCCAGGACGTCCGCGCCTTTGTCGCAGCCCTCGAGGACGTCGTCATCCGCACGCTCGATTCGATGAATGTCCGCGGTGAACGGCGCGAGGACCGCGTTGGCGTCTGGGTGCGGCGGCCGGAAAAGCCGTTGCTGCCGGATGGCACGATGAGCGAGGACAAGATCGCCGCCCTCGGCATCCGCCTGCGCCGCTGGGTGACCTTTCACGGGCTGTCGCTTAACGTCGAGCCTGATCTCGATCATTTTACCGGCATCGTCCCCTGCGGGATCTCCGCCTATGGCGTCACAAGCCTTGTCGATCTCGGCCTGCCGGTGATGATGTCAGATGTCGACATCCGTCTGCGTCAGTCGTTCGAATCGGTTTTCGGAGAAACCGTCTCCGACGCCTAGGTCATATTGATCCGGCGCGGTTCCTGTGGTTGATGGCTGTGTTTCCGAAAGCGCAGCATGTCTCAGCCACAATCATACCAGAACCCGCTCCAAGGCATGGCCATCATGGCCAGCGCCATGATCGTCCTGCCGGCCATGGATGCGATCGCCAAATATATGGCGACGTTCGAATCGATGTCGCCGGGCCAGGTCACGTTCTACCGCTTCTTCTTCCAGCTGGTCTGCACGCTGCCGCTGCTGCTCTATATCTTCCGCTGGAAGGCGTTGTCAGCCAAGCGCCCGTGGATGAACCTGTTGCGCGGCGCGCTACACGGCGCAGCCAGCCTGCTGTTCTTCGTCGCCGTCAAATACATGCCGCTCGCCGATGTCTTCGCGATCTATTTCGTCGAACCGTTCATGCTGACGGCGATGTCGGCGATGTTCCTGGGTGACAAGGTCGGCTGGCGGCGCTGGACGGCCATCGTCGTCGGCTTCGGCGGCGCGATGATCGTGATCCAGCCGAGCTACGAGATCTTCGGCCTGAAGGCGCTGCTGCCAGTTTTTTGCGCCTTTCTCTATTCGCTGTACCTGTTCCTGAACCGGGCGATCGGCGATGCCGATTCGCCGCTGACGATGCAGACCATGGCCGGCATCGGCGGCACGCTGTTCATGTCGGTGGCACTTGCGGGCGGTGCAGCCGCAGGCATTCCGGATTTCGAGATCTCGCTGCCCTCGTCCGTCCTCGGTCTGGTCCTGCTTCTACTTCTCGGAACGATCTCCGGTTACGCCCATATGCTGATCGTGCGCGCCTTCCGCCTGGCGCCGCTCTCGCTGCTTGCTCCATTTCAGTACTTCGAGATCATCTCGGCAACGGTTCTCGGCTACGCGCTGTTCAATGATTTTCCCACACTTTCCAAGTGGATCGGCATCGCTATCATTGTGGCCTCGGGGCTTTTCATCATCTGGCGCGAGCGGGCGCAGTCGAAGTCTGTCAATTCCGTCTGAACGGCGCGGCATTTCGTTAACTGTCGTTGTTCAGGGATCTTCAATTCGCCCGCGCTAGAACCGTCTCCGGCCTCATGATGAGGTTCTGGAGACAAAAAATGAGCGAATTTCGACTCGCTTTCCCGGCATGTGTCATCGCCGGAAAGCATCGGCTTGCCGCCGACGATATCGGCCTTTTGCGCAAGCACAGCTTTCCGGACGGCGTCCGGACATCCGACGACGTCGTCGTCATGCTTGCCCTCAACAATTCCTGCCCCGAAAAATGCCAGGAATGGAACGCGTTCTTCGTCGAGAACCTGGCAGGCTTCATCGTCAATTACACCTATCCGCAGGGCTCGCTCGACGCGATCAACGTTGCCTGGATCATGCGCATGTTTGCGACTGACGGCGTCGTCAATTCCGCGCTCGAGCTGGAGCTGGTGCTGCACATCATGGAGATTTCCTCCCATGTGCCGGACGAGCTGCGCGCCTTCGCCCTCGACCAGCTGCGCCTTGCGATCACCGATAATGTCGGCGGTTACAAGCTTTCGCGCGCCGTTGATCGCAAGGGCATCACCCGCCAGGATATCGATTTCGTCATGCGCGTGCTGCGCAATGTCAGCGAAGGCGGCGTCATTCCGGTTTCGCCGGTGACCCATGGCGTTCTCAGGCGTATCGAGACGGAAACCCTTCCCGCCTCGAACCATCCCCGCTGGGTGGAAATCATGCGGGCGCTCGAACTTCGCGACTACCACCAGCCGCGCACCAGCCGCTGGCTACGGATTGTCGATGACGAGCAGGCGGTCGCCTGACCCCATGCCATAAAGCTGAATATCTGCAAGGCTTTCGCACGATTGTGCGTTCTGAAGTTTCTGCGTAGAACTTCAGGACGCATTTTTCGGGTGGAGTCTGCATGTTCAAGAAAATCCTGATCGCGAATCGCGGCGAGATCGCTTGCCGCGTGATCAAGACTGCGCGGCGCATGGGTATCCTGACGGTCGCAGTCTATTCCGACGCGGATCGGGACGCGCTTCATGTCGAGATGGCGGACGAAGCCATCCATATCGGCCCCGCCCCGGCCTCGGAAAGCTATCTGGTGGCCGAGAAGATCATCGCTGCCTGCAAGGAAACGGGCGCCGAAGCCGTACACCCCGGCTACGGCTTCCTCTCCGAACGCGCCTCATTCTGCGAAGCGCTGGAGAAGGAAGGCATCGTCTTCATCGGACCGAAGCCCAAAGCGATCCTCGCCATGGGCGACAAGATCGAATCAAAGAAATTCGCCAACGCCGCGAAGGTCTCCACGGTCCCCGGCTATCTCGGCGTCATCGAAGATGCCGTCCATGCCGAAAAGATTGCCGGCGAGATCGGCTACCCGGTCATGATCAAGGCCTCGGCCGGCGGCGGCGGCAAGGGCATGCGTATCGCCTGGAGCGAGAGCGAAGTCCGCGACGGTTTCGACCGGGCACGCTCTGAAGCAAAGAGTTCGTTCGGCGATGACCGCGTCTTCATCGAGAAGTACGTCGTCGATCCCCGTCATATCGAGATCCAGGTACTCGCCGACGGGCACGGCAACACCGTCTATCTCGGCGAGCGCGAATGCTCGATCCAGCGCCGCAATCAGAAAGTCGCCGAAGAGGCGCCCTCGCCGTTCCTTGATGAAAAGACCCGCAAGGCGATGGGCGAGCAGTCTGTCGCGCTTGCCAAGGCGGTCGATTACCAGAGTGCAGGAACCGTCGAATTCATCGTCGATCGTGACCGCAACTTCTATTTCCTCGAAATGAACACCCGCCTGCAGGTCGAGCATCCGGTGACCGAACTCGTCACCGGCATCGATCTCGTCGAACAGATGATCCGGGTCGCCGCCGGTGAAAAGCTGCCCTTCGTGCAGAAGGACATCAAGCTCAACGGCTGGGCGATCGAAAGCCGTCTCTATGCCGAAGACCCCTATCGCAACTTCCTGCCCTCGATCGGCCGCCTGACGCGCTACCGTCCGCCTGAAGAAGGCAAGCAGGGAGACGTGATCGTCCGCAACGATACCGGCGTCTACGAGGGCGCCGAGATCTCCATGTATTACGACCCGATGATCGCCAAGCTCTGCACCTGGGCGCCGGACCGGCTGGCGGCTATCGATGCGATGGCCGAAGCACTCGACGCCTTCGTCGTTGACGGGATCGAACATAACGTCCCGTTTCTTTCGGCACTGATGAAACATCCGCGCTGGCGCGAGGGCCGCCTGTCGACCGCCTTCATTGCCGAGGAATATCCCGATGGTTTTGCCCCGTCCGAACCTGACGGCTGGCAGCAGACTGCTCTCGCAGCCATCGCGCTCTCGGCATCGCTGATCGAAACGAGCCGCCGCGAGCGCCATGCCGATCGGCTCCGTGTGGCCAGCAGCGATCTGCGCAGCGACTGGGTGGTCAGGATCGGCAAGGACTATGTCGGCCTGTCGTTGACTGACGGTCACGTCACCATCCCCTTCGACATGGGGATGAATGCAGATGGCAGCGAAATTCAGGTTGTCACCACTTGGAGACCGGGCGAACCCGTCTGGTCCGGAAAGATCGGCGGCGTCAAAGTCATCGCCCAGATCCGACCCATCCTGAATGGCTTGCGGATCGACTGGCAGGGGCTTTCTGTCCGGACGAAGACGTTTACGCCGCGCCACGCGGAACTCGACAGGCTGATGCCGGTGAAGCTGCCGCCCGATACGTCGAAGCTCCTCCTTTGCCCGATGCCCGGCCTCGTCGTGTCGATCTCGGTGTCCGAAGGACAGGAGGTCAAGGCCGGCGAAACGCTGGCGGTGGTCGAAGCCATGAAGATGGAAAACGTCCTGCGCGCCGAGCGCGACCTCGTCGTCGGCAAGGTCAAGGCGAAGCCGGGTGAAAGCTTGGCCGTCGATGCCGTCATCATGGAATTCGCCTGACCCATTCCGGGACAGCCGCAGCCTCTGACGGCCCGAAAGCCAAGGATTTTTGTTAAGACGCCCGCTCTATGATGAGCCGTTTTCGTCCTGTGGCTGGGGCCGGAGTTGCGAATGACGGCCCTTCAATCGGCAGGCTTGCTGCTATCGATCAATCTTGGCTTGCTGTGGCTGTTGATGCGCATGCCACTCGGGCAGCGCACGATCAGCGTCATCAGAACCTTCCGTTGTCCGCCGGAGACGCTCTGGAAGGCGATCAATCCCGCTGGCGAAGCCGCTGATTGGCATCACGCCGTCATCAGCAGCCGGCCGATCGCACATCGTCCTGGGTTCGTCGAGCAGGTTTACAGTCATCTCGACCGGAATGGAGAGCCGCTGCGCCGCGTCCTGGCGCTCGACCCACTCCCGGCTGGCGGCGTTCATGCCTTCCGCTCCCGGATTGCCGACGATAGCACGCTCGATCCGCAGTTCTGGACGCATTACACCGAGAGCCGCATCATCAGAGCAACGCCCCAAGGGTCCACACTAGAGATCAGTCAGACCGATCACTATCGCGGTCTCGCTTTCCTGCTCTTCCGCTATTTCGTTCTGCAGCGGGAGGTAAGGTCGCTGCAGGGCTGGCTGGAAACCGGCATTTCGAAGCCGCAGGGTTACTTCGAAGGTCCGTTGGTGCAGACAGGCCTGGCGATCCTCTCGACGCTGCTGCTCTGGCCATTTTTCGGGCTGAGCGTCAGCGGCCTGATGATCTCCACCTTTCTCACGCTGGTCATCGTGCTCCATGAGCTTGGCCATATGGCTGCCTATCGCGCCTTTGGACACAAGTCAGTGCGGATGATCTTCGTCCCCCTGCTCGGCGGTATCGCCATTGGCGGGCGGCCGTACAAGAATCTCTTCGAGGTCGCAGCCTGCGCGCTGATGGGCGCCGGCATGTCGGCTTTCCTCGTGCAGATCGTCATCACCGCATACCAGGGGATCGGTCATGGCCTTCTGCCTGCCAGTTTCGGACGGCCGCTGCTTGTCTTCCTGCTGATTCTCGGCGCCTTCAATCTGCTGAACCTCCTGCCCATGCATCGCTTCGACGGCGGACAGGTTCTGCGGCAGATCTTCCGCACCCGTCATTCGCTGATGGTGGCAAGTTTCGCGGTCACAGGCTGCATTCTGGCGATCGGCTGGGAGATCGGACTGTCGAACAATCTGCTGATCGCCGGCCTTGTTGTCTTCATCCTGCTGAGCATGATCGGCTCGGTATCCGTCAAGCCGCGCCAGAAGCTTGATGAGATGAATGACGGCGAGCGGATGCTTGTGGCATTCGGGCTCTATGCGGCAATCGCCATGCACGGCTATGCCATTATTTTCGCGAGCGAAAACCTCTTCTGACGTTTGCGGCAAACTCGCTGCCGCATCCCGGACAAAGTGTCTTTTGATCAAGCTTTTTGCTTGAGCCTCCCTCACCCGGCGTGCCAATGTCCGCCATCAAATCATATGAGGGAGATGAGACGATGGACGTTCGCGCCGCAGTCGCCGTTCAGGCCGGCAAGCCGCTTGAGGTCATGACAGTTCAGCTTGAGGGACCACGCGCCGGAGAGGTGCTGGTCGAGGTGAAGGCGACTGGCATCTGCCATACCGATGATTTCACCCTGTCGGGCGCCGATCCGGAAGGCCTCTTCCCCGCAATTCTCGGTCATGAGGGTGCGGGCATCGTCGTCGATGTCGGCCCCGGCGTCACCTCGGTGAAGAAGGGCGACCACGTCATTCCGCTCTACACTCCCGAATGCCGCGAGTGCTATTCCTGCCTATCGCGCAAGACCAACCTCTGCACGTCGATCCGCGCGACTCAGGGCCAGGGCCTGATGCCCGACGGCACCTCGCGCTTCTCGATCGGCAAGGACAAGATCCACCACTATATGGGCTGCTCGACCTTCTCGAACTTCACCGTTCTGCCGGAGATCGCGCTCGCCAAGGTCAATCCCGACGCACCCTTCGACAAGATCTGCTACATCGGCTGCGGCGTCACCACCGGCATCGGCGCTGTCATCAACACCGCCAAGGTTGAGATCGGCTCGACGGCGATCGTCTTCGGTCTCGGCGGCATTGGTCTGAACGTACTGCAGGGCCTGCGCCTCGCCGGCTCCGACATGATCATCGGCGTCGATATCAATCCGGACCGCAAGGAATGGGGTGAGAAGTTCGGCATGACGCATTTCGTCAATCCGAAGGAAGTCGGCGACGATATCGTGCCTTATCTCGTCAACCTGACGAAGCGCAACGGCGACCTAATCGGCGGCGCCGATTACACGTTCGATTGCACCGGCAATACCAAGGTCATGCGTCAGGCGCTCGAATCATCGCATCGCGGCTGGGGTAAGTCTGTTATCATCGGCGTTGCCGGCGCCGGCCAGGAAATCTCGACGCGTCCGTTCCAGCTGGTCACCGGCCGCAACTGGATGGGCACGGCCTTTGGCGGCGCGCGCGGCCGCACCGACGTGCCGAAGATCGTCGACTGGTACATGCAGGGCAAGATCCAGATCGACCCGATGATCACCCATACGATGCCGCTCGAAGACATCAACAAGGGCTTCGAGCTGATGCACAAGGGTGAAAGCATCCGGGGCGTCGTGGTCTACTGAGGAGAGTGATGCGGAATGCGGTTCGACGTTGAAATCGCCTGCGGCTTTGTCGCAAATCGATCCTGATTTGGGAGCCGTGGGCAGCTGAGGAGGAGAAGCTGAACATGGCAAACCAGGTATCGATACACCCGCTGCTCGATGGCGGGGTGAAGAAGGGTCAGGCGAATTTCAACGGCGGAACGCTTGTCTGCGCCTGTACGGACAAGCCCGTGAAGGTGGCGGTCAAGGGCACGGTACTGCACAACCACGCCTGTGGCTGCAGCAAGTGCTGGAAGCCCAAGGGCGCCGCATTCTCGATCGTGGCAGTGGCGGCGCATGAGAATGTCTCGGTTCTGGAGAATGGCGACAAGCTTCACGTCGTCGATCCCGAAGCGCTGATCCAGCGCCATGCCTGCAAGCAGTGCGGCGTTCACATGTACGGACCGGTGGAGCGCGATCACGCGTTCAAGGGGCTGGATTTCGTTCATCCCGAACGCTTCCAGGAAAGCGGCTGGCCTGAACCGGGCTTTGCGGCCTTCGTCTCCTCGATCATTGAAACCGGCACGCCGCCTTCAGCGATGGCGGGCGTGCGGGGCAAGTTCAGGGAGATCGGCCTGGAGACCTACGACTGCCTCAATCCGACGCTGATGGACGTCATTGCCACCTGGGTGGCAAAGAAGGCCGGCACACTGAAAGAAGCCTGACATCTTGAACCGATGGCAGCCGCCGGACTATGAGAGCCGAAAGAAAGAACGCTACGCGGTAACGCGTGGCGTTCCAGCAAAAACAGATTGAACTTCATGATCTATGTCGATGCAGACGCCTGCCCGGTCAAACCGGAAATCCTGAAGGTTGCCGAGCGCCTCGGCATCGAGGTCACCTTCGTCGCCAACTCGGGCCTGCGCCCGTCGCGCGATCCGATGGTGAAGAACGTCATCGTTTCCAATGCCTTCGACGCGGCCGACAACTGGATCGCCGAGCATGCAGGTCAAGGTGACGTCGTCGTCACCGCCGACGTGCCGCTTGCCGTGCGCTGTGTCGCAACCGGCGCGCTCGTCAGCGGCCCGACCGGACGCGTCTTCGACGACACCAATATCGGTATGGCGAGTGCCATGCGCGACCTCGGCGCCCATCTTCGCGAGACCGGCGAGAGCAAGGGTTACAACGCCGCCTTCAGCCCCAAGGACCGCTCACGGTTCCTGGAAACATTCGATCGCCTCTGCCGGCGCGCCAAGGCCGCCAGCCCCAATACGGACAATCAGCCATGAACATCATTTCCCAGGCAACCGCTTTCGGCGGCATGCAGGGCGTCTTCAGCCACGCTTCGGAAGCCTGCAACTGCGACATGACCTTTGCGGTCTTCGTGCCGCCGCAGGCGATCAAGGAGCCCTGCCCTGTGCTCTGGTATCTCTCCGGCCTCACCTGCACCCATGCAAACGTCATGGAGAAGGGCGAATACCGGCGCATGGCCGCTGAACTTGGCCTGATCATCGTTTGCCCCGACACCAGCCCGCGCGGCAACGATGTCGCCGACGAGCTGACAAATTGGCAGATGGGCAAAGGCGCCGGCTTCTATCTCGACGCAACGGAATCGCCTTGGGCCGAGCACTACCAGATGTACACGTACATCACCGAAGAGCTCCCTGCCCTGATCGCCGAACAATTCCGGGCCGACATGAGCCGTCAGGGCATCTTCGGCCATTCGATGGGCGGTCACGGTGCGATGACGATCGCGCTGAAGAACCCGGAGCGTTTCAAGAGCTGCTCGGCCTTCGCGCCGATCGTCGAACCTTCGACAGCCGACTGGTCGGCACCTGCGCTCGGAAAATATCTCGGCACGGATGAGACCAAGTGGCGCCAGTATGACGCGTGCGCGCTGGTAAGCGATGGCGCACGGTTCCCGGAGTTCCTGATCGATCAGGGCAAGGCCGACGGATTCCTGGAAAAGGGCCTGCGCCCCTGGCTGTTCGAAGAGGCGATCAAAGGCACGGACATCGGTCTGACGCTCCGCATGCACGAGCGCTACGACCACTCCTACTACTTCATCTCGACCTTCATGGACGACCATTTGAAGTGGCATGCCGAGCGGCTTGGGTAAGGCGCAAGAAACGGGTGGCATGGCAGCTATGCCAATTCCTACCTTGAACTCGGCCGTTACTCCGCGCATATAGAAATCAACGCAGACGACTGCGGCGTCCGATCCCTCGGGCGCAAATGTCGCGGGGACGGCCTCGCTCTTGAAAAGGAGAGTAAGATGGCCTGGTTCCTGCTGTTTCTAGCCGGACTTTTTGAATGTGGTTGGGCGATCGGTCTGAAATACACCGATGGCTTCACCAAACCCATGCCGACGATTTTCACCGTTATCTCGATGGTGATCAGCGTCGTGCTTCTGGGGCTGGCGGTAAAGACACTGCCGATCGGCACGGCTTACGCGATCTGGACCGGAATCGGCACGGTCGGCACGGTCCTTCTTGGTATCTGGCTGCTTGGCGATCCCGCCACCGCATCGCGCCTTGCCTGCATCGCACTGATCGTCGCAGGCATCGCGGGGCTGAAGCTCACCGCATGAGATAAAAACGCCGCGGGCCAAAACCCGCGGCGTCTTCTTTAGGCGTTGCGCTTGTCCACCGATAGCGCGCCAGCTCCGGCGAAAACCAGGAACAGGAAGATGAAGCAGAACAGGATGGCTTCGCCGCCGCCGTTCACCGCCGGGTAGAAGCCGCGCGGGAAATGCGCCATGAAATAGGCGATCGCCATCTCACCGGACAGCAGGAAAGCAACCGGGCGCGTCAGGAAGCCGACGAGAACGAGCAGGCCACCGATAACCTCAAGCAATGCGGCAACGAGGAAAAGCGGCGGCAGCGAACCACCCTCGCCTTGCGGGATGGGAAAAGCGAAAAGCTTCATCGTGCCATGCTCGATAAAAAGCAAAGCGGTGAAAATTCTGAGCGCAGCCAGCGCGAAGGGTTGGTAGGCGTTCAGGCGATCAAAAATACCAGACATAAGGACTCTCCTTTTAGGGGCGCAAGAGCGTTAGCGCGTCGCCATTCCCAAGAAAAATCACGGAATGCCAACGTCTATTCACTTCTTCGACAGTGCGTAAACAGCTGAAAGGACAGTTTTATTCGCTCATAACGGAATGTTGTCATGCTTCTTCCAGGGATTGGAGAGATCCTTGTTGCGCAACATCTTCAATCCGCGCGCCAGACGGCGGCGCGTTGAGTGCGGCATGATCACCTCGTCTATGTAACCGCGCTCGGCGGCAACGAAAGGCGACAGGAACCGGTCCTCGTACATTTTCGTATGCGCCGCGATCTTCTCGGGATCGGCAATATCCTTGCGGAAGATGATCTCGACCGCGCCTTTGGCTCCCATGACGGCGATCTGTGCCGTCGGCCAGGCGTAATTGAGGTCGCCGCGCAGATGCTTCGACGCCATCACATCATAGGCGCCGCCGAAAGCCTTGCGGGTGATCACCGTCAGCTTCGGAACCGTCGCTTCGGCATACGCAAACAGCAGCTTTGCGCCATGCTTGATCAGGCCACCATATTCCTGCGCCGTCCCAGGCAGGAATCCCGGCACATCGACAAAGGTCACCAGCGGAATGTTGAAGCAATCGCAGAAGCGCACGAAACGCGCCGCCTTGCGCGATGCATCGCTATCGAGCACGCCGGCCAGCACCATCGGCTGGTTGGCCACGAAACCGACGGTAGAGCCCTCGATGCGCCCGAAGCCGCAAACGATATTCTTGGCAAAGCTCGCCTGGATCTCGAAGAAATCACCCTCATCGGCGACCTTCAGGATCAGTTCCTTGATGTCATAGGGCTTGTTGGCATTGGCGGGCACCAGCGTATCGAGCGACTCGTCCGCCTCTGTCACGGGCTGGAAACATTCGATTTCCGGGATCGGCGATGTGTTCGACAAGGGCAGGAAGTCGATCAGGCGGCGCACCTGCAGCAGCGTATCGACATCGTTGTCATAGGCGCCGTCGGCAATCGACGACCGCGTCGTATGCACGGAGGCGCCGCCGAGCTCTTCGGCCGTCACCGTCTCGTTGGTCACAGTCTTGACGACGTCGGGCCCGGTCACGAACATGTAGGACGTATCACGCACCATGAAGATGAAATCGGTCATAGCCGGCGAATAGACGTCGCCACCGGCACAAGGCCCCATGATCACTGATATCTGCGGGATGACGCCCGATGCCAGCACGTTGCGCTGGAACACTTCCGCATAGCCGCCGAGTGCCGCAACACCTTCTTGGATGCGCGCGCCGCCCGCGTCATAGATACCGATGACCGGCGCGCGGTTCTTCAGCGCCATATCCTGCACCTTCATGATCTTCTCGGCATGCGCTTCCGAAAGCGAGCCGCCGAAGACCGTGAAATCCTTGGCGAAGACGAAGACGGTACGACCGTTGACCGTGCCCCAGCCGGTGACGACACCGTCGCCGGCAAAGCGGGTCTTCTCCATGCCGAAATCGGTGGAACGGTGCTCGACGAACATGTCGAATTCTTCGAAGGAATCTTCATCGAGGATCAGGTCGATTCGCTCGCGGGCCGTCAGCTTGCCACGCTTGTGCTGCGCATCGATGCGCGCCTGCCCGCCGCCAAGCCGCGCTTCGTCGCGCCGGCGCTCAAGCTCCTCGAGAATTTCCTTCATGAAAACTCCTCCTGCCGCCAGCGCGGCATTGATCAGCCGCGCCCGGCCGTCAGCTTGAATGCCGAGCGTAGCCGCGCGGCAATATCTTCTGCGAGAATCTGATCGGCCATCGCAGGATCGTTGGCGAAGCTCGACACATCGAAGGCCGAGACGCCGATCACCGACCCGTCGTCGACAGAGGCCGCATCGGCGGTAATCTTCGCGACGTTGCGGTTGTTGTCGAACCCCTGCCCCTTGGTGACGGAAACGATGCGGATCGTCAGCACGACGCGCGGATAGACGTCGGTGCGGACCGTGGCATTGATGGCGGCATTGACGCGGTCGCTGATGCCTGACAGCAGAGGCGCGGCGATCCCGGGGCCACCGAGAACCACGGCACTTCTGACGTCATATACAGGGGCTGGCGGCTCGCTCGAACCCATGCCGGCGCAGCCAGTCAAGGCAGCGCAGATCATCGCTATCTGGCAAAAACACAACCGCAGCAACTTCATTGAAAAAACCTGCACCCATCCCCACTCAGGAGTCGCAGAGTTCGTCATTATGGCGGTCAAAGCAATATGTTTCAGGCCCTTAGCGCCAAAAAAACATCTGCCGACGCCTTGAAGTCCTGGAACCGCTTGGCGCGGCGCTCTTCGGCTTCCTCGTCGCTGCCCCAATGCTCGATCGTCCAGTCCTCGTCGAGATGCGCAAGCGACCAGGCCTCGTCCATCGTCAGGTGCCGTTCGGCAAAAGCCAGCGCCAGAATTGCCGATCCCGTCAGCGTCGTCATCGTATGCAATGCGGCAAGCGCAAGCGCGCTGTCGTGGCGGCGAAGGGTCACGCCGAAGGCCGCGATGGCGTCTCGCGGCTGTTCGTGATGGATCACGCCCTCGATCAGCAGGAAGCGCGCACCGAGATCGCCGGCTGCCCAGTCGAGCACCGGATCCCAGCGCTCGGCCTGCCGCTGCACCAGCAGCTCCGGCTGGTCGGCGCGGTAGCAGAGAAGATCGCTGGAGGAAAAGCGCACGATATCGTCGAACACCGCCTGTGTGTCGGTCGCCACGCCGTCGAGCGCCGTGTTCACCAGCCGCGTGACAGGCATGGTCGCCGGATCGATCACCTCGGCCTGCGCCTGCCATTCGGCAGAGAGCAGATCGGCAAGCGGCTTGGTCGGCACGGCAAGGATCTGCTTGGCAGGCGTGCGGACAGGCCGGCCGTCGAGCAGGATCGCAAATCCGGCGTCCTGGTCGGCAACGGAAACGTCCTTGTAGAAGCGCTTCGGCAGCGGCTTCTTCATCTGGATCTGCGCGCGGCGGATCGGATCGGGATGGCTGAGTCCTTCGGAAAGGTCGTTCAACAGGTCGCGCATGGCGTCACCTCATAAATAGTCGAGCACGTCGTTCGGATGATGGGCGATGGCATCGGCACCTGCAGCAATCAACTCATCGACACTGGCATATCCCCAGGATACGCCGATCGCCTTGGCACCGGCGGCCTTCGCCATCTGCATATCGTAAATCGCATCGCCGATGACAACGGTATCGGCAGGGTTCATGCCGGTTTCGTCACAGCATTCCGTCACCATCGCCGGATGCGGCTTCGACGGGCAATCGTCGGCAGTCCGCGAAACGATGAAGTGTGGCGCAAAGCCATGGATTTCAAGAACGCTGACGAGGCCGCGCCGGGACTTGCCGGTCACTGCACCGATCAGGATGTCGTCGCGCGCCGCAAGCGCTGCAATGACAGTCTTGATACCGTCGAACAGCGGCACGTTCATGCCGGGTTCGCCGCGCACGTCCATGTAGATCTTCTTGTAGTGCGCGGTCATCGCCACCGCCTCGTCATCGACATGCGGTTTGCCCTGCATCCGGGCAATGGCGATATCGAGCGTCAGACCGATGATCGACTTGGTGCTTTCGATCGCAGGCCGTGGATGGCCGAAGGCCACAAAAGTCCGGGCCATGACTTCATGGATCAGCGCAGCACTATCGACAAGCGTGCCGTCGCAATCGAACAGGGCGAGCTTCATTCGTAGTCTTCCCGATCCGCCTCTGCGAGGTCGAGGCCGAGCAGGTTCCAGGTCTGCACCATATGCGGGGGCAGCGGCGCGGTGACCCGCAGACGGCCGCCGTTCGGATGAGGAACGTCGATCTTGCGCGCATGCAGATGCAGCTTCTTCTGCACGCCGCCGGGGAAATCCCAGTTATGGTCGTCGTCGAAATATTTGGGGTCGCCGATGATCGGGTGGCCGATGTGCAGCGCGTGCACACGCAACTGGTGCGTACGCCCGGTATAGGGCTCCATCTCCAGCCAGGCGAGGTTCTGCGCTGCCGTTTCGCGTACCTTGTAGTAGGAGATCGCGTGGTCCGCCCCCTCCTCGCCGTGCTTGCAGACCCGCATGCGGTCACCGTCCGGCGTCTGCTCCTTGACGAGCCAGGTCGAGATCTTGTCCTCGTGCTTGCGCGGTACACCCTTCACCAGCGACCAGTAAGTCTTCTTGGTGTCGCGCTCGCGAAACGCCGCCGTCAGCTTCTGCGCCGCGCCGCGGGTGCGGGCAATCACCAGCACCCCCGAAGTGTCGCGGTCGAGCCGATGCACCAGCCGCGGCTTCTCGCCCTTCGGGCTGGTCCACGCCTCGAGCATCTTGTCGATATTGCGCGTAACGCCCGATCCGCCCTGCACAGCAAGGCCGGCCGGCTTGTTGAGCACGATCACCTTGTCGTCCTCGTGCAGCACCATGCGCTGCAGCAATTCGTAATCGCCACCATGCTTCAGATCATGGCCGGCAATGGGGGTGTTTTTCTTGGCATCGACATCGATCGGCGGAACGCGCACCACCTGGCCGGGCTGCACCCGCGCATCGGTCTTCACGCGGCCGCCATCGACACGCACCTGGCCGGAGCGCAGGAGCTTCTGGAGAGGGCCGAAGCCCAGGCCCGGAAAATGGATCTTGAACCATCGATCGAGCCGCATGCCCGCCTCGTCCGGTTCGACGGTGATATGTTCAATGCCAGCCATGAAAGTACTTTCGGAAAGAGTCGCCAGCGCCAGGCGCGGCCTTTGCCGGTGGCTTTAGAGCATTTTTGTCGAAAACGGAAACCCGAATCTCAGATCAGCGCCCGCATCAGCGCAAGACCGGCGACAACGGCGGCCATCGAGAGACCGACGCTGGCAGCGATATAGACGCCGCCAAGCACGGCTTCGCCGCGTTCGAAAAGCGAAATTGCGTCTAGTGAAAAGGCTGAGAACGTCGTGAACCCGCCGAGGAAGCCGGTGATCAGCAAGAGCCGCAATTCTACCGACGCATTGAAACGGCGGGCGATCATCTCGGCAAAGACGCCGATGACGAAACATCCGGCAACGTTGACGATCAGCGTGCCCCACGGAAAGTTGGGACCCCACAGCCTGAGCGACCACTGGCCGAGGAAATAACGCAGGAGAGAGCCGAGAGCGCCACCGGCGGCAACGAGAAAAGCCTGGAACATGGCTCTGTTTAGCGCAGCAGAAGAGCATTTCCAATCGCTTCCCGGTAATTCCGGCAGATCGGTAAAATGCGAGTATTTTCCTTAGCCGGGAGCCAACGCCACACCGGTATCGTCGAAAGCATGACACAGGTCGTGACCATATCGGCAAGCACTGCGGCTGCCGCCTTCGACTCGTTGCGGATCGCTCCGCGCGTTCCGGCAAGCATGGCCGCGAAGGATGCCCGCAGGATTGCCGAGCGCCAGCTGCGCGGCGTCGAAGCGGCCGACGAACATGAAGAAATGCCGAACATCATCCAGTCGACGGAAGTGGCGCTGGACCTGATGACCAAGGGCAACAAGCAGCCGCAGGCAGGCCTGCAGCACGCGCTCAAATCCTACGAAGACTTCTAACTTCTGTCCCCGGAAGGCAGAAAGGCCCGCGGTCTGTGACGCGGGCCTTTTTGTTGATTGCCTTGACGGGCGTGTTACTTGCCTTGCGCCGAGAGCACCTTCAGCGTCACATCGACCTTGCCCGCCTTTTCGAATGTCAGCGTCACCGGAACTGTGTCACCCTGCTTGAAGGGCGCCGTGACTTTCTGGAACATCAGATGCAGGGCGCCGGGCTCAAGCTTGACGGTTCCGCCCGCAGGAATGGCGATGCCACCCTTCAGCTCGCGCATCTTCATGACATTGTTCTCGGTCTTCATCTCGTGCATCTGCACCTCGCCGGCATTTGGCGACGTGATGGCGACAAGCGTATCATCGCTCTTGCCGTTGTTCTTGACCGTAAAGAAGCCACCGCCGACAGGTTGGCCCGGAAGCATCGCCTTGGCAAAGGCGCCGGATATTTCGAGATCGCCGATCTTTGCCTCGTCGCCCGCGGGCGCCGCCATCGCCATTCCGGCCATACCGCTCATGTCCATGCCCGCCATGTCGTCGTGGCCATGGCCGTGACCGCTGCCCTCGACCACCTTCAGCACCGGCGCCGGGCTCTTCAGCTTGTGCGGATCGCTGCCATCGGCGGCGATCTGATCCCAGGCCTCGACGGTATCGCCGCAGAGCTGCGTGACCGGGAAAGCCAGCGAGGTGCCGGCATCGACGCCGGAGACCTTACCCTGGATCACGAAGGTGTCGTAGAAATCATCGGAGAGATTGCCGCCCTTCCAGCGGATCTCGATCGCGCCCGACTTCACCGGCGTACCGTGATTGTCGTAGCTCTTCTTGTAGTCGCCCTTGATGACCTCGAGCTCCCAGCCGGCCTTCGGCTGCGGCTTGGCGAAGACAAAGCCTTCCGGCATCTTCACCTGCACTTCATTCGTCGGCTTGCCGTCGCAGCCATGCGGGACCTGCAGCGTTGCCAGGATGATGGCTTCCTGCGGCGCCTCGGCGTCGAGAAAGGTCACATGGGCGCTGGCGGCCGTCGCGGCAAAGGAAAGAGCAGCGGCAAGGCCAAGGGTTCGAACGGTTTTCATCTGATGTCTCCTCGCCGGCATCCGCATCGTCTTGGCGGGCTCCGGCATCATATTGCATTTCGGTTCGGGTTGGAGATTAGGCCAGAACCGGCGGCCCCCGTGATTTCGGCCGCGCCACGGCGCGAAGCGGCAGGGCCGCGATATCGCTCGTCAGGCCGTTCTCGAACGAAGCAAAATCGAGCTTCAGCCATGCGGCAGCATCCGGCGCGGGCAGGATCACCGAAGCAGTGAGGCGGCAGACGTCGCAATTCGGCCCCATCGGGATCCGCTTGCCTTCGTCATCCTTGACGGTGACGCAGAGCGAGGCGAAGGAACCGTCAGGCAGGGTATATTCGGCAGCGTTGTAAAGCGGGTCGGCGCCGAGCTGCGGCAGCTGGTGCCCAAGGCCGAGCAAAAGCAGGCTCAGCGCGCAGATCATGCGCGTCAGCATCCCGGCTTTCCGGCTCCGTGCAGTCATCCAATCCCCTCACCGCTGCTGTCGCGATTAATCACTTTATCGGCGAAAAGCAAAAGCCGATTTGCCGCAGAATGCAATTCGCGCCGGGGCGGCGCGACAAAAATTTGCTCGGTGGCGACATTCCCCTCTTGCCAAGCACCCGTTCCGCCCGATAATTGCCGCAACCTTGTTGGGAGAAGCTGGTTTGCAAGAACCAGTGCCGAAGGAGCAACCGCCCCGGAAACTCTCAGGCAAAAGGACCACAAGGGGCAGACGGAACTCTGGAGAGAGGCGTTCTCGAAACGCTCGCCGAAGGGATAACAATCTCAGGCGCAAGGACAGAGGGGGCTCGATAACGAGGCGTAACTGCGCCTTCATTTGAGCCCGCGCATGGACTTCCACGCGCAACGACCGGAGGCGTCATTGGACGATACTGCTGCCCTCAAGAAAACCCCGCTTCATGCGCTGCATCTGTCGCTCGGCGCCCGCATGGTTCCTTTCGCAGGCTACGACATGCCGGTGCAATATCCGGCCGGCGTGATGAAGGAGCATCTGCAGACTCGCCAGGCTGCCGGCGTCTTCGACGTTTCGCATATGGGCCAGGTCATCGTGAAGGCGAAGACAGGCAAGTATGAGGATGCAGCCCTTGCGCTCGAAAGCCTCGTGCCCGTCGATATTCTCGGTCTCGCCGAGGGACGCCAGCGCTACGGCTTCTTCACCGACGACAATGGCGGCATCCTCGACGATCTGATGATCACCCATCTCGACGACCACCTGTTCGTCGTCGTCAACGCCGCCTGCAAGGACGAAGACGTCGCGCATATGCGCAAACATATCGGCGACCGCTGCGACATCACCGTGCTCGACCGCGCGCTCGTTGCGCTGCAGGGACCGCGCGCCGTCGATGTGCTTGCCGAACTCTGGGCCGATGTCGCGGCCATGAAATTCATGGACGTGCGCCACTGCCGCCTGCACGACGTTTCCTGTCTCGTCTCCCGTTCGGGCTATTCCGGCGAGGACGGCTTCGAAATCTCCATTCCCGCCGACAAGGCCGAGGATGTCACCAAGCGGTTGCTTGAGCATCCCGATGTCGAGGCGATCGGCCTCGGCGCCCGCGACTCGCTCCGCCTCGAGGCCGGTCTCTGCCTCTATGGCAACGACATCGACACGACGACGACGCCTGTTGAAGCGGCCCTCGAATGGGGCATGCAGAAGGCCCGCAAGACCGGCGGCGCCCGCGCCGGTGGTTTCCCCGGTGCTGCCCGTATTCTATCCGAACTCGACAATGGCGCCACGCGCCGCCGCGTCGGCCTGAAGCCCGAAGGCAAGGCGCCGGTGCGCGGCCATGCCAAGCTCTACGCCGATGCCGAAGGCAAGACCGAGATCGGTGAAGTCACGTCCGGTGGCTTCGGCCCGAGCGTCGAGGGACCCGTTGCCATGGGCTACGTGCCCGTCTCGCATGCGGCTGCCGGAACCGAAATCTATGCTGAAGTGCGCGGCAAATATCTGCCGATCACCGTCAGCGCCCTGCCCTTCATCACGCCGACCTACAAACGCTGAACCTTTTCCAGAGAGGACCTTTCCATGCTGAAATTTACCGAAGAACACGAATGGCTGAAGATCGAAGGCGGCGTTGCAACGGTTGGCATCACCAATTACGCGGTCGACCAGCTCGGCGATCTGGTTTTCGTCGAATTGCCTGAGGTCGGCGCGACTTTCGGCAAGAACGACAATGCTGCGACGGTCGAATCCGTGAAGGCTGCTTCCGACGTTTATTGTCCGCTTGATGGCGAGATCACCGAAGTGAACCCGGCCATCGTTGCCGACCCGTCGCTGGTCAATTCCGATCCGCAGGGTGCCGGCTGGTTCTTCAAGCTGAAGCTTGCCAATGCCGCTGATGCCGATGGCCTGCTCGACGAGGCGGCCTACAAGGAGCTCACCGCGTAATGACGACGCCGACGGAATTCCAGTTTACCGATTACCAGCCCTATGACTTCGCAAACCGCCGTCATATCGGACCGTCCCCGGCCGAAATGACCGATATGCTCAAGGTCATCGGCTATAACAGCCTCGACGGGCTGATCGATGCGACCGTGCCGCCCTCCATCCGCCAGAAGGCGCCGCTCGTCTGGGGCGCGCCGATGACGGAACGCGAGGCGCTCGACAAGCTGCGCGAGACCGCCAACAAGAACAAGGTTCTGACCTCGCTGATCGGCCAGGGCTATTACGGCACGATCACGCCGCCGGTCATCCAGCGCAACATCCTGGAAAACCCGGCCTGGTACACCGCCTATACGCCCTACCAGCCTGAAATTTCGCAGGGTCGCCTCGAGGCGCTCCTGAACTACCAGACGATGATCTGCGACCTGACCGGTCTCGACGTCGCCAACGCCTCCCTGCTCGACGAAGCGACGGCCGCTGCCGAAGGCATGGCGATGGCCGAGCGCGTTTCGAAGTCGAAGGCCAAGGCCTTCTTCGTCGATGCAGCCTGCCATCCGCAGACGATCGAGCTGATCAAGACGCGCGCCGAGCCGCTCGGCTGGAGCGTTATCGTCGGCAACCCGTTCACCGATCTCGATCCCGTCGATGTCTTCGGCGCGATCTTCCAGTATCCGGGCACGCATGGCCACGTCCATGATTTCACCGGCCTGATTTCCCGCCTGCACCAGACCGGCGCCATCGCCATCGTCGCCGCCGATATCCTCGCGCTGACGCTGCTCAAGTCTCCGGGCGAAATGGGCGCCGATATTGCCATCGGCAATTCGCAGCGCTTCGGCGTTCCGGTCGGTTACGGCGGTCCGCATGCGGCCTATATGTCGGTCAAGGACGCCCATAAGCGTTCGATGCCGGGCCGTCTCGTCGGCGTCTCCGTCGACGCCCGCGGCAACCGTGCCTACCGCCTGTCGCTGCAGACCCGCGAACAGCATATCCGCCGCGAAAAGGCGACGTCGAACATCTGCACCGCGCAGGTTCTGCTCGCCGTCATGGCCTCGATGTACGCCGTCTTCCATGGTCCGAAGGGTATCAAGGCGATCGCCCAGCAGGTCCACCAGAAGGCCGTTCTGATGGCCAAGGGTCTCGAAAAACTCGGCTACACGATCGAGCCCGAGACCTTCTTCGACACGATCACCGTCGATGTCGGCCACATGCAGGGTGTCATCCTGCGCTCGGCTGTTGCCGAGGGCGTGAACCTGCGCAAGGTCGGCGCCACCAAGATCGGCATGAGCCTTGACGAGCGCACCCGCCCGGCAACGCTGGAAGCCGTCTGGCGCGCATTCGGCGGCAACTTCGCCGTTGCCGAATTCGAGCCGAGCTATCGCCTGCCGAAGGGGCTCGCCCGTACGAGCGAATACCTGACGCATCCGATCTTCCACATGAACCGCGCCGAAAGCGAGATGACCCGCTATATCCGCCGTCTCTCGGACCGCGATCTGGCGCTCGACCGCTCGATGATCCCGCTCGGCTCCTGCACGATGAAGCTGAACGCCACGGCGGAAATGCTGCCGATCACCTGGCCGGAATTCTCGGATATCCATCCGTATGTCCCGGCGGACCAGGCGCTTGGCTATCGCGAGATGATCGACGACCTGATCGAAAAGCTCTGCGCCGTCACCGGCTATGACGCCTTCTCGATGCAGCCGAATTCCGGCGCGCAGGGCGAATACGCGGGCCTGCTGACGATCCGCAACTACCATATCGCCAATGGCAATGGTCACCGCGACGTCTGCCTGATCCCGACCTCCGCTCACGGCACCAACCCGGCCTCGGCACAGATGGTCGGCATGAAGGTCGTCGTCGTCAAGGTTCGCGAAAACGGCGATATCGACCTCGACGATTTCCGCGCCAAGGCCGAGCAGTATTCGGAAAACCTCTCCTGCTGCATGATCACCTATCCCTCGACGCATGGCGTATTCGAGGAAACGGTGAAGGAAATCTGCGACCTCGTGCACAAGCACGGCGGCCAGGTCTATCTCGACGGCGCCAACATGAACGCCATGGTCGGCCTGTCCCGCCCAGGTGACATCGGCTCCGACGTGTCGCACCTCAACCTGCACAAGACTTTCTGCATTCCGCATGGCGGCGGCGGTCCCGGCATGGGTCCGATCGGCGTCAAGGCGCATCTGGCACCCTTCCTTCCCGGTCACCCGGAAAGCGACGGCCGCCCGGGCGCAGTCTCCGCGGCAGCTTTCGGCTCGGCATCGATCCTGCCGATCTCCTGGAGCTACTGCCTGATGATGGGCGGCGAAGGCCTGACGCAGGCAACCAAGGTGGCGATCCTCAACGCCAACTACATCGCAGCCCGGCTGAAGGGCGCCTATGACGTGCTCTACAAGTCCGAAGCCGGCCGCGTGGCGCATGAGTGCATCATCGACACCCGCCCGCTGGTCGACAGCTGCGGCGTGACGGTGGACGACGTCGCCAAGCGCCTGATCGACTGCGGCTTCCACGCCCCGACCATGAGCTGGCCGGTTGCCGGCACGCTGATGATCGAGCCGACGGAATCGGAAACCAAGGCCGAACTCGACCGTTTCTGCGAAGCCATGCTGGCGATCCGCCAGGAAGCTCGCGACATCGAGGAAGGCCGTTCCGACAAGGCCAACAACCCGCTGAAGAACGCCCCGCACACGGTCGAAGACCTGGTCGGCGAATGGGATCGCCCCTATTCGCGCGAACAGGCCTGCTTCCCGCCCGGCGCCTTCCGCGTCGACAAATACTGGTCGCCGGTTAACCGCGTCGATAACGTCTTCGGCGACCGCAACCTGATCTGCACCTGCCCGCCGCTCGAAGACTACGCCGAAGCGGCCGAATAAGGTCTGCACAACGAAACGCCCGGCTTGGTCCGGGCGTTTTCTTTTCTCGAAAGCTTGTGAGCAGCCCAAGTGAAAGCTAAGGGTCTCCCACTTTCAGGCAATCACAGGTGACACCGCCATGGCAAAATCCGACGACGATCTCACGCAGGTTCCCTGGGAAAAACCCGTGCTGCTCGCGCTGGAAGAACCCGGTGTCTACGTGACCATCAACACGACACAGGCAGCCTCCTGGGCAATGATCGAGGACTGGCCGACAGAAGACGGCCCGGCGCTCGACAAGGCCCTGCTGATCTGCGCCGACGTCGTCAAGGGAAAGCGCACAAACGAGGATGCGCGGCTGGCATTCATTGCCGCGGCTGTCGAAGCGGGCATCGATATCCAGAAGTGAACTGCAGTCAGGGAACCCTACCGCGGCAGGCCCAGGCGATATTGGCAAAGGAACGCGGGCCGTCGGGCCGCCCGGCTTCATAGGCATCGCGTACCGCCGCATCGGCCTGCGCCCTCTCCGCGCCGCCGAGCTTGCCCATGAAAGCGCCGAGCGGCCCTTCCCCCGCGGCAATCGGTTTCCAGTAGTCCTCGAAATTCTCGTAATCCATGCGGACGAGCAGCTGCGTCTCCTCGACATCGAGAAGGCCGCTATCGATGAAGGCCTGCTTCATCTCTCCCGGCTGCATCATCGGCTGAAAGCAATAGCGGGCGCGCAACTGCCGCCCGCCTTCACTGAGCGCCGCCACGGTATCGATCATCATCCGCATGCCCGTCATGCCACCGAGATGATCCCAGACCGCCGCAGCAACCACGCCACCCGGGCGTACGACCCGCCGCATTTCGGAAATGGCCTTGGGCGCGTCCGGAACGAAATGCAGCACAAGCAGCGCCAGCGCCCGGTCGAAACTTTTCGCCTCGAAAGGCAGCGCGCAGGCATCCGCCTGCCGCACGGTGATGCGCGGATCGTTGTTGTGACGGATCACCTCGTCGACGAAGATCTGCGAAAAGTCGATCGCCTCGATCGCGCCGACATTGACGGTTTCTAACAGCGAGAAGGTAAGGCTTCCCGTGCCGCAGCCGACATCGAGCACTCGCTCGCCATCCTCGACACCTGAAAACGCAACGAATGACGGCGCGAGCTTGCGGCTCCAGCGGCCCATCAGCTGTTCGTATCCATCCGCCTTGTGAACATTGAAGCTTGAAGACATCGCCGCCTCCACCATCAGGCCGCATCGTACTCCCCGGCCGCCATGACGCCAAGTGCGGACCGCTCAGCCAGCCTTCACGACCTGCACCAGTTCGAAACAGATCGTGCATCCAGCTGCGGCCACCGTTAACGAAGCGCGTTCAGCATTCACTAAGCTCCGGCTGCTATAGGACAGTGGCGGGACGTGTGGGGAAGACCGGCCGATGAACATTTCAAGCATCATGAATACCGCATCGTCGGGC
Organism: Rhizobium sp. 01N424; assembly: GCF_056399485.1. NCBI lineage: Bacteria > Pseudomonadati > Pseudomonadota > Alphaproteobacteria > Hyphomicrobiales > Rhizobiaceae > Rhizobium > Rhizobium sp. 01N424. The sequence goes on from NZ_JBFTRK010000008.1 coordinate 89,462, forward strand.
ATGCGGGCGCAGACCAACCGCTTTGCCGCAGTTGCCAACAATGTCGCGAACTTGAGCACGCCGGGCTACAGCCGTGTCGATCCCTCGACGCTCACCACGGACGAAGGCCAGCCGGCCGATCTCGCCACCGAGATGACCGACATGATGCAGGCCACGCAGGCCTACAAGGCAAACGCCGTGGTCTTCGAAACCGGAGCCGACCTCTGGCAGTGGCTCGCCACCATCAAACGCGACTGAATTATCCGAGAAAATTAATGGCGGCATAGCCAAGCACTGCAATGCCGAAGCCGATGATCAGCCAGCCGGAAATGCGGCGGATCAGCAGCGTCACGTCGCTGGAAATCCTGTCTCTGGCAAGATTGACCGCCGCACTCAGCGCCACCCACCACGCCATCGCCCCGAAGAAGACGCCGATGACGATCGCCGCCGTCTCCGTGACCGTATTGCCGTCAACAAGCCCAAGGCCCGCAAACAATCCGCCAAAGGAGAGCAGCGCCCCCGGATTGGAGATTGCCAGCAGAAAGGTCGAGGCGATCAGACGGAAGAGATTACCGGCGCCCACTTCCCGCGCTGTAGCCGGCGGCGTCACCAGGTCGCGGATGCCGAGGAAGAGAAGCAGCACGCCGCCGACGGCAGCGATCATCAGCGAATAGGTATCGACGACGTCGGAGACCATCGCGAGACCCGCAGCGGCAACCAGCGCGTAGATGGAATCTCCGAGTGCCGCCCCGATGCCGATCGCAGCCCCCGATGCAAAGCCGCGGTTCAGGCTGCGGTCGATGCAAAGCGTCGCGATCGCGCCCGGCGGTATCGTGATGACGAGGCCGAGCAGAGCGCCTTTGGCAAACAGCAGAAGCAGCGTTTCGATGATCATGCCTGAGAGATGTTACGCCGCCGCGACCGGACAACTGCAAAACAAAAAGCCGCCATCGCTGGCGGCCTGTCGGTGGCCATGAGACCGCGCATCAATGCGAAGCGGTCACGACCGGATTGCCCTGCGCGGCGAGTGCCGCGAGATCGGCGGGCTTCAGCTCGACGGATTCGCCGCAGCCGCAGGCCGATGTCTGGTTCGGGTTGATGAAGGTGAAACCGGAGCGCAGCGTCGTCTGTTCGAAGCCGAGCTGGGTCCCAAGCAGATAAAGCACCGCCGAGGGCTCGATCCAGACGCGCGCGCCATCGCGCTCGATCAGGTCGTCCTTCGGATTGGGCTCTGTCACCATGTCGATGGTATATTCCATCCCGGCGCAGCCGCCCTTCTTGATGCCGACGCGAATACCCTTGGCATCCGCTCCTGCACCGCCGACGATCGCCTTCACGCGATCGGCCGCTTCCTGCGTCATGCTCATCACTGCAAAGCCCATCGGCTCATTCTCCTTACGCACACGGATTGAAGGTCCGGTGTTTCATGAATCAAATGTAGTGCCAGTGGCTTAACCGATCAATACCAGCCACCAATTAGTACCAGCCGACAGCAACCTGCGCCTCTTCCGACATTCGGTCAGGCGTCCACGGCGGATCGAAGGTCATCTCGACCTCAACACCGGACACACCCTCGACGGAACCGACGGCGTTTTCCACCCAGCCCGGCATCTCGCCGGCCACGGGGCAACCAGGCGCCGTCAGCGTCATCATGATCTTCACCATGCGATCGTCTTCGATGTCGATCTTGTAGATCAGCCCGAGTTCGAAGATGTCGGCAGGAATTTCAGGATCATAGACCGTCTTCAGCGCCATGATGACATCATCGCTGAGGCGTGCCAGCTCTTCCGCCGGAATGCTGGAATGCACGATGCCCTCGCGCACGTCGATCTTCTGTTCGCTGTCGTCAAGGCTCATAACAGTATCCTCAAGCAAAGAACTTGCGCGCGTATTCAAGCGCATCGGCTAAGGCATCGACCTCGGCACGGGTATTGTACATGCCGAAGGATGCACGGCATGTGGAGGTCACGCCGAAGCGTTTCAAGAGCGGCATGGCGCAATGCGTCCCGGCGCGAACCGCGACACCGCGCCTGTCGATCACCGTCGAGACATCATGGGCATGCAGGCCCGCAAGCTCGAACGAGAAGATACCGCCCTTGCCGGGCGCCGTGCCGATGACGCGCAGCGAGTTGACGTCGCGCAGCCGCTCCGTGGCATAGGCTGTCAGATCGGCCTCATGGCGGGATATAGCCTCGCGGCCGACCTTTTCCATGTAGTCCAGCGCATAGCCGAGACCGATCGCCTGCACGATCGGCGGCGTACCGGCTTCGAAACGGTGCGGCGGCTCGTTATAGGTGACGTTGTCCTCGGTAACCTCGAAGATCATCTCGCCGCCGCCCTGGAACGGGCGCATGGCGCGAAGCCGATCCTTCTTGCCGTAGAGAACGCCGATGCCCGACGGACCGTAAAGCTTGTGGCCGGTCATCACGTACCAGTCGCAATCGAGATCCTGCACGTCGATAGGCATATGGACCGCACCCTGCGACCCATCGACCAGCACCGGAATGCCGCGCTCATGGGCGATGCGGCAGATTTCCTTGACCGGAACGACGGTGCCGAGCGCATTCGACATATGAGTGATAGCCACCAGCTTGGTGCGTTCCGTCAGGCTCTTTTCGAAGGCCTCGATGTGAAACGCGCCCTCATCATCCACATCGACCCAGACTAGCTTGGCGCCCTGACGCTCGCGGATGAAATGCCAGGGAACGATGTTGGAATGATGCTCCATGATCGACAGGACGATCTCGTCGCCCTCGCCGATCTCCGGCATGCCCCAGCCATAGGCGACCGTATTGATCGCCTCGGTCGAGGACTTGGTGAAGACGATCTCGTCAACTGACGGCGCGTTCAGGAAGCGGCGCACCTTTTCGCGCGCGGCCTCGTAAGCCTCGGTTGCCGCATTCGAGAGGAAATGCAGGCCGCGATGCACATTGGCATATTCGTTCGAATAGGCATGGCTGATCGCGTCGATCACCGCCTGCGGCTTCTGCGCCGAGGCGCCGTTGTCGAGATAGACCAGCGGCTTGCCATACACCTGCTTCGCGAGGATCGGGAAATCCTTGCGAATGGCTTCGACGTCATAGGCGGTTACTGGCGCGATCTTATCCATAATGCGATCCGATCAGGCGTGCTTTTCAAGCCAAGCCGAGATCACGCCCTCAAGCGCTTCGACCAAAGCTTCGTCTTCCAGTTCCTCGACGATTTCGGCGACAAAGGCATTGACGAGCATCGCCCGCGCCTTGTTCTCCGGGATACCGCGCGCCATCAGATAGTAGAGATGGTTGTGGTCGATATCGGCAACCGTGGCGCCATGGCCGCACTGCACGTCGTCGGCGAAGATTTCGAGCTCGGGCTTGACCGAGAATTCGGCATCATCCGACATCAGCAGCGTGTTGCAGGCCATCTTGGCGTCGGTCTTCTGCGCATCCGGGGCAACCCGGATCATGCCCTGGAAGACGCCCTTGGCGCGGTCGAATACGACGTTGCGGATGATCTCTGTCGAAGCGGTATTCGGCACGTTATGGCCGAGAACCATGGTGACGTCGGTATGGGTATCGCCGCCGAGCAAATTGATGCCGCGCAGCGTCAGGTCGGAACCCTCGCCGGTCGCCTTGATATGCAATTCCTGGCGTACCAGCTTGCCGCCGGCATTGATCACGAACAGCCTGAACTTGGCGTCGGCGCCGAGATCGACGCGGATCTGGGCGAGATGCGTGTCATCGGCGCCCTGCTGCTGCAAGATGATCCAGGTGAGTTCGGTGCCTTCGCCGATGGTTATGTCACTGACATGAGATACCAGCGCCGCATCCGACGTCACCGTCAGGTGACGCTCGATCACTGTCCCCTTGACATTGGCGCCGAACGTCACCGGCAGACGCGTATGGATCTGACCGCCGGCATGGACGATGTCGATTTCGAGAGGCTTGTCGAGTTCGGTGCCATCGGCAACGTCGATCACGTAGCCGTCGCGCACGAAACTGCCGTTGATACGGCCGACCGCGTCATCGGCGCCGAGTGCGCCAAGCGACGTCGCAGCCGAACCGTCGAGCAGATGCTGCGCGTAGCTGGAGACGTCGAGATCACGCACCGAAGCCTTGGCATCGACATGACCCTGGACGATCGAAAGCACCGAGGATCCCTCGACGAGCGGCTTCACGCTCTTCGAAGCGGCATCGCCGGCCACAGCCGGAATCGCGCGCAGCAGGTTCTTCAGGTCGGTATAGTGCCAGGCCTCGACGCGGCGCGTCGGCAGGCCGGACTTCTTCAGATCGTCAAGCAGGCGGTCGCGCGTCGCGGTGACCGCGCCGTCGCCCGGCAGTTCGCCGAACTGGTTGTTGAAAGCCTCGATCAGCGCTGCTTCCGCAGCAGTCAGGCGGCTCGTCGTCTGCATGTTCATGGACGTCGTCCTTTCCGCCTCGATCAGGCTGCCGCTCCGATGATGTCGGCATAGCCATTGGCTTCCAACTCATGCGCCAGCGTCTTGTCGCCTGATTTGATCACCTGGCCCTTGTAGAGAACGTGGACGGTGTCAGGCACGATGTAATCGAGCAGGCGCTGGTAGTGGGTGATGACGATGACGGCGCGATCCGGCGAGCGCAGCGCGTTGACGCCGTCGGCCACGATCTTGAGCGCGTCGATGTCGAGGCCGCTATCCGTCTCGTCGAGAATGCAAAGCTGCGGCTGCAGGAGCGCCATCTGCAGGATTTCGGCGCGCTTCTTTTCACCGCCGGAGAAACCGACGTTCAGCGGACGCTTCAGCATCTCGGTGTTGATCTGCAGCTTGGCGGCCGCATCCTTCACCAGGCGCATGAAATCAGGCGTCTTCAGCTCGTCTTCGCCGCGCGCCTTGCGCTGCTCGTTCATCGCCACCTTCAGGAACTGCATGGTGGCAACGCCCGGGATTTCGACCGGATACTGGAAGGCGAGGAAAATGCCCTTGGAGGCACGCTCGGCAGCGTCGAGTTCAAGAATGCTCTCGCCGTTATAGAGAATGTCGCCTTCGGTGACTTCATAGTCTTCGCGGCCCGACAGGATGTAGGAGAGCGTCGACTTGCCGGAGCCGTTCGGCCCCATGATCGCAGCAATCTCACCGGCCTTCACCGTCAGGTTCAAACCACGGATGATCTCGGTGCCGTCTTCGGCGATGCGGGCGTGCAGGTTTCTGATTTCAAGCATGTTCTTTTTCCATAAAAGCGTTCGGAAACGGGCGCTCTCAGTCGCGCCCCTGAATAGTAAATCGCGACGGCGTCAGCCGACGGACCCCTCGAGCGAGATGCTGATCAGCTTCTGCGCTTCGACGGCGAATTCCATCGGCAGCTCCTGCAGGACTTCCTTGACGAAGCCGTTGACGATCAGGGCGATCGCTGCTTCGGTGGGGATGCCGCGCTGCAGGCAGTAGAACAGCTGGTCTTCGGAGATCTTCGAGGTTGTCGCCTCGTGCTCGAACTGCGCGGTCGAATTCTTCGCCTCGATGTAGGGCACCGTATGGGCGCCGCACTTGTCGCCGATCAGCAGCGAGTCGCACTGCGTGAAGTTGCGGGCGTTCGAAGCCTTGCGGTGGGCCGAGACCTGGCCACGATAGGTGTTCTGCGAGACGCCGGCAGCGATGCCCTTGGAGACGATGCGGCTCGACGTGTTCTTGCCGAGATGGATCATCTTGGTGCCCGAGTCGATCTGCTGATGACCGTTGGAAACGGCGATCGAGTAAAACTCGCCTCTGGAATCGTCGCCGCGCAGGATGCAGGACGGATACTTCCAGGTGATCGCCGAGCCGGTTTCGACCTGCGTCCAGGAAATCTTCGAACGGTCGCCGCGGCAATCGCCGCGCTTGGTGACGAAGTTGTAGATGCCGCCCTTGCCCTGGGCGTCGCCTGGGTACCAGTTCTGGACCGTCGAATACTTGATCTCGGCATCATCGAGCGCAACGAGCTCGACGACAGCGGCATGCAGCTGGTTTTCGTCGCGCTGCGGCGCCGTGCAGCCTTCGAGGTAGGACACGTAAGCGCCTTCCTCGGCAATGATCAGCGTCCGCTCGAACTGGCCGGTGTTCTTCTCATTGATGCGGAAATAGGTCGACAGTTCCATCGGGCAGCGAACGCCCTTCGGAACGAAGACGAACGAACCATCGGTGAAGACGGCAGAATTCAGCGTCGCATAGTAGTTGTCGGTGGTCGGGACGACGGAACCCAAATACTTCTGAATCAGCTCGGGATACTCGCGGATCGCTTCGGAGATCGACATGAAGATCACGCCGGCCTTCTTCAGCTCCGCCTTGAAGGTCGTAACGACGGAGACGCTGTCGAAGACGGCATCGACGGCGATCCGGGGCTTTTCGACACCGGCCAGGATTTCCTGTTCCTTCAGGGGAATGCCGAGCTTCTCATAGACCTTGAGAATTTCGGGATCGACTTCGTCAAGCGACTTCGGGCCCGGCGTGCTCTTCGGCGCGGCGTAATAATAGAGGTCGTTGAAATCGATCTTCGGATAATCGACGCGTGCCCAGTTGGGCTCTTCCATCGTCAGCCAGCGCTTGTAGGCGTCAAGGCGCCATTCCAGCATCCATTCCGGCTCCTGCTTCTTGGCGGAGATGAAGCGGATGATCTCTTCGGACAGGCCCTTGGGCGCCTTGTCCATTTCGATGATGGTCTCGAAACCGTATTTGTACTGATCGACGTCGATCTCGCGGACGCGATCAACCGTTTCTTGTACGGCTGGCATGTCGTTCTCCAATCTCGCCGGGTAAAGGGCCGGCAGGCTGTCGTGCGGGCATTTTTTGATTGCCCCTTATGTAGTGGGCCAAAAGGGCCTTTTCAGCCCTGATGGCAAGCGGAAATTTCCGTTTCCGCAATTTTCTGAGGCGCTCAGGCCGCCTCTCCAGCCGGCCTTCGCCGCCCGGCAATTTTCGCAAAGGCGCCGAGCGCCCGGTCTATGTCTTCGTCACTGCTCGCAAAGCCGAGCGAGATGCGCAGCGCGCCCAGTTGCGGGTCATGGCCCATGGCGACCAGGACATGGCTTTCGCCCACCTTGCCCGAAGAACAGGCCGAACCCGCCGAAATCGCCACACCTTCGAGATCGAAGGCGATCTGCCCTGTCTCGGCTTTCAGCCCTGGCAGCGTGAAAAACGTGGTGTTGCAGATCCGAGGACCCTCAGCGCCATAGATGACGACGTCAGGTGCGGCATTCCGCATGCCGTCTTCCAGACGGCGCTGCAAGGCCGCAATACGTCCGTTCCGTTCGGCAAAGTCCGAAAGCGCCGCAGCGGCTGCTGCCCCGAAACCGACGGTAGCCAGCGAATTCTCTGTCCCCGAACGGTGACCCTTCTCCTGCCCGCCGCCATGGATCAACGGCTTCGGCATCAGGATCTCGCCGCGCGACACCAAGGCACCGGCACCCTTCGGGCCGCCAAGCTTGTGCGACGAGAGGATCAGGAAGTCGACACCCAGCGCGTTGATATCGATCTCGACACGGCCTGCTGCCTGAACCGCATCGACGACCAGCAGCCCGCCATGCGCCTTGACGATCTCGGCACCCTCGCGGATCGGCTGGATGATGCCGGTCTCGTTATTGGCCAGCATGATCGCCACCATCGGCAGGCCCGACGCTACGTCATGATTGGCCAGCAGCGCCTGAAGCGCCTCAAGGTCGACCACACCTTCCGATGTGACCGGAATTTCGCTGGTCTTGTCCTTCGAAAAGCGTCCGCCCTCGCGCACGGCCGGATGTTCGACGGCGCTATAATAGAGATGTTCGACCGCCAGCGGCGTGCGCCCCATGCGGAATTCCGGCGTCAGCACCATATTGGCAGCTTCCGTCGCGCCGCTGGTCAGCACCACATGCGAAGCCTCGGCGCCGACAAGCGCTGCGACCTGACGGCGCGCACCCTCGATCGCGGCCCTGACGGCACGGCCCTCCGCATGCACGGAATTCGGATTGCCAAACAGATCCATGGCGCGCAGCATGGCCTCGCGCACTGCAGGATGCAGCGGCGCCGTCGCGTTCCAATCAAGATAAAGGCGGGGCAACGCCATGATCTCAGGTCCTGCGTTTGGTTTCTGCTTTGGCCGCCCGGCTCATTTTTCTTGAAATTTCCGTCGGGCTTGCCGTATGACACGTTCCACACGACGTGGCTTGCCATGCAAAGTTTCGAATTGTTCTAAACTGCGTTTTAGAAAAGCTGACAACGTCCGTCAAGTCTGCGCAGTCCGAACGCGAAAATAAAACCCGGAGTACCGATGCCCGAAGTCATTTTCAACGGCCCAGCCGGCCGTCTTGAAGGCCGCTACCAGCCTTCCAAGGAAAAAAGCGCCCCGATTGCCCTCATCCTGCACCCGCACCCGCAGTTCGGCGGCACGATGAACAATCAGATTGTCTACCAACTCTTCTACATGTTCCAGAAGCGCGGCTTCACGACACTGCGCTTCAATTTCCGTGGCATCGGCCGCAGCCAGGGCGAATTCGACCACGGCGCCGGCGAACTTTCGGATGCCGCTTCGGCGCTGGACTGGGTGCAGAGCCTGCATCCCGATTCGAAGACCTGCTGGGTTGCCGGCTATTCCTTCGGCTCCTGGATCGGCATGCAGCTTCTGATGCGCCGCCCGGAGATCGAAGGCTTCATGTCGATCGCCCCGCAGCCGAATACCTACGACTTCTCGTTCCTGGCGCCCTGCCCGTCTTCGGGCCTGATCATCAACGGCGATTCGGACAAGGTCGCGCCTGAAAAGGACGTCAACGGCCTCGTCGAGAAGCTGAAGACCCAGAAAGGTATCCTGATCACCCACCGCACGGTGCCGGGTGCCAACCACTTCTTCAACGGCCAGGTCGAGCCGCTGATGGCCGAATGCGAGGATTACCTCGATCGCCGCCTGAACGGCGAACTGGTGCCGGAGCCGGCTGCAAAGCGCATCCGCTAGGAATTGCTATTCGTGGCGCCCACCTCAAAGGTCGGCGCCACGAAGCCATCAATATGGCGCGGCGCAATCTGCCGCATTCCGGCCTTTCGCAGCACATGCTGCGACGCATGATTGTCCGGATGGGTGAAGGCGATCAGCCGGCCCATGTTTCTTGCCGAAAACCAGTCGATCAGTGCCCGGGCCACTTCCGTCGCAAAGCCCTTGCCCCACTCATCTTCACGAAACGCGTAACCCATCTCGTATTCGCCGGTTTCCCGATCGTGCAGCGATATCCCCGCGCGCCCGATAAAGCGGCCACCGTCCCGGCTGAGAACCTTGTATTTCGTCGTCCCATCCTCGGCCTGTTCACGGAACCATTGAGCGATGCGCTCCTCGCACCTCGTCATATTCCACGGCTCGCCACCGGACATGAAGCGGCTCGTCGCCATTGTCGAATGCAGGTCATGCACCAGCCGCGCATCATCCGGCTGCCACATCACGAGGCGCGTCCGTTCAGTCTCGAGAATGGTCTCCACGTCTCACCTCCGCAAGCACTCCACCACTGACAGGCTCCCGCACACCCGTCGTTCCCGGATAGGTCAGCGGCAATCCTTCGAGCGAGCGGACTGCCAGATAGGCCCAGGCTTCCGCCTCCATCGCATCACCGTTGAAACCGGCATCCTCGGCGGAAATCACCGCTGCGTTCTGCCTAGCAGCGAGTTCCGTCAGGTCACGCATGATCACCCGGTTCAGCCGCCCGCCGCCGCAGATCACATAGAGCGCGGGCGTCACCGGAAGGTGACCGGCGGATTTGATGATCGAGGCAGCCGCCACGTAGGCAAGCGTGCGTGCGCCATCGGCGAGCTCCGCATCACCACCTGAAGGCGGCAAAAAATCGCTGCGGTCGAGCGAACGGCGTTTCGCGGCGGTAAAGAACGGGCTTGCGAGATAGCGCTCCGCCAGATGATCGGCGATACGCCCCTCCGAGGCAATCATCCCGCCCTGGTCGAAGGGAATGCCGGCATGCGCCTCGACCCACTGGTCGATCAGCGTATTGCCGGGACCGCTGTCATAGGCGATCACCGTCCCGTCAGCACCGACATAGGTCAGGTTCGAGATCCCGCCGATATTGACGAAACAGACCGGCAGTTTGGCGCCGTCTATGTTGGCAGCCAGTGCCGCGTGATAGGCGGGAACCAGCGGTGCACCCTGTCCGCCATGCACCATGTCGTTGGCGCGCATGTCGAAAACCGTGGCAATCCCGGTTTCATTCGCCAGCAACGCGCCGTCGCCGATCTGAACGGTCAGCGCCTCGTCTGGACGATGCAGAACGGTCTGGCCGTGAAAACCGAGCACATCCACCGCTTCGGCCGCGATCCCGTTCGTGTCGAGAAACTCCCTAACGGCAGCCACATGCCGTAGCGTCAGTTCGCGCTCGATGTCAGCGAGATCACCCGGCCGTTCGCTTCGCTTCCTGATCGTCTTTGCCTGTTCGAGCGCCAGTTTCAGCCGGTTGCGAAATGAAGCATCATAGCCGACGCCCAGAAACGGCCCGCGCTCGACGACGCCCGCGCCGTCCGTCCGGAGCAGAGCCACATCGATACCGTCCATCGACGTGCCGCTCATCAGGCCGATCGCGGTTCTCACTCCGGGCATGCTTCCTCCAAAAACTCTGCGGCCGAATAGTGCACTTTCGGCAAAACAGTGCTAAACGCGCCGCGGCGCTTCAACAAGTGCCGATCGCAATTCCCTCCGAAGCCTCAAGAGACGAAGTTCATGTCCGAGTTCAAATCCGATTTCCTGCGCACTCTGAAAGAGCGCGGCTTCATTCATCAGATCTCCGATGAATCCGGCCTCGACGATCTTCTCGCCAAGGAAACCGTGACGGCTTATATCGGCTACGACCCGACGGCCTCGAGCCTTCACGTCGGCCACCTGACGCAGATCATGATGCTGCACTGGTTCCAGGCGACTGGACATCGCCCGATCTCGCTGATGGGCGGCGGAACCGGCATGGTCGGCGACCCCTCCTTCAAGGAAGAAGCGCGCAAGCTGATGACGATCGAGATGATCGAAGAGAACATCGCCTCGATCAAGCGCTGCTTCTCGAACTACCTCGACTACGGCAAGCCTGCCAACGCGGCGCTGATGATCAACAATGCCGAATGGCTCCGCTCGCTGAACTACCTCGAATTCCTGCGCGATGTCGGCCGTCACTTCTCGGTCAACCGCATGCTGTCCTTCGACAGCGTCAAGACGCGTCTCGACCGCGAGCAGTCGCTGTCCTTCCTCGAATTCAACTACATGATCCTGCAGGCCTACGACTTCGTCGAGCTTGCCAAGCGCTACGACTGCCGCCTGCAGATGGGCGGTTCCGACCAGTGGGGCAACATTATCAACGGTATCGATCTCGGTCACCGCATGGGGACAGAGCAGCTCTACGCGCTGACCTCGCCGCTTTTGACCACCTCCTCGGGCGCCAAGATGGGCAAGTCGGCCTCGGGCGCCGTGTGGCTAAATGCCGAGCTGCTGCCGGTCTATGACTTCTGGCAGTACTGGCGCAACACCGAGGATGCCGATGTTCCGCGCTTCCTCAAGCTGTTCACCACCCTACCGATGGATGAAATCGCCCGCCTCTCGGCCATTGGCGGCGCAGAGCTGAACGAGGTCAAGAAGATCCTCGCGACCGAAGTGACGGCTATCCTGCATGGCCGTGCAGCGGCCGAGCAGGCAGCTGAAACCGCCCGCAAGACCTTCGAGGAAGGCGCGCTTTCCGACGATCTTCCGTCGGTCGAAATTCCATCCGCCGAACTGGATGCCGGTCTCGGCTTGCTGTCCCTGATCGTCCGTGCCGGCCTCGCCGCATCGAATGGCGAAGCGCGCCGTCACGTTCAGGGTGGTGCCGTGCGCATCAACGATCAGGCCGTCAGCGACGAGCGCAAGATGATCGGTAGCAGCGAGATCACCGCCAATGGCGTGATCAAGCTGTCGCTCGGCAAGAAGAAGCACATCCTGATCCGTCCCGCTGCCTGATAAGCGGGCAAGTTAGCCATCATCGAAAGCCGGCCTCGCGCCGGCTTTTTTATTGGAATTCGAAGATGTTACGAAAGACGCCGGGCGCGATGATCGACAGCGGGTTGATCTGCAGGTTCGGCTTGTCGAACTTGCCCGTCAGCTTGAAGGTGATGCCGATCAAGCCGCGATCGGAACCGTTGCCGAGAATGATGCCGATAACCGGCAATTCTGCGAACAGGCGGTTCAGCCCATAGGCCGGCATGAACGTGCCGGTCATGTCCATATTGCCCTTCGGGTCGCGGATGGTGCCCTGAAAGGTCGCGCCGATCTGCTCGCCGCGCACCACACCGTTCTCGATGCTGACGACGCCGCCCTGCGAAACGATTCGGGCAAAGCCCCGCTGGAAGCGCTGTGCCGATGTATCGATATCGCGCTTGACCGCCGAATTCAGGCTTCGCTGGTCCTGGCCGACAGGGGTTGAGACGATCGAATGCAGCCTGTCTTCGTTGACGATCGAAAACCGCCGGACATCGGCAGAACCATCCCAGCCGCCATTGCCGAAGCGCACCGTCATGTTGAGCAGCCCGCCGCGCATGTGCTTGTAAAAATCGGCAAAGCGCGACACGGAGCCAGCGTCACCGGTCGTGACGTTCAGGATCCGCCCGTCCTTCATCTGCGTTACCACCGCCTCGCCGCTGTCGGTCACGCCTGAAAGGTTGAGCACCTGCAGATCGCCGTCGCGCATCATGTAGAGCGCATCGAGGCTGCGCAGACGCTCGTCATTGAAGCCGACCACCTGTCCGAGTTTGGCGCGCACAGTGATGTCGCCGCCGCTGTCGGACTTCCCGTCGCCGTCGCCGCTACCGTTCTGGCCGTTCTTCAACCTGGCCAGGATCGGCCGCGCATCCGCGGTATCGCCCGAAACCGAGACTTCGAAGACACCCTTGGCGCGGCGGATGGAGATCGCGAAATCGTCGAGCGACGACAATTTCACGCTATCGAATGTCGCAGAGGTCAGTCCGCCCTTGCTGACCACAAGCGAGCCGCTGGCGCCAAAACCGTCGCCCTTCAACTTGAAATTCTTGACCTGCGTATTGTCTGCCGGACCGGATATCTCGAAGTCCGCCCCAGCCGGAATGCCCGCCCCCTTCGACCATCCGATCCACGGAAGCTGCAGCGTCGAGCGCGACAGGTCGATACTGACGGCCTGACGGTCGTTGTCGATCCGCGTCAGCTCTACCTTGATGCTGCCGTCGATGATGCCTGACAGACCGGGCAACAGTTTTTCACGCTGGTCGTTGGTCAACGTCGCGGTGATTTCGCGCTCCGGCGAGATTCCTGAATTCTTGTCGACCGGCTCCAGCAGCGAAATATCGGCAGGAACGCCGTCGATCTGCCCCTTGCCGTCAAGCGTCACCTGTTTCGGATCAGCGTTGAGCGTGCCATCGAGATTGGTGATCTTGCGGCCGGACACCGGCTTGGCGACGTCGACGCCCGAAAGCTGCATCGACGCCTTCCAGTCCGGTGGTGGCGGGTTCTGGGCGCTGACCAGTCCGAAACGGGCCTGTACCGTCGCGCTGATCTTGCCGCTGAGATCCTGCGGCACGAGGTTGGCGCGCTGCAGCACCTGCACGGGCTTATAGGTAAGCAGTTCGCCGACGGCATCGGCAGCCCCCGATATGGCAAGCTGCATCTCCGCCATCAGCGGCTTGTCGTAAGTCGCCGGCAGCACGAACGTGCCTTCGCCGAGATCCACCGTACGCCCGGACGGAAAGAACGACCGCCCGCTTTTGATCGACACCGTCGCCCGCGGTCCCTTGAGATCGAAATGCGCCGCAGTATCGCGGATCGGCGGAATATCGCCGGCAACGTTCATCCGCGCATTGGCGATATCGAAATCGATCTTGATCTGGTTCTCGTCGAGCTTCAGCCCCTTGCCGACAGCCTCGTCCAGCCGGCCGAAGGGGATGAAGACCGAAATCGAGGCATCGCTCACCGTTCCGCCGAACAGGTTCTTCAACACCCAGTCGCGCGCCTTCGGCGCCATCCAGAACGGCCAGAGCTGCTTGATCGCCGCCGTCTGCAATTGCTGCGACTGCCCGGCAAAACTTATCTCCGGCGAGACGTTGCCGAATTTCACATGCAGAGCGCCATAAAGCTGTCCAAGTGGACTGGAGGCCGTGATGCCCGGGAATTGCAATTCGCGGGTAGCGACCATGAAGCGGCCGCTAGCCTGGATATCGAAGGGTACCGGCTGCTCGCCGGAACCAACGGGCGAAGCGCTGCCGCCGCTAACCAGGAGATCGACCCCAAAACCCTTGCCGGCCGCTGGATCGAGCCGGTCGAGATCGATCAGCGCGCCGTTGAACGGCACCGATGTGGCGCCGAACTGCCCGTGCGACTTGGCGATCTCGATCGTCTGCTTCTTGAAGTCGTAATCGAGATTGATCTGCCCGCTGGTGAGTTCCTGCTGGTCGCCATCGACATAGATCAGACCCGGCGCAAGCGTAATGCCGGCGCTCAGCGCGGGATCGGTACCCTCGCCGTCTCTCGCTGCCGACACGGTAAAATCGGCAAATGCATTGACCCCCTGCCGGATCTCGCCAAGCACGTTCCGTTTGATGGCAAACGGCGTGACATCGGCGTGGCTGAGCTTGGCGGTAAAGCGCTGGGTCTTGCCGTCGCGGTTGTCGGCCTGGACATCCAGCATCGCCGGCTCGCCGTTGATCGAGATCTGACCGGCCAGATGCAGCGCCGTTGCCGACGGCCGGGAAAAAACGAGATCATCGACAACGATCGACAGCGGCCCGTTGGCGGTGTCGGCGATCTTGATGTCGATGCCTGAAATACGGATGCTGTCCGTACCGCCCCGCTGTGCGAAACTGTCGAACAGGTCGAGATGGGAGAAAGCCGATTCCAGCGCCTCGGGGATCTGATCGACCCGCAGATTTTCGAGCTTTACCGGATTGCCGGAAGGCAGAAGTGCCGTGTCGAGGGCGATATCCTCGGCCTCGACATCGGCAATCGCTATCCGCCCGCGAAACAGCGCCAGCGGATTGAGAGCCATGCGCATCGCGCCTGTCGTCGACAGATGCTGGCCGCTTTGCTGGTCGATCATGTTGACGTTACGCGCTTCGAGAGCCAGCCGAAGACCGGAGGTGAAACGGATCACGGTCGATCCGACCTCGGCCTTGTATCGGGGACCGATCGCCGAATTGAGCGCCATCTGCGCCTGCTTCGAGAGCGTCTGATCGACCATTCCGCTTTCGATGACGGCGGCAATGACAGCAAGAATGAGGACAAGCACGGCGAAACATCCGCCGGTCCATCCGGCGGTGCGCCGCAGCTTGGAGCGCGGCGGCGGGCAATGCACGATCATGGGATCTTCGGTTTGGGCCGAAGGGAGTTCATGCAAGGCGACGATGTCTTTCTTGCGAAACGTAACTTTTTCGCCGCGGATCGCCGACATACGTCTTGGGTAACTCCTTGAATTCCAATTTCCGGTCTAGCTCGCCCGGTACTCGCCCAATATATATCGGCTGGGTTAAGTGTCACCCATAAACCCGGCAAAAGAAAGGTTTCCACATGGCGGATATCGGCATCGGCGCCGAAGCCCCGGACTTCGACCTCCCGCGTGATGGCGGCGGCCGCGTATCGCTCGCAGAATTCAGGGGCAAACCTCTGGTTCTGTTCTTCTATCCGAAAGATGACACGGCGGGCTGCACCGCCGAATCGATCGGCTTCACCGAGCTTGCCGGCGAATTCGAAAAGGCCGGTGCCGGGCTCGTCGGCATGTCGCCCGACTCGGTCAAATGCCACGAGCGTTTCATCAAGAAATACAGCCTCGCCGTCGCGCTTGCTTCGGATGAGGAAAAGACCGTGCTGCAGACCTATGGCGTGTGGAAACAGAAGAGCATGTACGGCCGCACCTATATGGGCGTCGAGCGCACCACCTTCCTGATCCGCGCCGACGGCACCATTGCCACCATCTGGCAGAAGGTCAAAGTGCCCGGCCATGCAGAGGCAGTGTTGCAGGCCGTCAGGAACCTCGCCGCATGACCGCACTGACGATGACGTCGTTGCGAGGTGGCGCGATCGACGCCATCCGCTCCGCCGATCTCGACAGGAAGACGGAACTCGCCCAGGAAGCAGCGACGCGCTGGTTCGAGCGCCGGATTTCGCTGCGCTCGCCGCTCGATCCCCCATTGCCGGAGCGGCCGGGCCGCCCGGAGAAACCCAAGCTTGTTCCGCCGACCCAGGTTGAGAAGCGCTCGCTGCACACGGTTCACGGCCGTATCGCCCTGCTTCATTCGATCGCCCATATCGAACTCAACGCCGTCGATCTGGCCCTCGACATCGTCGCCCGCTTCGCCACCGAACCGGTGCCGAACTCCTTCTTCGACGGTTGGATGCAGGTTGCCTTCGAGGAAGCCAAGCATTTCCGCATGGTCCGCGACAGGCTGCGAGACCTCGGCGCCGACTACGGCGATGTTCCGGCCCATGACGGGCTCTGGCAGGCGGCGCACTCTACCCGCAACGACCTGACCGCCCGGCTCGCCGTCGTCCCACTCATTCTCGAAGCACGCGGCCTCGACGTCACGCCGTCGCTGCAGGCGAAGATGCGCGAAACCGGCGACCTTGAAAGCGCCGCCATCCTCGATGTCATCTATAACGATGAAAAGGGCCATGTCGCGATCGGCGCAAAATGGTTCCGGTTTCTCTGCGCCCGCGAACGCAGAGATCCGGCTCAGACCTTCCGAGAGCTCGTCCGGGCACACTTTCGCGGCCCGCTGAAACCGCCTTTCAACGACCTGGCACGTGCCGAAGCCGGACTGACGCCATCGTTCTACCGTTCATTGACATCGACAAGCAGTGGCTGAACCATTGCGTGCGCCGGCTCCATGAGCGAAGTAATTTGTTAACCTTAACAGTGTGTAATCAATCCAATTGAAGCACGGGCGCATCAATTGGGAGATTCTCCGTGACGCATGCACAGCACCAGCGCGTATTCGGCAAGCGTTCACAGGAACATATCCTCATTTTGGCAAGCGGCGACAAGGTCCGTCACATGACGGTCAAGCCCTGGATGGCCGCCCTTGCCTTCTGCTTTGTCGGCGTCTTCGCCATCGGCTATCTGCTCGCAACCTCCTATCTCGTACTCCGCGACGACCTGATAGGGGCCACTATGGCCCGCCAGGCCCGGATGCAGCACGATTACGAAGACCGGATCGCAGCCTTGCGCGCACAGGTCGACCGCGTCACCTCCCGTCAGTTGCTCGATCAGCAGGTCGTCGAGGACAAGGTCGACAAGCTGATGGAACAGCAGATGGCGCTGACCTCGCGCCATGGGAAGCTCGGATCGCTGCTCGACCGGGCCGAAAGCTCCGGCCTGACGGACAAGGACGTGCAGGCACCGGTCCAGTCCTTCGTCCCCGATACCAAGGACAAGCGCGCATCGCTTTCGGGCGGCGCCGCAGCGATCAACAAGATGCTTTCAGGCGGCAGCGAACCGGCGGACGCCACGCCTGACAATACCACCCTCGCCTATGTTCCCGCACCTGAAACCGTCGGCGACCGCGCCGACCGTCTGTTTTCCAAGGTCACGCTTTCGCTGAAAGGCGTCGAGGAAGACCAGCGTTCGCGGGTCGATCAACTGACAGCCGATGCAGGCGATGCCGCCGACGCCATTTCCAGCGTCCTGAACCGCTTCAGCATTTCAGTCCCGCAGCAGACGGCAAAAGCCGGCGATGACGACAGCGCCATCGGCGGCCCTTATGTCGAGCCGGAGAGCGAAGACGATTTCGACAATTCCCTGGTGCAGCTCGACACCGCGCTGACCCGGCTCGAGACCGTGCGTAATACCGCCGAATCCCTGCCCTTCCGCAATCCCGGCATCGGCAAGGACATCACGAGCCCCTTCGGCAACCGCCGCGATCCGTTCCTCGGCCGCCTGGCACTTCATTCCGGCATCGACTTCCGCTTTGCCCCAGGCGAAAAGGTTCGCCCGACGGCCGCTGGCAAGGTCACCACCGCCGGCTGGACGGGTGGCTATGGCAACATGGTGGAAGTCGATCACGGCAACGGCATTTCCACCCGCTATGGGCACATGTCGCAGATCCTGGTAAAGGTCGGCGACACCGTCGATCGTGGCGATGTTATCGGTCTCGCAGGTAGCACCGGCCGCTCCACCGGCACGCATCTGCACTATGAAGTACGCCAGAACGGCCGCGCCGTAGACCCGATGTATTTCATGAATGCAGGGTTTAAACTGGCGACCTATATAAAATAACCAAAGGCAGTAACCACAGCTTTACCTGTGCAAGGGCTGCAAGGCCCGTATTCCTTGACTTGCAAGCCGTTTGGGAATATGTCGCGCTGCATTGCGGCATGCAATCCCGCCGACTCAGCCAGAGTTCGGCCGAACCTGAACGGAAATAGTTTTCCCTTTGACGACATTTGCTGATCTTGGCTTGAGCCAAAAAGTGCTTTCCGCCGTTACCGACGCCGGCTACACGATCCCTACCCCTATTCAGGCGGGCGCCATCCCGTTCGCCCTGCAGCGCCGCGACATTTGCGGCATTGCGCAGACGGGTACGGGCAAGACGGCGTCCTTCGTTCTGCCGATGTTGTCGCTGCTGGAAAAGGGCCGTGCCCGCGCCCGCATGCCCCGCACGCTGATTCTCGAGCCGACCCGCGAACTCGCGGCCCAGGTCGCCGAGAATTTCGAGAAATACGGCAAGAACCACCGTTTGAACGTCGCCCTTCTGATCGGCGGCGTGTCCTTCGAAGAACAGGACCGCAAGCTTGAGCGCGGTGCCGACGTTCTGATCTGCACGCCCGGCCGACTGCTCGACCATTTCGAGCGCGGCAAGCTGCTGATGAGCGGCGTCGAGATCTTCGTCATCGACGAAGCCGACCGCATGCTCGACATGGGCTTCATTCCGGATATCGAACGCATCGCCAAGATGATCCCGTTCACCCGCCAGACGCTGTTCTTCTCGGCCACCATGCCGCCGGAGATCCAGAAGCTGGCCGACCGCTTCCTGCAGAACCCGGAGCGCATCGAAGTCGCCAAGCCGGCCTCCGCCTCGAAGACCATCACCCAGCGTTTCGTCGCCACCCATGGCAAGGATTATGAGAAGCGCGCTACCCTGCGCGATCTCGTGCGCGCCCAGGAAGAGCTGAAGAACGCCATCATCTTCTGCAATCGCAAGGTGGATGTAGCCGATCTGTTCCGCTCGCTGGAACGGCACGGTTTCTCGGTCGGTGCGCTGCATGGCGATATGGACCAGCGTTCGCGCACCACCATGCTGCAGAACTTCCGCGACGGCCAGCTCCAGCTTCTGGTGGCCTCTGACGTCGCAGCCCGCGGCCTCGACATCCCGGATGTCAGCCACGTTTTCAACTTCGATGTACCGATCCATTCGGAAGATTACGTTCACCGTATTGGCCGTACCGGCCGTGCAGGCCGCTCCGGCGCCGCCTTCACGCTGGTGACCAAGCGCGATATGAAATTCACCGATGCGATCGAAAAGCTGATCGGCGAGAAGGTCGAATGGCTGAACGGCGATCTCAGCGCCTTGCCTCCTGCAGAGGAAAGCAAGGAGACGGATCGTCCGGGACGCGGCGGCCGTGGCGACAAGAGCCGCGATCGCGGCCGCGGCAAGGGCCGTGGCGCTTCGGGTCATAAATCTGATACCGCCGTCGAACATACTACCGCCGAAATCATCGAAGTCGCAGCACCAGCCCCAGTAAAGGTCGAAAGCGTGAAGCAAGAGCGCAAGGCAGAGAACAAGCAGCACAACAACGCGCGCAACGCTCGGCCCTATCCGGCAAACGACGACTCTCGCGACCGCCGCCGCTACCGTGACCACGATGACGGCCCGACACCGGTTGGTTTCGGCGACGACATCCCTGCCTTCATGCTGATTGCAGCCAGCGCCAAGGTCTGATCCGTCGATGGGTCAGCCCGGCATCGATTTCCCAGGCCTCGGCGTAGGCCTGGTGATTTTGCGCGACGGCAAGATTCTCCTTTATAAGCGCGTCAAGGCGCCGGAACCGAGTCACTGGAGCATTCCAGGAGGCAAGGTGGATTTCATGGAATCCACCGCCGAGGCCGCACGCCGCGAGGCTGAGGAAGAAACCGGCCTCGAAATCCGCACTGTCAGACTGCTTGGTCCGGCGGAGGTGCTCAGCCAGGCCGACAGGCAGCATTGGATTTCGCTGCTTTACATCGCCGACGACTTTCGCGGCGATCCTGAGATCACTGAGCCGGATAAGCTTTCCGATTTCGGATGGTTCGGCCGCAACGAGCTGCCGCAGCCACTCTCCGAATTTGCCCGTGCGGCAATCGATTTCCTCGGCGACACCGACCTCCGCTGACTACTCGGCCCGCAGCGCTGCCTCGTAGGCAAGCCTGACCCATTTCGCCATCTCGTCCGGATCATCATAGGCATTCTCGGGGATAGACCAGTAGGGCATCTTCACCGGATTGCCCTTCTTGCCCTCGTAGGACCACTGGCTGGCGCCGGCATCAGCGAATTCCGGCGCGCTCTTCTCGTCGGCCTTCAGGAGCATTTCATCGCGCAGCTCGATCGCGATGATCCGGCCGAGGTGATAGATCCCCTTGCCGCCGAACATCCGCTTGATGGTGACAGGGCCGAGACCCTGAAACATTTCCTCGATCGCCGCCGTGTCCATTTTACCCCCTCAAAATGCCACCGGCCGCCACAACGGCTTCCGGCGTATCCACGTCCAGATGTGCCGCATCGCCGATGTCGACATCGATCACAGGCAATCCGGATGTCTCGATGATATGCCGCGCCCCGACATCGCCTTCAAGCCGCATCACGGCATCGCCTAGCGAGTGCGGAAGAATGACCGGGTTGCCACGCTTGCCGCGCGACACCGCTCGAACGATCGCTCGTCCAGAAGCCGCGCGGAAGGCGGAGATTAGGGCGTCGAGATCGGCAGCCGTCACTCCCGGCATATCCGCGAGCATGACGAGCACGCCATCCGCATCGTGTGCCGGCGCCGCCGAAAATCCTGAAATGAGCGAGCTTGCCATGCCGGACGCATAATCGGTGTTCTCGATGGCCACCACACCCAATCCGGCGAGTGCAGCCTCGATCTCGCTACCCCGGTGACCAGTCACGACGATGACGGATGCCGCATCGGCAGCGAGCGCGGTTTCGGCGGTACGGCGCACCAGCGGCTTGCCGTCGAACTCCGCCAGCAGCTTATGGGCACCACCCTCTCCCATCCGGCTGGCTTTGCCGGCCGCCAAGATCACCGCAGCAACTGTCACCGGCCGGTAAAGCTCCTCGGCACTGTCCCGCGGCCGCGGCCGTGTCTCGATCTCCATCAGCAATCCTCCGACACCCATGCCCGTCAGATCATGGGCATCGGGTTTCTCTCCAGCCAGGATGCGATCCAGCACCCAGTCGAAACCGTTCTCCTTCGGACTGCGGGCACAGCCCGGCGCACCGACGACATAGGTCTCCCCGATCCGCCCAAGTACCATCAGATTGCCGGGGTCCACGGGCATGCCGACGCTCAGAATCTCTCCGCCGGCCTGCCGGATCGCCGCCGGGATCACATCGTCCTCGTCAATCACGGCCGACGCCCCAAAGACGATCACGAGCTTCGGAAAGCGCTCGGCAGCCACCATTGCCTCACCGATGGCGATAGCGACGGCGTCGCGTCCGTGAGCCACACGCTGCTCGCGTGCCAACCGGTTGCCGGATGCAGCCAGCCGCCGCTCCAGAATGCGCGCCGTCTTATCCATGACCACGGGTTTCAGCGACGGCAGTTCGGTGGCGACAAGCGATACCGCATACTCGGCAAAAGGCTTGACTTGGAAGGCCACCGCAGCCCGCAGCACATCGCACGCAGCCTCGACCTTGCTTCCTGGCACCGCAAGCGGAATGATCTTGAAGGTCGCCACCATATCGCCCGCCCGCACGCGCGCATGATCTCCAAGACAGGCGAGCGTGATTGCCGGATCGATGCGATTGACGCGGTCGACGATGGCGCGGTCCGCGACAAACAGCCCATCTGCCGCCGCATAGACATTCACCCGCCCTGTGGCTGCCTCCGAAAAGCGCAGATGATCCGGCGCGATTGCCGCAGCGAGCTGCCGCGCCGCCTCGTCTTCGCTCAGATCCCCGTCCTCGATGCGCGCTGCGGTGATGCTGGCAATACCTGCCCGCTGGAGCGTTTCGATATCCTCCGGCAAAACGCGGTGGCCTTTGTGCAAGGTCCGGCCGAGCAGTTTCACCGCATGCGCCAGCATCAGTCCTTCGGCACCGGCGATCGGAAATTCGCCGAACTTCATCCCTTATCACCTCGCGGAGACAAGAGATTGCGCGAGCGCAGCGCCTCGATGATCTGCGCCAGGATGGCAACGGCGATCTCTGCCGGACTGGCTGCGCCGATATTGAGCCCGATCGGCCCGTTGATGCGCGCCAGCGCCTCATCCGGGAAACCCTCGGCCCTCAGCCGCTCGATACGTGACGCATGGGTCTTCCGGCTTCCGAGCGCGCCGACATAGAAACAGCCGCGGCGCAGCGCCTCGGCAATCGGAAAATCGTCTATCTTCGGATCGTGCGTCACCGCGACCAGCGCCGTATAGGCGTCGAGCGGCTTGTCCTTCAGGACATCGACCGGCCAGTCGGCCGTCAAGTCTATCCCCGCAAAACGCTCCGGCGTCGCGAAAGCCGTCCGTGGATCAATGATCCTGACGTCGAAGCCTGCCAGCGCTGCCATTTGCGCCAGCACCTGGCTGATATGGACCGCGCCGATGATGACGATATCAGGCGGGGGCAGATGCACGTTGAGGAAATAGCGCCTGCCACCGGCCTCCACAATGCTCGAGCGCCCTGAGCGAAAGGCAGCCGCTATGGCTTCCCCAAGCGCGCCGGAGAGATGGTCGCCTTCTGAAACGACGCTCGCCCGGCCACCACCGAGATCGGTGACGAGTGCGGCAGCGATCCGTGCCTGCCTCAAGGCATTCAGCCGCTCGAGCGCCGCCAGCTCCATCAGCCGAGCCTTTCGACATACACGCGGATCCGTCCGCCGCAGGAAAGCCCGACGCGCCAGGCCGTCTCGTCGGCAACGCCGAATTCCAGCATCTTCGCTTCGCCGCTGCCGATAACATCGAGCGCTTCGGTGATGACGGCGCCTTCGACGCAGCCGCCGGAAACGGAGCCTTCGAAATTGCCGTCGGCATCGATCACCAGATGGCTGCCCGCAGGCCGCGGCGCCGAGCCCCAAGTTTCGATGACCGTGGCGATTGCTACATCGCGGCCGCTTTTCCTCCAGGCTTCCGCCGTCATCAGCGGATCGAGGCCGCCAGACATCTCGCTCATGCAGAGCCTCTCATTCTCTCCAGATAGCGCCGCGGCTGATAAGCCTCGGCGCGGCCGGACCCGAGCGCCGCAGCAAGATCGCTCAAGGAGGATAGATTGTGAACCGGCCGGAATTCGTCAACATGCGGCAGCATGGCGCGAACGCCGCGCGCCCGCGGCTCGAAGCCATCGAAGCGCAGCAGCGGATTGAGCCAGAGCAGCCTCCGGCAGGAGCGATGCAGCCGGTCCATCTCGGCCGAAAGCTGCTCGACGCCCTCGCGCTCCAGCCCGTCCGTGATCAACAGTACCACGGCGCCCTGCCCCAGCACGCGCCGGCCCCAGAGGCGGTTGAACTCGTGCAGCGTCTCGCCGATCCGCGTTCCGCCCGACCAGTCATTGACGGCAGCCGCGCATTCGTCCAGCGCCTGATCCGGATCCTTGTTGCGCATCTGCCGCGTCACGTTGGTGAGCCGTGTGCCGAACAGGAAGGTGCTGACGCGTCGGCGCCGCTCCGTCAGCACATGCAGGAAGTGCAGGAAAATCCGAGTATATTGGCTCATCGAGCCGGAAATATCAGCCAACACCACCAAGGGCGGCTGGATCTCCTTACGCTCGCGGTAGCGCGGCAGGATCAGCGATCCGCCGGTGCGAAGGGCGGCGCGCATCGTTGCGCGGGGATCGACCGTCGCGTGGCGATGCGATGGCTTGAATCTCCGGGTGGTGACACGGTCCAGCGGCAGCTGCAGGCGTGCCAGCTCCTTCTTGGCGAGCGCCATCTCCGCCGCCGACATCTGCGCGAAATCCATGCGCCGGATGATCTCATTGCCCGACATCGTGAAGCGCGCATCGATCTCGATATCGGGCTCTTCGCGCGGCGGCTTGTCGGCGCCCCGGTCACCGAGCAGCGCATCGCTTGCCCGGGTCTCTCCCGGCCTCTGCTTTTCCTTCTCCCGCGTATCCGGCGCCCGTGGCGACATCATCGCGATCATCTTCTCGACGAGATTGCGCGATCGCCAGAAAAGCCGGAACGCCTCGTCGAAGACAGCTGCATCCTCATGCCGCTTGACGAAGACCGCCGAGAGCGCCGCATGGAACTCGTCGCGCGATCCCATGCCGATCGCTTCCACCGCCTCGATGGCGTCAGCGATCGCCGCTGGGCCAACTTTCAGTCCCGCCTTGCGCAGCGTCCGGCCGAAGAAAACGATATTGTCAGCAAACTGGCCGTCACCCAGCGGAAGCGGCGGAACGACGATACCATCCTCTGCCTTCTCGCCCTGCATCGCCTATCCCGCAACCCGCAATTCGTCCTGGACATCCTTCAGCACCCGTGCGCCCTCGCCGCCCTGAATGCGGGCGATATCGTCCTGATATTTCAGCAGCGTGCCGATCGTGTCCGAAATCGTTTCCGGGTCGAGCGCTAACCGGTCGAGCTCCGTCAGCGCCGTCGCCCAGTCGATCGTCTCGGCAACGCCTGGGTTCTTGAAGAGGTCGAGTGTCCTCAGCCGCTGCACATAGGCAACGATCTGGCGCGACAGCGTCTCGTTGCAGTGAGGCACTTTCCGGCGGATGATCTCAAGCTCCTGCTGCGCCTCGGGATAATCGAGCCAGTGGTAGAGGCAGCGCCGCTTCAGGGCATCGTGCACCTCACGCGTCCGGTTTGTGGTGATGATGACGATGGGTGGTTCGTCTGCCCTGATCGTCCCGAGCTCGGGAATAGTCACCTGAAAATCGGACAGGACCTCCAGCAGGAAAGCCTCGAAGGCCTCGTCGGTACGGTCGAGCTCGTCGATCAGGAAAACCGGCGCACGCCCGTCTGTGGAGGAAAGCGCCTGCAGCACCGGGCGGCGGATCAGATAGCGCTCGGAAAAGATATCGGATTCGATCCGCGCGCGGTCGGTCAGGCCAGAGGCTTCCGACAGCCGGATCTCCAGCATCTGTGCCGGGTAGTTCCACTCGTAGACGGCAGAGGCGACGTCCAGCCCCTCATAGCACTGCAGCCGGATTAGCGGACGCCCGAGCGCCTTGGACAGAACCTTGGCGATCTCTGTCTTGCCGACGCCCGCCTCGCCCTCGAGAAACAAGGGCCGCTTCATTTTCAACGCCAGGAAAAGCACGGTGCCGAGCGCCCGGCCCGCAAGATAATCCTGCCCGCCGAGCAGCGCGATCGTTTCATCGATCGACTGCGGCAGAAGCGGCGCGCTCTGATCAGCCATGTCTCCTCCCTTTTGGAGAAGTTATAGCGTGTGATAGTCGCGGTTCATATAGAGGAGAGCCGGTTTTGTTTCGTCGAAACGCACGCCGACCACCTCGCCGAAGATGACGTGATGCGTTGACATCTCCTTGATTTCCATGACCCGGCAATCGAAGGAGGCGAGTGAATCCGAAAGCACCGGCGCCCCGGTTACCAGCTTCTCGAACTTGCCCGTCGAGAACCTGTCCTCGTTGTCGAGCTTCATGCGTCCGGAAAAGGCGTCCGCCAGCCCCTGATGATGGGCGCCCAGCGTGTTCAGCGCAAAGATGCCGCTGCGGAAGAAGATCTCGTTCTTCGGGTTGCTGTTGTTGAGGCAGACGAGCACGCAGGCCGGACTGTCGGAGACGGAGCATGCGGCAGTGATCGTCACGCCGCGCTTCTGATCGCCGAGCGCCGTCGTCACCAGCTGGACATGCCCGCCAAAGCGGCTCATGGCATCGCGATACAGCGCTGGATCGATCGGTTGCCTGCTCAACACAGAAGGTCTCCTGCGGCCTCGCCGCTTGTTGTTATGTCACTAATATGGCCGCCATCGGTTACATTTTCTACAATGAACGCGACGAAATGCTGCCTATTACGCTGTTTTTCTTTGACGATTAGTATTCGCCGGATAAAAGGGCATGGACAAAGGTCAGGAGCCGGCGACTTTTATGAATATTCTGCGTGGCATAGCTGCTGTTTCGATGCTGCTGATGGCGGCGCCGGCAGGCCATGCAGCTGGCATCACCATCGGCGTCGTTGCCCCCCAGGGCGGCAATCTCCAGCAGCTCGGAACCCAGATCTTCGCCGGTGCGAATTTTCAGGTCACCAAGGATGGCAACACCTTCGTCGCGGTCAACGAACCCTGCGAGGACAACAGCGGCGGCACGATTGCCGACGCGCTGATCGCCGCCAAGGTCCAGGTCGCCATCGGCTTTCTCTGCAGCGAGACGCTGGAAGGCGCCCTGCCGAAGCTGAAGGATGCCAATATCCCCGCAATCACCGTGTCCGTCCGTTCCCGTATCCTGATGGAAGATTCACTGAAGAACGGCTGGCCGCTCTTCCGTCTTGGCCCGCCTGATGGGGCTGAAGCCGCTCGCATCATCGAGGTTATCCTGCGCGACTGGGCGGCCGCGCCGATCGCACTCATCGAGGACGGCACGATCCACGGCCGCGAACTGACCGAAGCCGTCAGGAACGCTCTTGAGCAGAACGGCCTGAAGGCGGCCTTCACCGACACCTACCGGCCGGGCCAGGAACAGCAGATCGCGCTTGTCCGCCGGCTGAAACGCGCCGGCGCCGCCAAAGTCTTCATCGGCGGCGACCGCTCGGACGTGGCGATCATCGCCCGCGATGCGGCAGCCGAAAAAATCCCGCTCGATATCCTCGGCGGCGACGCGATGCGGGCCGCCAATCAACCGCTGGCGCTGGCGGACGGCGTGCACGCTATCGCGATCCCCGAATATGCAAGCCAGCCGGATGGCAAGGCTGCCGCCCAGGCGACGCGCGAACAGGGCATCGAACCGGAAGGCTATGTGCTTCCCGCAGCCGCAGCCGCCGCGATTGCACAGCAGGCGGTCTCCGCGGCAAACGGCAAGCCGCTCCCCGATGTGCTGACCGGCACGCGCTTTGAGACGCCGATAGGTCCTGTCACATTCGGAGCCAATCACGAACTGACGGACAACCCTTACCGCCTGCAGGAATGGCGCAACGGCGCCTTCACGATCCTCGGCGCGGCCTCGGAGTGATGCTGCAGATCGGGCACCTCGATCAGTTGCCCGCCGCGTCCTACGCTGCTAAATCCGCGTCGAGCATCTTAACGAGAGAGAGTTCCCCATGACGCTGCCGATCCGCATCGCCCCCTCCGTCCTCGCCGCCGACTTCGCCAAGCTCGGACAGGAAATCCGAGACGTGACCGCAGCCGGCGCCGATTGGATCCATCTCGACGTCATGGACGGCCACTTCGTTCCGAACATTTCCTTCGGCCCCGATGTCATCAAGTCGGTGCGCTCCTATACCGACGCCACCTTCGACTGCCATCTGATGATCGCGCCGGTCGACGCTTATCTCGAAGCCTTTGCCAAGGCCGGTTGCGACCGCATCACTGTTCATGCCGAATCCGGCCCGCATCTGCACCGCTCGCTGCAGACCGTCCGCAATCTCGGCAAGAAGGTCGGCGTGACGCTCAATCCGGCAACACCGCTCTCCGTCATCGAAAACGTCATCGACGATATCGACTTGATCCTCATCATGTCCGTGAACCCCGGTTTCGGCGGCCAGAAATTCATTCCGGCGATGGCCGCAAAGATCGCCGCCGCCAAGTCCCTGATCGGTGACAGGCCGATCGAGCTGCAGGTCGATGGCGGCGTGACGCTGGAAACAGCACCCATTGTCGGCAAGGCTGGCGCCAATGTGCTCGTCGCCGGTTCGGCGATCTTCAAGGCGGGATCGCCCGAAGCCTATCGCAGCGAGATCGCCGCATTGCGGGCAGCAGCCGAAGCCGGCCGCGTATGACGGCACTCTCCGCGATCGCCCGCTGACCATGGAACGCCTGCGCGCCGCAAAGCCACCGCTGCTGGATGTCCTTGCGGGCGCCCTGCTCTGGGGCCTGATGATGACGGCCTCGGCGACCGCGGCGCTTTATCTGCGCAACCGCTTCGAAACCAGCCATCTTGCCGAACTCGCGCTGCTCTATTTCTTCGGCGGCCTGTTCGCCTGGCCCTTCATGCTGCCGCTCGCTCGCTTCTTCGCTTTCCGGCGCCCGATCGAGACACGCTTCGCCGCTTTCTTCGCCTGCCTGACGATTGGCACGATCCTGATGACGGCGTTTCTGTTTTCGATGGATTACCGCGTCTTCTATTCGCGATGGCATGCGCCCTTCGGCAGCGTCATCTGGATTTTCGAGTTCATCTTCACCGGCGCCAATGCCGTCTACCAGTTCTCGGTACTCGGCGTCCGGCTGTTCCTGCCCTTCGGCCTGATCTGCCTGCTCGCCACCAGTTTCGCGCTGGCGAAACGCATGCGTTGAGATTGCCGCCCGTCTTTGCTACAGGGGCGCCAGCAAGTTTTGTCTACCAACGAAAGCAGTGAGCCATGATCCCGCGTTACTCCCGCCCAGAGATGGTCGCCATCTGGTCGCCCGAAACCAAGTTCCGCATCTGGTTCGAGATCGAAGCCTTCGCCTGCGATGCGCTCGCCGAACTCGGCGTCATCCCCAAGGACGCGGCAAAGACCATCTGGGAAAAGGGCAACGCGGCCGTGTTCGACGTCGCGCGCATCGACGAGATTGAAGCCGTCACCAAGCACGACGTCATCGCCTTCCTGACCCATCTGGCCGAATTCGTCGGTCCCGACAGCCGTTTCGTGCATCAGGGCATGACCTCTTCGGATGTGCTGGACACCACTTTCAACGTCCAGCTCGTCCGCGCCGCCGACATCCTGCTTGCCGGTATCGATCGCGTGCTCGCTGCCCTGAAGACCCGCGCTTTCGAGCATAAGGACACCGTCCGCATCGGCCGCAGCCACGGCATCCATGCCGAGCCGACGACCATGGGCCTGACGCTTGCCCGCTTCTATGCCGAGATGGACCGCAACCGCTCCCGCCTCGTCGCCGCCCGTGCCGAAATCGCCACCGGCGCAATCTCGGGCGCCGTCGGCACCTTCGCCAATATCGACCCGCGCGTCGAAGAGCATGTCTGTGCCAAGCTCGGCCTGACGCCGGAGCCTGTCTCGACGCAGGTCATCCCGCGCGACCGCCACGCGATGTTCTTCGCCACGCTCGGCGTCATCGCCTCGTCGATCGAAAACATCGCCATCGAATTCCGCCACATGCAGCGCACCGAAGTTCTGGAAGCCGAAGAGTTCTTCTCGCCGGGCCAGAAGGGCTCGTCGGCCATGCCGCACAAGCGCAACCCGGTCCTGACCGAAAACCTGACAGGCCTCTCGCGCCTCGTGCGCATGTCGGTCGTCCCGGCGATGGAAAACGTGGCCCTTTGGCACGAACGCGATATCAGCCACTCGAGCGTCGAACGCGCCATCGGCCCGGATACGACGATCACCCTGGACTTTGCCCTCAACCGCCTTGCCGGCGTCGTCGAGAAACTGGTGATCTATCCTGAGAATATGGAAAAGAACCTCAACAAGTTCCGGGGACTTGTTCACTCGCAGCGCGTTCTGCTTGCCCTTACGCAAGCTGGCGTCTCCCGCGAGGACGCTTACCGCCTGGTACAGCGCAACGCCATGAAGGTCTGGGAACAGGGCAAGGACTTCCTCGAAGAGCTGCTCGCCGACCAGGAAGTACGCGCGGCGCTCTCCGAAGAGCAGATCCGCGAGAAGTTCGACCTTGGCTATCACACCAAGCATGTCGACACGATCTTCAAGCGCGTCTTCGGCTGATACCGTCCATCTGCATCGCAAACGGCGCCTCAGGGCGCCGTTTTTGTCTTCTGTTTGCGGCTTTTGGCGGCTGCCGGCTTGCGCTCCGCCGCCTTGGAAGACGCCGATACTTTGACGGCAACACCGGCCTTCTTGGCAACAGCAGCCGACTGCTGCCGTTTCGCGCTTTTACCACTTCTGTCTTCGTCGGGAAGTTTAACGTCCGCACCACCCTCCTGCGCGTTGCGCCTGCCCTTTGCCGCCTTGGCAACCAAGCGGTCGAGATGCTTCAGATCGTCCTCGTCTAGGTTCTCGATCCCGATGAAGCGGTTCTCGGCATGGCTGGTCAGGATGATCTCGTCGAGCTTCGCCTGGATCGCCCGCGTATCGCGCGTCTGGGCGTTCTGCAGCACGAAAACCATGAGGAAGGTAACGATGGTGGTGCCGGTGTTGATCACCAGCTGCCAGGTCTCCGAATAATCGAAAACCGGGCCAAGCCCGGCCCAGACGAGAACGGAGATCACGGCAAGAACGAAGGTGACGGGCGCGCCCGCCAACTCCGAAATCTTCGTCGCGAAATGCGCAAAGAGTTTTTTGGCACCTTCCATGCGCTGCCTCCCTCAAAGATGTCGCAAGACAACTCGGAGGAAGGCCGCAAAGTTCCGGTGGCGTCCTAACCGGCCAGATCAGGCCGGCGCGACGAGCTTTCTATAGAGATGCCAGCTCGCATGTCCGAGGATCGGCATCACGAGCGCCAGTCCGGCAAACAGCGGAATGCTGCCGATGACGAGCAGCACCGCAATGATGAGCCCCCAGAAGAACACCGGCACCGGATTGGCCGCCGTTGCCCGGATCGAGGCGCCCATGGCAGCCACCAGACCGACATCGCGGTCGAGTAGGATCGGGAACGTTACGACTGTCGTCGCCAGCACTATGATGGCAAAGACGAGGCCGAGCACGTTGCCCCAGAGCATCAGCTGCATGCCTTCGGGTGTTCCGAAGATCTGCGCCGAGAATGTCTCGACCGAGCGCGGGAAGACGTCGCCGAAAAGATTGCTGTAGAGCGTCTGTGCCGCGACCAGCCAGACGACGAAGAAGGCGAAGAGCAGCAGCCCGCCGGCAATGATCGAAGGCAGCGCCGGGGAATGGCGGACGTCGAGCGCATGGGTCCAGGACGTATCGAGCCCGGTTTCGCGTCGGCGGCTGATCTCATAAAGGCCGATCGCCGCGATCGGGCCGATCAGCGCGAAGCCCGAAATCAGGGGGAAGATCATCGGCAGCAGATTGGCGCTCGATGTCGCGACGGCCAGAAACACACCGGCGACCGGATACATCAGGCACAGGAAGACATAGTGAGACGGCTTTTCGCGAAAATCGTCCAGTCCGCGCTTCAGCGCGTCGAAGACGTCTGCAATGCTGATCTTGTTGATGGCGGGATGCGCATAGGCTTCGCCTGCTCCCGTCATGACATGGAATGCCGTCATGGCTTTCTCCTCCGTGAGCCGTACACCGGCGGCGGAAAAAGCATCGGCTTTGAAAGGGCCGACACGAAATCCGCAACCGGCAATGGCCAAACGATAACAAATTTTGCCGCCTTTGTCCCGTCTTCCCTTGACAGACGGGTCAAGCTTTCTCACATCGGCGGCATCATGAAGGTTTCAGACGCAGATATTCTCATCATTCCCGGTTACACCAATTCCGGCCCCGATCACTGGCAGAGCCGCTGGGAAGCCAAGCTCAGCACGGCGCGCCGTGTCGAACAGGCGGAATGGTCGAAGCCGGTTCGCGACGATTGGGCTGCCCGGATCGCCGAGGAGGTCAACGCCTCCACGCGCCCGGTGGTGCTCGTCGCCCACTCGCTCGGCATCCCCTCGGTGATCCATGCGATCCCGCAGTTCAAGAACAAGGTGGCTGGCGCGTTTCTGGTCGCTCCCCCGGATGTCGCCAATCCGGATATCCGCCCGAAGCACCTGATGACATTCGGCCCCTATCCGCGCGATCCGCTGCCGTTCCCGGCGCTCACCGTCGCCAGCCGCAACGATCCGTTCGGCACCTACGAGCATGCCGACGATATCGCCGCCAGCTGGGGTTCGCTGCTGATCGATGCCGGTGAATCCGGGCATATCAATGCCGAGTCCGGTCATGGGCCCTGGCCGGAGGGCACGATGGTCTTTGCGCAGTTTCTGTCGAAACTGAAGCCCTGACCACGCGGCACCCCTGAGTTTTAATAGATATTTCAGTGAACGCTACGATAATGCGCCGAGGCGAATGAATCGAGTGCGCGCATTTGAAGCGATCCAGACAAGACCATCCGGCAACCGTAGAGCTGAAGCCCGCCAAGCCGGCGGACAAGCGGCGGCTCGAAGTGCGCGATACGCCGGATCTGGCCGAACGCGAAAGCCGCTGGAACTACGCCCTGATCGGCTCGGGGCTCGGCGTCTGGGATCATAACCATCGCAACGGCACGAAGTACTATTCCGAAACCTGGAAAGAAATCCGTGGCATGGGCCCGGATGAGGAAGCCAACGGCGACTATGAGGAGTGGCTGGCCCTCCTCCACCCCGATGACCGCGACTTCGTGATCAAGGCGATCGAGCGGCAGATCGCCGGCGACCCGGAATACCAGGTGTTCGAGTATCGCGAGCGGCACAAGGACGGGCATTGGGTCTGGATCGAATGCCGCGGCGCCTGCGTCGAGTGGGATGAGGACGGCAATCCTGCCCGCATCGTCGGGACCGACACCGATATCACCGCCCGCAAGCGCGCCGAGGAGATGCTGGAGCATCTCTCCCGCCGCCTCGATCTGGCGCTCGATATCACCCGCATCGGCGTCTTCGAAGCTGATCTAGAGGCCGGCACAGTCGAATGGGACGACCGGCTTCTGACCATGTACGGCCTCGAAGGCACGGCCCGCATGCAACCCGGCGAAGCCTGGGAACAGATGCTGCATCCCGATGACCGAACCGCGGCGCTCGCCAAGCTGGACGAGAGCCTCGACAAGGACCAGGGCCTGCTGCACGAGTTCCGCATCATCAGAACCGACGGCCTAGAGCGCGTCATTCGCGCCCGCTCGGCCTTTTTTGTCGATGCTGACGGCAAGCGGAAGCTGATCGGCGCCAATTGGGACGTCACGGAAGAGGTCAAGCTTCGCAACGACCTGCAGAATGCCAAGAACCTTGCCGAAGCGCGCAACCAGGAACTTGAAGCCGCCAAGGAGAGCATCGAGCATCTCGCTCTCCACGACTATCTGACCGGCCTGCCGAACCGTCGCTATCTCGACCGTACGCTCGAAGAACGCGCCGAAGAATGCCGCAAGGGCGGGCTGACGCTTGCCGTGCTGCATATCGATCTCGACCGCTTCAAGCAGATCAACGACACGCTGGGCCATCGCGCCGGCGACGCGATGCTGAAACATGCCGCCAAGGTGCTGAAGGACTGCGTCCGCTCGACGGATTTCGTTGCCCGCATCGGCGGCGACGAGTTCGTCGTCCTCTGCGCCGTCGAAAGCGGCACCAAGAAGCTGTCGAACATGGCCGCCCGCATCATCCGCGAACTCTCCAAGCCGATCCGCTACGAAGGCCATGAATGCCGCTTCGGCGCCAGCATTGGCATAGCCGCTGACAGCGGCGGCGATCTGGACGCCAAGCAGCTTCTGCTAAACGCCGATATCGCCCTCTACCGCGCCAAGGGTGCCGGCCGGAACCGCCACGAATTCTTCTCCAAGGATGCCCGCCGAAGCATCATCGCCGCCAAACGGCTCGCGGACGAGATCCTGCAGGGCCTTGAGCGCCACGAATTCGTACCCGTTTACCAGCTGCAGTTCCATGCCCGCACGCTCGAAGTCGCAGGCGTCGAAACATTGGCGCGGTGGCAGCATCCCGAACACGGACTGATGGCGCCTGACCGCTTCCTGAAGATCGCTGAGGATCTCGACGTCGTCTCTACGATCGACGGGCTCATTCTCGAACATGCCCTCGCCGACCGCGCCGTTTGGGCAAAGGACGGATTCCTTGCGCCGAAAATCTCGGTCAACGTCTCGTCCAGCCGTCTCAACGATCCGGCGCTTGGCAAGAAGCTGCGCGCCCTCAAGGTTGCTCCGGGCACGCTTTCTTTCGAGCTACTGGAATCGATCTCGCTCGATGACTGCGACGACGCCGTGATCGCCAACCTCCGGCATTTCCGCAGGCTCGGCATCGATATCGAGATCGACGATTTCGGAACCGGTCACGCCTCGATCGTCAGCCTTCTGAAGCTCAGCCCGCGGACGCTGAAGATCGACCGCGAACTGATCCGCATGCTGCCGCAATCGGCTGAACAGCGCAAACTCGTGCGCTCGATCATCGATATCGGCCGTTCACTGAATATCCTGGTGACGGCCGAAGGCGTCGAGACCATGGATCACGTCCGCATTCTCGCCGATCTTGGCTGTGACGTGCTGCAGGGCTACGCACTTGCCCGGCCAATGCCCGCAACGCAAATTCCGGCCTATGTCCAGGCAGCAAGCTGGCGCCATCAGGAAGGCGGAGCGCGGGCGCTGCAAAGCGGCCTCAGCCGCGAGATCAAGCGCAACGCCACCAAATAAGCCTGCATAACCGGCCGGTCCCACGGCTTTGATTTCCAACAGTCATCAAAATTCTGTAGGCTGATATCCGCAATATCTTCGATTCTCTCAGACCGCATCCCTATATCTTGGGAATCCGGGGAAGGAGTTACTGGCGCATTGTGAAAGTGACTCTTTTCCTTTATGGGGACGCCACGAGATCGATCCACTGCGCTATCCCAAGAGCGCCAAGACAGAGAAAAGCTTAAAATGAACCGTCGCCGCCGTATCTACGAGGGCAAGGCCAAGATTCTATATGAGGGACCGGAACCGGGTACGTTGATCCAGTTCTTCAAGGATGACGCCACCGCCTTCAACAAGAAGAAACACGAAGTTATCGACGGCAAGGGCGTTCTCAACAACCGCATTTGCGAGTTCATCTTCAACCATCTGAACAAGATCGGCATCCCGACGCATTTCATTCGCCGCCTCAACATGCGCGAGCAGTTGATCCGCGAAGTCGAGATGATTCCGCTCGAGATCGTCGTGCGCAACGTTGCGGCCGGTTCGCTGGCCAAGCGCCTCGGCATCGAGGAAGGCGTCGTCCTTCCCCGCTCGATCATCGAGTTCTATTACAAGTCGGATGCGCTGGATGACCCGATGGTCTCCGAAGAGCACATCACGGCGTTCGGCTGGGCTAACCCCGCCGAACTCGACGACATCATGGCGCTCGCCATCCGCGTCAACGACTTCATGACCGGCCTCTTCCTTGGCGTCGGCATCCAGCTTGTCGATTTCAAGATCGAATGCGGCCGCCTCTTCGAAGGCGACATGATGCGCATCATTCTGGCCGACGAAATCTCGCCGGACAGCTGCCGTCTGTGGGACATTGAAACGCAGGAAAAGATGGACAAGGACCGCTTCCGCCGCGATATGGGCGGCTTGCTGGAAGCCTATTCCGAAGTCGCACGGCGCCTCGGCATCATCAATGAAAACGAGCCCGTGCGCGGCACCGGGCCTGTATTGGTCAAGTAAGTCAGGGAAGACAGGCAAGTGATCAAAGCTCGTGTAACCGTCACGCTCAAGAATGGCGTTCTCGACCCGCAGGGCAAGGCAATCGAAGGCGCTCTTGGCGGCCTCGGATTCTCCGGCATCGGCAATGTCCGCCAAGGCAAGGTCTTCGACCTGCAGCTCGAAGGCGCGGACAAGGCCAAGGCCGAATCCGACCTGAAGGCGATGTGCGAAAAACTCCTCGCCAACACCGTTATCGAGAATTATACTATTTCTCTCGACTGAAGGTTGCGGAGAATGCGCGATGGCTGAGCTGACGCAAGAATTGCTGTTTGAAGTCTTGAGAAAGATTCAAGCAGAGATCGCCACCTTCAAGGAAGGACAGCGCGATGTGCGTCAGGAAATCATCGGCCTCCGGAATTACATGCATGTGATGCAAGGCGACATCAACAATATGCGCGGGACGATGGGGCAGGTTCTCGATCGTCTTGATCGCATTGAAAATCGCCTAGAACTTCGAGAACTCGCAGAAGCACAAGCAAGGTTTGAACCGCACCCATGAAGTCCGCCGTCGTTCAGCTCCCTGGTCTCAATCGCGATCGTGACATGATCGCAGCTCTCACCAAGATCTCTGGTCACGCGCCGGTAACGGTGTGGCAGACGGAAACCCAGATTCCGGATGTCGATCTGATCGTCATCCCGGGCGGCTTCTCCTACGGCGATTACCTGCGCTGCGGCGCGATTGCTGCCCGCATGCCGGTCATGCAGGCGATCATCGAGAAGGCCAAGCAGGGCACCAAGGTTCTGGGCGTCTGCAACGGCTTCCAGATCCTCGTCGAAGCGGGCCTCCTGCCCGGCGCGCTGATGCGCAACGCCTCGCTGAAATTCGTCTGCCGCGAAGTCAAGCTTGAGGTCGTCAACGCCGATACCGACTTCAGCCGCGCCTATGCCAAGGGCCAGATCATCCGCTCGCCCGTTGCCCATCACGACGGCAACTATTTCGCCGACGCCGAGACGCTGGCGAAGATCGAAGGCAACGGCCAGGTGGTCTTCCGCTATGCCGAAGGCACGAACCCGAACGGCTCGATCAACGACATCGCCGGCGTGATGAACGAGAGCGGCAATGTTCTCGGCATGATGCCGCATCCGGAAAACCTGATCGAAGCAGCTCATGGCGGCTCCGACGGGCGCGGTCTCTTCGCTTCGGCGCTCGACGTAATCGCCGCTTAACCTTCGCCGGATATCAGGTGGGTCTAAACCACCACGGGAGACTACCGATGCGCATTGCGACCACCTTCACGGCTGCCGCCGCTCTTGCTGTCATCGGAATGCTGGCTGCGTCCTGCCAGTCCAAGGCGCCTCCCGTCAGCGCAAACCGCGACGCGCTCTCCACCATGGAACGCGTCGCTGTCGGTGCCAATAATTGCTGGTTCAAGTCGGGCGATGCATCCTTCGCCACCTATCGCCTGGCGCCGGAGCTTAATTCCTTCTCCGGCCGTCCGCGCATCCTGGTCGTGCACAAGAACAGCCCGGCTGGACTGCCGCATCTCGTGGTGCAGGCGGAGGGCAATCCCGCGAAGCTTCAGGCCTTCGGCCCGATGATGTCGCAGCCGGTCTCTGCCCGCATCGCCGCCGACGTCAATCGCTGGTCGTCAGGCAGCAAAGCCTGCAGCTGATCAGTCCCAGAAGGTCGATTTTCCGACTTCGCGCGCAGCATCGGATTGCGATAGCCCGATATCCTTGAGCTGATCGGCCGTGAGTTCGCGCAGGGCACGTCTTCCCTCGCGCTTCTCGTGCCAGACGAGAAATCCATTCCACATGCGCTGCAGCCAAGCTTGACCGGTCGTCTCGACCCGGGGAACGATCACGTGCGGACCATCGATCGACACAATCGGCACAATATCACCATTGATCTGCTGTACTATCGACATCGCCGCTCTCCTGTCATCTTGCTTGGCGGTAATGTCTCATAAGATTGACAGGACAACGGTGACAATCTATTCATTGTCACCATGACAAATTGGCTCCCTGATCTCTCGCGCGGCTCCGGTCCGGTCTATATGCGGCTGGCTGATAGCATTGAATCCGCCATTGCCAGCGGCGCCCTGCCCGCCGGCGGCAAGCTTCCGCCACAGCGCAATCTCGCCTACGATATCGGGGTGACAATCGGCACGATCGGCCGAGCCTACGCCTTGGTGCATGAACGCGGACTGGTTGCCGGAGAAGTGGGGCGCGGGACTTACGTTCTCGATCGCACGCAGGTGGCACCCAACGAACAGGCCGATCCGCTGACGCTGTCGCTTGGCGGCACGCGTGCCATCGATGCTCCGCCAAACAAGATCCGCTTCGACACGACAGCGGCGCCGGACCTCGGCCAGGGCAAGATCGTTGGCGGCATTCTCGGCGAGATCGGCGAACAGCACATGGCCGAAGTCTCCTCCTATTCGCGACATTTCCCAACCAACTGGTTCACCGCCGGACGCCTATGGCTTGCGCGCAACGGCTGGACGCCGGATGCCGAAAACATCGTGCCGACGCTTGGCGTCCATGCTGCCGCGATCGCCGTGATCTCCGCGATGTCTGCGCCCGGTGACAAGATCGTTTTCGAAAACCTGAGCTACACGCAGGTCAGCCGCAGCGCCCGTATTCTCGGCCGCCGCACCATCATCGTCGATTCCGACGAGCACGGCGTCATCCCCGACGATTTCGAGCGCGTCTGCCATCAGCAGCACCCGAAGGTCGCCTTCCTGATGCCGACTGCCCATAATCCGACGCTCGCAACCATGCCCGCCGCGCGCCGCGTGGCCATCGCCGACATTGCCCGCCGCCACGGTGTCTGGCTGATCGAGGACGATCTCTATGGCGGCATGACCGGAGACGATGCACCGTTGCTGGCCTCACTGGCGCCCGAGCGCACCTTCCTCGTCAATGGCCTGTCGAAGTCGGTCGCAGCCGGGGTTCGCGGCGGCTGGGTCGCCTGCCCGCCGCATTTCGCCCAGCGCATCAAGGTCACCCACAAGATGATAACCGGCGGCCTGCCCTTCATTCTGGCGGAGACCGCGGCCCGTCTTGTCGAGAGTGGCGAAGCGGAGCGTATTCGCGCCGCCTGCGTCAAGGAGCTGGCATCGCGCCAGGCCGTTGTCAGGGAACACCTCGGCGGTTTCGACTTCGTGTCGCATCCGCATGTGCCTTTCCTCTGGCTGAAGCTTCCGGAACCCTGGCTCTCGGGCACATTCAAGAATGCCGCCTATCAGGAAGGCGTCCTTGTTGATGACGAGGACGAGTTCAAGGCGGCCCGCTCGGAGCGCGTGTTCCATCGTGTCCGCGTCGCCTTCTCATCGCCGGGTGGCAGTGCCGAGCTCGCCAAGGGAATGATGATCCTCCGGCGCCTGCTGGAAAGCGGCGTCTCGTCCTACGACAGCGAAGTCTGACCTGTTGCATTTTCGCGCCATCGGAGTGCCGAACCCTGTCATATTTTAGGGACCTCTTTACCGGCGTCTCACGCTGAGTTCCAATCGAATAACAGCCGCGGCTGTGATTCGATGGGCGCGAGGAAAAGCCTATGGACGCTTGTATCCGTGAAG
Organism: Rhizobium sp. 01N424; assembly: GCF_056399485.1. Classification (NCBI taxonomy): domain Bacteria; kingdom Pseudomonadati; phylum Pseudomonadota; class Alphaproteobacteria; order Hyphomicrobiales; family Rhizobiaceae; genus Rhizobium; species Rhizobium sp. 01N424. The sequence goes on from NZ_JBFTRK010000008.1 coordinate 128,431, forward strand.
TGGCGTTGCGTTTCCTGTCAGCATCTGCAGCCGCCGTTCTCATTGCCGGATCAGCGAGCCTCCCCGCCCATGCGCAGGATCAGATATTCGACGAACTGCGCTTCGGCGCCTCGGCCTCCATCCAGGGCGGCAGCGAACATGAGGACGGCGTCTTCCCTGAATTGACGCTGTTCTTCGACCCGTTCGGCCATGATGAAGCCACCGGTCTGCAGAAACTTGCCAGGCCGCGCATCCATTTGGGAACGTCGATCGGCACATCCGGATCGGCAACGCAGGTCTTTACCGGCTTTTCCTGGACGGCAGACTTTTCCGACAAGTTGTTTGCGGAAGCGGGGTTCGGCGGCGTCATCCACACGGGTGAACTGGATGAGAACGACGACGGCCCGGCGCTTGGATGCCGTGTGCTGTTTCACGAATATATCGGCGCCGGCTACCGTTTCGACAATCACTGGAATGTCATGGCCCAGATCGCCCACTCCTCGCATGCCAATCTCTGCGATGGCCCAAACAACGGCATGACCCGCACCGGCCTTCAACTCGGCTACAAATTCTAGGCACTTGCCGCTTCGAAAGGCGCTCCGTCCCGTCTTTGTTGACGGCGGGCATTTTCCTGTCGCGCGCCGCGCCAACTTGGGTTAAAGACACCCCAAAACGCGCAACGGCAGGGACTTTCGAGAGCTCATGACCATATCCAATACCCGCCCGATCACCCCCGAACTCATCGCCAGCCACGGCCTGAAGCCGGATGAATATCAGCGGATTCTGGATCTGATCGGCCGCGAGCCGACCTTCACCGAGCTCGGCATCTTCTCGGCCATGTGGAACGAGCACTGCTCCTACAAGTCTTCGAAGAAGTGGCTGCGCACGCTGCCGACCAAGGGACCACGCGTCATCCAGGGTCCGGGCGAAAATGCCGGTGTCGTCGATATCGATGACGGCGACTGCGTCGTCTTCAAGATGGAAAGCCACAACCACCCGTCCTACATCGAGCCTTACCAGGGCGCGGCGACTGGCGTCGGCGGCATTCTGCGCGACGTCTTCACCATGGGCGCCCGCCCGATCGCGGCGATGAACGCGCTACGCTTCGGCGAACCCAGCCACCCGAAGACCCGTCACCTCGTCTCCGGCGTCGTCGCCGGTGTCGGCGGCTACGGCAATTCCTTCGGCGTCCCGACTGTGGGCGGTGAAGTCGAGTTCGATGCCCGTTACAACGGCAACATCCTCGTCAACGCTTTCGCCGCGGGCCTCGCCAAGTCGAACGCCATCTTCCTGTCAGAAGCCAAGGGCGTCGGCCTGCCGGTCGTCTATCTCGGCGCCAAGACCGGCCGCGATGGCGTTGGCGGTGCGACGATGGCATCGGCCGAATTCGACGAGTCGATCGAAGAAAAGCGCCCGACCGTTCAGGTCGGCGACCCCTTCACCGAAAAGTGCCTGCTGGAAGCCTGCCTTGAGCTGATGAAGACCGGCGCCGTCATCGCCATCCAGGACATGGGTGCCGCCGGCCTCACCTGCTCTGCCGTCGAAATGGGCGCCAAGGGCGATCTCGGCATCCTGCTCGATCTCGACACGGTTCCCGTCCGCGAAGAGCAGATGACCGCCTATGAAATGATGCTGTCTGAAAGCCAGGAGCGCATGCTCATGGTTCTCGAACCGTCGAAGGAAGAGGTCGCCAAGGCGATCTTCGTCAAGTGGGGCCTCGATTTCGCCATCGTCGGCAAGACCACCGACGACCTGCGCTTCCGCTGCGTCCACCAGGGCGAGGAAGTCGCGAACCTGCCGATCAAGGATCTCGGCGATCAGGCTCCGGAATACGACCGCCCGTGGCGCGAGTCCGGCAAGCGCGCGCCGCTGCCGGCCGAACTCGTGGCAGCACCCGCCGATTACAACAAGGCCCTGCTCGACCTCGTTGGCTCCGCTAACCAGTCGAGCCGCCGCTGGGTCTACGAGCAGTATGACACGCTGATCCAGGGCAACTCGCTGCAGCTGCCGGGCGGTGACGCCGGTGTCGTCCGCGTCGAGGGCCATCCGACCAAGGCGCTCGCCTTCTCCTCGGACGTCACGCCGCGCTATGTCGAGGCCGATCCGTTCGAAGGCGGCAAGCAGGCTGTTGCCGAATGCTGGCGCAACATCACGGCGACCGGCGCCGAGCCGCTGGCTGCGACCGACAACCTGAACTTCGGCAATCCGGAAAAGCCCGAAATCATGGGCCAGCTGGTCGAATCGATCAAGGGCATCGGCGAAGCCTGCCGCGCACTCGACTTCCCGATCGTCTCGGGCAACGTCTCGCTCTATAACGAAACCAACGGCGTCGCCATCCTGCCGACCCCGACCATCGCCGGCGTCGGTCTCCTGCCCGACTGGAAGTCGATGGCCCGCATCGGCAGCGCCTCAGAGGGCGACCAGCTGATCCTGATCGGCACCGACGGCAGCCATCTCGGCTCTTCGATCTACCTGCGCGACATCATCGGCAGCACCGATGGTCCGGCGCCGGAGGTCGATCTCTTTGCAGAGCGCCGCAATGGCGACTTCGTCCGCTCCGCGATCCGCAACGGCCAGGTTTCCGCCTGCCATGATATTTCGTCCGGCGGCCTAGCACTGGCGCTTGCCGAAATGGCAATGTCGTCGGGCAAGGGCCTCAATGTCACGCTGTCAGAGGGCAAGGGTGCCGCCCATGCCCTGCTCTTCGGCGAAGACCAGGCCCGATATGTGATCGCGGTCAAGGCCGATGTCGCAAACTTCGTTTGTGCCAATGCCGAAGGTGCCGGCATACCGTTCCGCCGCCTTGGTTCTGTTTCCGGTGAGAACCTTGTTGTCGACGATCTGATCTCGCTGCCCATTCAGCAATTGCGCAATGCCCATGAATCGTGGTTCCCTGAATTCATGGACGGCGGCAACGCGCTTGCCGCTGCCGAATGATGCGCAAGGAGTAAATCGATCATGCCCATGAAACCCGGCGACATCGAAGACATGATCAAGTCCGGGATCCCCGGTGCCAAGGTGACGATCCGCGACCTCGCGGGTGACGGCGATCACTACGCCGCCGAAGTCGTCGCCGAAGCCTTCCGCGGCAAGAGCCGCGTTCAGCAGCACCAGATGGTCTACGAGGCGCTGAAAGGCAACATGGGCGGCATCCTGCACGCCCTGGCGCTTCAGACATCGGCGCCGGAATAAGACAGATGGATGCCCGGCCAAGCCGGGCATTTTCTTTTTCGGCCCCTTCCGCGCCCTAGCGCAATTTTAATCGTCTGATGTTCATAATTCCCCCGCACACGAGAGCGGCGGATATTGGCATGACTTCTGGTTTCCCGGGCATTGCAGCTGAGGCAGAGAGCAGCGACCCTTCTTCTTTCTGGCTGAGAGTATTTGCGATCATCGCGCCGCTCAGCCTGATCATCGCCCTCCTGGATCTGGCCGACGGTCAGGCGTTTCTCGGCGACATCGACGACAAGATGCGGGAATTACAGATCCGTCATCTTTTCCTCGGTGGCGGACACTGGTTTGATCTCGGTCTGCCGGTTATCGCAACGCCAGAACCCTACACATCGCCCTGGTCGCGGCTGATCGACCTCCCCTTTGTGACAATTGCCTATCTGCTCTCGCCGGCATTTGGACCGGAGCACGCGCTCCAGATCGCATTCCATATCTGGCCGCCAGTGATGCTCGTCGGGTTCAGCGCTCTGACGGCCATGTTCTTCTCCCGGCAGATGCGCAGCGGCCTCGTCATCAGCTATCCGATCCTCGTCATCAGTATCGTTTTTATGACCTATGCGATCTGGGAATTCGTTCCCACGCGCATAGACCATCACAACATGCAGATCCTGGGCTTGCTGATGATCGGTGTCGGCCTGGAGCGCTGGAGCCGAGGCGGTGGAATCCTGATGGGCATCGGGACGATGATCTGCATCATCGTCGGCCTCGAAGGTCTGCCGCTGATCGCCGTCGCCTTTCTGGGCCTGGTGGGCTGCTTCATCTTTCAGATCGCCGGATCCCGCGATGTTCTTCTTGGCGCGGCAGCCACCATCCTAGTGTTGACGTTGCCCGCAGCCTTCGCATTTATCGGACCTGCAGGAATGCGATCGACACAATGCGATTCCTTCTCGGCTCCCTATATCGTTCTGGCGCTCGGCTGCTCATCGATCTTGCTGATCGGCGGTTTAGTGCTGCATCGGCAGACAGCACCGATCAAGATTGCTGCCCTTGCCGCAATGGGCGGCGCATTCTTGGGCGTGACCGCCTACATCTTCCCGAGATGTCTATCCGGCCCCTATTGGATGATCGATCCGCTGTCGCGTCACGACTGGCTTGACCGCGTTGCACAGGAATTCAGTTTTATCTACTACTTCCAGCATCCGCAGTTCACGATCCTGATGATGCTTGGTGTACTCGTGTGTATCGCCATTGCGGCAGTACCGGCCATTCTTCAAGCCGCCCGGCGGGGAAATGCCGGTCTTGCCATCGTCTTCGCGATTGCCGCCGCCAGTCTCGCGATAACACTGCTGCAGACCCGAAACATCAGGTTTACCTTCGCCTTCGTACCGCTTTTTCTGTCGTACGCACTGCAAATAGCGACCGTTCCCGAGAGCTTTGGGCCAAACGGCAAGCAGGTTCAGCGCTTCGTCGGCGCCGCTTTGGTATCGGTCATCGCGATCGCGTTGTTGCTCCGTCTGGTTTTCCCGCCCCAGGAACAGAGCTATGACGCGATTGACTACATGGCCTACAGTGAGTGTGAGGGCCAGGATTTCTCGGTTCTGTCATCTGTCGCGCCGGGCAAGATCGCCGTTCCGGCCGGGCTTTCGCTTCCGCTTGCGTTGGCCCTGCCTCCGGGATTTTCGGTCGCAGCGCTTCCATTTCACCGCGCCTCGCCTGGCATGAAGCGCATGTTCGAACTCTTCACGTCAGCAGATAGCGAAATCCGAAGAGAAGCAGCCGCTCCTTTTGACTATGTCGCCGTCTGTGCGTTTCCGCTACCGGTCGACGCCAGCCAAGCGCCGGTCTATGCTGCGCTTGCGCAAGGCGGCACGTGGCCGGGACTGATCCAGATCAACAATCCATCGGCATCGGATTTCAAGCTGTTTCGCATCGATCACCAACATTTCCGTTAGCTGATCTCTGCGAGCCCCGACTTCAACGCCCCATCAGCCATCACCGTTCCCGCCAACGGCCCAGCGGTCAGCAGCGTGAAATCGAAGGACGCCTGCAAATCAGGGCCAAGCACGTATTGCCGGTGCACCCGCAGGAAATCGAGCTTGATCTTCTTGTAATGCTCGGGCGTCAGCATCTGCTTGACGCGGATGAACAGCATCTTTGCCTGTGGCGCATCGGCGTGACCGGCAGCGGCGACAACCGGAACCTTGTAGAAATGGATCGCGTCCGTCAGACACTGGACGTCGAGCCAGAAGATCGCGGGATTTCGGGCAATGGCGCCGACGCGCGACCGCAACAGGGTGGCAGATTTCAGTAGCGCACATTGCAGCACGGCGGAGCCAAGCGAGGCAAAAACGACACGCTTGCCATCGAGCAGACCCGGTTCACGCTCGAGCAGGATTCCGAGAACATGCGCAGCCACGCTTGAGCCCATGCTGTGCGATGAGATGACGTATTCGTCCGCCTCTTCCGCAAGAGCCGCACGCGCGGCCAGAGCACAGCGCTCCAGAAAGTCCTGGAATTGCGGCCTATTCATGCGCCCCAGCCCGACGGCCATCTCCCAATCGGCAAACAGGTGCAGTGTATGGAACCGTTCCGTGAACGGCAGAAACACGAAGGCAAAGAAGATGCCGGCAAGCGGCAGGCTCCAGACCAGATGCCATGCGGCAAAACCACCCCCAACGGGCAGCAGCGCGATGGCCGCAGTCAGCAGCATGCCGAGCATCATCAGCAGAAAGGGAAAGATGAAGAACAGGCCGAAGCGCCATGCGTGGCGGAAATAGCCGGTCATTGCGCCATCGGCGATAATCCTCGCTGCCGCGGCAAATCCATCCGCCATCCGCCGCGCCAAAGGCTTATTGCGAAGCGACTGGACGAGTTCGTCGTGGTCGAAGATGTGGATCGTGTTTTCGGTCTGCCAAGCCGGCGCATTGGCATGAACGGTAAAGCGCAGAGGATAATCGGATGTTTCCGCGTCTCCCGTCCCGACCGCGTAATTCCAGGCCGCAGCACTCTGCTTGGCGGAGCGCTCGTAGCGCGCCCGCTGCGCGCGTCCATCCAGAGGCTCGAAGCCTGGGAAATGCAGGACCACCCGCTTCCTGATCAGTTCCATCACTATCTTTCCGGCAAGCCCCCATGGCGCCATCGGCCGCCGCCTTGCACGCCAAATAAGGCGGAAAAAGCACGGACGGACGCGAACTCCGCTTGCTAACCTAAAACATCCGGAATTCAATAGCCGGGGAACCGGTTTGTATCGCAGGGGGCATTGGATGGCAGATCTTATCAAGGAACTTGTCAACGGCGTGGTCGAAAGCGTTCTCAAGGAGATCCTGAAGAAGACCAGCGGAAGCAACACGACGAAGCGCACGAAACGTCAGACACGCTCCGCGACCACAGGCCGGTTCAAGAAGGCTGCCGCCCCGCGCAAGACCGCCAAAAAGCAGGTCAGCAAGCGCCGCACCGCAGCCGTCCGCACCAAGCAGCGCAGCCGCTGAAGACAGCGGCGTAACGAAAGCGCAACAGCATTACCTAGCATGCTTACGATTGGTCTTTTTTTGGCATTGACTGCTGGAATTTGATCGGGCGCATGCTATCTAAAGCAAACGATTGAAACGGTGGGCCTTTAACCCGCCTGTTGAAAGGATTAGGTCCCATGAGCGGCATCAACGAATTCATCGCCAACGAAATCAAGACCAACGACGTCGTCCTTTTCATGAAGGGCACGCCGCAGTTTCCCCAGTGTGGTTTCTCCGGCCAGGTCGTCCAGATTCTCGATTACATCGGCGTCGACTACAAGGGCATCAACGTGCTCGCCGATTCGGAAATCCGCCAGGGCATCAAGGATTACTCCAACTGGCCGACGATCCCTCAGCTTTACGTGAAGGGTGAGTTCATCGGCGGCTGTGACATCGTCCGGGAAATGTTCCAGGCGGGCGAATTGCAGCAGCATCTGCAGGAAAACGGCGTCGCGGTTCGCGCCGCCTCCTGACCGGGCACCGGGCGTCCGTCCGGTTTCCAAACCTGATTTGATTTGAGTCCGAGGCGCTGTGCTGAACAGCGCCTTGGCCTGTTTATGGGAATTTCTAAAGTGACGGACACCTCTCCCACCGTTGCCGCGGGTCGAACACCTATGGGCAAGCGAGAGTTCATCTTTCTGGCTGCCTTCATGATGGCGGTCAATTCTCTCGCCATCGACGTCATGCTTCCCGCCCTCCAGCAGATCGGCGCCAATCTCGGGGTCGAAAGCGAAAACCACCGGCAGTTCGTCGTCTCAGCCTATCTCTTCGGCTTTGGTCTGGCGCAGTTGTTCTTCGGCCCGATATCGGACCGTTTCGGCCGCCGCAAACCGCTCTTCGTGGGCCTCGTCATCTATATCTGTTCGGCCTTTGGCATCGCACTGATCCCGTCCTTTGGCGGCCTGCTGGTGCTTCGCTTCATCCAGGGCATCGGCGCTGCGGCCACCCGCGTCATCACCATATCGATCGTCCGCGACATCTATGGCGGCCGCCAGATGGCCGAAGTGATGTCGCTGATCTCGATGACCTTCATGATCGTGCCGGTGATCGCGCCGGGCACCGGCCAGCTCGTCATGCTGTTTTCCACCTGGCACATGATCTTCGTCTTCATCGGCACGATGGCGACGCTGATCCTGATCTGGGCCTATAACCGGCTACCGGAAACGCTGGCGCCCGCCAATGTGCGTCCGTTCACCGCAAAGTCTGTTATCGGCGGCTTCAAGCTGGTGCTGACCAATCGCAGCGCCCTTTGCTACACGCTGGCGACCACCGTCGTCTTCGGCGCGCTGTTCGGCTTCATCAACTCGGCGCAGCAGGTCTATGTCGGCATCTATGATCTCGGGGTCTATTTCCCCTTTGCCTTTGCCGGCGTCGCGATCTTCATGTCCTTCTCGTCATTCCTGAATTCGCGTCTCGTCGGCCGCTTCGGCATGCGGCGGCTGTCGCATGCCTCGCTCGTCGGCTTCATCATCGTCAACACCATCTGGCTGCTGGTGCAGCTTTATGGTCCGCAGCCAACGCCCTTCCCGGTCTTCATCTGTCTGTTCGGGCTGGCGATGTTCCAGTTCGGCTGGATCGGCTCGAACTTCAACTCGCTGGCAATGGAGCCGCTCGGCCATGTCGCCGGTACCGCATCATCGGTTCTCGGCTTCACCAGCACCATCGGCGGTGCAGCTATCGGTGCGGCCATCGGCCAGGCATTCAACGGCACGGCGCTGCCGATGGTTATCGGCTATTTCACCGTCGCCTTCATCGGTCTCGGCTTCGTGCTGATTGCCGAAAAGGGACGGCTTTTCCAGCCTCACAATCCGGCTGTCTAGGCAGCCGGACAGCATTTTCTTTGGGGGACTTCATTATGGCGGCGGATCATACGGCGCATATCGAAAACCAGGGCTCGGCCCGCATCGGCATGGGCTTTGCCGAATTCGTCATCACCATCGCGATCATGACCGCGAGCGTTGCGATGGCGATCGACAGCATGCTGCCGGCATTGCCGGCCATCGGCCATTCGCTCAACGTCACCAATACCAACGACGCCCAGCTGGTCCTCGCCGTGTTCTTCTTCGGGTTCGGTGTGTCGCAGATCCTGTTCGGCAGCCTCTGCGATGCCTTCGGCCGCCGCAACATCCTGCTTGGCGGTCTCGCCGTCTACGTGCTTGCGATGTTCGGCGCGGCCGCGACCTCGAGCTTCGAAATGCTGCTCGTCATGCGTTTCGTCCAGGGCATCGGCGGCGCGGCGGTGCGCATCACCAGCATGGCGATCGTCCGCGATTGCTTCGGCGGCCGCGAAATGGCCCGCGTCATGTCCTTCGTGATGATCGTATTCATGATCGTGCCGATCGTCGCCCCGTCGGTCGGCCAGCTGATCATCAGCTATGCCAACTGGCACTGGATCTTTATACTGCTCGGTCTCGTCGGCTCGATCCTTTTCATATGGGCAGCCGCCCGGCTGAAGGAATCGCTGCCGCGCGAGGAGCGCATACCGCTCTCGTTTGCCGCCGTCGGCAATGGCTTCAAGACCGTTTTGACCAACCGCATTACCTGCGGCTACATGATCGGTCTCACGATGTTCACCGGCGTCATCAGCGCCTATGTCATCTCCGTCCAGCAAGTCTTCGGCGAGGTCTATGGCCTCGGCGACTGGCTGCCGATCGCCTTTGCGGCGACCGCCGGTGGCATCGCCGTCGCCAACTTTGCCAACGGCTTTTTCGTCCGCACCTTCGGCATGCGCCGCATTTCCCATGCAGCGGTGCTTCTCTTTACCGTCATCTCTGCTTTCGGATTCGTCATGGCGCTCGGAGGCACGGTCAACTTCGCGCTCGACTACGCCCTCTTCACGGTGCTTCTGATGCTGTTCGCCGTCATCGCCACCAATTTCACCGCGATCAGCCTTGAGCCGATGGGCAATCTGGCCGGCACAGCAACCGCGATCACCGGCTTCGTATCGACGACTTTCGGCGCCCTTCTTGGCGGCGGCGTCGGCCAGCTATTCAATGGCACAGTCCAGCCGCTCTTCGCAGGCTTTGCCGTCTTCGGTGCGATCAGCGTTGCCGCAACGCTCTGGGCGGAAAAAGGCAAGCTCTTCACCCATCCCGGCGACAGCCCGCAGCTCGATCCCGGTGCTGCCCACTTCTAATTAAAAAAGCCCGCCGGATTGGCGGGCTTTTTTGATTGCGGCACTGATGGCGAAGCTTATCGCTTGCCCATCGGCTTGCGGCTCTTGTCGCCCTTTACCGACGATGTCTTTGCATCGTAGGCCTGACCGAAATTCGTGCCGCCGAGATGGCCGCCGCCGCTGGTGTTGGCAACCTGGCGTTCGGCTCTGCGAAGAAGCAAGTCTGCATTTGTCTTTTTCATCATGGCTCTCAATATTAGATCAATGAAAAAAGGCTGGGCGAAAACCCAGCCTCCCGATCGTCTGAAGACCAGTGCCAGTACATCCGTGGTCAAAGGTCGAAGACGGTAGTGTTATGCAGTCGCGAGGTTCTCGGCAGCATTCTTGCCGCTACGATTATCGCGCACGACGTCGAAAGTGATCTTCTGACCTTCAACGAGGTTGCTCATGCCCGACCGTTCAACGGCCGAGATATGAACGAAGATGTCAGGCGAGCCGTCGCTCGGCTGAATGAAGCCGAAGCCCTTGGCGGAATTGAAAAACTTGACGATTCCATTGTTCATGACGATTTCCTTTCAATCGCGTTGAGATTACCGCCCGGCGCACGCCGTCGGTGTGTGATCGATTTGAGAGGAAAGATTAGCTCGGGCGCTCGAAGCGCAAAAACGAAGCTCAACAGGCAAGTTCGATGCGCCGGTGTATAGTCCTCAATTGTGCTCGCATAAAGGCAGAGCGTGATTTGGCGAAAACTATTGCGTGTAGTCAATTGCTGACTAGCGCACGCATGCGGCCAGCATTGACAAATTGGGATACAATACGTACATAAATACGTACAGAAACCGGAATGGATACTTGAAATGGCGAGCGTGCGCTTCACCGATTTCCGCCAGAATTTCGCGACGCATTTCGACGCCGTGTTGGAATCGCGTGCGCCGTTGCTTGTCACGCGTCAGGGAAAAGAAGCCGTCGTCGTCATGGCGGAAGGTGAGTATGAGAGCATGCAGGAAACGCTGCATCTGCTTTCGACACCGGCCAATGCCGATCGTTTGCGCGAAAGCATCGAGCAGCTTCGCGATGGTCAGGTGATCGAGCGGGATCCAACGATCTAAATGAAGCTCATCTGGACCATCAATGCCTGGGACGATTACGAGTTCTGGCAGCAGACAGACCAAAAGATGGTCAGCAAGATAAACGAACTGATCAAGACGACCAAGCGGATGCCCTTTGCGGGACCGGGAAAGCCCGAACCTCTCAAGGGAGACCTCGCGGGCTACTGGTCGCGGCGCATCACGGGAGAGCATCGTTTCGTCTACCGAGTCACCGGATCGGGAAACGAACAGCAGCTTGAGATTATCCAGTGCCGCTTTCATTATCATCGGCGCTAGAGTAAAAACACTCTATGATTGCATTTCACGCACCGTGACGCGTTTTCTTCGATAGTGAACGGACGTTTCGTTCATCTGGCGTTCATATTCCTTGCTGCCATCGCTCTTTGGGGCTACTCTCCGTGGGCAACGTTGGAGCAAGAGATGATCAAGACCACCGTCGCGGCGTCCGTATTTGCCGCTTATGCCTTTGCGATGTTCGCAATCGCCTCCCTTCCGCAGAACCTGCCGGCAGTGCCGGTCGACCAAATCACCACGAGTTCGACGAACTGACAAAACGAAAAACCCCGCTCCATAAGCGGGGCCGTTTTGTGATCAAAATGCTTGGGAGGAAATATGCTTTCCCTCCTATATATCGAGCATGGATCGAGGCTTTCGGCCTCGCCACCTAAACGGTGAAAACTTCTCTCCGCAGCAACTCCCAGGACACCTTGTCCGGCGCGATCAGCAATCCGCCATCGACGTGATGCGGCAGATAAGGCGTGCCGTCGAAACGCGCTGCATGGGCTCCGGCTTCCTGAGAGATCAGCGTCCCTGCCAGATGATCCCACGGCATCAGCTTGTTGTACGAGAGATAGTGCACGTTCCCGGATGCAAAGGCGCGATATTCATGCGCGGCGCAGCGGTAGTTGGCCAGAAAGCGCACCTTAGCCAGATTCCCGAGAATTTCGGCGCGCTTTTCCTTGGCGAAAAAGCCGGTCGAGGCCATGCCGACCATCTGGTCAAGTTCGACAGGCTCAGCAACCTTCAGCCGCTCCGTGTCACCATCCGGCCGCTTCAACCAGGCGCCGCCACCCTTCTCCGCCAGAACCCAATCGTCACCCATCGGATCGTAGATGATCCCCGCAACGGTTTCGCCCTTCGACACCACCGATGCCATGACGCCGAAAGCCGGAATGCCGGACGCGAAATTGAACGTGCCGTCGACTGGATCGACGATGATCGCGAGATCCGCGCCTTTCAGGCGCTCGAGCAATACCGGATCGGCAGCCACCGATTCCTCGCCGATGAACAAGGCGTTCGGCCAGAGTTTGGCAGCCTCGGCCTTGATCATCCGCTCGGCCTGCTCATCGGCCTCCGTCACCAGATCGGTCGCCTCACTCTTGGCGCGCACGTCGCCGGCGCCAAGCCTGCGGAACCGCGGCAATATTTCGGCCTTCGCCGCCCGCCGAAGGAGATCGGAAAGCGTCGTGATATCAACTGTCGAGGTCATGATAAGTCCCTGTTTGAGCGTTCCGCCCAGTTACTCGCTCTTCGGTGACGGTTCCGTGACCATCAGGCTCGAAAAATCGAAGAGCTTCGGATCGAGAAGATGCGACGGGTTCACATGCGAGAGTGCGCGCAGCATCGTGTCCTTGCGGCCAGGCATCCGCCGTTCGATATCGGCAAGCATATCCTTCATCGCATTGCGCTGCAGACCGTCCTGCGAGCCGCAGAGATCGCAGGGAATGATCGGGAACTGCATCGCCGCCGCAAACTTCGCCATGTCATCCTCGGCGCAATAGGCAAGCGGCCGGAGAACCATCAGGTTACCTTCGTCGTTGAGCAGCTTCGCCGGCATCGATGCCAGCCGCCCGCCGTGGAAGAAGTTCATGAAGAAGGTCTCGAGAATATCCTCGCGGTGGTGGCCGAGAACCAGCGCATCGCAGCCCTCTTCCTTGGCAATACGGTAAAGATTGCCGCGGCGCAGGCGCGAACAGAGCGAACAGTAGGTGGCCCCTTCCGGCACCTTCTCCTTCACGATCGAATAGGTGTCGCGATATTCGATCCGGTGCTTGACGCCGATGCTCTTCAGATATTCCGGCAGAATGTGTTTCGGGAAGTTCGGCTGGCCCTGGTCGAGATTGCAGGCGATCAGTTCGACGGGCAGCAGTCCGCGCCATTGCAAGTCGAGCAGCAGCGCCAATAGGCCGTAGCTGTCCTTGCCGCCGGAAACGCCGATCAGCCAGCGCTTCTGGCCCTTCAGCATATCGAAATCGTCGAAGGCCTGGCGCATCTGGCGCAGCAGACGCTTGCGTAGCTTGTTGAACGAAACGGAACGCGGCGCATCGGCAAACAGCGCATGGCCGATCCCGCCTTCGTCGGCGGTTTCATCGAGTGCATCGGCAATGTTGGCTGCGATATTCATCGTTTCTTCCAGATGGTCAGGACTTTGCCTTTAGCAGAAAGCGGCCGGCAGACACAGCATCAATCGCCGAAAATGGACCAGCCGGTGCGCGCCGCCAGCATCTCCAGCGCCACGGCGCCGAGCTGCGAGTTGCCGACCTTGTTCAGCCCCGGAGACCAGACGGCGATCGAGGCGACACCCGGCGCCACCGCAAAGATCCCGCCGCCGACACCGCTCTTGCCAGGCAGGCCGACATGATAGGCGAAGTCGCCGGATCCATCATAGTGGCCGCACATCAGCATCATCGCGTTGATGCGCCGCGCCCGCTTCGGCGAAACCACCGAATGGCCGGTCACCGGATTGCTGCCGCGGGCCGCCAGGAACAGGCCGGCACGGGCGAGCTGCTCGCAGGTCATCGACAGCGCGCATTGATGGAAATAGACGCCGAGCACATGCTCGACCGGATGATCGATATTCTTGTAGGCGCGCATGAAATTGGCGAGCGCGAAATTGCGGTAGCCGGTCTGCGTTTCCGAGCGTGCCACTTTCTCGTCGATCGTCACCGATTCGTCGTCGGCGAGGTAGCGGACGAAGCGCAGCAGCTCGCCGATCGCCTCGCGCGGCGCATGTCCCGCCATGACGACATCGGTAACGGCGATGGCACCGGCATTGATGAAGGGATTGCGCGGGATGCCGCCCTCATGCTCCAGCTGGACGATGGAATTGAAGGCTGAACCTGATGGCTCACGGCCGACGCGCTTCCACAGGCTCTCGCCCACCTTGCCGAGCGCCAGCGTCAGCATGAAAACCTTGGAAATGCTCTGGATCGAGAAGGGCACAGTGGCATCGCCGACGCTGTAGACCTTGCCATCGACGGTCGAGATCGTCATGCCGAACTGGTTCGGATCGATCTTGGCCAGCTCCGGAATGTAATCCGCAACCTTGCCCTCGCCGATCCGCGGCGTCAGTTCTTTGTAGATGCTGTCGAGGACTGCCTGCAAATCCACCATGACTTCTCTCCAGAGAACAAAAAAGCCGCCCTGTGAGGCGGCTTTTCCGTATGCGAAAACGCCTCGCGTTGATTAACGCGAATAGAATTCGACCACCAGATGCGGCTCCATGACGACCGCGTACGGCACGTCGGAGAGCGTCGGGACGCGAGCGAAGGTCGCAACCATCTTGTTGTGATCAACTTCGATGTAGTCAGGAACGTCACGCTCAGCGAGAGAGACAGATTCCAGAACCGTTACGAGCTGCTTCGACTTCTGACGAACTTCGATGACGTCGCCGGCCTTGCAACGGTAAGAACCGATGTTGACGCGGACGCCGTTCACAGTCACGTGGCCGTGGTTGACGAACTGACGTGCAGCGAAGACGGTCGGAACGAACTTGGCGCGATAGACGATCGCGTCCAGGCGCGATTCCAGAAGACCGATGAGGTTTTCGGAAGTGTCGCCCTTGCGGCGGTCAGCTTCAGCGAAGATTGCGCGGAACTGCTTCTCACGCAGGTCACCGTAGTAACCCTTCAGCTTCTGCTTGGCGCGCAGCTGCACACCGAAGTCCGAAAGCTTGCCCTTGCGGCGCTGACCGTGCTGGCCCGGGCCGTATTCGCGGCGGTTCACCGGGGACTTAGGACGGCCCCAGATGTTTTCGCCCATACGGCGGTCAATTTTGTACTTAGACGATTCGCGCTTGCTCATCGTATTTCCTTTCAGAGTGTTAGAACGGTCTGCTGCCAGATCGCTCGAAGGAAACACGCCCTCCTTTGGCCCCTTTTGGGAGGCCCGACAGGATTTTCCGGTTACGCGAACTGGAAAGATCCACGGGACATGTCAAATGAAACACGGGACATTGCTGCCCCGTGCTGGCGCGGTCTTTAGGGATAAGTCACGGGATTGTCAAACGGAATTTGGCTCCGCCGCGTCTGCGCCAGCCGCCTCGATCGAACCGGCAAGCTTGCGCAGCAGACCGGCAAGTGCCCTCCGCTCACCCTCGTCGAGCACGTCCAGATGACGGAGCTCACGGGCCATGTCTTCGCGAAACGCCGCCTCGGCACGAGCGATACCCGTTTCCGTCAGCGCCACCTCGAAGCTGCGCTTGTCCTGCTCCGACCGCCGCCGCTCGATCAGCCCCGCCTTTTCCAGCCTGTCCAGCCTGTGCGTCAGCCCCCCGGACGAGATCATCAGCAGGCGATAGAGATCGGTAGGGATCATCCGGTAGGGCGGCCCTGCCCTGCGGATCGTCGAAATCACATCGAATTCGCCGCGATCGAGACCGAACTCCGCGAAGGTCGCCTCGATCGACGGCCGCACAAGATTGGAGAGCCGGTAGATGCGGCCGAGAATGCTCATCGGCACCGTATCGAGATCGGGCAGCTCCTCGGCCCAAAGCGCGCGCAGCCGGTCAACGTGGTCTTCCGTCGTCATCAACAGCTCCAATTTATCTTGACGAGAAGATAAATTGGATTATCTTCTCACTAAGATACTTAGATAGCGAAGTCCGGCGCACGATCCAAGGAGGAAATCATGTTCCACGTCATCTCGCGCGAAGATCAGAACCAGTTCCCCAATCGCACCATCCTCCTTGAAGGCGGAAATTTCGGCGCACCCGTCTCGGTCTTCCTGATCGACAGCGAACCCGGCCAGGGGCCGGCACTCCACACGCACCCCTACACGGAAATGTGGATCGTCCGCTCCGGCCAGGCGCGCTTCACGGTCGGCAACGAAACGCTCGACCCCAATCCCGGCGACATCGTCGTCGTCAACGCCGAGACGCCTCACCGCTTCAAGAATATCGGCACGACGCGGCTCGAGCTTACCTGCATACACGCAAGCCCTGAGGTCATTCAGACTTGGGTTTGAGCAAGACTATTCCGCGGCACTCTTCAGTGCATCATCGTCTGGCGCGTCCGCCGAGCCCGGGGCCGTCTCGGCCTGCAGATCGGGGAATGCAACGATGCGCTTGCCGGTGAAGTCGGTGTGGACGACGATCAGGCCCTGTTCCTCGAAATAACCGAGAAGACGGCGGGCACGGCGGGCGGAGTGGGTACCGTAGGCGCGGGCGATCCGGGCGTCCGACGGGCATTGCTCGCCGCCGATTGCGGCCTTCGCCATCATCAGGAACACGCCCTGCAGGTCGTCGGTGACGCCGTTTGAAAGCGAGAGCGCCGTCGCCCAGGCTTCGCCAGCCGCCATGTCCGCATCGACGCCGGAGCGCGACACCGCAACGCGGCGGCGGAATTCCGGCAGCGGCATCGGCGGGCCCGGCACGCGGCGCATGCGCAGACGCACCAGGAACTCCTGATAGAGCACCGAATCCGTGCGGAAACCCGAGGCCGGATCGTCGAGAATTTCGGCAAGAACGGCCGACAGACGCTCTTCGCGCTCGTCTGCCGAGAGCTCCGGCTGGCTGCTGCGCGGCTCGGCTGGTGCCGGCGTGGCTGCTGGTGCCGAGCGGGCCAGTTCGGCAAGGATATCGGTGGTCGGACGTGGTGCCGGCGGAGCGCGGCGAACGAGCGGCCGCTGAAACTCTTCGGGATCCGGTGTGAAGATCAGGTCTTCGACATCCTGCGGAGCATCCGGCAGCGGCATCAGCTTCGGGCTCGACGAGCGCGCCGACGTCTCGACATTGCCGATCTGGATCGGCAGCGGCCGGCGCGACAGTGCCGGGCCGAGCGCCACGAAGTTGCCGCGCTTGAGGTCGCGGAACATTTCCGCCTGGCGCCGGTCCATGCCGAGCAGGTCGGCGGCACGCGCCATGTCGATATCGAGGAATGTACGGCCCATCAGGAAGTTTGAGGCTTCGGCCGCAACGTTCTTGGCAAGCTTTGCCAGACGCTGCGTGGCGATGACACCGGCCAGGCCGCGCTTACGGCCACGGCACATCAGGTTGGTCATCGCGCCCAGCGACATCTTGCGCGCATCTTCCGAAACATCCCCACCGACTGACGGTGCAAACATCTGCGCCTCGTCGACGACAACGAGAACCGGATACCAATATTCGCGGTCGGCATCGAACATGCCGTTGAGGAAGGCAGCGGCAGCGCGCATCTGCTGCTCGATATCAAGCCCTTCCAGCGTCAGGACGCAGGAGACACGGTGCTGACGGATGCGGTTGGCGATACCGGCAAGCTCGGCCTCCGTCCGCTCGCCATCGACGACGATATGGCCGAAGCGGTCGCTCAGCGTCACGAAGTCGCCTTCGGGGTCAATGATGACCTGCTGAACCCATTGAGCAGATTGCTCCAGCAGCCGACGCAGCAGATGTGATTTTCCGGAGCCGGAATTGCCCTGCACCAGCAAACGGGTTGCCAGCAGCTCCTCGATATCGAGTGTCGCCGGGCTGCTGCCGGACGCCGTTCCCATATCGATGCCAACCTGCAAGTCGAATTCCTTTTAAGATCTGTCCGCCGTCTCTAGCAGATTCGCCGCTGTCTTTGTTACCCGTCTCTGATGGAAACCCACAGAAAGACTGCAGGCTTCAGACCGCCTCGCGTTCCACAAGACGGCTCTGCGCATCACCGCTACGCGGAGTCAGCATCCGGGTGAAGATCAAGCTGACGGAAAGCGGCACGATCAGCACCGCAAGCCCTGCCCTCAGTCCCCAATATTCGCCGATGAAGCCGATGATCGGCGGGCCGATCAGGAAGCCGAGCAGTGCGACGAAGGACAGGATAGCAAGGCTTGCGGCCGCCGGCCGGTCGGTCAGCGCTGCAGCCGCCGTGACCGCAAGCGGAAAGCCGACCGAGACGCCGACGCCAACAGCCGCAAATCCGATCAGCGCCAGGGGAGCTGCCGGTGCCAGCAGGATGATCGCCATCCCAGCAAGCGAAGCGGTGCCGCAGGCCCGTGCGATCGCCACCGCGCCGAAGCGGCCTTTCAGATAGTCGCCGCTGAACCGCCCGGCGGCCACCATGCACGCGAAGACCGAGTAGCCCAGCCCCATCTGCGCGCCCTCGGAACCGAAAACATCACGAAGATAGACCGCCGACCAATCGGCGATCGCTCCCTCGGTCATGGTCACGCCGAAGACGAAGGCACAGACGCCGAGCAGCGCCAGTCCCGGAAGCTTGAAGCCACTTTTCACCGCAGTCTCCGCATGGTGACTTTCCGGCAGTTTCGGCAATCGGGTGCTGACGATGAGTGCGATCGGCAGCACGATCACCGATATCGCCAGGATCGACCAATGCGGCGCAGCGCCGATGGCGATCGCGCCAACACCAAGCAGGCTGCCGAACATGATGCCGAGGCTCCAGAAGCCGTGCGACCGGCTCATGATGATCAGCCCGGTGACTTTCTCCGTCAGGTCGGCCTCGACATTCATGCCGAGCTCGACAGTCGACAACGCGACGCCGAGGATCATCAGCGAGAAGAACAGCAATGTGACGGTCGGCGCAAAGGCCGGCAGCGAGACAACGGCCAGGAAGAAGACGAAGCCATAGATAATCGCCGCCCGTCCGCCGATGCGCGACACGACGCGCCCGGCAAAGGAGAGCGTCAGCAGCGTTCCGACAGGCAGGCCAAGCAGGGCGATCGCCAGATCGGCGGTGCCGAGCTGCAGTTTCGCCTGAATGTCGGGAATACGCGGCAGCCAAGCGCCGAAGGCAATCGGCTGCAGGAAAAAGATAAGCATGACAAGTCGTTGAAGCGGCACGGTGCATTCCTTCATTCTCAGGCACGGAAGGCGCCGCACCTGATTCCCCGGCAGCGAGTCTGCGTCATCACCAGAGCGAAAGAAAGCGTTGAAACGCCTTAGCGGGTGCTGAGACCGAAGCCCTGCATCAGCCGTGTCGTTGCAAAATCCGGGTTGCCCGACGTGAAGACCGCAAAATCGAAATTGTCAGGATGAACCGCATCCGCAACCTCAGGCACGAGGCTGCGGGCACGGCGCGCAATCGCCTCAGCCGGATCCAGCCAGTCCACGGGCCACGGCGCCAACCGTCGGAAAAGATTGGCCATGAACGGATAATGCGTACAGGCGAGCACGACGATATCGGTCTTGCGCCCGTCCTTTTCGACGAAACACTGCTCGATCTCGCTCATCACCGCGGCGTCCGATACGGTCTCGCCGCGGATATAGGCCTCGGCCATCCGCGCCAGATTTTCCGATCCGACCAGACGGACATGGCATTGCTGCGCAAAGGACTGGATCAGGTCGCGCGTATAGGCGCGCTTGACGGTGCCAGGCGTTGCCAGCACCGAAACCAGCCCGGAACGCGTCCGTTCGGCCGCCGGTTTGATCGCAGGAACCGTTCCGACGAAGGTCATCTGCGGAAACGCAGCACGCAGATCGGCGCCGACAAGCGTGAAGGCCGTATTGCAGGCGATGATGCAGACTTCGGGATCATGCTCTTCGAGCAGCCTGGCAAACAGGCTGACGACACGCTCCTTCAGCGCCTGCTCCTCCCAGCCGCCATAGGGAAAGCCGGCGTCGTCAGCGATATAGATGAAGCCACGCTCCGGCATCAGCACGCGCGCTTCGCGCAGCACGGTCAGCCCGCCGATACCGGAATCGAAAACCAGGACCGGTTTCAGCTCATTCCCCGCTGCTGTCATTTTTCGGCCGTTCCTTGGTCTTTTCGGGAGCCCGGCTGCCGCGCGGATATTTCCGCGAGAACCGGTCGAGGGAGGAGATCACGCCGCGCAGCACGCTGATTTCCTGCTCGGTGAAGGCGCGGCGCGACAAAACTGCGCGCAGATTGTCCACCATTTTGGGCTTTTTCGCGGGCGGGTGGAAATAATTGCGCGCATCGAGCGCCTCTTCCAGCTGGTCGAAGAAGCCGAACAGCTGCTCCTTGGTCGATGGCGTCTGCTCCATGGCCTGGAAGCGCACCTCGCCCAGATCGTCCATCCCGGACTTCATCCACTCGTAGGACATCAAAAGCACCGCCTGGGCGATGTTGAGCGAGGCGAATGCCGGATTGACCGGAAAGGTGACGATCTCGTCCGCCAGCGCCACTTCCTCGTTGCTGAGGCCCCAGCGTTCGCGCCCGAAGAGAATGCCGACACCCTCCCCGGCGCGAAATCTCGTCCGCAGCGTCTCGGCAGCAACCACGGGAGAACGCACCGGCTTGAAACCGTCCCGCTCGCGCGCCGTCGTCGCATAGACGAAGTTGAGGTCGGCGATCGCCTCCTCCAGCGTGTCGTAGACCTTCGTGCCGGCGATGACGTGATCGGCCTTCGACGCCGTCGCCTGCGCCCTCTCGTTCGGCCAGCCGTCGCGCGGATTGACGAGCCGCAGCTCCGCAAGGCCGAAATTGGCCATGGCGCGTGCCACCATGCCGATATTCTCGCCCATCTGCGGTTCGACCAGAATGATCGCCGGTCCTTCGGTCAGAAGTTCCCGCTCGCTGTTTGTGCCTGCCATGAATGCCGTCCTTGCTTTCGAGCCGGAATAGCCTTGCGCGCGGCAAACGGCAAGACTTATGCGGCCGGATAGAGCCGGTCGAGGACGCCGCCGACCATCTCCACGCCGAGCCTTGCGCCGCTCATGGAGATCGGCAGATGCCGTGCGGCGGAAGCTGCCGACTGGCGCTCGACGAAGAAACACTCCGAACCGCGCGGCGCCACCGCCGAGAGCCGCGTCCGCGCAGCCGCCAGCGCCGCCCTCACCTTTTCACGGTCCGCATCGCTCAGACCCTCGCCATAAGAGCTGGCGACGATCCTGGCCCAATAGGTGCCCGACAGAAAGATCGCCAGCGTCTGCCGGATCCGGCCGGGACGTGTCACCACCGACCAGGCCGACCCGAGAGGCCGTGCGGCGACGGTGACATCGCGATAGGCACCATCGAGCGTCTGAGAAAGCGAGATGAGCTCGTAGCGCGGCTTGCCGTCGAGGATCGCCGAGAGCAGCGCGTCGAGCGCGTCGAACCATTTTTGAAGTGCGGCATCCAGTGCGCCGCGGGTGCGCGCCGGGAAAACCAGGAAGGCGACCGCCGTCCCGGCCAGCGTCCCGATTAACGTCTCTTCTATGCGCAGCGCCAGCAGATCGACAGTCAACGCACCGGTCATCCCGTAGACGAGACAGAGCACGATCGACACGAAGAAGGTCATCGTCGCATAGGAAATCTGCAGGAAGTAGAAAGCCAGGAAGATGCAGACCACCGCGACGGGGATGGCGATCGCGTCGTGGCCGGTCAGCAGCGTCGCAAGCCCGAGACCCACGACAATGCCAAACAACGTGCCGAGCGACCTCTGCAGCGCCTTCATCGCCGTGTCGCCGCGGGAATTGGTATTGGTGAAGACCAGAAACGAGGCCAGCACCGCCCAGAACCATCGTTCGCGCGACAGCATCAGCCCGACGCTCATGGCCAGCGCGGCGGCGAGCGTGATCTGCAAGGCGGATTTGATCAAAGGATTGGCGAAGGAAAAGTCGATCGCCGCAGCGGTCGGCTCGTCATCGGCGGGCTCCACACCGGCGAATGCGGTCATCTGCGCCTGCGCGATTGTCTCCACGAGGTGACGTCTGGCGTCACCGAGCCAGAAAAGCGCCCGCCTGGTCTCGGCAGCCGGGTCGGACGATGCGTCATCCTGTTGAGCAAGGCTTCCTTGCTTGCCTTCGATGACGGCGTGAACCAGCGCGAAATCCGGCAAACTCTGCTGGCTGAGCACGATGGCGCTTTCGGCGGCGAGATGCAGATCGAAGAGGTGGATCGCCAGTTCTGCGGCCGGATCCTCACCCTTGTCGAAGACGCCGCCGGCTGGCCGCGGGATGAAGCTCTCCGCCATCAGCACCACTTCCTTCAGCCGATCCTCCAGCTGGCGCAGTTCCTGGCGATCGTGCTCGTTGACCTGTCCGTCCGAAGCAAGCGCTGCCAGCTTGAAGAGGATCTGGTTGACCCTGCCCCGCACGCTTTCCAGCGATCGCAACAGATCGCGGCGCCAGATATCCGGCAGCAGCATCGCGCGGACGACATGGCCGGTCAGCGCCGAAACAATGGGACCGACCGCGATCAGCGGCAACTCGCCGATGTCTGGGTGGAAATAGGCCCCCATGAAATAGGAGGTAAAGGCAAACATGCCGATGGCAAACCCGCGCGGCCCAAAGACGCGCGCCGAGGCCGCAAGGCAGATCACCACCAGAAAGACCAGATCGGTCAGCACCCGATGATCTTCCAGCGCCGCGGCGATCGCCACGACGGCAAGACTGGCCAGGCATCCGAGTAACCGCGTGATCAGCTGCCGGAAATTGCCCTTGTCGCGCACGGCGACCCCACCCTCGATCGACAGCACGATGCCGAGGCCATAGGAGGCAGTCGGTAGCGGCACAGCAAAGAGATGGATCAAGAATAGGATCGCAAAGGAGATGACGATCGTCAGCGTCACCCGCGATGCCATGCGAAAGCGCGACAGCGCCGGGTCGTTGGCAAGCAGCCAGTCACGAAGATCGAAGCCCGAAAACAACCGATGAACCCTCATCCGGCGCAGTCACGAAACATGCCCTCTCCGGACATACCGCCAAATCGGGCAAAATCAAACGCCGGGCCGGCCCTCACTGGCCCTTGGCGATCTCGTCCATCGTCGCCTTCAGCGAACTGGTAGCCTTGGTCTCGGGATCCTCGAGCATGATGTCGTCGATGACGGCCTTGCCGCCTTCCGTGGCCATCTCGAAGCGCACGGTGGAAACCGCCTGTGCCTCTTCGCCCTCGCCGCATGCCATCTTCCGGAACGACGCCACGACCTCATCCTGACCATTGGCCGTCTTCTCCGGCGTCAGTTTCAGATCTTCCAACGGGCAGGCATCCTGCCCGTTGACGATGACGTCGTAATCGAAGGGTGAGATGCCGTCGTCCACGGCGGGATGCTTTGCCGCCTCCCGGTACTTGGCGGCGAAATCCTTGCTGTAGCGCGTGTCGAGTTTGCCGGGGTCGAAGATGTCGACCCATTCGATATCGTCGCCCGACCAGTTATTGACCGTGGCGTCCATGACCTCCTGAACCGGCGCCGGGATTTCGGCAGCTTTTGCAAGGGTCGGAAGACCGGCGAATACGGTAAGCAGCAAGGCAATCGTCTTCATGATGAAATGTCCGTTAACGAAGCAATTGCCGCGGACACTAATCAAATCCGCGGACTTGGCAATGGCCCCAAAATGCTCTTTCCGGGGTGCTTGCGGCTTTGCGTTCCAAGCACACAATGCTATAGCGCTCGGGATTTCAAAAATCACCCGCCACGGGACCCAGTCCCCACCAGCTTACGAGGCAGATACATGAAAAAGATCAAGGTCGCTAACCCCGTCGCCGATCTCGACGGCGATGAAATGACGCGTATCATCTGGCAGCTTATCAAGGACAAGCTGATCCATCCGTATCTCGACCTCGATATCGATTACTTTGACCTTTCTGTCGAAAACCGCGACGCCACCAACGACCAGGTGACCGTAGACGCCGCCAACGCCATCAAGAAGCACGGCGTGGGCATCAAGTGCGCGACGATCACGCCTGACGAAGACCGCGTCAAGGAATTCAATCTCAAGCAGATGTGGAAGAGCCCGAACGGCACGATCCGCAACATCCTCGGCGGCGTGATCTTCCGCGAGCCGATCATCTGCCAGAACGTTCCGCGTCTCGTCCCGGGCTGGACCAAGCCGATCGTCGTCGGCCGTCACGCTTTCGGCGACCAGTACAAGGCGACCGATTTCAAATTCCCGGGCAAGGGCAAGCTCTCGATCAAGTTCGTCGGTGAAGACGGCGCAGTCATCGAGAAGGACGTTTTCGACGCTCCCGGCGCCGGCGTTGCCATGGCGATGTACAACCTTGACGAGTCGATCCGCGAATTCGCCCGCGCCTCGATGAACTACGGCATCATGCGCGGCTGGCCGGTTTACCTGTCGACCAAGAACACTATCCTGAAGGCCTATGACGGCCGCTTCAAGGACATCTTTGAGGAAGTTTACCAGGCCGAATTCAAGGCCAAGTTCGTCGAGCTCGGCATCACCTACGAACACCGCCTGATCGACGACATGGTCGCCTCGGCGCTGAAGTGGTCCGGCGGCTACGTCTGGGCCTGCAAGAACTACGACGGCGACGTCCAGTCCGACACGGTCGCCCAGGGCTTCGGCTCGCTCGGCCTGATGACCTCGGTCCTGCTCTCGCCGGACGGCCGCACGGTCGAAGCGGAAGCCGCACATGGCACGGTGACCCGCCACTACCGCCAGCACCAGAAGGGCCAGGAAACCTCGACGAACTCGATCGCCTCGATCTTCGCCTGGACCCGCGGCCTCGCACACCGCGCCAAGCTCGACGACAATGCGGAACTCGCAAAGTTCGCGGCAACGCTCGAAAAGGTCTGCGTCGACACCGTCGAAGCTGGCTTCATGACCAAGGACTTGGCGCTGCTCATCGGCCCGGATCAGCCATGGCTGTCGACGACCGCCTTCCTCGACAAGATCGACGAGAACCTCAAGACGGCCATGGGCGCCTGAGGCGGCCAGAACCAGAGAACAGCAGAACGGCGGGATCTTCCCGCCGTTTTCATTTCAACAACAAGGGAACAGCACATGACGACGATCCGCCTGCTTGAGCCATCCGACCGCTCGCAATGGGAGCCCTTGTGGAAGGGCTATCAGACCTTTTACGACGTCGTCATTCCGCCTGAGACCACCGAACTGACCTGGGCGCGCTTCCACGCTGCAAACGAGCCGATGCATGCCTTCGGCGCTTTCGATGACGACGGCAAGCTGAAGGGCATCGTCCACGCCATCTTCCATCGCTCCACCTGGCTGCCGAAATGGACCTGCTACCTGCAGGATCTCTATGTCGAGGCAGACCAGCGCGGTCTTGGAACCGGTGCCGCACTGATCGAGCGCGTTGCCGATCTTGCCCGCGAACAGGGCGCCGGCCGGCTCTACTGGATGACGCACGAGACCAACGAGCGCGCCCGCCGCCTCTACGATCACATCGCCGAACGCTCCGGCTTCATCCAGTACAGAAAGCAGCTCTGACTGCTGACAGAAATTGGCAGCATCCTCCCCTAGACATTGCCGCGTCGCTGGCCTGCGCCAGATATCAGCAATCGATGAGGAGACAATGATGACCGAAGAACTGGTGTTCTACACAAATCCGATGTCGCGCGGCCGGATCGCCCGCTGGATGCTGGAGGAAACCGGTGTTCCCTACCGCACCGAGATCAAGACCTTCGACGGTACGATCAAGGGAATGGACTATCTCTCGGTCAATCCGATGGGCAAGGTCCCGGCGATCTCGCATCGCGGCACCATCGTCACCGAATGCGCTGCGATCTGCGCCTATCTGGCCGACACGTTTCCTGAGAAGGAGCTGGCGCCGCGCCCTAAAGAGCGCGGCTCCTATTACCGCTGGATGTTCTTCGCCGCCGGTCCGCTGAAATCGGTCGTCACCATCCGTATGCTCGGCTTCGTCACCCCTGCCGACAAGGCCCGCAGCGTCGAATATGGCAGCTTCGGCGATGTCATGGACACGCTGGAAAAAGCCGTGACCGACAACCCCTATATCGCCGGCGACCGCTTCACGGCCGCCGATGTCTATGTTGGCTCGCATATCGGCTGGGGCCTGAATTTCGGTTCGCTCGAGCAGCGGCCGGCCTTTGCCGACTATCTCGGCCGCGTCGCCAACCGGGATGCCTACCGCCGGGCCAACGCACTGGATGATGAAGCGATGCAGGACATGCAGCTCAAGGCCCACTCACACTAGCGGCATGTAGATATCCGTCAAAAGCTCGGTCGGCGCCGTGTCGCGCGGGTTGTTGAGATATTCCTCGAACATCAGCCCGTCGCGCAGCTGCCGGCCGGAAACCGGCAGCCATTCGGCATAGAGCCACTGATAGGCCTTGTGCATGTCCGCATAGGGACCCTTGTGGCGCAGCACCGCATACTCGCCGCCGCTGAGAGACTGCCGGACGAAAGGCGGCTCGGCGGCGATGGTCTCATCAGCGCTGACGCAGGCAACCGACCGCAGTTTTTCAGCAGCAACGATATCAGGATCGTCGAAATAGACACCGATCATCCGCATACCGGGTGACGCCAGCCCGCGGGCATAAAGCGTTCCGAACAGCGTCTCGAACGCCTTGCTGATCTGCATGTAGGAACCGGTATGCGGTACGCCGATCAGATCGATCGGCTCGATGGTTTTCAACGTCACGTCAAACATGGCTGTCGCCTTTCCTGAAATCGAGGGTTCGAAGACTTTATGGCTTCCCTCTTTCCGGTAGCGCGCCGGCGGCATGCCGTAGACCGATTTGAAGATGCGGTTGAAGGATTGGAGATTGGGATAGCCCGATCGCTTGGCAATCTCGCTGATATCAAGACCTGTACGGACGATATCGCCCGCCGCGCGATGCAGCCGCAGCCGCTTGACGGTGGCCGCCAGCGTCTCGCCGTAGATCGCCCGGTAGATCCTGTGCCAGTGATAGCTCGACATGCAGGCGATATCGGCCAGCCGCTCCATATCTAGCTCCTCGTCGAGGTGGTCGTGGATATAGGCCGAAACCCGCCTCAGGCGGTTTTCATAGAGAGACCAAGCCGTTTGCCCGTTCATGTCAGACCTCATGCAAATCGATCACCTGCAGACAACCATAGTCCGGTTTGACAAATCCTGCGGAGTTCAGGCTTAGAACAAAAAAGGCGGAGACCGAAGTCTCCGCCTTTCACTATCACCATCCGGTGAAGATCAACCAGCAAGCGCTGCCGCAACCGCTTCGATCGCCTCGTCAGCCTTCGATCCATCCGGACCGCCGGCCTGGGCCATATCGGGACGGCCGCCGCCGCCCTTGCCGCCGAGCGCTGCAGAAGCGATGCGCACCAGATCGACGGCGCTGAAGCGGCCGACGAGATCTTCGGTAACGGCAACCACGGCGCTGGCCTTCCCGTCGTCGGAAACGCCGATCAGCGTCACGACGCCGGAGCCGAGGCTGGCCTTGCCGTCGTCGGCAATGCCCTTCAGATCCTTCGGATCGACGCCGGTAATGGCTTTGCCGAGGAACTTGACGCCGGCGATCTCGCGGACCGCGTCATCGGCCGAACCGCTTTGGCCGCCGCCCATGGCGAGCTTGCGCTTGGCATCGGCCAGTTCGCGTTCCAGCTTGCGGCGCTCGTCCATCAGCGCTTCGACGCGCGAAACCACATCGCCTGCCTGCACCTTGAGGGCCGACGCCAGCGTCTTCACGCGGTCGTCCTGCTCGGCCAGATAGACACGGGCCGCTTCCCCGGTGACTGCCTCGAGACGGCGCACGCCGGAGCTGACGGCACTGTCGCCGAGAATGCGCACCAGCCCGATATCACCGGTCGCAGACACATGCGTGCCGCCACAGAGCTCGATCGAATAAGGCTTGCCGGTCTTGGCACCATGCAGACCCTGGCCCATGGCAACCACACGCACTTCATCACCGTATTTTTCGCCGAACAGCGCCATTGCGCCCTCGGCACGGGCATCATCGACGCTCATCAGACGCGTCGTGACAGGCGAATTCTGCAGAATGATTTCGTTGGCCATATCCTCGACCACCTTCAGCTCTTCTGAAGACATCGGCTTCGGATGCGACACGTCGAAGCGCAGGCGGTCCGGCGTCACCAGCGAGCCCTTCTGGGCAACATGGTGGCCAAGCACTTCGCGCAGCGCCTCATGCAGCAGATGCGTTGCCGAATGGTTGGCGCGGATCTGCGAGCGGCGGGCGTGATCGACGGTCATCGCAACCGCGTCGCCGGTCTTGATCGTGCCTTCGACGACTGTGCCGATATGCACGAACAGCCCCTCGCCACGCTTCTGCGTATCGGTGATCTCGATCCTGGCGTTGTCGGAAGAGATGATGCCGGCATCGCCCACCTGACCGCCGGATTCGCCGTAGAACGGCGTCTGGTTGACGACGATCTGCACCTTGTCGCCGCTGACGGCCTGCTGAGCAGAGGCGCCATCCTTGACGATCGCCTGGACGACGCCCTCGGCGCTTTCCGTGGCATAGCCGAGGAATTCGGTTGCGCCATGCGCCTCGCGCAGCTCGAACCAGATGGTTTCGGTCGCCTTGTCGCCGGAGCCGGCCCAATGCGAACGGGCCTCCGCCTTCTGGCGCTCCATGGCATCGGTGAAGCCGGCGAGATCGACGTTGATTTCGCGGGCGCGCAGGGCATCCTGCGTCAGGTCGAGCGGGAAGCCGTAGGTGTCGTAGAGCTTGAAGGCGGTCTCGCCGTCGAGCATGTCGCCCTTGCCGAGCGTGGTCGTGGCGTCCGACAGCAGCGACAGGCCGCGCTTCAGGGTCGTGCGGAACTTGGTTTCCTCAAGCTTCAGCGTTTCGGTGATCAGCGCCTCGGCGCGCACCAGTTCCGGATAGGCGCGGCCCATCTGCTGGATCAGCGCCGGCAGCAGCTTCCACATCAGCGGTTCGCGCGCGCCAAGCAACTCGGCATGGCGCATGGCGCGGCGCATGATGCGGCGAAGCACGTAGCCACGGCCTTCAGCGGACGGCAGAACGCCGTCGGCGATCAGGAAGGCGGACGAGCGCAGATGATCGGCGATGACCCGGTGGCTGGCGCGCTGGTCGCCTTCTGCCTTGACGCCGGTCGCCTCCTCGGAGGCCTCGATCAGCGCGCGGAACAGGTCGATATCGTAATTGTCATGCTTACCCTGCAACAGCGCCGCAACGCGCTCGAGGCCCATGCCGGTATCGATCGACGGGCGGGGCAGATCGACGCGCTCTTCCTTGGTGATCTGCTCGTACTGCATGAAGACGAGGTTCCAGATCTCGATGAAGCGGTCGCCGTCTTCCTCAGGCGAGCCCGGAGGGCCGCCCCAGATATGATCGCCGTGATCGTAGAAGATTTCGGAGCACGGACCGCAGGGACCGGTATCGCCCATCGCCCAGAAATTGTCGCTGGTCGGAATGCGGATGATCCGGTCCTCCGACAGACCGGCGATCTTCTTCCAGAGACCGAAGGCCTCGTCGTCGGTGTGATAGACGGTGACCAGCAGGCGCTTGGCGTCGATGCCGAATTCCTTGGTGATCAGGTTCCAGGCAAGCTCGATCGCCCGCTCCTTGAAATAATCGCCGAAGGAGAAGTTGCCGAGCATCTCGAAGAAGGTGTGGTGGCGCGCGGTGTAGCCGACATTGTCGAGGTCGTTATGCTTGCCGCCGGCGCGCACGCATTTCTGCGCCGTCGTCGCCGTCGAATAGGGGCGCTTTTCAAGACCCGTGAAGACGTTCTTGAACTGCACCATGCCGGCATTGGTGAACATCAGCGTCGGGTCGTTGCGCGGCACGAGAGGGCTCGACGGAACGACTTCGTGGCCGTTGGTCTTGAAATAGTCGAGGAAGGTCGACCGGATATCATTCACACCGCTCATGCTATGCCCTTCAATGCTGCCCACGGCAGGTCAAATCTTAAATGCAGTGGCTTTTATCGTCCGCATTAACCACTGTCCAGCAGGCAAACCCGCCTGCAAAACGAAACGGCCGCATTCCTGGTGGAATGCGGCCGTTTCGAACGCAAAAATGCTAGGGCGAGGATCAGGGCTCGCCGTCGCCATCGCCGTCATTGGCATCCGGTCCGCCGTTCTGCAGCTTCTCCGCAAGCAGGCCGGCATTCTGGCGGATCGAAGTCTCGATCTCGCGCATCGTATCCGGATTGTCTCGCAGGAAAATCTTGGCGTTCTCACGCCCCTGCCCGAGCCGCTGGCTGTTATAGGAGAACCAGGCACCTGACTTCTCGACGATGCCTGCCTTGACGCCGAGATCGACCAGCTCGCCGGTCTTCGAGACGCCTTCGCCATACATGATGTCGAATTCGACCTGCTTGAAGGGAGGCGCCATCTTGTTCTTGACGACCTTGACGCGCGTCTGGTTGCCAATCACCTCTTCACGCTCCTTGACCGCGCCGATACGGCGGATGTCGAGGCGAACCGAGGCGTAGAATTTCAACGCGTTGCCGCCCGTCGTGGTTTCCGGAGAACCGAACATCACGCCGATCTTCATGCGGATCTGGTTGATGAAGATGACCATGGTCTTCGACTTCGAGATCGATGCGGTCAGCTTGCGCAATGCCTGGCTCATCAGACGCGCCTGGAGGCCCGGCAGGCTGTCGCCCATCTCGCCTTCGATTTCGGCGCGCGGCGTCAGTGCAGCGACCGAGTCGACGACGAGAACATCGACGGCACCGGAACGAACCAGCGTATCGGTGATTTCTAGCGCCTGCTCCCCGGTATCCGGCTGCGAGATCAGGAGATTGTGCAGATCGACGCCGAGCTTGCGGGCATAGACCGGGTCGAGCGCATGTTCCGCATCGACGAAGGCACAGATGCCGCCCTTCTTCTGGGCTTCTGCAATGGTCTGCAGCGCCAATGTCGTCTTGCCGGAGCTTTCCGGTCCATAAATCTCGATGATGCGGCCCTTGGGAAGACCGCCAATGCCGAGTGCGATATCCAGTCCGAGAGAGCCCGTCGAAACAGTCTCGATCTCGACCACGCTCTCATTCGAGCCGAGCTTCATGATAGAGCCCTTGCCGAACGACCGCTCGATCTGAGAGAGTGCCGCTTCAAGTGCCTTGCTTTTGTCCACCGATTTGTCCTCTACAAGCCGCAATGTATTCTGTGACATTCGATCCACCTTTAGGTTATTGAAGCCGCTCTAGCAATGTCGCCGCCGATGCCGATTTTGTACGTGATTTGTTCTCATTCCGCAAGTGGCGTTCAAATGATTGAAACGAAAAGGTAAATCAGTACGTGTTCTACATTTGTTTTATTGATGCGGCGCAAGGGCTTAGCAGCGTGACACGGCCTGACGGCGAGCTGCAGCGGATGGCTCGATTCGGCGAAATCGCCCCCTCTGGAGCTCACGCATGAAGCGCAATATTCTCGTGCTCGGCGGCGCCCATATCGACCGGCGTGGACGCATATCCGGCGACACGGCGCCGGGCTCCAGCAATCCGGGATCCTGGTTCGAAGAAGCCGGCGGCGGCGGCTTCAATGCGGCGCGCAATCTAGCCCGCCTCGGCTTCGACGTGACGATGATTTCGCCGCGCGGCGGTGATCCGACCGGCGAGATGGTGACGGAGGCTGCCTATGCAGCCGGTGTCAACGACCGCCCTTTCGTCTTCCTCGACCGCAAGACGCCTAGCTACACCGCGATCATCGAGCGAGACGGCAATCTCGTCATCGCGCTCGCCGATATGGACCTCTACCGCTATTTCTCGCCCCGCCGCCTCGCCATCCGCGCGGTGCGCGAGGCCTTTGCCGACAATGATCTGATCCTCTTCGACGCCAACCTGCCGGAAGACACGATCGCGGCCATCGTCACCCGGGCAAACGGCCTTGGAAAACCGGTGGCGGCGATTGCCATCTCGCCAGCCAAGGTGATCAAGCTGAAGGCCTGTGCCGAAGGCATCGACTTCCTGTTCCTCAACGAGGCGGAAGCCACGGCACTCGCCGGAACACGCCCTGACGATGCGACAGACTGGGTGTCTCTGCTCGGTGACACCGGATTGAAGGGCGGCGTCGTCACCCGCGGACAGCGCGAACTGATCGCCTTTGCCGGCAAGCAGTCGATCGCGCTGCAGCCGCCCGCAGTCGATAGCGTGGCCGACGTCACGGGCGCCGGAGATTCGCTTGCCGCAGGCGTGCTGTCGGCATTCATGCACGGTTTGCCGCTGGAGGAAGCCGTGCGTCATGGCGCTGCGGCCGCAGCGGTCACCGTCCAATCGCCGCTTGCCGTCAGTGAAAAACTGACGCCCGAACTGCTCCGCGACACGCTGGCCCTTGTTCCGGCCGCCAGAATTCTGCATTGAAGCGCGCTTATCGATGAACTGGAAACGACAATGACGAAACCGATCTCCCCTCTGCTGCCGATCTCCTATTCGAAGGAAGTTGCCGCTGCCAAGCAGCGCGGTGCACCGCTGGTCGCGCTGGAATCGACCATCATCACTCATGGCATGCCCTATCCGGGCAATATCGAGATGGCCCGCAGCGTCGAGGCGATCATTCGCGAGCAGGGCGCCATTCCGGCGACCATCGCGGTCATGCACGGTGTCCTGCATATCGGCCTCGAGCCGGAAGAGCTTGAAAGGCTCGCCAAGGAAAAGGACGTCATGAAGGTGTCGCGCGCCGACCTCGCCTTCTCGATCGCCGAGCGCCGCACCGGCGCCACGACCGTGGCCGCGACAATGATTGCTGCGGCGCGTGCCGGCATCAAGGTCTTCGCCACCGGCGGCATCGGCGGCGTGCATCGCGGCGCCGAAGAGAGCTTCGACATTTCGGCCGACTTGCAAGAGCTTGCCCGCACCGGCGTCATCGTCGTCTGCGCCGGCGCCAAGGCGATCCTCGATATTCCGAAAACACTGGAAGTGCTGGAAACCTCCGGCGTTCCCGTCGTCACCTATGAGAACGAAGAATTCCCGGCCTTCTGGTCGCGCAAGTCAGGCCTGAAGAGCCCGCTGACCCTGAACAGCCCGGCGGCAATCGCCAATTTCCAGACGACCCGCGAGCAGCTCGGCATCGATGGCGGCATGCTGATCGCCAACCCGGTTCCGGAAGCCGACGAAATTCCGCGCGAGGAGATGGAGATTTATATCGAGCGTGCGCTCGATAGCGCCGAGCGCGACGAAATCACCGGCAAGGCGGTCACGCCTTACCTGCTCAGCACCATCTTCGACCTGACCGACGGCCAGAGCCTGAAGACCAACATCGCGCTGGTGGAAAACAACGCGCGGCTGGCGGCCGAAATCGCCGTGGCGCTGGACGCCTGAATGAATTGAAAACCCGGGAGGCGGAAACGCCTCCCGTCATTTGCTGTCGAGCGTTTCCTTGACGACGACGGCCAGCTGCTTCAGCGAGAACGGCTTCGGCAGGAAGCCGAATTTCGATCCCTCCGGCAAATTGCGCGCAAACGCATCTTCGGCATAACCGGAAACGAAGACAAACTTCATATCCGGATATGTCTTGCGCAGCTCGCGCAGCAGGCTCGGCCCATCCATCTCCGGCATGACGACGTCGGAAACGACGATGTCCACCTTGCCGTCGAGTTCTTCCAGAATGTCGAGCGCCTCGATGCCCGATCCCGCCTCGTGAACCGTATAGCCGCGGGTCTCAAGCATCCGCTTGCCGCCGCGGCGTACCGCCTCCTCATCCTCGACGAGCAGAATGACGGCGTTGCCGGTCAGGTCTTCCGGCTGCTCCGGCTGCACCGCGACAGGCATCTGCACGACGTTGCTGGCAACAGAGCCGTCTGCGCTCCCCTCGGCAGCTATGACCGGCTCAACGATATGGCGCGGCAGGAACACCCGGAAGGTGGTTCCCTTGCCGACTTCGGACTCCGGCTGGATATAGCCGCCGGATTGCTTGACGATGCCATAGACCATCGCCAGCCCGAGGCCGGTTCCCTTGCCCACTTCCTTTGTGGTGAAGAACGGCTCGAAAATCTTGTCCATGATCTCGGGCGCGATACCGGTGCCGGTATCCTTGACCTCGACAAGAACCATGTCCTCGTTCGGCATATAGGAATAGTTGAAGGCCGCGACTTCATCCGCCGTCACGTTGCGTGTCCGCACCGTCAACTTGCCGCCCTCGGGCATGGCGTCGCGGGCGTTGACGCAGAGGTTGATCAGCACCTGTTCGAACTGAGAGAGGTCGGTTTTGACGGGCCAGAGATCGCGGCCATATTCGACATCGAGCTTGACGTTGGTGCCCGACAGCAGCCGGTCGACGAGCATGCGCAGATCGCCGACGACATCCGTCAGGTTCAGCACCGACGGCCGCATCGTCTGCTTGCGCGAGAAGGCCAGTAGCTGGCGCACCAGCACCGCCGCGCGGTTGGCATTGCGCTTGATTTCCATCAGATCGGCGAAGCTCGCATCGGCCGGCCGCGCCTGCAGCAGCAGGTGGTCGGAGGATAGCAGGATCGCCGTCAGCACGTTGTTGAAGTCATGTGCGATGCCGCCCGCCAGGGTGCCGACTGCGTTCATCTTCTGCGTCTGCGCCATCTGCGCCTCAAGCGCCTTCTGCTCGGTCACCTCGACGGCATAGACGATCGCCGCCTCTTCCGGCGCTTCGTCGCTCTGGTCGATGACGGCATTGATGTAGAAGCGGAAATGGCGTGCATCGTCGTCAGGCGTGCGGGAATCGATCGGCGGAATGTCGCCCTGCCGGTCCTTGGCGGCGTCGAGCGCGCTCTGCAGCCGTTCACGATCGCTTTGCTGGACGATCGCTTCAAGCCGTGCGCCATTGTCGACGTCATCGCGCGATA
The DNA here is from genome assembly GCF_056399485.1 of Rhizobium sp. 01N424. Classification (NCBI taxonomy): domain Bacteria; kingdom Pseudomonadati; phylum Pseudomonadota; class Alphaproteobacteria; order Hyphomicrobiales; family Rhizobiaceae; genus Rhizobium; species Rhizobium sp. 01N424. The sequence goes on from NZ_JBFTRK010000008.1 coordinate 162,888, forward strand.
CCAGGCCGGAGAACAGCTTCAGGAACGGCGCATTGGTGCGCAGGATCCGGCCTTCGCCATCGACGGAGGCGATCGCCATCGGCGTATTGTTGAAGAAGCGGGTAAAGCGCATGACGGCGGCCGAGGCGGATTGCTCGTTCTCGGTGCCCGGTTCGCGCCGCAGCACGATCGTCCGGCTTTCGCCCGGCGCACCGTCGCGCATCGACGTGACGCTGTGGACGATCTGCACTGGCAGGCTCTGGCCGTTCGACTTCTTCAGATCGAGATCCAGCGTATCGGTCTTCTTCAGACCCGGCTCGGCCTGAACCGACTGGATCAATGCCAGCCCCTCGCCTGCCACCACGTCGCCGATGGTCATCGAGCCCGGTATGAATTTCGTCAGGTCGAGACCAAGCCATTCGGCCAGCGTCGCGTTGAGATAAAAAATCTCGCCCTTGCGCCCGGCGGAAAAGAAGCCGGCCGGTGCATGGTCGAGATAGTCGATGGCGTTCTGCAATTCCTTGAAGAAGCGCTCCTGATCGTCGCGCTCCGAAGTGATGTCGCTGATCTGCCAGATATGCAGCGGCTTGCTGCCGCTCTCCTCGGTCTTCAGCGTACGCGCCTTCAGACGGTACCAGTGCGCCCCAGAACCATTCGGCGATGGTCCGAGCGCCCGCAGCAGCCGGAACTCTTCCTGCCCTTCACGGCCCTCGCGCAGCCCGTTCGACAGACGGTAGAGCGCCTCATTGGACTCGCGGTGACGCGACAGCAGCGCTTCCAGCGTCTGCACCTCGGTTGCCTTGCGCGCGCCGGTCAGTTTTCCATAGGCGCCGTTGGCATAGATGATCCGGCCCTTGTCATCAGTAATCAGCGAACCATCCGGGTGACTGTTGAGAAACGAGCGGGCCAGGCTGTCGGACTGGCGCTGGGGCATCACTTCTATGAAGCCGATCACCGACGACACCAGAAAGAAGATACCGACCATGGCCAGCACGCCGAGAACGCCGAGCACCATCTCGTTGTCGAGCGAACTCTTGAACACCACGAAGGCGGCGGCAGCGGCGATCAGCACCAGCGCCAGGAGGAGGATGCGGATAGCCGTGCCGGAACGTCCTCCTCGATCCACGATCGGGGAATTGTAGTCGTCAGCCTGACGCGGTGTCGTCATCTAGTCCTCGCATGCGCCGATCCGGCATGGCGCTTTGTCACCGGAAGACAAAGCAGGAATCAGGCGTTCGTTCCTTCTTAGCAATTTGTAGGCCTTGCAAAAACAGTGCCGTACCGCCGGAACGCTTGAATTCACAAGGAACAGCGCCAGTTTCGCAAGCCATCGGGCTTCTGAGGCGATCTTCTCGCACGGGCGTGACTGGACAAGCACACAGCCTATTGCCTAAGGAACTGAAAAGCCTTCATGATGCGGCCTGCGTATAGGGGAGTTTAAGATCATGTTTGACAGCGTAGTGAGCGACTACGGCAGCCGTTTCCTCCTAGCAGCAGGCGGCGTCGGCCTTGGCCTGGTCGTCCTGATCGGCGTGCTCTGGCTGATGCGCAACCGCGCACCCTCGCCTTTCGTGCGCGGCGGCAAGAACCGCCAGCCCCGCCTGCAAGTTCTTGACGCCGCTGCCGTCGATACCCGCCGCCGCCTCGTGCTGGTGCGCCGCGACGACGTCGAGCACCTGATCATGATCGGCGGCCCCAGCGATATCGTCATCGAAAGCCGCATCCTCCCTGAGGGCGCCGAACAGGCGAAACCGTCGTCTGAGCTCCGCCCGGCGCCGGTGTCACAACCGGCAGCTCCCGCAATCGAACGGCGCCCGGCCGTGGCCGAACGCCCTGCACTCCGCGCCGTCCCCGAACAGCGGCCGGAGCCCCGGGTTGAACCGAAGCCGGAACCGGTGGCGATCTTCGAAGAGGAAGAGGCCGAGCCCTACATCCCTGCCCTTGCGCCCGCTCCGGCACCTTTCATCGAGCCGCGCCGCCCGCAACCCATCGCATCCGCCGCCGCAGCACCCGCCTTCGCTCCTGCTCCCCCTGCACCGGCTCCCACTCCGGCCATCACCGCTCCTCCGGTCATTGCCGCGGCAGAAAACCGTGTCCCGCCAACGATCACCGTCCGCCCGATGGAGCAGCCGCAGCCGGCACCGTCGCTCGAAACCACCAATGCCGCCGATGTCCTGGATGCCGCTCGCGCCCGCGTCCTGCCGCAACAGGCGCGTATCGAACCCGAAGTGCTGACACCGCCGGCACAAAGCCTGCCGACGGTTTCGGAGGGCCATCCGGTGGTGACCGCCGATGCGGGAGCGCCGCCACAGCAGCCGAAAGGCGATTTTCAGCGCATTCTCGAAGAAGAGATGAACACCACGCTGGCCGCCGAACGCGTCGTCCAGCCGGCGCGATCCATTCAGAGCGCGCCGATCCGCACCATCGCGCCGCAGCCGGTCAACCTGCAGCGCCGCGACCCGGAAGCACCGCCGGTCACCGGCGCCGATGCCGAACTGCAGAAGGAAGTGGCGCGCATCTTCGGCGAGATGAGCGTCAACCGAGACAAGTAACCGGTCAGTCAGACCGCCAAAACGAAAAAGGCACCGCAATGCGGTGCCTTTTATTTTATGCCTGCTCCCAGGACGCTTATTCGTCGCGATAAACCTTTTCGCGGCGCTCGTGGCGTTCCTGCGCCTCGATCGACAATGTGGCAATCGGGCGGGCGTCGAGGCGCTTGAGGCCGATCGGTTCGCCGGTTTCCTCGCAGTAGCCGTAAGTGCCTTCCTCGATCCGCTGCAGGGCAGCATCGATCTTGGAAATCAGTTTTCTCTGACGGTCACGCGCTCGAAGTTCGATGGCGCGGTCTGTTTCGGAAGATGCCCGATCCGCGAGGTCGGGATGGTTGGCGCTTTCTTCAGCGAGATGATCCAGTGTCTCGCGCGCTTCTCTAAGGATGTCATTTCGCCATGCGACCAGCTTCGTGCGGAAGTATGCTCGCTGGTTTACGTTCATGAACTCCTCGTCTTCCGAGGGAACGTAGCTGCTAAGATCGATCTTCTCACTCAACGCGATTCTCCTGAAGAACATCTCATGTGGCGGGCTGTATATCTCATGCGCCAATATCGATTCAAGCCAAATACGACATGTAAACAGATTTTTAAATCTGTCATATTTTTAGGCTAACAGTCTATTTTCTCACCACTATTCCAGATTCGCTTTCTCACCCCGCCTTCAACAAGCCGTGTAGGCCCAGCGCTTTTGCACCACCACGGCACGTCACCGGTTGACGCCGGCAATACCCGGCGGCTACTGAAAAGGCTCCTTCGCACGTGGATTTTTCTATGGCCGCAACCTTGCATACGCCTTCGCGAATCTACCTGTTGCGGCATGCCGAAGCCGCGTGGGCGCAGTCCGGACAACGCGATTTCGACCGCGCCCTGAGCGAAAAGGGATACGGCGATGCCGAGATCCTCGCCGACCGCGCAGCGGACAAGGGCTACCGTCCGGACATTATCCTGAGCTCGACGGCGAAGCGCTGCCGCCAGACGGCCGATGCCGTCCATCGCGCCATGGGCCTGTCTCTGGAGCTGCGTTATATCGACGAACTCTATAACGCGGCCCCCAATGTCTATCTCGAGCTCCTCGATACGCAGGAAAGCAATGCGGTGATGCTGGTCGGCCATAATCCGACGATCGAGCAGACGCTGGAGGCGCTGATCGGCCACGAACAGCTGCTGCGCGCCCTGCCCGGCGGCTTTCCCGCCGGCGGCCTTGCGGTTCTGGATTTCGACGCAGCGGCCGCCGCCTGGAAGCTGCGTGAATTTCTGAGCGGCTGACGCGGTTGCATGCCGGTTCTTTTTCCGGCGGCCTCGCCATCCTATATGCTTGAGCAATGACAACCGGGACACCGCCTTGCCGCCAAGCTTGACCTCCTTCGCTGACGATGCCCGCATCGCACTCGATAACCTCACCGACCGCGCCACGGGTCTGGTCAATCCGACCGTCCGTCTCGGCGTCACCGGTCTATCCCGTTCCGGCAAGACGGTCTTCATCTCCTCCCTGGTCCATAACCTCCTGCATGGCGGCCGCCTGCCGCTGTTCGAACCGGTGCAATCGGGCCGCGTTTCGGCGATACGCCTCGAAGAGCAGCCTGATGACGGCGTTCCGCGCTTTCAGTACGAAGATCACATCCGCGCGCTGGTGAAGGATCGCGTCTGGCCGGATTCCACCCGCGCCATCTCAGAACTGCGGGTCACCATCGACTATCAGAGCGCCAGCGGCTGGAACCGCATGTTTTCGCCAGGGCGCCTGTCGATCGATATCGTCGACTATCCGGGCGAATGGCTGCTCGACCTGCCGCTGCTCGCCAAGGATTTCCGGACTTTCAGCGAGGATACCCTGGCGCTCGCCCGCACCGGCATCCGCGCCGAACTCTCGAAGACCTGGCTCGAGCTAACACAGGCAGCCGATCTTCACGCGGCGGCCGATGAGATGCAGGCCCGAGACCTCGCAACGTCCTTTGCCGCCTATCTGAAGGCCTGCAAGGCCGACGAACGTTCGCTCTCGACGTTGCCACCCGGCCGTTTCCTCCTGCCGGGCGATCTCGACGGCTCACCGGCACTGACCTTCGCGCCGCTGCTCCTGCCGCCCGAAGGCCGGGCCGAAAAGGGCTCGCTCTGGGCGATGATGGAGCGGCGCTACGAGGCCTACAAATCGGTCGTCGTCAAACCGTTCTTCCGCGAGCACTTTGCCCGTCTCGACCGCCAGATCGTGCTTGTCGATGCGCTGCAGGCAATCAACCGCGGCCCCGAAGCCGTGCAGGATCTCGAACGGGCGTTGACAGACGTGCTGGCCTGCTTCCGCCCGGGAACCAACTCGCTCCTCTCCTCGCTTCTCGGCCGCCGTATTGACCGGGTGCTGGTCGCCGCCACCAAGGCCGACCACCTGCATCACGAAAGCCACGACCGGCTCGACGCCCTGACGCGGCGCCTCGTCGAACGCGCCGTCCACCGCATCGGCATGGCCGGCGCGGGCATCGACGTCATGGCGCTTGCCTCGGTGCGCGCCACCCGCGAGGCGACCGTCAGGCGCGACGGACACGACCTGCCTGTGATCGTCGGCACGCCGATCGATGGCGAGACGATCGGCGGCGTGCGTTTCGACGGCATCCGCAAGACCGCTATCTTCCCCGGAGACCTGCCCGAGAACCCCGAAAGCCTGTTCGCAGCCATTGAATCCAATGCGGGAGATATCCACCTCCCGGATGTCAACGTCGTCCGCTTCAGGCCACCGCAGCTCGAGGAAACCGGTGGCGGCATCAAGCTCTCGGTGCCGCATATCCGCCTCGACCGCGCCATGCAGTTCCTGTTTGGAGACCGCCTCGCATGAGCAAGTCCAATCCAGAAAATGCCGCTGGCAATACGCGCAAACCTGCAGCCTTTGTTTACGAAGACGAGCCTCGCGCGCTGGAAACCGCCGTGCCGGTGCAGCGCCGCAAGCCGTCCAGCTTCGAGGCCGACGTCGTCCTGACACCGGATGAGGATGATCCCTTCATCAACCGCGACAAGGATGCTGCGCCGCTTCCGGTCGCAATGCCGCGCAGACGCCGCACATCCTTCGCGAAAATCGCCGGAGCGGCGTTCGGCGTGCTTTTGTCGCTCGCCTTCGGTCTCTGGACCGACAGCCTGATCCGCGACCTCTTTTCCCGCGCCGACTGGCTGGGCTACGCCGCCCTTACCGCGCTTGCGATCGGCATCCTTGCCGTGATCGGTATCGTCATCCGCGAGACCGCGGGCATGATGCGGCTCGCCGCCGTCCAGACGATCAAGGCCGAGGCCGAGGCGGCCATTCTGGAAACCAGGCCGGCCAAGGCGCGCAGTCTCGTCAACCGGCTGGCGGCAATGCTTTCGGCAAAGCCCGAGACAGCCAAGGGCCGCGCCACGCTGAAGGCCTCCGAAAACGACATCATCGACGCCCCGCATCTGGTGGCGCTTGCCGAACGCGAGCTGCTCGGACCGCTCGACCGTCAGGCGCGTGCATTGATCGTCAATTCCTCGAAGCGCGTCTCGATCGTCACCGCTGTCAGCCCGCGCGCCATCGTTGACCTCCTCTACGTGCTCTATGAGGCGTCGCGGTTGATCCGCGCCATGGCGGAGCTCTATGGCGGGCGGCCGGGCACGCTTGGCATGGTCAGGCTGATGCGCGACGTCCTTGCCCATCTCGCGGTCACCGGCTCGATCGCCGTCGGCGACAGTCTGGTGCAGCAGGTTCTCGGCCATGGACTGGCGTCGAAGCTGTCAGCGCGCCTTGGCGAAGGTGTCATCAACGGCCTGATGACGGCCCGCATCGGAATCGCCGCCATGGATCTCTGCCGCCCGCTGGCATTTCACGCCCTGAAGCGCCCGGGAATCAGCGATTTCATCGGCGATCTCACGCCTTCGATATCCGGCCGCGACCAGCAGAAGTGATCCCCACGGTTTTTTTCTCAGCTTCGTCGCCTGACGCAACGGAAGCAATCAGGAAACCTATAATTTTCATGGGCGTAGCTACGCAGGTTGAAGGCTGCCCAGACGCCGAAAATGCTGGTTTTCCAGAGCCCTTTGTCATCCCGGAAACCAACCGTTAACCATTATTCGGCAAAACTCCAAGGCAGTAGCGGGTAGGTGTGCCAAGGAAAATCCATGTATTTGCGCAAGCTTCTTTTCGTCTGCGGCCTGGCCGCCGTGGCGCTGTCGCCAATGGCTGACGTCACTCCTGCAGCAACCGCTGCGACACGCGATAAGGCCTTCTTCGAATCGGTGGCCGGATCCTGGCGTGGACCGGGCGAAATCGTCGCCGGGAAATACAAGGGCACGAAGTTCACCTGCAACCTCGTCGGCTCCTCGGTTACCGATGGCACGGGCATAAAGCTTGACGGCTCCTGCCGCGTCGGCGTCTTCAAACAGCCGATGACCGCGACGATCACCCAGTCGGGCAGCAGCTACAAGGGACAGTTCTTGGATGGCGCCGCCGGCAAGGGTCTGGACGTTGTATCCGGCACCGTCACCCCAGATACCGTCGTCGTTGGTCTCAACCGCTCGAAGCTGAATGGCGCGATGATTGCCCGCATCCGCGATGACAAGACGATGAACGTCACCGTCTCGGTCAAGGTCGAAGACCGCATGATCCCGGTGATCGGCCTCACCCTCACCCGTCAGCTGGACGAGATTACGGTCGGCTCGGTCCAGTAAGACAGATCATCCTCAGGACACACCCAGGCGGCGGATTTTCCGCCGCTTTTCGTTTCAAGGCTTCCGCCACCACTCGAAGCTGGCATCAGCGATTTCGATGCCCTGCACATCGGCAGTAGCGAGCCAATCCCGAACCGTCCGCCCCTTCACCAGAAGATCTCCGGCGAAATCAGCAAGCGGCATCAGCACGAAGCCGCGATCCGTCATGCGTGGATGCGGTAGCTCCAGCCGGGGCGCTTCCTGCTCGACACCTTCGTAGGTCAGGACGTCGATATCGAGCGTGCGCGGACCCCAGCGCTCGATCCGTTCACGCTTCATCTCCCGCTCGATCTCAAGACAGACATCGAGCAGTGCCTCCGGCGCCAGAGACGTCTCGACCCCGGCACAGGCATTGAAGAAGAAGGATTGATCGGTCTTTCCCCATGGCGGCGTCCGGTAAAGCCTGGACACCGCAGTCAGCCGGCAATCGTCCCGCGCATCGAGGTGCTGCAGTGCCGAGGCCATCGCGTTGACGGGATCGCCGATATTGCCGCCGAGACCGAGCGTGGCCGCCTTGAAACGATCAGTGTGCAAAGTGTTCGACGCTCACCTGAACGAAATCGAGCACGCCCGGAACCGGCGCGCTCGGCTTGCGCACCGTGATCTTCGCCCGCGTGATCTGGTGGAAGCGCTCACATAGCCCCTTGGCGATATCGAGCGCCAGCGCCTCGATCAGATAGCGCCGTTTGCCGACGACGATCTCCTCGATGACCGTGAAGGCGATACCGTAATTGACGGTATCCTCGATCGAGTCGCTTTCCAGCGCCTTTCCGGCAGTCACATCGAGTTCGGCATCGACAAAGAACCGCTGCCCGAGGAACTCTTCCTCGTCATGCACGCCGTGGCGCGCGAAGAACGCACAGTTCTGCATCAGGATCGTGTATTTCATAGTCATTGGCCCCGGCGTCCTTCGTAATTTCGGCGTGCCGTCAGCATAGCATCGGCAACAGCCAGCGCATCCCTGTTGATTGCGACATTGTGGACCCGGAAAACCGCAGCCCCCGCCAATCTGAGCAGCGCGCTGCTGGCCGCCGTCGCCGCATCGCGATCGGCGGCATCCCGGCCGGTCACAGCGCCGATGAAGCGCTTGCGCGAGGTCCCGGCGAGCAACGGAAAGCCGAAGCGCGACAGCTCCGCAAAACGCGCCATCAACTCGAAATTCTCATCCGCCGTTTCCTTGGCGAAACCGAAGCCTGGATCGAGAACGATCTGCTCATTGGCAACCCCCGCCTCGCTTGCCAGCGCCAGCGACCGCTCCAGGAACACGGCCTGATCGGCGACCATGTCGGGCAGCTTATCGCGCTCGCGGCCCGTATGCATGATGCACACGCCGGCATTCGCCCGCGCGACAACGCCAGGCATCGCCACATCCTTCTGCAGCCCAAACACGTCGTTGACGATATGCGCGCCCACTTCGATCGCGAGCCTTGCGGTCTCCGCGCGGTAGGTATCGACAGAAATCAGCGCCTCGGTCTTGCCGCGCAGCGCCTCGATGACGGGTAGCACGCGCCGCTGCTCCTCGGCCGCATCGACCTTGGCGGCACCCGGCCGCGTCGACTCGCCGCCGATATCGATGATCTCAGCACCTTCGGCCACCGCCGCCAGCGCGTGCGCGACGGCCGCATCGGCGTGATCGTACTTCCCGCCATCGGAAAACGAGTCCGGCGTCACGTTGACGATCGCCATGATCACGCTCGTTGCGCCGAGCGTCAATTCGCGGTCATGGGCGACCCGCCATCGGCTGACATGAAGCTCACTCACCGGCGTTTATCCTATTGATAATAAAAAATCCTGCGCCTATTGCGCTCGCGGTGGCTATGCCCCAAGCTCCGCCAAACTTCAACATGGGTCACCGTCTAGAATGCCTTCCGCATCGCCGAATATGCGTCTTCTCCTTGCTTTTTCCATGACGATTGCCCTTTGCACCTCAGCGTCGGCCGAAGTGGTCGCCACGAAGAGCTATTCCTATTTCGACATCCGCGGCAAAACCGCCGACGAACTCGACCAGCAGCTCAGCACCCGCGGCCCGACCGCAAACGGTTCATCGGCCCGCCACCCCGGCGCCACCAAGATCCGCTTCGGCGGAGAGGCCACCTATATCCAGCACGACGGACGCTGCAAGGTCGGCAGCGCCAAGGTCACAGTCCACACGCAGATCATCCTGCCGCGCTGGCGTAACCGCAAGGGCGCGACGAAGGACCTGTCGATGATCTGGGATGCGCTATCGAGCGATATCAAGCGGCACGAAGAGCGCCACGCCGAAATCGCCAGAACACAGGCACGCGCCATGGAGCGCGGCATCCTCTCGCTCCCCGCGCAGCGCAACTGCGAGGCAATGCAGGAGTTGGTATCGGAAGAATCCACTCGCGGAATAGACGAGCACGACCGCCTTCAGGCGCGCTTCGACAAGGTCGAAGCGGTCAATTTCCAGAATCGGATGATGCGGCTGCTCAACAACCGACTCAAATCATCCGGCGGCAAAAACTAGCGCATTTGCGGGCAAAATACGACGCAAGATCGTTAGCTGCACAACGAAACCTGTGCGAAACTTGCGTCCTCCCCAGCCTCTCAATGGTGAAAATTAGCGATAGGCGACTCAACTGAGGCGCGCTAATATGAACACATTCGAAAGTTCAGGACTGAACTACCTGATCTTTCCGTCGCTGGGTTCTCCTGGCGCGTTCCAAGCCGCGGACGGTCCTCCCTCGTCCGATGGTTATGCGCCCGCCTCGCCTCGCTCGTCATCCGGCGCGCGAGGCTTTTTTTGGCTCTTCCCTGTTCAGAAAGCCTTCGGCAAACCGGCTTGCTTCAGTGTCTCATTTGCGGTGTGGCGCGATTTTACGCCATGATCGAAGTGAAGTGCCGCTTGGAAATCGGGCTGTACCAGATCTCGTGGTCGCCTTTAGCCGGCCGGACATATTGGCAGCCTGCCTTCTGCAACAATTCCTTGAGCTCGCGAAGATAGCCGCCCATGAGGGTCAGAAATGAGGATTGGGAACGCGAGCAAGCTGCTCGGCCATGATGTGGACGGGAATTTCGGCAAGGTCGGACGAAATGCCGTTCAATTCCAGCAGATCGGCAATCGCCGAAAGGACCTTGCTATTCAGGACTTCGAGTGTCTCTGCCTCGACAGCGAGACCCTCCACATCCGCGCTGCTGGCAACCCAAACCGCCGCTTGAGCATCCCAATCGGCGCGAACCAAAATCGACACGTGTTTCATAGGCTGGCCTCACTTCGGCCGTTTCCAGCCATAACCGCTCGAACACTGCTATTCAGGCTAATATAAACGCGCCGAAGTGAATTTTCAGTATGTCAGGCTTGACGTTCCGGCACGTGAACCGTCAGCCCATCCAGCACAGCCTTCATGCGGATCTGACAGGAGAGGCGCGAAGTCGGGCGGACATCGAAGGCAAAGTCCAGCATGTCTTCTTCCATCGCTTCGGGCGGGCCGACGCGTTCGACCCATTCTTCGTCGATGTAGACGTGACAGGTAGCGCAGGCGCAGGCGCCGCCGCATTCGGCTTCGATGCCCGGGACGGAATTGCGCACGGCATTTTCCATGACGGTGGAACCCTGATCGACGTCAAGGTCAAAGCGCGTGCCGTCGAAGGCGACAATGGTCAGTTTGGGCATTGTGATTTCCGGTAACCGTATTGAGGGAGGATCAGAATTTTTCTTCCAACAAATCTGCGAGGCAGTCAACATCGACAGCCCCGGCAGTGTCATCCCATACTTAAAAGCGACAGGCTTGCTTGATTGCGGCATGCCGCTGGTCACAAAAAGACCCGCTGCTCATCGGAAACAGATAGGCCTGTTCCGGAATGATGCAGCGGGTCCAGCTTTGCGACTGATGCCTGGCTCTTAGCGGCTCAGCTTCAGGATGAAATTCTCGGCCTCGACGACCGCAGCACCAACGGCTGCCATCGATGCAGCGTCACCGGCATTGAACTCAAGCGTTTCGGCCGTCTCCGATACCCGGAAGGCGCCGACGGCGCTTGCCGCGCCCTTCAGCCGGTGCGCGGCTGCGACGATCTTCTGCGCCTCTCCGGAGGCGATCTCTCCGAGACACGCGCGCGCCTGGCGCGCGAACATCTGGAGGACTTCGATTTCGAGGGCCTTGTCGCCCATCGTCTGCTTTGCAAGATGCACTAGGTCGATCGGACGGACCTTGGAGGGGCACGGCCCCTTCGAATTATCCGGCGCTTCGAACGCTATACTGACTGCTGCCATGTGCCAAACTCCCGTCTTTATCCCCGCGGTTGAACTCTACAGTGCGGTTGGAGAGTGGCGATCGCGTTAAATTCCGGCACATTGAGGGCGGGATTCTGGCGCTATGGTTAATATCCGTTAAACATCGCTAAATTATTGGTTTTTCAACAGGCTCTGCCGTTAAATCATGTTAACAACCCATTAACGACAGGTGATTAGCAAGCCTTCGTTAATTGTCTCCGAAGCCCGGATGTGTCACTACGATACTGGTACAGTGGGTTTGTGCTACGCGCCTTTGCGGGCCAAGTGGATAATGGTAATGTTTTGATACCGTCCGTTTGAAAAAGCGGCTATCCACTCTGAAATGACATGCTTATCCGTCCGTCGTCTTGGATGGGAAGGTCAGAGGCAAAAGGTTGACGTCCGGACGCGGCGATGTCCGGACCAGCGGCTGAACCGGCTGAGATGTAACGAGGCGTAACGGAATGGCGAACAACAAGTACAACGAGTCGATCGAGGACAAGGCGTTCAAGGCATTGGACGAAGCGCTCCAGATCGATTTCAGCCAGCAGAAAGCGCCGTCTCGCAGCGGCAAAACGCCCGACGCCCCGGAGGCCAATGTGTCTGAGAACCCATCTGCGCGTAATCAGCAGGACCAGGACGACAGCCAGCGCCGCCGCGGCCGCTCAAAGGCTGCAGAGCAGCAGGCACCCCGCGCTCCCGCCTTTGCCCCGGCGAACGATGCCAACCGCAACACGCCCGCTTCGCTTCTGAAGTCGCTCGACGGCAGCTCGACGCGCGTCGCCGTGCGCAACGCCACCCTGTTTTCGCTGATCTGGATTGTCGGCGGCATCGGGCTGATGTCCCTGCTCTATTCGCCGCAGATCTGGCAGATCCGTTCGGTCGCCGATCTGGTCGGCCTGCCTGGCGTGATTGCCGGCATCGTCGGCATCATCGTTCCCGTGCTGCTGTTCTACGCCTTCGCGATCATGATTTCGCGTGCGCAGGACATGCGCAACGCCGCTCGCTCCATGGCAGAAGTCGCCTTGCGCCTCTCCGAACCTGAGACGATCGCCTCCGAGCGCATCATGACCGTCGGCCAGGCCGTGCGCCGCGAAGTCTCCGCCATGAACGAAGGCATCGAGCGCACCATTGCGCGCGCCTCTGAGCTGGAAACCCTCGTCCATTCTGAAGTGAACGCGCTTGAGCGCAGCTACGCCGATAACGAACTGCGCGTGCGCGGTCTCGTCCACGAACTCGGCTCCGAACGCGAAGCGATCGTCAATCACGCCGAGCGTATCCGCAGCTCGATCGTCGGCGTTCACGACCAGCTGAAGGAAGACCTGTCGCTGGCGACGGAAGAAATCGCCGTCCGCCTCTCGACCTCGGGCGAAGCCTTCGCCTCGATGATCGACACCCGCGCCGCGACGCTGACCGAAAAGTCGGAAGCCGCGATCCAGTCGCTCGGCTCGCTGCTTGCCGCCAAGACCGATTCCCTGCTGCAGACCCTGACCTCGTCGGGCTTTGCGCTAGCCCATGAATTCGACACCCGCCTGGACACGCTGACGTCGAGCCTCAGCGAACGCGGCGAGCACCTGCTCAGCCAGTTCGAAACGCGCGCGTCCACCATGGACAGCAGCGCCGAGAAGCTGAACGCCGCGCTCAACGACCGCGCCCGCCAGCTGAACGAAATCCTGATTGCCCGCACCCGCGAGATCAACGAGACGCTGACCGGCAGCGAACGCGAGATCACCGGCTCGCTGGATGGCGTGCTTGCCAAGCTCAACAGCGCTCTCGACGAGCGTGGCCAGAGCTTCCGCCAGAGCCTGCAGTCCAGCGCCGACGACGCGATCATGGACCTCGACCTGCGTTCGGGCTTCTTCGAAGAGCGCCTGCAGAGCACGGTCGCGCAGATGTCCACCGCTTTCGACGAACGCGTCGCCGAATTCGCGACCGCTTTCGACAAGCGCGCGGGTTCTCTCGACACCAAGCTGATGGAAAGCCTTGCCCGCATCAACGAGACGCTGGCTGGCGGTTCGGAATCGCTGGATGGCATCCTGACCTCGAGCATCGAGCGTCTCGGCGCATCGCTGACCGACCAGTCCTTCGCGCTGGCAACGGCATTCGGCACCGGCCAGGAAGTTCTCGAAAGCTCGCTCGGCAGCAAGGTCGATGAGATTTCCGAAGCGCTGGCCGCCCGCACCAAGGAAATCAACCAGACGCTGAAGAGCGCCTCTGGTGAAGTCAACGAAGCGCTGGCAGCAGGCATGGCCGATTTCCACGGCAGCCTCGCAGGCCGCACCAGTGAATTCTCCGCAGCGCTGCAGGGCGCTACCGGCGAGATCACCAACGCGCTGGCCACCGGCACGTCCGAACTGCATGCCGGCCTTGCCGACCGCACCGCAGCCCTGTCGTCTGCCCTCCACAACGCCACCGGCGAAATCTCGCTGGCGCTGGCAGCAGGCACTTCGGAACTGCACAACAACCTTCAGGCCCGCTCGACCGAATTCCGTGACACGCTGCTGTCGACGACAGCGGAACTGACGGCAGCGGTCTCCTCGGGCACCGAGCAGATTACCTCGGCCTTCGGCCGCGCCGACGACCTGAACACTGTCATCTCCGAGCGCGCAGCAGCGATCACCACGGCCCTGGATTCTGCCCATGAGCGCATCGACAGCGCCATGGCCGAACGCGCCAACGCTCTGGAAAGCACGCTGTCCGGTCACCACGACCGTGTCGCCGACGCTCTCGACGAGCGCACAATGGCACTTGCCATCTCGCTCGACTCCGCTCAGGAGCGCTTTGAGAACACCATGTCCGAACGCAGCAATGCGCTTGTCGATGCCATGGCAGGTCATCATGACCGTCTGTCGGACTCGCTCGACGAGAAGACGATGGCAATGGCGATTTCGCTGGATGACAGCCAGAGCCGCTTCGACAGCGCGCTCGAAGCCCGCGCCAATGCGATGCTGGATACAGTTGCCGGCGCCGAAGCCCGCGTTGCCGGCGCCTTCGCCGACAAGTCGGAAGCCATCCGCAGCGCCTATATCGACAGCCAGGAGCGCCTCGAACGCTCGCTGAGCGACCACGCGGCCGCCCTGCACTCTTCGCTGTCGAGCAACAGCGACCGTATCGAGACCGTCACCGGCGATGCAGCCACGCGCCTGCAGACGCTGACCGGCGAAGCCGCCGATCGTATCGAGGCCGTTACCGGTGATGCCGCTGCCCGCATGCAGTCGCTGACGGGAGAAGCTGCCGATCGCATCGAAGCCGTCACCGGCGATGCTGCTCAGCGCCTGCGGACATTGACCGGCGAGGCCGCCGACCGCATCGAGGGTGGCCTGGCATCGGCGCATGACCGCATCCGCTCGACGCTCGAAGACCGCACCAACGCCATCAGCCTGGCGCTCGGCGAAGCCCATGCGCAGATCAGCGATACGCTGTCGGAGCAGGCAACGACGATCAGCGCCTCTGTCGCCGCCAGCGCCAGCATGCTGGAAATGTCGCTCGAAGATCACGAAGCCTCGCTGCGTCAGACGATCGACAACAGCTCCCGCGCACTCGACGAGCGTCTGCGCGAAGGCGCCGGCCAGATCGCCGAGCGCTTCCAGGGTGCTGCGGCCGAGATTTCCCGTACGGCCGAAACCTTCTCGACCCATCTCGATCATTCCGTCGGCGGCATGACCGAACGCTTTGCCGAAACCGGCTCGCGTGTCGAGGCCGGCCTGACGGCGCTCGAAAACCGCATCCGCGACGGCGTCGGCGGCGTTGCCGAACAGGTGGATTCAGCTGGTGCGCGTCTCTCCGAAACGCTCTCCGACAGCATCAATCAGCTGCGCGAACTCGGCGATGATGCGGCCTTCCGCGTCACCACGGTTCTCGAAAGCACCACCGACACGCTGACCGGCGCGATCGACGATCGCACCGCCAACCTCGCTTCGACGCTTGAAGAGCGCGCTCGCAGCCTTTCGTCCTCGATCGAGGCACAGGCCTCCAGCCTCGCTGCGAGCCTCGATGGCCGCGCATCGCAGATGAACGCCTCGCTTGCGGCGAGCTCCGCAAGCCTGACGACAGCACTCGATGAGCGCACCACGCATCTCTCCTCCGCGCTCGATGAGCGCACCGCCCGCCTCGCCTCGTCCCTCGATGATCGCACGGCGAGCCTGACCTCTTCGCTCGATGAGCGCACGGCGACGCTTTCGTCGTCGATCGACGAGCGCACCGCCAATCTCGGCGACACCATGGACCGCGGCGGCGAACGTCTCGGCGAACGCCTGTCCACCATGGACCGGGCGCTGACCATGGGCCTCGACGCCGTCAACCAGACGATCGAAGGCAAGGCTGCCGGCCTCGCCTCGACGCTGCGCAACGCCGTTGCCGATGCAGCCCAGGGCATGGATGCCGAAGCACAGCGCACCGCAGACCTGATGGGCCGCACCGGCCAGCAGTTCACGGAAACGCTGGACAATAAGACCGGCGAATTCGCCCGCTCGATGGACGAGCGCTCCGAGCAGATCGTCGGCCGCGTTTCCGAGGCGCAGAACCGCCTCGCAGGCCAGGCCGCCGCCGTCGCCCAGACCTTCTCCGAAGCCGGCAACGCCATCGTCAACAAGGTTGCCGAAGCCGAGACCCTGGTCAGTGGCCAGGTCAGCGCCATCTCGCAGGCTCTCTCCGAAGCCCAGTCGTCGCTCGAGTCACGCGGCGACGCCATCCGCACGACGATCACCAGCGCCAGCGAAGGCATCGCCAGCACCATGTCGAATGTCGACCGTGCGCTCGAAGCCCGCAGCACGGCGATCCGCACCGGCCTCGAAGATCGTGCCCGCGAAATCGACGCATCGCTGACCGATGTCGAGAAGGCTCTCGAAGCCCGCGGAACCTCGATCCGTGCAACGCTCGACGAGCGCACCCGCGAACTGAACTCGATGCTGGCCGGCCGCTCCTCTGAGCTCTCGCGCCTCATCGACGAGACCGCCCGCCCGATGATCGAGCGCTATGCCGAAACCGGCCACGAAGCCGCTGCCCGCATCGCCGCTGCTGCCGAGCAGAGCGCCGATCGCCTGCGTGCCGAAAATGCCGCTCTCGCCAACGCGATTGCGGCCCGCACGGAAAGCGCCTCGACGGCCGTCAACGCCATCGAGACCAGCCTGCTTGCCAACGTCAATTCGCTGATAGAGCGCCTCTCTGACAACAGCGCCTCGATGGCCCTGATGATGAACCGCGCCGCCCAGGATCTGACCGATGTCGACGGCCGCCTCGGCGACACGACCTCGCGCTTCACGGACTCGGCTGCCAAGGCTGCCGAAATGGTCTCCGCCTCCACCCGCCTTCTCGAAGGCAAGGTGGATCGCCTGTCGGATATCTCCGGCCAGACGCTCGCCCAGGTCGGCTCGATCATCGGCCGATTCGACGAACACTCCAAGGTTCTGACGCAGGCCTCCGGTCTGCTGGGTGCCGCTCAGTCGAACCTCGTTTCGACCCTCGAAGAGCGCGAAGGCGCTCTCCAGAGCCTGTCGATCGGCCTTGTGCAGCGTTCGGAAGAAATCGAAAAGACGATGCGTGCGCTTGGCACCATGGTCGAAGGCGCCTTCGAGCGCGCCGAACAGCGTTCCAATCAGGTCAGCGGCAATCTGCGCCAGAGCGTGCAGTCCTCCTTCGCCGATATCGGCCGCGTGCTCTCCGACACCGAGAAGCGTGCCGAAGAAGCCGCCGAGGCCATGCGCAGTTCGATCGTCAAGGCCGGCGAAGAAGCCAATGCCACGATCGACGGCACCTTCGGCAATGCCGAACGCCGCTCCGCCGAACTGTCGAACCGCCTGCGCGGTGGCCTCACGGCCTCCCTCTCGGATGTCGAGCGCATGCTCGGCGAAGCAGGCCGCGCCTCGGATGGCGCTGCCCAGCAGCTGCGTGAATCGCTGCGCGAAGCCGTCGATGAGGCGGTTGCCCGCTTCTCGGGTGCGACGGAAGAAATCCGCCGCTCGGCTGGCGATATCCGCAAGGAACTCGACATGACCCGCAGCGAACTGAAGCGCGGTGCCTTCGATCTTCCAGAGGAAGCCAAGGAAAGCGCTGCCGCCATGCGCCGCGCCGTCGCCGAACAGATCAAGGCGCTGCAGGATATCTCGCATATCGTCGGCCGTTCGGTGCAGCAGTTCGAAGTCTCCGAACCGGCTCCGCGCGCCGCACAGCCGGCACCGGCGCCCGCGCCTCGTCAGGCTCCGCCCGCACCTGCTCCGGCTCCTGTTGCAGCACCGGTCGTTGCTGCACAGCCGGCCCCGCAGCCTGTACCAGTTCCGGCACCCCGTCCGCAGATCGAGGATGGCTTTGCACTTCGCGGCACCATCGCTCCGGCACCTGCAGCGGCGCCGCAACGCACCGCGCCGGTTGCGCCCGCACCCGCAGCGGCTACGCCTGCCCGCCAGGAATCCGGCGGCTGGATCAGCGATCTACTGCGCGGCGCCTCGCGTGACGAAGATGCCGAGGAAGCACCTGCCCGTTCGGCAGCACCGCGCGCCGAGGCATCCGCTCCGGCTCAGCAGCGCGCCGCCGACAGCCGCAATCCGCGCCACGTCGTCGAGTCGCTCAATTCGCTCTCGGTCGATATCGCCCGCGCCATCGATCACGACGCCTCGGTCGATCTCTGGCGCCGTTACCAGCGTGGCGAGCGCGACGTCTTCACGCGCCGCCTCTACACGCTGAAGGGCCAGCAGACCTTCGACGAGATCAAGCGCAAGTACGACCGCGAGCCGGAATTCCGCACCGCCGTCGATCGCTACATTGCCGACTTCGAAAAGCTGCTTGCTGATGTCGCCCGCAGCGACCGCGACCGGACGATCACCCAATCCTATCTGACGTCGGATACCGGCAAGGTCTACACCATGCTGGCCCACGCCGCGGGCCGCCTGACCTAACGGAAGAAAACCCGGACTTCGCTACACAAAGGGCCGCTTCATCAGCGGCCCTTTTTCATTTGGCATCAAGCGCCTCACGGCAAAGTGAGACAAACGGCCGCCGCAAATCCGGGCTTATAAGCAAGACACGCTTGTCATAATGCCGTAGATTTGCTCAATCCGGTGGCCAGACAACGTCACTCCGTGACGACCCTATTCAGGTTGCCAGCGCGCTGCCCCCGTTTTGAAGAGACCACATTCGATGCCAAAGACCATGCCGCTGCTTCTCTCCGCAGCGTTCTCCGCTTCCCTGTTCCTCGGCCTCTCCTCGACATCTTCGGCCGGACAGGCGAGCTTCCTGATGGACGCGCAGACGGGCCAGGTGCTGGCAAGCGCCAATCAGGACGAGCTGAACTACCCGGCGTCGCTAACCAAGATGATGACGCTCTACCTGGCATTCGAAGCCATGCATGCCGGCCGCCTCGTTTGGGATCAGAAGCTCACGATGTCCGAGAATGCCGAGAGCAAGGAGCCCTTCAAGCTCGCCGTCGGCGCCGGCCGCAAGGTCACCGTGCGCGAAGCCGTCGAGGGTATCATCGTTCTCTCGGCGAATGACGCGGCCGTGGCGATCGCCGAACAGCTCGGCGGCTCGGAAGACGCGTTCGGAAAGCTGATGACCGCCAAGGCCCACCAGCTCGGCATGACCAACACCACCTTCAAGAACCCGTCCGGCCTGCCCGATCCGGAACAGATGACGACGGCGCGCGACATGGCGACGCTCGGCGCCGCGCTGATCCGCGACTATCCGGAAGAGTTCAAGATGTTCTCGATGCGCGGCTTCCAGTTCCGCGGCATGAAGCTGCGCGGCCACAACAATGTCATGTATCGCTATCAGGGCGCCGATGGCATCAAGACCGGCTATACGGATGCATCCGGCTATAACGTCGTGACCTCGGTCAACAAGGACGGCCGCCACGTCGTCGGCGTTGTCATGGGCGAAAAGACTGCAGCGATCCGCGACGACAAGATGGCCGCCATGCTGGACGCTGCATTGATCGGCGCTCCCGCCGCGGCGACGGCGTCGGCCGATCCGGCGGCAGCCAGTGCCGCCGTTCCCGCGAACTGATCGCTACGCCGGCTGCTTCACATCGGCAGCCGCGAAATGTGCGAGTTGGTCCGCATGGGCCTTCGCAAAAGCCGGCCGCGCCGTCGCGCGCTTGACATAGGCGCGGCAGGCCGGAAAGGCCGACAGCCCGTCGAAACGATCGACGAGGCGCAGCACATCCGCCATCAGGATATCGGCGACGGAAAACCGCCCGGCCAGCCATTCGCGCGCGGCAAGCACCGCCTCCATATGCTTCAGTCTGGCCTTCAGGAAGGAATCCAGGCTTTTCCAGGCCGGCGTATCGCCATCCTGCCCGGAGAAGATCATGATCGTCCAGGGCAGGCTTGCCGCCTCGACGGAGTTGAGCGCTGCAAACAGCCACTCCAGCGCCTCACTGCGGCCCTTCGCGTCACCTGGCATTAGCGCTTCGCTCTTGCTACCGAGATGCAGCAGGATCGCGCCACTTTCGAAGATCGAGAGATCGCCATCGGTCAGCCACGGCACCTGGCCGAACGGCTGATGCGCGAAATGCTGCGCATCGCGCTTTGCAAAGGGTATGCCCGCGACGCGGTAATACAATCCCGCCTCCTCCAGCGCCCAGCGCACGCGGATATCGCGCACATAGCCGCGCGGCAGATCGGGAACCCAGTCGAAGGTGGTGAGGACGAGGCCGGTCATTCTATGTCTCCTTGCTATCTCCTTAGCAAAGGACGTCCCGGCACGTCATGTTCCGACACCGGCAGCCGATTTTTCTCGCCGTATCAGATCGACTGGAGCGTCCAGTCGACGATCTCGGTCGTCACTGCCGAGAAGGACCGGTCGAGCGACTTAATCATGCCCTCGGCTGCACCTCCAGCCGGAGCAGCAGCCCGGAACACCTTCTGGGCGCGCACCGTGCCGTTGCGGTCGTTGAGGATCTTCGCAGAGATCTCGACCACCGCCTGGCTGCCCTTGCTGCTGTCGATCTCGAAGGCGCGAATATCGGTCACGACCTGATAGTCGATCGCCAGTCCCTGGCCGGGCTTGCCGACGCCGCCGAACTTGCCGGAATTCTCATAGGCCTCGACCAGCTTCGACTGCACCATGCGGGGCAGCTTGTCGCTCCATTGCGAGCGAGCCAGATACTGGATCTCCGAGGGTGAGACGCGAACGACGATCTGCTCGCTGTTCAGTGCCGCGAGCGCCGTTGGCTCCGGCACAAGGATCTGGCTGCGCTTGGCGGCCGGACCGGCACCGCTGCCGACGGCCGCCGACAGATCGTAGGTGTCGTTCTTGGCGCCCGTGCCGCAACCGGCAAGGGTCAGCGCCACCAGCGGCAGCGTCAAGGCTGCTCTCGCCAGCAATGAACGGCGCGCCAACAGATGCGATACGGCCATATTATGCTTCCCCTGCTTTTCTCATATCGAAATCAACGGCGCGAGCGGCCGTCGGTCTGCTTCACCGTATCGCCACCGAAGATCAGGCGCTGCGGGTTTCTGTCGAAATTGCTGATCGCGTCGTTGAGGTTCTGCACCGTGTTGCGCGTATCGTTGACCAGCGACTGCACGTCGCGCAGCCCGCCGCTCGAGAACTTCTGCAGATTGTCGGCGATCGGCCCGATACGGGCGTTCAGATTGTCGGCAACCTTCTTGAAGGATTCCAGCGTGTCACGCGCTTCGGCAAACAGCGACTGCGAATTGTCGGTGCCGAGCAGCGCATCGAGCTTGATCAGGATGCCGTCGACGCGCGTCGAAGCCGAGTTCAGCTTGTTCGCCATCTGCGAGACGTCTTGGATCGTCTGGTTGATGTCCTTCTGGTGCGACGAGACGGTATTGGCCACATCGCGGATCGACGCGACGGCAACGCGTGCATCCTTGGTCGCCTGCGAGATATCGTCGACCGAGCCCTTCAGCTTCTGCGGATCGATCTGCGCCACCAGCGTATCGACGCGATCAAGTGCGGACTGCGCCTTCTTGCCAACATCGTTGAAGGTCGTTGCCGTCTGGTCGAACTTGTCGATCGCGCCCTTCAGACCGCCAGATGCGTCGGCGATGTCCTTGCTGACTTTCTCGGCATTGGCGAGGATCGTATCGATCTTCTTGGCATCGACGGCCTTCACCAGTGCCTCGACGGCAGCCAGTGTCGAATCCACCTTGCCGGAAACGTTGCGAACCGTCTCGGAAAGCTGGCCCACACTCTGCAGGAAGCTGTCGATATTGCCGGAATTCTTGGCAAGCGCATCGGAGAAGGTCTCGGCATTCTGCAGAGTCTTGGTCAGCGGCCCGCGCGCGTCCTGTACGAAGCCCTGAACCTGGCCGACGGCGTCATTGGCGCGGTCGAGGATCTTGTCGGCCGTGGCGAGCAGGTTGGTCACGCTCGACTGGTCGGCGACGATCACCGCACGCTTGCCTGAATCGATCGACTTCTGGAGAATGTTCTCTTCTCCCACCTTGCCGCCCGACATTTCGATATAGGCAGCACCGGTCAGACCCTGGATTTCAAGGATCGCTTTGGTCGAAGGGTAGATCGGCGCATCGACGCGCACTTCGGTGAAGGCCAGCGAATATTGCGGATCGTCGGCATCGATCGACAGCGACTTCACCGAGCCGACCTGAATGCCGTTGAAGCGCACCGGCGAACCGACGCTGAGGCCGTTGGCCGATCCGGGAATACGCACGACAAGCTCGGCCATCGGGCCGCTGCGGCCATATTCCGCCATCCAGTAGACGAAGCCGAACGCCGCTGCGATCACCAGAACGGTGAAGATGCCGACAATCGTATAGTTCGCTTTGGTTTCCATCGTCTCCGGTCACTTCCCGCGGCTGTCGTGACTGCCCGCGCGCGAGGCGCCGACAGTCTCTTCCTGCGGCACGATCGAGCGTGCGCGCTTGCCCTTGAAATAGGACTGAACCCACGGATCATCGTAGGCCAGCATGTCGTCGATCGTCCCTTCCACCATTACCCGCTTCTTTCCAAGCACGGCAATACGGTCGCAGACGGAAAACAGGCTGTCGAGGTCGTGGGTCACCATGTAGACGGTGAGCCCCAGCGTATCGCGCAGCCTGGCAATGAGATCGTCAAATTCGGCAGCACCGATAGGATCGAGACCCGATGTCGGCTCATCGAGGAAGACGAGGTCCGGATCGAGCGCCAAGGCGCGAGCAAGCGCCGCGCGCTTGATCATGCCGCCAGACAGTTCGGACGGATACTTGTCGGCAGCGTCCGCAGCCAGTCCCACCAGCTTGATCTTCAGATGCGCCAGCTCGTCCATCAATGACTTCGGCAGATCCAGATATTCGCGCATCGGAACCTGGATGTTCTCCTTGACGGTCAGCGACGAGAACAGCGCGCCCTGCTGGAAGAGAACGCCGAGGCGCATGTCGAGCGAGTTGCGCTCGCTCTCGTTCAGTTCGTCGAAATTCTGACCGAGGATCTCGATCGATCCCGAACGGCGCGGCAAAAGACGCAGGATCGTGCGCATCAGCACCGACTTGCCGGTACCGGAAGCGCCGACGAAGCCGAGGATCTCGCCGCGGTAGATATCGAGGTTCAGCTTATCGAGGACGATCTTCGAGCCGAATCCGACCGTGACATCGCGTGCCGAAAGCACGATGTCCCGCTCTTTTTCTCCGCCCGTTTCCGTCTGTTGCTCGTTCACGCTCAAACCCTAGAAATTGATGGCCGCATAGAAGATGGCGAAAAGCCCGTCCATGAGGATGACAACGAAAATCGCCTTAACGACCGCAGCCGTCACATGCTGGCCGAGCGATTCGGCACTACCGCCGACCTTAAGCCCTTCGACGGCGGCGACAATGCCGATAACCAGCGCCATGAAGGGCGCTTTGATCATCCCGGCAAGCACGGTGGACAGCGTCACCGCCTCGTGGAGGCGCGACGTGAAGGTGGCGAAGGTGATGCCGGAATAGGCCCAGGCAACGGTCGCAGCCCCAAGCAGCGATGCGAAATTGGCGAGCACGGTCAGCAGTGGCAGCGCAACGGTCAGCGCCACCAGACGCGGAAAGATCAGCACGCCGACCGGGTTGAGGCCCATGACCTTCAGCGCATCGACCTCTTCGCGCATCTTCATCGAGCCGATTTCGGCGGTGATCGCGCTGCCCGAGCGGCCTGCGATCATGATCGCCGTCAAGAGCACGCCGATTTCGCGAAGCTGCAGAATGCCGACGAGATCGACGACGAAGACCTCGGCGCCGAAATAGCGAAGCTGGAAGGCTCCCTGCTGCGCGATGATCGCGCCGATCAGGAACGACATCAGCAGGATGATCGGCACGGCGCGAACGCCCATATGATCTATCTGGTTGACGATCGAGGCCGGCGAAACGCCGCTGCCGCGGCCGAACTTCATCTGCGCACCGCGCACTGCGGAACCGAGAATATACATCGCTGCCGCAAAATTATCCCACAGATCGTAGGCCATCTTGCCGATAGGCGCAAAAATCCTCTCGGGGAGCGATCGCTTCTTCGCGGGTTCGGCTTCCTGCTTTTCCGGCCGCTGCGAGAATTCCTCGATCATCTCGTCGATATGCTGATTGGTGCCCTCGAAATGCACCTGACGGCCGGCGGCCTCCTCTTCGAGCTTCAGCCGCACCAGCAACCAGACGCCCGCAGTATCGATATCGGTGACATCGGAAAGATCGAGCGTCAGGTCGCCGTTACCGCGAGACAGCGCTTCGAAATCCTTGAGAACGGTGTGGATGTTGCCGCTGCGCCAATTGCCTTCGAGACGCACCAATCGCCCGGAGCCGTCGGCTTGGTCGTCCACGTGGAGTGAGGCGGCTTTGCTGGGCTCGGGCTTCAAAATGCTTGTGTCTTTCAGGGCTTGCGGCGACATTGCCGACTCGCGAAGCATTGCTCACGCCCGGCGGGTTAATATACCCAAGACCCGCAGAATTTCCATGCTTTCAGGATTGCAAATATGCCACGGTCCCTCGAAATCCAAATGAATTCATTCCCGATCGCGGGCACTTTCACGATATCGCGCGGCGCAAAGACCTCCGCGGAGGTGATCAGCGTCACGCTGAGGGAAAATGGCAGAATCGGTTGGGGCGAATGCGTGCCCTATCGCCGCTACGGCGAGACGATGGAAAGTGTCGAGGCACAGATCGAAGCGGCACGGCCGTTGATCGAGGCCGGTATTTCAAGAGATGACCTGCAGTCGGCGATGGCGCCTGGTGCTGCCCGCAATGCCGTCGATTGCGCCCTTTGGGATCTGGAGGCCAAGCTGACCGGTGCCAACGTCGCCGCCGCCATCGGCCTTGCGGCGGCGAAGCCGTTGACGACTGCCTACACCATTTCGCTCGGCGAACCCGAGGTGATGGCGGCACAGGCGCGGGAACATGCCGGACGCGCGCTGCTGAAAGTCAAGGTCGGCACCGGCGATGACGAAAGCCGCATCCGCGCCGTTCGTACCGCCGCCCCGAACAGCATGATCGTCCTCGACGCGAATGAAGGCTGGCCCGAAGCGGCGCTGGAGCACCATCTGCGGATCTCCGCCGAAATGAACATCGCACTCGTCGAGCAGCCGCTACCGGCCGGCAAGGACGAGATGCTCGCGGTGATCAAGCGGCCCGTCATCGTCTGCGCCGACGAGAGCGTCCATCACACCGGCGATCTCGCCAGCCTCCGCGACCGTTACGATGCGATCAACATCAAGCTCGACAAGACAGGCGGTCTCACGGAGGCACTGGCGATGAAGCGCGAGGCGCAGCGGCTGGGCTTCCAGATCATGCTCGGCTGCATGGTCGGCACATCGCTCGCCATGGCGCCGGCCGTGCTGCTGGCGCAGGATGCCGAATTCGTCGATCTCGACGGACCCTTGCTGCTCGCCAGGGATCGTGAGCCCGGCCTGCGCTACGAAGCTTCCCTCGTCTTCCCGCCGGACAAAGAGCTTTGGGGCTGAAGGTAATAGGCGACGAACACCAGCGCCATGCCGATGGCCGCGACCAGCGCCATGACATAGTAGCTGGCGAGGCCGAGCCAGGCATACAGATAGCCTGAAGCGAGCGTCATCAGGCCCAGGAACATGCCGTTGTAGAAGAAATAGGCGCCCTGCGCCGAGGATTCCTGCGTCGCCTGCACCGAAGCCACGATCCGCCGCTGCACCCCCGTATGCACGAAGGCATAGGTGCAGGAATGGAAACATTGCAGGAAGAAGAAGCCGGCAAAGTCCCAATGCATCGGGAACAGGATCCAGCGGCAGATGCACATGGCGCAGCCGAAGCGGATCAGCGTCCAGGCATTGAAGCGGCGGCTGAGATGCTTCGAGACGAAGAACACCAGCACCTCGGAGGCGACGCCGGCACTCCAGAGAATACCGACCTGCGTGCCGGTGAAGCCGAGCTGATGCCAATAGATGGATGCGAAGGCATAGAGCAGCGCGTGGCTGGACTGCTGGATCGCCACGCCCCAGAGCAGCACCAGCAGATGCGGCTGACGCAGCGAGCTGCCTGTTGCCTGCTGCAGATCGACAGGCGTATTGCGGCGCCGCGTCGGGCCGATACGCGGACAGTAGATCGCCATCGCCATGGTCATCGCAAAGCCGAAGATCATGACCGGCAGCACCATATCGCCACCCCACACGCCGATCATTTCGCCACCGATCATCGTCGAGACGATGAAGGCGATCGATCCCCAGACGCGCATCGATCCGTAATCCAGCCCCCAGCGCCGGACGCCCGAAATGACGATCGATTCGACGATCGGCACATAGGGCGCAAAGGTGGCGCCCTGGACGCTGTAGACTATCAGCACCGGCCAGAAGCTCGTCGTCCAGTAAAGTGCGATCGCCGTCAGCAGCGACAGCCCGCCAGACCATAGGAGCACATCGGCGCGCTCCTTCATCCGGTCGGCATACATCGCTACGACAGGTGCCACGAGGACGCGCACGACCATAGGCACGGCAAGGATGACACCGATCTCATGATCGGTGAATTTGTGAACAGCAAGCCAGACAGGGAAGAATGGAAGCGCGACACCGTTGACGATCAGCGGGGCGCAGTAAGACAGGGCGCTGAGCAGCCGGAAACGCGGCGGAGCCCCCTCATCGGCAGAGGCATTCTGGGCGGGAATCATGGTGAACCTGCAGGAAACTGTGCGCTGCCTAACACATCAACCTAGGGGCGACTATGGCGAGAAATAGCCCATTTGAAACGTTCTAAAAAATAAATAGGGCCGTTGCCCGGAGGCAACGGCTAAATGTCTTGCAATATGGCGGGTTGAAAATCAGGCAGCCTGCGGCGCGCGCTCGGGCTGGTGCGTCAGCTTCAAAGTCACCGGCTCGCTGCTGGCGATCGCATTCCAGGTGATCAGTTCGAAAGTGCCGTCCTCATGCTCGGCAATCGCCGTGCAGCTCTCGACCCAGTCGCCGGTATTGATGTAGCGCACGCCGTCCATCTCCTCGATGACAGCATGGTGGATATGACCGCAGATGACGCCGTCGGCGCCGCACTTGCGGGCCTCGTCGGCGACGACGCGCTGGAACTCGCCGATGAAGTTGACGGCATGCTTGACCTGAAGCTTGGCCCAGGCCGAGAACGACCAATAAGGCATGCCCATGCGGCGCCGGATGGCGGCCAGAACGATATTGATGCGGATCGCCATGTCATAGGCCCAGTCGCCGAGATAGGCGAGCAGGCGGGCATTGCGGACGACGACGTCGAATTCGTCGCCATGCAGCACCAGATATTTCTTGCCGTCGGCGCCCTCGTGCATCATCCGCTCGGCCACTTCGATGCCGCCGAAATGCATGCCCGGGAAGTCGCGGAGAAATTCGTCGTGATTACCGGGAATGTAGACGACGCGCGTACCCTTGCGCGCCTGGCGCAGCAGCTTCTGGATGACGTCGTTGCAGACCTGCGGCCAGTACCAGCTGCGCTTCAGGCGCCAGCCATCGACGATATCGCCGACGAGGACGATCGTGTCTGCCTCGTGGTGTCGCAGAAAGTCGATCAGGAAGTCGGCCTTGGCAGCCTTGGAACCGAGATGCACATCGGAAATGAAGAGCGTACGGAAGTGTCGCGTATCCATGTAATCCATCACAGGCATCCTGCCCGTGCCCCATCGTTCATCTGGCCTTCCAAAATCAGACTCGTGTTTCAGGAAGATGACAGCGCGGTTGTTTGACGCATGCCCCGGGCATGAGAGTTTTCCGCTTTCAACCTCAAATTCCCGCTGTCCCGCCGCACCGATTGTTGTATGGAGAAGGCTTCAAACGACATGACTGCGGTATTGGAGAAGGCAATGGATAATCAGGACAAATCCAAGACGGAGAAGAACCTGACAGGTGGAACTCTTGACGAACAGGCGCTGTTCTTCCACCGCTATCCCCGCCCCGGCAAACTCGAAATTCAGGCGACCAAGCCGCTCGGCAACCAGCGCGATCTGGCGCTTGCCTATTCGCCTGGTGTCGCCGCGCCGTGTCTCGCGATCCGCGACGATCCGGAGACGGCCGCCGACTACACCTCGCGCGCCAATCTGGTCGCCGTCATTTCTAACGGCACCGCCGTTCTCGGCCTCGGCAATATCGGCCCTCTCGCCTCCAAGCCGGTGATGGAAGGCAAGGCCGTTCTCTTCAAGAAATTTGCCAATATCGACGTCTTCGATATCGAGGTCGATGCCTCGACCGTCGAGCAGATGGTCTCGACCGTCGCCTCGCTGGAGCCGACCTTCGGCGGCATCAACCTCGAAGACATCAAGGCGCCGGAATGCTTCGAGATCGAACAGCAGCTGCGCGCAAAGATGCGCATTCCCGTCTTCCATGACGACCAGCACGGCACCGCGATCATCGTCGCCGCCGCCATCCTCAACGGCCTGGAACTGGCCGGCAAGTCGATCAGCAACGTCAAGATCGTCACGTCTGGCGCTGGTGCTGCGGCGCTCGCCTGTCTCAATCTGCTCGTCGAACTCGGCGCCAAGCGCGAGAACATCTGGGTCCACGATATCGAAGGCCTCGTCTACGAGGACCGCAACGTGCTGATGGACCAATGGAAAGCCGTCTACGCGCAGAAGAGCGATACCCGCACGCTCGCCGAAAACATCGGCGGCGCCGATGTGTTCCTCGGCCTCTCTGCTGCCGGCGTTCTGAAGCCGGAACTGCTCGAGCAGATGGCCGAAAAGCCGCTGATCATGGCGCTCGCCAACCCGACGCCGGAGATCATGCCGGAACTCGCCCGTGCCGCCCGGCCGGACGCGATGATCTGCACCGGACGCTCGGACTTCCCGAACCAGGTCAACAACGTTCTCTGCTTCCCCTTTATCTTCCGCGGCGCGCTGGATTGCG
The DNA here is from genome assembly GCF_056399485.1 of Rhizobium sp. 01N424. Lineage (NCBI taxonomy): Bacteria > Pseudomonadati > Pseudomonadota > Alphaproteobacteria > Hyphomicrobiales > Rhizobiaceae > Rhizobium > Rhizobium sp. 01N424. The sequence continues at coordinate 191,596 of NZ_JBFTRK010000008.1, forward strand.
GCGCCGAGGAGATCAACGAAGCGATGAAGATGGCAGCCGTCCGCGCCATCGCTGGCCTCGCCCGTGAAGAGCCGTCCGATGTCGCCGCCCGCGCCTATTCCGGCGAAACGCCGATCTTCGGACCGAACTACCTGATCCCTTCGCCCTTCGATCCGCGCCTGATCCTGCGCATCGCGCCTGCTGTCGCCAAGGCAGCGGCCGAGAGCGGCGTCGCACGCCGTCCGATCACCGATTTCGACGCCTATCTCGACCAGCTGAACCGCTTCGTCTTCCGCTCCGGCTTCATCATGAAGCCGATCTTCACGGCCGCCAAAGCCGCCGAAAAGAAGCGGGTGATCTTCTCCGAAGGTGAAGACGAACGCGTGCTCCGCGCCGCTCAGGTTCTCATCGAAGAAGGCATTGCCGAACCGATCCTGATCGGCCGTCCGCAGGTCATCGAAACCCGCCTGCAACGCTACGGCCTGCGCATCCGCCCGCTTTCCGACTTCGCCGTCATCAACCCGGAAGACGATCCGCGTTTCCGCGAATATGTCGATCTCTATCTGTCGCTCGTCGGCCGCCGGGGCGTCATCCCGGAAGCGGCCCGCACGATCGTGCGCACCAACACCACCGTCATCGGTGCGCTGGCGCTGCGCCGCGGCGAAGCAGACGCGCTGATCTGCGGCCTCGAAGGCCGTTACGAGAAGCACCTGCGCGACGTTCGCCAGATCATCGGCAAGCGCAAGGATGTCCGCGATTTCTCGGCACTCAGCCTGCTGATCTCGCAGCGCGGCGCCACCTTCTTCACCGACACCTACGTTACGTTCAATCCGAGCGCCGAGGAAGTGGCGGAATCCGCCGTTCTGGCTGCCGAGGAAATCAAGCGCTTCGGCATCACGCCGCGCGCCGCCCTCGTCTCGCATTCCAACTTCGGCTCGCGCGAAAGCGAAAGCGCAACGAAGATGCGCGGTGCCTTGCAGCTGATCCGTGATGCCGCCCCCGATCTCGAAGTCGATGGCGAAATGCATGGTGAGAGCGCAATCGCCGACGAAATCCGCAAGCGCGTCATGCCGTCCACCACGCTGCATGGCGAAGCCAACCTGCTGGTCTTCCCGAACCTCGATGCCGCCAACATCACGCTCGGCGTCGTCAAGTCGATGACCGACGGCCTGCATGTCGGCCCCATCCTGCTCGGCACGGCGCTCCCGGCACACATCCTGGCACCGTCTGTCACTTCGCGCGGTGTCGTCAACATGGCGGCTCTGGCCGTGGTCGAGGCCCAGCAGCCGGCGTGATTTGCCGTCGATCGGAAAAATGCGTTAGGATTCCTTCGTTAGCTTGTTAACGGAAGGCAGCTAGACAGAACGGATGCGGCAAATGCTCTGCCGCTTCCGGTTTACTATGCTGCGGGATGATACCGTGAAACGCCGAAGCCTGACCCTTGCTCTCTTTCTCGCTGCTGCCGCGCCCGCGGCGGCGCAGACCAGCGCGATCTGCGAAGATCTGCGCGGACGCCTTGCCGACCTGCCGCAGGTGATCGGCAACGGCCCGGAGATCCGCCAATATGCAAGCGCCATAGCCGAACAGAACCTCGAGCTCCGCAAGCTGCGCAACGACCTGCGCAGCAACGGCTGCAGCGTCGACAGCATGGTTGTCATCGGCGGCGAGAACGACCGCTACTGCAGCGACCTGCAGGAATCGGAATCGCGGATGATCGACAACATCCACTATCTCCAGGACCGCCGCAATCAACTGCGGGRGGCCGGCGGCACCGGTGTCAACGAACGCCGCGAACTGATGGCCGCCCTCGACGATAACGGCTGCAACGACGATCCGGGCTATCAGCCGGACGAGCGCGCCTATGTCCCGGCGCCAAGCACCGAAGAACAGGCGATGCGCGGCGATACCTTCATTCCGCTCGGCAACGGCGAGGAAGGCAACACGCAATATGGTGTGCCGCGCGGCGAGATGATGTCGCATGTCAGCACCATGTGCGTGCGCAGCTGCGACGGCGGCTTCTTCCCGATCAGCACCAATGCGACCTCGATCGATTTCAGCCGCGACGCCTCGACCTGCTCGAAAATGTGCCCCGGCATCGAGACCGAGCTGTTCTATCAGGACGTCTCCAACACCGACGCGGCCAACATGATCTCAGCCGCGACTGGCGCGCGCTACAGCGCCATGCCAAACGCCTTCGCCTACAAGAACCGGGCGCCCGGCGAGAAATCCTCCTGCAGCTGCAATCTGACCGCCTATTACGAACAGATGCGCAAGAACCAGACGGTCAGCGCGCCGCCGCCAAAGGGCTCGATCACGACAATCACCACCAAGCCGCCGGCAACGGCAGCCCCCGCACCGGCTGCGCCGCAGGCACAGGTACCGGACCGTCCCTACGACCCCGGCAACAGCAAGGTGCGCCAGATCGGCCCACAATTTCTCGCGGGCGACCAGGGCAGTATCGATCTGAAGAACCCGGCCACCTCAGGCCCGCAGCCGCAGCAGCAACAGCGGAATTAGCGGCGGCCCCAGCCATCGCGGAAGATCAACTCGTCGAGCGAAAGCCGCTGCCGCCAGCCTTTGACGGCCAGCTCGGGCTCGCTATGGAGCGTATCGACATAGCCGATGCAGAGCCAGGCGACGATCTCGACATGCTCGGGCACGCCGAGAATGTCCTTGAGTTCGCTCTCATGGAAAATGCTGACCCAACCGACGCCGATGCCTTCGGCCCGTGCTGCGAGCCAGAGGTTCTGCACCGCACAGACGGTTGAATAGCTATCCATCCGCGGATTATGCGTCCGCCCCAGCACGACGTCACCGCTGCGTGACGGATCGCAGGTGATGCAGATGCCGAGCGGCGCCTTGAGGATGCCCTCGAGCTTCAGGGAACGGTATGTCGCCTGCCGCTTACCGTCGAACATCCCGGCAGCCTCGCGGTTAGCCCGGTCGAAGGCATTCCACACGCGCTGGCGCACACCGGCACCTTCGACGACGATGAAATTCCAGGGCTGCATGAAGCCGACCGAGGGCGCGTGGTGTGCGGCCTCAAGCAGCCGCATCAGCACATCGGATGGGATGGGATCAGGCAGAAACTGGTCGCGCACATCGCGCCGGGTCATGATCGCCCGGTAGACGGCGTCGCGCTCGTCAGCGGAAAAGGCAGACGCGCCTTCAAGCGCATCCTTGTTCATGGGCCGCATCGTCAAATCCCCAACAACGCAACCGCCCCGCCGTCCGCGCGGGATCAGTCTATGATGCCAGGCCGGTCTTCTGACTTGGCGTCATCCGCCCGCCGCAGCCTTCCCGGTGTCAACCAGTGGCATGATGCGGCAGGCGTCGGCCTTACAGCGTTGGGCACGTTCCGGGCTCGCACCGGATTCCCGATTCTCCCGCGGCAAGCGGGCACCTGACAAAAGCCTCATGCCCGCTTTTACGAGACGCTTCAAGTAGCCGGGAAATACCGGACATAGGCAAACTCGTCACCTTCTGGTGACCAGCAGGGAACATTGATCGTGCCCTGCCCGCCGAACAGCTCGAACAGCGTCGTCAGATTGCCGCCGTCCATATCCATCAACCGCAGCCGCACATGCAGGTCGCGCGGATGATCGAAGACGTCAGCGCCGTAGGAAAGCAGCAGCACCTTGTCGTTGGTGGGCGCCGGATGGGCAAACCAGTTGCCGTAATTGTCATGCGTGACCTGCTCCAAACCGGTCCCATCGGGATGAATGCGCCAGATCTGCATCAGCCCCGTGCGGCTGGAATTGAAATAGATCCACTGCCCGTCAAAGGAATAATCCGGCCCATCATTGCGCCCCTCGCCATGCGTCAGACGCCGCTCGGCGCCGCCATCGACGGAAATCGTATAGATGTCGAAGAGATCGCCGCGGATGCCGCAATAGGCGAGTTCCTTCCCGTCGGGCGACCAGCCATGCCAGTAGGACGGCAGGTTTTCGGTGATCTGTTTCGGCGCGCCGCCTTCCGACGGTAGCGTATAGATGCAGGATTTGCCGTGCTCGGTCTTGTCGGAAATCACATACTGCCTTCCGTTGGGCGAAATGCCGTGATCGTTGTTGCAGGCAGTGGCAAAGCCGGTATCGACCTGCTGCAGACCGCCCTCACCATCCGGTGACAAACGGTAGAGAAGGCCATCACCGTTCAGCAGCAGGTAGCGGCCATCGGGTGAGAAATTCGGCGCCTCGATCAGCTGCTCCGTCTGGAACACCACCCGGCCCCGACCAGTGCGGATATTGTAGATCTCGACCGAACTGCGCATGCATACCTCCCGCATTGTGCAGCGGCCCGGCCCTCAGCCGTTCCGCTTCATTCTGATTTGCATGCGGTTTGTGCCATGCATTCGCATTTCGATAAAGTCACATTGCTTCAGAAGCGAGCTGAGGTTCGTGGCATCAAAACGCTGCGCCTTGAACTCCGGATCGACCTGCCGCAACAGCGTCCCGAGTTTCGCGATATCGAGCCAGCCTTCGCCCTGCAGCTTGGCCGCCTGCAGCGCCTGGGTGATATAGGGCCGGATATTTGGAGAGGGCTGCAGCGCAATCACCTTCGGCAGCGCAAAGGTGGAATTCGCCTCACCAACATTGAGCTCGAAGAAATCGTCGAAGGACTGCCGCAACAGCGCCGATGCGTTGGGCGCGCCCAGTCCGATCGCCTGCTTGCCGCGCATGCGGATACGCATCGCCAGATGGCCGACATCGCGGTCGCTGCTGGCGATGCAGAAAAGATCGATCGCCGAACCGGCCAGATATTCCATTGCATCGATGGCAAGCAGGATATCCGCACCGTTCTTGCCGGAATGCGAGCTCACAGCCGTCTGCAGGCTGAGCGCCTGACGTCCGGCCTCCGCGATCCACGGCTGCGCCGCCTCGTTCGTGAAGTCGCCATAGGCCCGGCGCTCGATGAGACGTCCGTATCCGCCGGCGATGCTGATGATCTCTCCCGCACAGCGCGCCGGCAGGTTTTCCGTATCGATGAAGACGGCGACCTTGGTTTCCCGCATGCTCAAACCTCCCGCGTTTCCAAAACATAGAAACGCGAGAAGAGACTGCCGTCAGCAGCTTTCGGTTGATCGGGTTAACGATCGCTAACCACGATCCCTAAAACGGTTGGTGATCGGATAGCGGCGGTCGCGGCCGAAATTCTTCTTGGTGATCTTCACGCCGGGCGCCGACTGGCGGCGCTTGTATTCGGCAAGATAGAGCAGATGCTCGATCCGGTGCACGGTCGCGACATCGTGGCCGCGCGCGACGATCTCATCGACGCCCATTTCCTTCTCGACGAGGCATTCGAGAATGTCGTCGAGAACCGGATAAGGCGGCAGCGAATCCTGGTCGGTCTGATCAGGCCGCAGTTCGGCAGAGGGCGCCTTGTCGATGATGTTTTGTGGGATCACCACGCCTGATGGGCCAAGCGCATCCGGCGGCACATGCGCATTGCGCCAGCGCGAGATCGCATAGACCTGCATCTTGTAGAGGTCCTTGATCGGATTGAAGCCGCCGTTCATATCACCGTAGAGCGTCGCATAGCCGACCGACATTTCCGACTTGTTGCCCGTGGTGACGACCATCGAGCCGAACTTGTTGGAGATCGCCATCAGGATCGTGCCGCGGGCGCGGCTCTGCAGGTTTTCTTCGGTGATGCCACTATCGGTGCCTTCGAAGAGGTCGGAGAGCGCCGAGGTAAAGCCGGTCACCGGCGCCTCGATCGGCACGATGTCGTAACGGCAGCCGAGCGCCTTGGCGCATTCAGCGGCATCCTTCAACGAGTCCTCGGAGGTGTAGCGGTAGGGCAGCATGACGGTGCGCACCCGCTCCTCGCCCAGCGCATCGACGGCAATCGCCGCGCAGATCGCCGAGTCGATGCCGCCGGAGAGGCCAAGCACGACATTCTTGAAGCCGTTCTTGTTGACGTAGTCGCGGAAGCCAAGCAGGCAGGCGCGGTAGTCGGCCTCCTCCTTCTCCGGAATATGCGACATCGGTCCTTCACTGCAACGCCATCCATTGTCGCCGCGCTTCCAGGTGGTGACGGCAAGCGCCGGTTCGAACTGGCTCATCTGGAAGGCCAGCGACTTGTCGCCGTTGAAGGCAAAGCTCGCGCCGTCGAAGACCAGTTCGTCCTGGCCGCCGAGCTGGTTGGCGAAAATCAGCGGCAGGCCCGTTTCGATCACCTGACGCAGTGCCACCTGATGGCGCACATCCACCTTGCCGCGATAATAGGGCGAGCCGTTCGGCACCAGCAGGATTTCGGCGCCGCTTTCGGCCAGCGTCTCGCAGACGCCGAGATCGTTCCAGATCTCCTCGCAGATCGGCACGCCGATCCTGACGCCACGGAAATTCACCGGTCCCGGCATCGAGCCTTCGGCAAAGACGCGCTTCTCGTCGAATTCGCCGTAATTCGGCAGATCGATCTTGTCCCGGAACACCAGGATCTTGCCGCCATCGAGCACAGCGACCGAATTGTGCCGCCCGGTCTCGCCCTGCCGCGGGAAGCCGACAATCAGACCCGGTCCGCCATCCGCGGTATCGGCTGCGAGGTCCTCGATGGCCTTGAGGCAGGCCTTCAGGAATGCCGGTTTCAGCACCAGATCCTCGGGCGGATAGCCGGAAATGAACAGCTCGGTCAAAAGCAGCAGATCCGCGCCCTGACGGGCCGCATCGGCGCGTGCCTCGCGGGCTTTGGCAAGATTTCCAGCAACATCGCCGACCGTTGGGTTGAGCTGGCCGACGGCAATCCGGAGCGTGTTCAAGGGAGCGTTTTCCTGTGTCATGTCATCTATTTAGCGCGCGCGCGTTCGCCCCGCAACGTGTCCTGCCATGAAAAGCCGCCGGGTCTGCTCAGACGAAAATTCAAATCTTCGGGAAAAGCAAGGAAACATTAACGGTTCATCTAGCGTTCATGGCGGGCATGTGACAGTTCGGTGAAGGTTTTATGACGCCGGGATGACGGCGGGAATGACATTGGAGTCCGCCCTTGATCGCGTTGGTCATGAAGTCCGCGCAGGCCAGACGAATGGCGCTGCTTTCCGCTGGTCTCGGCGCGAATGTCCGCTCTCCCGCCGCCCGAGCCGCCCTCAGCATCGCATTCACCTTTTCGATGGCACTGCTCAGCGTCATCGCCGTCGAATGGATCGCCCGCAGCACGCTTGCCGATGTCGGCGATTTCCTGACCTCGACGGCCCGCCCCGGCATGACTACCGTCGTCATGCTGACGATCCTGATGCTGACGCTCGATGCCGCATTCGGCCGCCGCTATCTCTCGGCGCTGGTGCTCGTGCCCCTCGTATTGATCCCGGCCTTCGTCTCCAATCAGAAGCAGCATTACCTGTCCGACCCCTTCTATCCCTCGGACATCCTCTTCGGCCGGCAGATCATGGAATTGCTGCCGGTGATGGTGCGCGACCGGCCGGTCACGGCGGTCGCGATCGTCGTCGGCCTCGTACTGCTCGCCGCCGGCATGGTGTTCGGCTGGCGCTATGCTTGGCACACCTTCCCGAAGCTGTCGAACCAGGCACGCCTGCGCCGCCTCTGCCTCGGCTTGCCCGTGATCGCCGCCTTCGGTTCGCTGATGGACTATTCGCAATATTCCTATATCCGCGATCGCCTGCAGGTCGTGCCGATGATGTGGGACCAGAAGGAAAACTACCGCAGCAACGGCTTCATCCTGGCCTTCATCTTCAATGTGCCGATGGCCGATGTGGCAGCCCCTGCCGGTCTCAACGCCGAAGCGCTCGATGCGATCCCGGCCCGCAACTACGGCTATCTCGCCGGTCCGCGTGAAAAGCCTGATGTCATCATGCTGATGAGCGAATCCTTCTGGGATCCGACGCGACTGAAGAAGCTGAATTTCAGCGCCGACCCGATGCCTGTTATCCGCGCCTCGCAGTCCGGCTATGTGTTCTCGCCCGAATTCGGCGGCATGACCGCCAATGTCGAATTCGAGGCGCTGACAGGCTTCTCCAATGCCTTCCTGCCCTATGGCAGCATTCCCTATCAGCAATATATCCGCCGCGACGTCCCCTCGCTTGCGACCTTCTTCCGCGGCGAAGGCTATACGGCACGCGCACTCCATCCCTTCAGCGGCTGGTTCTGGAACCGCAACGAGGTCTACAAGGATTTCGGCTTCGAGGAGTTCCGCACAGAGGAAACCCTGCCGCCGATGGAAAAGCGCGGCATCTTTGCCTCCGACGACTCGCTGATGAAGGAAATCATGCGCGAGGGCGACGGACTGGATAAGCCCTTCTTCTTCTTCGCTGTCACGCTGCAGGGACACGGCCCCTACGAGGCCAACCGCTACGCCCATAACTCGATCGATATCCAGGGCGACATTCCGGAAGCCGACCGCGCAACGCTCGCGACCTATACGCAGGGCGTCAAGGAAGCCGACGACAGCCTGAAGATGCTGATGGACTGGGCCTCGCACCGCGACCGCGAGACGATCATCGTGCTCTGGGGCGACCACCTGCCGCCGCTCGGTAACGTCTACATGAGCGCCGGCTACATGCCGGACCAGGTCGCCACCCGCAAGGCGCCGCTCGATGTGATGAAGCAGCAGCACGAGACGCCGCTGGTGATCTGGTCGAACAAGAAGGGCGTCAAGCAGGATGTCGGCACCATCAGCCCATCGCTGATCTCCTACAATCTCCTGAAATTCGCCGGCTTCGAGCATCCCTATTACACCGGCTTCCTCGGCCGGGTGCAGAAGAAATATGACATCATCGACCGCTACCAGCTGGCAACGCGCAAGAACGAGGTGACGCCGGACTGGGTGCTCGATCCGAAGAAGCTCGATCCCTTGGTGCGCGATTACCGCTACCTGCAGCACGACGTCATGTTCGGCAAGGCGCAGACGCTCGACCGCTTCTTCCCGCAGCATGTGATGGTCAACGAAGCCAGCTACTGAGCAGCTAAGACACTAATTCGCATTGCATTCAGGCCATCAGCGGGAATACTGGCTCCGACGCGATACAGCATCGGAGCCTCGAATGTATAACCTCCCCAATTTCATCCACACGCATTTCGGCAAGAGTGCCGACGAACTCGGCGACATTGAGAAGCGCGTGCTGCAGAAGGCGCATGAACGGAAGATCATCTCCACCAACGTCAACGCCGTCCTTTCGGCCGAGTCGTCCTTCGGTCAGCGCATTGCCGATGGCATCGCCCGCGTCGGCGGCTCCTGGTCCTTCATCCTGACCTTTCTGGCCTTCCTGGTGATCTGGACTGTCATCAACACCATCATCCTGGCGACGGGCGCCTTCGACCCCTACCCCTTCGTCTTCCTCAATCTCATCCTCTCGATGCTCGCCGCCATCCAGGCACCGATCATCATGATGTCGCAGAACCGTCAGGCCGAGCGCGACCGGCTGGAGGCAGCCAAGGATTATGAGGTGAACCTGAAGGCCGAACTGGAAGTGCTGGCGCTGCACCAGAAGATCGACATGCGCGTGCTGACCGAGCTGACCTCTTTGCGCGAGGACGTCGCCAGGCTCAGTGCCGCGCTCGATGCTAAGCGCATCTAGGCGCTTTCGGGATATTGCGGCAGGCCGTCGTTAATCTCGTAGAAATCGGCCTTGTCGGCGCAGTAGATATGGTAGCTGATGGACAGCCCGCTCGGCTGATCGAAGGCACCGGCAAGAATCGAGACCGTGTCAGCGCCGGTGCGCTGCCAGAACAAGCCCGATCCGCAATTGCGGCAGAACCCGCGCTCTGCCGCATCGCTCGACTGATACCAGTGCAAAGCCTCCCGGCCGTCAATGACAAGCCCCTCAAGCGGGACGTCGGTTGAGGTAAAATACAACCCCGTCTGCCGCCGGCACTGCGAGCAATGGCAGGCAATGACAGGCCCCGGCTTGCCAGTGCCCCGAAACCGCACGGCGCCACAGGCGCATCCTCCAGCATAGTCTCCGCTCATTGCCGCCGTCTCCATTTGCACTCCTGCGGAAACTGACGGCAGACGGCGAAGGGGTCAAATCCAATCTGTTGATGGAAAAGCTCAGTGTTTTTGATGGTTTGAAAGATCGCCCCGCACTGGTCGAGTCAGGCCCTCTCCGGCCGAAAGCCATCGGGAGTTGCATGGAAAAACAGGAAGGCCTTCCCGAAATAGGTCATCTTGCCGCAGCAAAACACACGCATTACTTTTATTAGCTAATCCAAAATTAATAGTTTCAGGCCTATACAGAACACAGCTTACAAAGCTCGCATGAGGCGCAGTATGACAGTGTTTCGCCGTTTCCGTTCGAACGACAAGGGAGCCGCCGCGATTGAATTTGCGATCATCGCTCCGCTGTTCCTGCTCGTGATGTTGACGCTGATCGCCTACGCGATCTACCTGACCGCCGCCCATTCCGTCCAGCAGATCACCGCCGACGCCGCCCGCACGGCTGTCGCCGGCATTTCCGCCAAGGAGCGCGAAACGCTGGTCGACAATTTCATCACCGCTTCGACGATCAATCATCCTTTGCTGCAGAAGGACAAGATCCACGTTACCGTGACCACAGATCCCGGCAACGTCAACCAGTTCACGGTGACGACGGAATATGATTCCGCCAATCTACCTATATGGAATTTATACACTTTTCCGCTTCCGGACCATACCATAAAGCGCTTCGCGACGATCCGGATGGGAGGCATCTGAATGACATTGAATGCCTTCAGGCTTTGCCGTGACAAGCGCGGCAACATTGCCATCAGTGCCGCTCTCTGCGCGCCCCTCATCATCTACTCCCTTGGCCTCGGGGTCGACTACGGCATGCTGACGCTGCAGCAGCGCCGGCTTCAGCAGATGAGCGACATAGGCGCCATTGCCGCTGCGTCGGACATCAACCGTGCCGCCGACCAAATTCTTGCCAATTTCACAGAGAACGGGATCAACGTGGCGGTGCTTACCGAGAACGGCTACCTGACCGGCAAGGGATCGCTCCCGAAGGGCGCGGATACGTCACAATTCCAGGCTGTCGTCAGCTATTCGCTGGGCGCTTATCTCGCCGACGAGACCGTCGCCCCCGGCCAGCGCTTCGTTTCTGGAAAGCAGCCCTACGATGCCGTAAAAGTTGCAGTATCGCAAAAGGGTGAATTGGCCTTCGCCAATATCTTCGCCAGTGCCCCGACGCTGAGTGCCACCGGTACCGCCTCGGCAGCAAAAGTCGCAGCCTTTTCCGTCGGCTCGCGTCTGGCAAGCGTCAACGACGGCGTGCTGAATGCCCTGCTCAGCGCCCTCCTCGGCACCACTGTCTCGCTGAAAGCGGTCGATTACGAAGGCCTTGCTTCGACCGACATCAACCTGCTCTCCTATCTCGATCTCCTGGCGACCAATCTCAACGTCAACGCCGCCACCTATGACGAGTTGCTGGCGACCGATGTCTCCTATCCGCGCCTGCTGAACACGCTCGGCAAGACGCCCGGTCTCCCTGCTGCGGTCAACAAGACGATCACCGCGCTGGAGAAGGGTCTCGGCTCCACCCAGCTCAAGGTGAAGCTTGAAGACATCCTCAATCTCGGCTCCACCGGCGAACGCGCCATCGGCAGCGGTTCGCACCTGCAGGTCGATGCCACCGCGATGGAGCTGATCTCGGCGACCGCGCTGGCCGCCAACCAGAAGAAGCAGGTGGCAGCCAACGTCAACAGCACCGTTCCCGGTCTGCTGAACGTCAAGCTCAGCGTCGCCGTCGGCGAGCGGCCGGTCGGCTATGCCGCGACAGCTGTGGGCTCTGCAGGTTCCGCCGTGCGCACCCCGCAAATCCGTCTGGCGATCGAAACCAGCGTGCCGGGTCTCGGCTTGCTCGGCGGCCTGAAACTCCGCGTACCGCTCTATGTCGAGGTGGCCTATGCGGAAGCGAGGCTTTCGAACATCACCTGCCTTGGCGGCGGCGCCAAGAATACTAGCGTCGGCGTCGAAGCCGTGCCTGGTGTTGCCGAGATCGCGCTCGGCGATGTCGATACGACGGCATTCGCGAATTTCGGCAGCAAGCCACGTGTCAATCGCGCCACGCTTCTCGATGTCTTCGGACTTCTGAAAGCAAGCGCCATGGCCGACGTCAATGTCACCAACCTCGACAAGAGCAAGCTGACCTTCCAGCCAGCCGACATCGCGGCAAAGACGGTCAAGAACATTTCGACGAAGGATAGCCTGACCTCAACGGTTCAGAGCCTGCTCGGCAACACCGATATCGAGGTGCAGCTGCTGACCCTGACGCTCGGCACACCCAAAGCGGTGACCGCGGCCGTGGCACAGACCCTGACGGGGCTGACAAAGCCGCTCGACGAGCTGCTTTACAACACGCTGATGATGCTCGGCATCAAGATCGGCGAAGCCGATATCCGCGTCACCGATGCGCGCTGCCAGCAATCGGTTCTCGTCCAATAAAAAAGCCCCGCATCGCGGGGGCTTTTCCAATTCAGATCATTTGCACTCAGGCGCTGACGGCCAGCCGCTTCTCGTCGCGGCCGCCCTTCATGCGCTCGGCAAGCAGGAAGGCAAGCTCGAGGGCCTGGTCGGCATTGAGACGCGGGTCGCAATGCGTGTGGTAGCGGTCGGACAGCGAGTCCGCCGTCACGGCGCGGGCGCCACCGGTGCATTCCGTGACGTCCTTGCCGGTCATCTCGATATGGATGCCGCCCGGATGCGTGCCTTCGGCGCGATGGATCTGGAAGAAGCTCTCGACCTCCGACAGGATCCGTTCGAACGGACGCGTCTTGTAGTGGTTGAGCGTGATCGTGTTGCCATGCATGGGATCGCAGGACCAAACGACCTTCTTGCCTTCCTTCTCGACGGCGCGGATCAGCTTCGGCAGGCTGTCGGCAACCTTGTCGTGGCCGAAGCGGCAGATCAGCGTCAGGCGGCCGGCTTCGTTGGCCGGGTTCAGCGCATCGATCAGCTCGATCAGGTTGTCGGGCGTCAGCGACGGGCCGCACTTCAGACCGATCGGGTTCTTGATGCCGCGGAAATATTCAACATGCGCATGGTCGAGCTGACGTGTGCGGTCGCCGATCCAGAGCATATGGCCCGACGTCGCATACCAGTCGCCCGAGGTCGAATCGACGCGGGTCAGGGCTTCCTCGTAGCCGAGAAGCAGCGCTTCATGGCTGGTGAAGAAATCCGTCTCACGCAGGCTCGGCTGGTTCTCGGCAGTGATACCGATCGCCTTCATGAAGTCCATGGTTTCGGAGATACGGTCGGCCAGCTTGCGGTAGCGGTCCGCCTGCGGGCTGTCTTTGATGAAGCCGAGCATCCACTTGTGAACATTTTCGAGGTTGGCATAGCCACCCATCGCGAAGGCGCGCAAAAGGTTCAGCGTTGCCGCCGACTGACGGTACGCATCGAGCTGGCGCTCGGGGTTCGGAATGCGAGCTTCTTCCGTGAATTCGATACCGTTGATGACATCACCGCGGTAGCTCGGCAGCGACACGCCGTTCATCGTTTCGATATTCGACGAACGCGGCTTGGCGAACTGACCGGCGATGCGGCCAACCTTGACGACAGGAAGCTGCGCGCCATAGGTTAGAACCACGGCCATCTGCAGGAAGGCGCGGAAGAAGTCGCGGATATTGTCAGCGCCATGTTCGGCGAAGCTTTCGGCGCAGTCGCCACCCTGAAGCAGGAATGCGTCGCCATTGGCAACGCTGGCGAGCTGCTTCTTGAGGCGGCGTGCTTCACCGGCAAAAACCAGCGGCGGATAAGTGGCAAGCGTGGCTTCCGTTGCCGCCAGAGCGGCCTGGTCCGGATATTCCGGAACCTGCTGGATCGGTTTTTGCCGCCAACTGTTCGGGGTCCAAGTCTGTGCCATCTTACTCACCTTTGCTACACCGGATAACGCCGGGCATCGTCCTTGAAGAATAACGGCGGCTTATAAACCTTTAGGCCCGGCTTGCCTAGCGGCGTTTCGGACACTTTCAAGGGCAAAAGACGACGTTTTTCCTGCATATAAAGGAACGCCGCGTCTGCACTTCAATCCCCGTCATTAAGACAAACTATACCACGTCGTTTTGCTGACGATTTAGCTTTCGCTGTTACAACACCCTTCAATATTAATGGGCCGCACTGGTGCCTTTCCTGAAAATGCAGGCAAGCGGCCGAGACAGGGATTTCGACGCCGATGACCATGCGCCGTTTGCTCGCCGACCGTTCCGGAAACTTCGGTTTGCTAACTGCCCTGCTCGCCGTGCCGCTGATCGGCTCGGCCGGCATGGCCATCGATTTCGGCCATGCGATGAGTCTGCGGACACAGCTTTATGCTGCGGCAGACGCCGCAGCTGTCGGCTCCATCTCGCAGCAGTCCAGCGCGGTCACACAGGCGATGACGAGTGGCGATGGCCCGCTTTCGACCGGCCTGGCGGATGCGCGCAGCATCTTCCTTGCCCAGATGCAGGGAGAACTGAAGGCAAGCGACGTCAGCCTCGATGTTCAGGTCAACAAGGTCGCAAATCAGCTGAATTCCCAGGTATCGTTCAGCGCCAGCATTCCGACGACCTTCATGCAGATCTTCGGCCGGAACAGCATCCAGATCGACGGCACGGCAAATGCCGTCTTCCAGACCGCCGCCTTCATGAATTTCTACATCCTGCTCGATAACACGCCGTCGATGGGCGTCGGCGCGACGCCGACCGATGTCGCGACAATGGAAAAGAAGACGTCGGATACCTGTGCCTTCGCCTGCCACGTCGTTTCTGACGCCGGCGTCGAGGACCCGAACAGCTATTACAATCTCGCCAAGAAGAACAACGTCACCCTGCGCATCGACGTGGTGCGCCAGGCAACGCAGCAGCTGACACAGACAGCGAAAGTCCAACGCGTCACCGATAACCAGTTCGCCATGGGCGTCTACACTTTCGGCAAGCGCGCGCAGGATGCCAACCTGACGACGATTTCCGACCCGATCACCGATCTCGACAAGGTGGCGAATTACACGAATGCCGTCGATCTGATGTCGATCCCCTTTCAGGGATATAACAACGACCAGCAGACCAGCTTCGACAACGCCCTGACACAGATGAAGACGATCATCGGCAACCAGGGTGACGGCAACAGCCAGACCCAGCCGCAGAAGATCCTGTTCTTCGTCTCGGATGGGGTGGGCGACAGCAACAAGCCGTCAACCTGCACCAAGGCGACGACAGGCGGACGCTGCCAGGAACCGATCGACACCTCCTTCTGCAAGCCGCTAAAGGACAAGGGCATCAAGATTGCCGTACTCTATACGACCTACCTGCCGCTTCCCAACAACAGCTGGTACAATAGCTGGATCAAGCCCTTCCAGAGCCAGATCCCGACCAAGATGGCAGAATGCGCCTCGCCCGGGCTCTATTTCGAAGTGACGCCGACCGACGGTATCGCTCAGGCGATGAATGCCCTGTTCCTCAAGGTCATCCGCATGCCGCGCATCACCAGCTGACGATCAGACCTTCTGGCCGTCGACGATGCGATAGCTCGGCGCATACATGGTGACGAGTTCTTCGGCGGCGGTCGGATGAACAGCCATGGTGCGATCGAAATCGTCCTTGGTGCAACCCGCCTTCAACGTAATGCCGAGGATCTGCGCCATCTCCCCGGCATCATGGCCGAGAATATGCGCACCAATCACCTTGCGGCTGGCGGTATCGACGATCAGCTTCATCAGCATCTTCTCGCCACGGCCTGACAGCGTTGCCTTCAGCGGCCGGAACTGGGCGCGATAGACCTCGATCTCGCGGTATTTCTTCGCAGCCGCTTCTTCCGTCAAACCGACAGTGCCGATCTCCGGCTGCGAGAACACCGCCGTGGCGATCAGATCGTGATCCGGTTTGGTCGGGTTGTTCTTGTACTCGGTCTCGATGAAGCACATCGCTTCGTGGATGGCGACCGGCGTCAGCTGTACCTTGTCGGTGACATCGCCGAGCGCGTAGATGTTATCGACGCTGGTGCGCGAATAATCGTCGACGACGATCGCACCCCGCTCGTTGGTCTTCACGCCCGCTGCCTGAAGCCCGAGGCCATCGGTATTCGGATCGCGGCCAAGCGCCAGCATGACGACACCGGCGTTCAGCGTGCCGTTGTTCTTGGTCTCGACAACGAGGCCTTCACTGCCCTTGGAGACCTTCTCGATCAGATCGTGGCAAAGAATGCGAATGCCCTTGGCCGTCATCGCTTCGTGCAGGCCGCGGCGCAGATCGTGGTCGAAGCGCGAGAGGATCTCGGCGCCGCGATAGATCAGCGTCGTCTCGACACCGAGGCCATGGAAGACATTGGCGAACTCGACGGCAATATAGCCGCCGCCGGCAATGACGATCGATCTCGGCAGCTCTTCAAGATCGAAGGCTTCGTTGGACGAGATGCAGAGCTCGTGGCCGGGAAGCGCTGCATGCGCATTCGGCTTCCCGCCCGTAGCGATCACGATCGTCTTGGCCGTCACCGTCTTGCCGGTGTTGACGAGCCTGATGGTGTGATTGTCGACAAGCTCGGCGCGGGTTTCCAGAATTTCCGCGTTGGCAGTGGAAAGTCCCTTCTTGTAGAGCCCTTCCAGCCGTGAGATCTCGGCATCCTTGGCCGCGATCAGCTTCTTCCAGTCGAAGCTGGTTTCACCAACGGTCCAGCCGAAGCCGGCCGCATCCTCGAAATGCTCATGATACTGCGAAGCATAAACAAACAGCTTCTTCGGCACACAGCCGCGGATGACACAGGTGCCGCCGTAACGATATTCCTCTGCGATCGCCACCTTCTTGCCAAGCGAAGCCGCCACGCGCGCGCTTCTTACGCCTCCCGAACCGCCACCAATGACGAAGAGGTCGTAATCATATGCAGACATGAGGAAATGCTCCGGTTGGGAATCGGGAGGGAAGGCTGACAAAGCATATAGTATCGGTGGCCACGAAAACAAAAGCCCGGCGCGAGCCGGGCTTTCGTCATCGTAATCGTGAAACCGCTTATTGCGGGGTCTGCAGGTTGAGGGCCGGAGCAGCCGGAGCCTTGGCAGGTGCCTTTGCCGGAGCCTTGGCGGGCGCCTGCGCCGGAGCGGCAGAAGCATCGGCCGGTGCTGCCGGCGTGTCGAGCTGAACCGGCTCGACCTTGATGATCTTGCCAAGTTCGTCGCTGGCGTTCTTCTGCAGGTCGCGGGCGATACCCTGAGCCCAGATATCGGCCGCACGGTTGGTCTCGCGCGAAGCGATCGGGCCGTCCTTGAGCAGCTTCTTGCCGACGTCGGAGCCGTAGAAATCGGCGATCGCCTTCAGCTCTTCAACGGTGAAAGCCTTGGCATAGTTGGTCGCAGCTTCCTTTTCGAGGTCAGCGCGGCGCGGCGCCAGGGCGAGAGCGGTCGCATCGACCGTCTGCGAAATCTGGTCTTCATAGTTCGGCGAGTCCTGGATCAGGCCGGCCTTGAGGCGCTCTGCCAGACCCGGCAGGATGTTGTCGAACTGAGCGGTGGCGCCGATCGCAGCGATTGCCGCACGTGCTGCCTTCAGCTGCTCTTCCGTGACTTCCTGAGCCTTGACGGCAGTACCGAAAGCGAAGCTGGAGAGAATTACGGTCGCAGCGGCGATGCGGCCAAGACCTGCAAATGTCTTCATGAGTTCAATGCTCCTGTTATCTGTTCGCTTGCAGCGTGCGGGCACCGGATGGACCAGCAATGATCGCAAGTGCCGCCATATTGAGAAAAAGCCCGTGTTCAACGACACCGGGTATTGAATTCAGCTCGCTCGAAAGCGCCTCTGCATCAGGAATGCGGCCAAATGATGCATCGATAATGTGGTGGCCGCCATCCGTGGTAAAATCTCCGTCACCCGATCGGCGGATCGCGAGACTGCCACTGAGGCCGAGCTTTGCGGCGACCTTCTCGATCGTGATCCGGGTCGAAACCAGACCGAACGGATTGACTTCGATCGGCAGCGGAAACTGGCCGAGCGTCTCCACCAGCTTGCTTTCGTCGGCAATGACGATCATCCGTCCGGATGCGGCGGCGACGATCTTTTCACGCAGCAGCGCACCGCCGCCACCCTTGATCAGACGCAGGGCGCCATCCACCTCGTCGGCGCCATCGATGGTCAGATCGAGTTCCGGCAATTCATCGAGCGATTTCAGGGGTACGCCGAGTTCGACGCAAAGCCGCGCCGTGCGTTCGGATGTCGGAACGCCCTCGATCTTGAAGCCGCCTGCGACCTTCTCCGCCAGCAGCCGCACGAACTCTTCAGCCGTGCTCCCTGTGCCGATACCGAGGCGCATACCGCTCTCCACATGGGTCAGCGCAACCGCGGCAGCCTTGATCTTCATCTCGCGGGCATCCATGCGCCGCTTACTCCGATTGTTTCGTTGGATGTGCTGTTAACACGGCTCGCATGCCAAACGAAAGCCAAAATAACCGAAGCAAACTGAAAAGCAAAAGCATCGCGGCGAGCCCGAAAGAGCCTAGTCTTGGCGTTGCTTTTTGACCGCCCTTCGCCTACTCCGGACCGACCCATTTCCATGAAGAGGCAACAGACCTTGACCCCTGCCCTTGTCGTATTCGATCTCGATGGTACGCTTCTCGATACCCATGCCGATCTCATTGAGAGCCTCAATCACTCGATCGGCTCGATCGGCCTCGAGCCGGTCAGCTATGACAACCTGACCCATCTCGTCGGTCACGGCGCCAAGGTGATGATCGAGCGCGCCTGCAAGCTGCGCGGTCACCCGCTGACCGAACGCGAGGCCCCATTGCTGCTCGAGCGCTTCATCGCGCATTACACGGAAACGATGCCCGGCCACACGAAGCCCTATCCCGGCCTTGTCGCAGCCATGGACAATCTGAAGGCCAACGGCTTCAAGCTGGCTGTCTGCACCAACAAGCTGGAATCGCTGGCGCGCACGCTGCTCGAAAAGCTTGAGCTGACCCACTATTTCGAGGTGATCACCGGCGGCGATACCTTTCCGGTCCGAAAGCCCGATGCCCGCCATCTCCTCAGTACGATCGAAAAGGCCGGCGGCACGCCTGAGCGGAGCATCATGGTCGGCGATAGTTTTAACGATATCGCCGTTGCCAAGAACGCCTCGGTCGCCTCTATCGGCGTCCCGTTCGGCTATTCCGACGTGCCGATTGAGAGCCTGGAACCCACCCGCATCATCCAGCACTTCGATGAACTGACGCCCGATTTCGCCAACGCTCTGATCCGCGATTATGCGGCAGGCAACAAGGCCGTACAGACCGCCTGAGCCCGCCAGCATGGCAAACAAAAAAGGCGGCCACCAGCCGCCTTTTTCATGACTATTAAAACGCTCAAATCTGAGCGCCGCGCGCCTTGCTGGTGATGTCGAAGGCCTTCATCGTGTAGGTATCGCGATCATAGACGTCGTTGAAATATTCAACATTGCCGTCCTTGTTCGGCCAGGCCGTGAAGTAGGCGATATAGATCGGGATCCGCTGCGGCACTGAAACAGCCTTGTTCTGGCCACTGGCGATCTGCTTGGCGACATCGTCGACCGTCGTGTTCAGCACGGCAGCCGCCATCGCCCGCGGATCGGCAAGGCGCACACAGCCATGGCTCAGCGCGCGCATATCACGCTTGAAGAAGCTGCGCTGCGGCGTGTCGTGCATGTAGATCGCATGCGAGTTCGGGAACAGGATTTTCAGTTCGCCAAGCGCATTGTCACCGCTCGGTGGCTGACGCACCGAAACGTTGGCGGTCGAACCGTACCAGTCGACGCTCGAAGACGGAACAGCACGGCCGTTGACGGCCACCTCATAGCCCATGCGGTCGAGATAGTTCGGATCGGCGCGCAGCTTCGGCAGCATCTCGTTGATGATGATCGACTGCGGCACGCCCCAGAACGGATTGAACTCGACGGTTTGGATCTCATCTTCGAAGAAATTGGTCTGATGCGTCGGCTGGCCGACGACCACGCGCATCGACAACTGTTCCTTGTTGTCGTTGTGGTAGTAGACCATGAAGGCAGGCTGGTTGATCATCACGTAACGCGAGCCGAGATCTTCCGGCAGCCAGCGGGCCTGCTCCATCGCGACGACGAGCTTGTTGATCTTCGCCGTGTTGCTGTCGCCGCCGGTCATGACGCGGACGGTCGCCTGACCGATGACGCCATCAGGCTTCAGGCCATGCTCCTTCTGGAAGTCCTCGACCAGTGACACCACCTCGGGCGAATAGTCAGAACCGCCGGTATAGGCAGCGAGCATCGCAGCATGCTGGGTCTTCAGTGCTTCCGAACCATGTTTGCCGACAGCCTTGACGATATTGGCGATCTCCGGCGAGCTGTCGCCCGGACGCAACAGGCCGTTGAGCGAGATGGTGATCTGCTCCTGGTCGCCGCCTTCGGCCTTCAGCTTGGCAAGCTCCTTCTTCAGGATATCGAATTCACGCCCATCCGGGCTGCGGCTGGCGAGATAAGAGCCGACATCCGGGCTCATGCGGGCAAGCTTCAGCACCGGATCGAGATTGACGACCTTGCGCTTGAAATCGTGGTAACCCGACAGCTTGTTCGGATCGATACGGCCGCGCACCGTGTCCTGAACATAGGCCAGAACCTTCGACGACAGCTCAAGTTCGAACTGCGTCAGCGCGTGATCGCGAACGGTCGAGTCAGGATTGGCGGCATCGGCAGCCGGAAGATCGACGGCGTAGTCTGCCGGATCGAGACCGACGGAACCGGCGCTTGCCAGGAAGCTCATGGCGGCCTTGGCGCGATCGTTCACTTCCGTGCCGCTGACCCAGACGAGCGGGTTCTTGGTGTCGCCGTAATAGGTTTCGAGCGACTTCGCGACATTGCCGTCGGCGCGAACCTTGGCATCGGCGAGATAGCGGCGCTGAACGCCGGACTGGTCGCCCGACGTTGCCGACGCATCGACGACGGCACCGGTTACGACCGGGTCTGCAAACTTCGCCGTGTTCACCAGACGCATCGGGTCCGGCTTGTACGTATAATAGGTCGGCGACGTCACCTTCGGCAGCGGCGCGTCGACGGGGGCCTGCATGGCCGGCATCTGCGCGGGATTGGAAGGATCGATGATGGTGCTCTGGGTGCGCGGCCGGTCACCGCGGATCATGTCCATCAGCGTATAGGCATGCGCGGGCGCAGCAAGTGCCGCAAAGCCGCAGGAAAGTGCCAGTGCGGAAACCGCACCCTTGAAAAACGATGTCATGCTTTTTCCAGTCCCAGTGTCATGCTGTCTTGGCGTGGGCCCGAGCCCATTCGAGATTTCTACCGCCTGGCTCACTGCTCCATTGGCAGAATCCAGCCTGCGCCGCCAGCGCCGGACGACTCAACTTTGCGTGAGGTGATCCTTCGCGGCGGCGCTCCACAGTTCACACAAAATTATGAAATTATTGGTTAATTTTTTACCCAATTTCGCGCCGCCGCCAAAGCCCGTTTTTCAGCTGTTCCGCATAAAATTCCGGCCGTGTCCCAAATACCACGCCAACCGGGCCTAAAACATGAAAATCACTCTCATATTTTAAGCCGCGAGACGGTTTTCTTGGCGGCGCTGCGGGCCTATAAGACGCCATCCTGACGACAGCAGAGGAAGGCACTGCGATGAGCACGACCCGTACCGAAACAGATACCTTTGGCCCGATAGAAGTTGCGAGCGACCGCTATTGGGGCGCACAGGCCCAGCGCTCGCTCGGCAACTTCAAAATCGGCTGGGAAAAGCAGCCGCTGTCGATCGTCCGCGCACTCGGTATCGTCAAGCAGGCGGCCGCGCGCGTCAATGTCGAACTCGGCCAGCTCGACTCTGAGATCGGCAAGGCGATTTCAGTGGCGGCGCAGGAGGTCATCGACGGCAAGCTCAACGACCACTTCCCGCTCGTTGTCTGGCAGACGGGCTCCGGCACGCAGTCGAACATGAATGCCAACGAAGTGATCTCCAACCGCGCCATCGAAATGCTGGGCGGCGTTATGGGCTCGAAGAAGCCTGTTCATCCGAACGATCACGTCAATATGAGTCAGTCGTCGAACGACACCTATCCGACAGCGATGCATATCGCCTGCGCCGAACAGCTCGCTCATCACCTGCTGCCCGCCCTCAAGCACCTGCACGCCGCGCTCGACATGAAGGTGGTCGAGTTCAATCACATCATCAAGATCGGCCGTACGCATACGCAGGACGCCACGCCGCTGACGCTGGGACAGGAGTTTTCGGGCTATGCTGCACAGGTGGGTTCGGCGATCAAGCGGATCGAGATGACGCTTCCCGGCCTCTGCGAACTCGCACAAGGCGGCACGGCCGTCGGCACCGGCCTGAATGCGCCGGTCGGCTTTGCCGAAGCGGTTGCCGATGAGATCGCCAAGATCACCGATATGCCATTCGTAACGGCGCCCAACAAGTTCGAGGCGCTGGCATCGCATGACAGCATGGTCTTCAGCCATGGCGCCATCAATGCCGCAGCTGCAGCCCTCTTCAAGATTGCCAACGACATCCGCCTCCTCGGCTCCGGCCCGCGCGCCGGTCTCGGCGAACTGGCGCTGCCGGAAAACGAACCCGGCTCGTCGATCATGCCCGGCAAGGTCAATCCGACCCAGTGCGAAGCGCTGACCCAGGTCTGCGCCCAGGTGTTCGGCAACAATGCCGCCCTCACCTTCGCCGGCAGCCAGGGCCATTTCGAACTCAACGTCTACAATCCGATGATGGCCTATAACTTCCTGCAATCGGTTCAGCTGCTCGGCGATGCCGCGATCTCCTTTACCGACAATTGCGTCGTCGGCATCGAAGCCCGCGAAGACAACATCAAGGCAGGCCTCGAGCGCTCCCTGATGCTGGTCACCGCCCTTGCCCCGACGATCGGCTACGACAACGCCGCCAAGATCGCCAAGACGGCCCACAAGAACGGCACGACCTTGAAGGAAGAAGCGCTCGCCAGCGGAATGGTGACGTCGGAACAGTATGATTCGGTCGTCCGGCCGGAGCAGATGATCGGACCGAAGTAAGGCCGAGCAAGCAAAGCCCGTTGAACAAGAAAGGCTCGCGGAGGTCACTTCGCGAGCCTTTCGCCGTTTTTCCCGGCATAAACGGGCCTTGGGTTTGCCCGGGGCGAACCTCTAGCGCCGCTCCATGACGGACGTATAAAAACGCCGCGACTTCGGAAAATAAGATTAAGATTCGAATATAGAAATGTAATTACAATATATTATAAAATATAAACTCAACATCAGGATTCATTATAATTATGTAATATATTACCTATAGTTCAGTATATTACTGTACGTTGGCGTTTATATATACATACGCGTGACAAATACGCAACATCGATACTTTACCACCCGTTGTGACAAACTTGTAATTTTGACGTTTCGTTCGCCCTGTACCCACCGCCTCGAAGTTGGGGGCATGCCACCTTCTTCTCAAAAACAAGGGCCGGGAAAGGGAATGCCGTTGGCAAAAAATCCCAGCCCAATCGAAACTTTGAATTGGAGGTTATCCATGAACATCAAGAGCCTTCTCCTTGGCTCCGCTGCAGCTCTCGCAGCAGTTTCCGGCGCTCACGCCGCAGACGCCATCGTCGCTGCAGAACCGGAAGCCGTCGAATACGTTCGCGTCTGCGACGCCTACGGCACCGGCTACTTCTACATCCCGGGCACTGAAACCTGCCTGAAGATCAACGGCTACATCCGTTTCGACGTCAACTTCGCGTTTGGCGACGGCACCGACAATCCGGCCACCGGCAAGGGCGGCGAAGACTGGAACGTCCGTACCCGCGGTCAGGTTCAGTTCACTGCCAAGAGCGATACCGAATACGGCCCGCTCACCGGCGTTATCGTTTACCAGGCCAACTATCGTGGCCCGTCAATCAAGGACGGCGCTCTGAGCCCAAGCGGCGCTCAGAACGCAACCGTTCTCGACACCGCCTACATTGACATCGCTGGCCTGCGAGTCGGTAAGTTCGTCAACTGGTGGGATAACGACTTCTCGGGCGAATTCGACATCACCAACTCCGGCACCACGAGCTTCAACACGGCCCGTTATCAGTACGAAGCCAACGGCTTCTACGCTGGCGTCGCGCTCGAAGAACTCGGCGGTAACGGCTTCGCTTGGGAAACTGGCGGCAACGACCTCGGTATCGACGCTGCAATCGGCGGCAAGGCCGGCAGCTTCACATACGAAGTTCTCGCTGGCTACGACGTCGATGCTGACAACTTCGCTGTTCGCGGCAAGATCGGCGCCGACATCGGCCCCGGCACGCTCGGCATCGCAGCGATCTGGGCTGACGGTCCTAGCGCCTACTTCACCAAGGGCGAATGGACTGTTGCAGCCCAGTACGCCATCAAGGCGACCGACAAGTTCACGATCACCCCTGGCTTCCAGTACACCGGCAATGTCGATGTCACCGGCCTGGCTGGCGAGCAGGAATTTGACGGTGGTAGCGAGTGGCGCGCAGGCGTAACGCTCGACTATCAGGTCGTTCAGAATCTGGCAGCGAAGCTCGCAGTCACCTACGTCGATCACGACTCTGACACCTCTACGGTTGGCGCAAGCTACACCGGCGTTACGGGCTTCTTCCGCCTGCAGCGTGCATTCTAATCTGATCTGACTCCTTCGGATCGAGGCCCGTCCGGCTCTGCCGGGCGGGCTTTTTGCCGCGGCGGAACCAAGACCCTTCTCCAGCGCATTGCATTTCGCCGCGCCCGGATTTAGATCGCTTCCAAACTAGCCCATTCGAAAGGTTTCCAATGGCTGACGATCTCTTCCCGCTCGGCAAAGACACGACGCAATACCGCAAGATCAGCAGCGACTACGTCTCGGTCGACAGCTTCAAGGGTCAGGAGATCCTGGCGGTCGAGCCAGAGGGCATCCGGCTGCTGGCCGAGACCGCCTTTGCCGACATCAACCACCTGCTCCGCCCCGGCCATCTGAAGCAGCTCGCCTCGATCCTCGATGATCCCGAGGCCACCGACAACGACCGTTTCGTTGCCTATGATCTGCTGAAGAATGCCAATATCGCCGCCGGCGGCGTGTTGCCGATGTGCCAGGATACCGGCACCGCCATCATCATGGGCAAGAAGGGGCGCCGCGTCTGGACTGAAGGCGGCGATACCGCGGCTCTGTCCAGGGGCGTGCTTGACGCCTATGAAAAGAAGAACCTGCGCTATTCGCAGCTGGCGCCCATCAAGATGTTCGAGGAAAAGAACACCAAGAACAACCTGCCGGCCCAGATCGATATTTATGAAGAAGGCACCGACAGCTACGACTTCCTGTTCGTCGCCAAGGGCGGCGGCTCCGCCAACAAGACCTTCCTCTACCAGGGCACGCCGTCCCTGCTGACGCATGACCGCATGATCGACTTCCTCAAGGAGAAGATCCTGACGCTGGGCACGGCAGCCTGTCCCCCCTACCATCTGGCGATCGTCATCGGCGGCACTTCCGCCGAGATGAACCTGAAGACGGTCAAGCTCGCATCGACGCGCTATCTCGACGACCTGCCGACCGAGGGCTCGGAAAGCGGCCACGCCTTCCGCGACATCGAGATGGAAAAGGAAATCCACAAGCTGACGCAGCAGATGGGGGTCGGCGCCCAGTTCGGCGGCAAGTATTTCTGTCATGACGTGCGCGTCATCCGCCTGCCCCRCCACGGCGCTTCGCTGCCGATCGGCCTCGGCGTCTCCTGTTCCGCCGACCGTCAGGCCAAGGGCAAGATCACCCGTGAGGGCATCTTCGTCGAACAGCTCGAGACCGACCCCTCGAAATACATGCCGGAGATCGATGAGACGAAGCTGTCGGAATCGATGGTCCGCATCGACCTCAACCAGCCGATGGCCGGCATTCTCGCCGAGCTTTCCAAGCATCCGGTCAAGACCCGCCTGTCGCTGACTGGCACCATCATTGTTGCCCGCGACCTTGCGCATGCGAAAATCCGCGAACGCCTGGAAAATGGCGAAGGCATGCCTGACTATATGAAGAACCACCCCGTCTATTACGCCGGTCCGGCCAAGACCCCGGCAGGCTATGCCTCCGGCTCCTTCGGTCCGACGACTGCGGGCCGCATGGACAGCTATGTCGACCAGTTCCAGTCCTTCGGCGGTTCGATGGTGATGCTCGCCAAGGGCAACCGCTCGCGTGCCGTGCGCGAAGCCTGCAAGAGGCATCAGGGCTTCTATCTCGGCTCCATCGGCGGCCCGGCAGCACGTCTCGCACAGGACTGCATCAAGAAGGTTGAGGTTCTCGAATATCCGGAACTCGGCATGGAAGCCGTCTGGAAGATCGAGGTCGAGGACTTCCCTGCTTTCATCGTTATCGACGATAAGGGTAACGACTTCTTCCAGGAACTCAATCTCGGCTGATGCCGGGACTACACGCATTAGCTTCCGGAGCGTTTAAAATAGCTTCGGAAGCAATGATCTTGATATCTCTCTGACGGCAAGGCAAAGCCACGTTCACAAAACGGAGACGCCTTTGCCGGCACCGTCAATGAAATAAGAACACGCTTATGCAAATTTTTTCAGAGATTTTCCGGGAAACTTTCAACCGGCCACAGCCGGAAGACAGCCTCAGGTGTGAGCATCCCTCAGATTCCTGATTTTTTTCAATGCTATAGTATTTCTGGAATATACAACCAGAATAATCACATGTAATCGTTGGTATATATCGTCTTAATTGTTTCCCAACGAATTTAAGCTAACCAATAGAAGATTGCTTTTCTAATTCCTTGAGGAGTATGCCGGATGAATACGGCTGCAGCGCAGAAAGCGCAGATCCCGGATGTCGCAGGCCAGATCACTTTTGCCATGCGTTCTATGGGCGTCGCGCCAATCCCGCGCAATTACGAACTCTTCTACGAAGCCTATATCGGTTCCAATCCGGCCCTGACGCGCGATCTCGCGGCACTCGGCGGACAGGCGACGCAGGAAGAACTCGACGAGCTCGGCTCGCAATACTTCACCCACTCTCCCGCCCGCGTCTTCGACGATGTCCATTCCCGCATCGCCGCCGAACTTGAGGGACTGCTCAGAGTGCTGCGCCAGGAGCAGACCTCTCTCGAGAGCTACAACAAGCTGCTCGGCGAAACCTACCGCCGTATCAACACCAAGAACACCACCAGTGTCGATCTCCTCGAAAACGCCATCACCCTGCTGACCCAGGCAACCGGCGACACTATGGCCCACGGCGAACGTACCGTCGAGAATGTCGCTCAGCGCTCGCAGGAAATGGATGAGGTCCGCAAGGAACTCGACGAGTATAAGCGCATCGCCAACACCGACTCGCTGACCCGTCTGTCCAACCGCCGCGCCTTCGACGACCGGCTCGCCGCCGTCTTCGACAACGTCGCCCTGAAGCCGGTGACCGCTCTTGTGCTGGCCGATATCGACAACTTCAAGAAGATCAACGACACCTACGGCCACCCGGTCGGCGACAAGATCCTTGCCACAGTTGCCTCGGTTATCCGCGCCAATGTCCGCCGCGATATCTTCGTGGCACGCACAGGCGGCGAAGAATTTGCCCTGATCATCGACGGCAATACGCAGGAAGAGGTCATGGGCATGGCCGAGCGGATCCGCCGGACCCTCGAAGCGACGCCGTTCAAGAACTCCCGCACCCGCATCAACTATGGCCCGGTCACGGTTTCCATGGGTGTCTGCATGGCATCGCATGCCGATGATGCGGGAGAGCTCTATTACAAGACCGATATCGCCCTCTACGGCGCCAAGCACGCCGGCCGCAACTGCAGCGTCCTCTATGAGGATGGTATGCAGAAGGACTTCACCAAAAGCTGGCTGATCTACAAGGCCTGACCATCACCATCCGGTGACGCGCTACCACATTGTCTTCGCGGCGCGTCCCGCCCATTCGCGGTCATAGGTTTCGTAGTCGAAATCGCCTGCCGCCGCCTTCAACATCATGCCCGGTGTCGGCAGGTTTGCCGGATCGGCGAAGGTTTCCGGGTTCCAGATCTGCGAGCGCATCAGCGCCCTGGCGCACTGGAAGTAGACTTCATCGACTGTAATCACCACGACAGTGCGCGGATGCCTGCAGTCCATCTCGAAGCTTTTGAGCAGGCTCTCGTCATCAGAGACCACGCCGCGGCCATTGATCCGCATCGTCGTGTTCGATCCGGGCACCAGAAACATCAGCGCCAATCGCGGATCGCGAACGATATTTGAAAGCGAATCGACGCGATTGTTGCCGCGCCAGTCCGGAAGATGGAGGGTTTTCTCATCGATGATCCTGACGACGCCGCCGATGTCGCCGCGCGGCGAGCAGTCGAGACCCTCAGGTCCAACCGTCGCCAGCGCCACGAATGGCGCGGCCTCGATCATCTGCCGGTAGAGCGGCGTCAGCACCTTGGTGACCTTGGCAACCGAAGCCTGCGTCAGCCCGCCTGCATAGATCTCGCCGAGTTCTTCCACGGTCCTGATGATTTTCATGATCGCCTGCATCCCGGTTTACGGCCTTCATTAGCCGCCTAAGATGACGCTACAATGACGCGCGCCGCACCGGAAGCTCGAAAAGAGAAACGATCTCGGCATCGCTCTTGCCGGGAGCGGCATCAAGAAACGACTTGATCTCCTGCAGCACCGGTTCGGCGCCGATGATCCGCCGGTGGCCGAAGCTGTTGGCCCAGAACAGCCTGACATTCTCTCCGGACGCCGCATAGCGCCGCGCATGATGGGCGCTTACTTCCTTGTCGTCTTCGGCATGGACGACAAGAACCGGCACCGCGAGACGGCCAGCCGAAGTGCCGACATCGAAATCGGCGAGCTTGCGCCCGGTTACGCGCTGAACCTTGCGCTCCAAGGCCGCCTGCGCCTGCCTGCCAAGGCCGATCATCCGGCCGAAATCATGAAACAGCCAAGCCATCTCGCTTGGCGAGCCGATAGTGACGATCTTCTCCGCTTCCAGTTTGTGGATCTGCGGCAGGATGCCGGTCGCCGATACCATCAAAGCTGCACCGCCGAAGGAATGGCCAATCGCGGCATCGAATCGGCCGAGACGATCCTGGGCTGCCGCGATCGCCTCCACCGCCATCCCCATATGCAGCGAGCGTCCGCCGGAGATCCCATGTCCCGGGAAATCGAGCGCGATGATCTCGGCACCGTCCTTGGCCAGCATTGCGATCAGATCGGTCATATAGGCCATGCCCGAGCCCCAGCCGTGGGTTACGAGATAGCGCTTGCGCTGCCCGCGCGCGCCGCCATTGATCCTGTAGGCTCTCGCGCAGCGGCCGTTCGCAAGCCGGATCGCGATGCGCTCCGCATTTTTCAGCCACAAGGATCCAGCGGCGTGTGCGGCCTTGGCCTTTGCTCCCTTGGGGCGAAGCGAGGGCGTACGGCAGAACAGGCGGAAGGCCGCCTCGCCCGCCAGATCGGGCGAAAGAGCCTGCAGCGCGCGAAATCCGAAGCGGGTGACCGCAAGCGCAAAGTTTGCCATAGTGGGAATCCAACAATGTTCAACACTGAACAATAAAGTACAACGATGAACAAAAATCAATCCCTTCCCTGGGATCATCCGCGTTTTCGCAGCTGGATCGCCGTTGCCCGCGCGTGCCAGCTGATGCAGCAATCGCTCGGCCGCTCGCTGGCCGAGTTCGATATCAAGACACCGCATCTCGATATCCTGATCAATCTCTACCGCTTCGAGGGCCTGACGCAGCAGGATCTAGCCCGCAAACTGCTGGTCGGCCGCTCCAACATGAGCATGCTGCTGCCGCAGATGGAAAAGCGCGGCTTGATCGAGCGGCGCGGCGACGAGCGCGACAAGCGGGTGCTGCGGCTCTATTTGACGGAAGACGGCCGCGCGCTGACGGAAAAGGCCATGGTGATCCAGACCGACCTGATTGACCGCATGCTATCAGACGAGCCGCTGGAGCAATGCATGGCCATGGCGGGCTCCATGGAACGCATCATCGCATTGCTGCAGCAGGACCTGAAGGACGACGACTGAGCGCTAGTGCAGCGTCGGCGCGGGCGCCGCCGAACCCAGCGACCGGTACTCCCAGACCGCGACGATGACGAGCACCAGTGCTGCCAGTATCCCCATCACGTAGATCTCGACGGCTGGCGACAGAAACGCGAGCAGGATCAGAAGGATGATGCCTGCCAGATGCGAGAGCGGCGCCCGCCCGCTGACGGCACCCTTGAACCAGAGGTTTCCCGCCAGGAACAGCCCGGCGCCGCCGAGCACGGCAGCGGCAATGCCGATATCGCCAACCTCGTGCGGATGCGAGAACATGAATTCCACAGCCACGGCATCGACGATGATGCCTGCCAGAATCGGGATATGCGCATAGGTGAACGCCTGGCGTGCCAGACTTCCTGGCGTCTCCTCGTGTTCGATCCGATGCGCCGCCCGCTCATGGCCGAAGCGGAAATAGAGCCACCACATGGCAACGGTTGATGCAAAGCTGGTGACCAGAACGAGGCCGGTCATCGGCGAGAACGGCATTTCGGAGAAGGTGCGGCCCGAGACGAGAACGGCCTCGCCGAGGCAGATGATGATGAAAAGAGCGCAGCGCTCAGCCATATGCGCACCGGAAACATCCCAGTCGGCGGTGGTCGATTTGCCAAGACCCGGCACGAAGAAACCAGACGCAGGACCGGCATATTCGATGGCGAGCGCAATCACCCAGGCGATCAGTCTTGCCTCATGCTCGAGCAGGCCTCCGGCGATCCAGAACACACCCGATACCGCCAGCCAGATGCTGATACGCGTGAAATTCAGATAGTTGGAATGGCTGGAATGCCGCACCGCATAGACGGTGAAAAGCGAGCGCCCCACCTGCATCAGCACATAGGCGCCGGCAAACAACAGCCCCTTGTCGCCGAAGGCTTCGGGGATCGACGAGGAGAGAACGAGGCCAAGCAGCATCAGGACGATCAGCATCGCCCGCACCGGCATTTTATCGGGGTCTAGCCAGTTGGTCACCCAAGCCGTGAAGATCCAGACCCACCAGACCGCAAATGTCATCAGCGCCGCTTCGGCGGCGCCGAGTGGCGTGTAGTGGGCGGCAAGCGCATGTGAGAGCTGGGAAATCGAGAAGACGAAGACAAGGTCGAAGAACAATTCCAGAAAGGTGACCTTGCTGCCGCCCGGGCTACCCTTGGCCCGAAGCCAGTTTCTCATCGCAGTTCCCGCCATCCATGCCCCCTATGGCTATTGTCAATCAACGCGGCTGTTCCGCCACGTCCCGGCTCATGCCTTTTTCGGCCAGTTCCTTCTCGTAATCTGCAAACAGTTCGACACCCCGTTCGCCGAGTTCCCGCAGATAGGTCCAGGTGAAGATGCCGGTGTCGTGCATGTCGTCGAAGCCGATGCGCACGGCGTAGTTCCCGGTCGGCGTCATGGCGATGATCGCCACGTTGCGCTTGCCGGGAACCGTGAGCTTTTGCCCCGGACCATGCCCCTGCACCTCCGCCGAAGGCGATAGAACACGCAGCATTTCGGCCGAGAGATCGAAGCTCTGCCCGTCGTTGAACGTCACGGCAAGACGCTGCCGGTCTTTCGAAACCCTGAGTTCGGTGGGCCAGATGTCGCTCATTGCTGCACTCCGTTCGCATTCGTTGAGTAGGCATTGAGGCGTTTTCTGGCAAGCTCAATCTACCGTGTGCCTGTACCGTTTACCTTGACGGCACAGTCACATATGACCACATTAACATGATTGCGGAGGTATCGGTGAACAGCAATGTCGGCACGATAGGAAGCGCTGCACCGCTTGTTGCGGATGCAAGCCCGATGATCGACCCGTTCGGACGGGCCGTCAGCTATCTGCGTGTGTCCGTCACCGACCGCTGCGACTTCCGCTGCACCTATTGCATGGCCGAGAACATGACCTTCCTTCCGAAGAAGGATCTGCTTTCGCTCGAAGAGCTCAACCGGCTCTGTTCCGCCTTCATCGCCAAGGGCGTCCGCAAGATCCGCCTGACGGGCGGCGAGCCGCTGGTGCGCAAGAACATCATGTTTTTGATCCGCGCGCTCGGAAAGCAGGTCGGCACCGGCCTTGAGGAGCTGACGCTGACCACCAACGGCTCCCAGCTCGCCCGTCATGCCGAGGAGCTCTATGATTGCGGCGTACGGCGCATCAATGTCTCGCTCGATACGCTCGACCCGGACAAGTTCCACAGGATCACCCGCTGGGGCGACCTGGAAAAGGTCATGCAGGGCATCGATGCGGCGCAGAAGGCCGGTCTGAAGATCAAACTCAACGCCGTCGCGCTGAAGGATTTCAACGAGCATGAAATCCCCGGCATGCTGCGCTTCGCCCATGGCCGCGGCATGGACCTGACGGTGATCGAGACGATGCCGATGGGCGAAATCGATGAGGATCGTACCGACCAGTATTTGCCGCTTTCGGAGCTGCGCGCTTCGCTGGAAAAGCAGTTTACGCTGACCGATATCGGCTACCAGACGGGCGGCCCGGCGCGCTATGTGAGCGTCGGCGAAACCGGCGGCCGCCTCGGATTCATCACGCCGATGACCCATAATTTCTGCGAGAGCTGCAACCGCGTCCGGCTGACCTGCACCGGCACGCTCTTCATGTGCCTCGGGCAAAACGATGCCGCCGACCTGCGCTCCGCGTTACGCGCCACCGAAGATGACGGCCTGCTCTACGCGGCGATCGACGAAGCCATCACCCGCAAGCCCAAAGGCCACGATTTCATCATCGATCGCACCCATAAAAAACCCGCCGTCGCACGCCACATGAGCGTCACCGGCGGGTGACTTCCTGGAATTTGCGTTAGCGCCTGCGCTACGCCGCCCCTGCGGGATCGCCGATCGGCAGCAATGCCGGATTGGGCGGCGTCGGGTCGTTGGGGTTCTTGTTGTCGGCCGGATCCTGAGCCGGCGTCAGCGGCGGCTTCTCCTGAACACGATCCGGTATCCCGGGTGTCGGCGTCGGGCCGCGGGGCGTTTCGGCCGGGTTTGGAATTTCGGTCGGCATGATGATCTCCCTGGATTTTCGAAAGCCGCGGACATGCCGCTTTCACTCATAAGGGAAACGCTACCGCTCCGCTTTTGTTCAAGCGGCCGTCGTGGCGACGGACTGCTGCCCTATTGTGCACTGCGCCATCGATTTATGCAGACTGTGACTTGCAATCGATTTCATTCCCGCTTCTTCCCCTCTAAAAGGGCCTCAGCATTATCGGGAATCTCTTAGCATGCCGCGGTCTCGCAATACCCAGGGCGCCATTTTCATGAGCATGGCCATGGCCGGTTTTTCGGCCAGTGACGCCCTCTCGAAATCGGTGATCGGTGACATGAATGCAGGGCAGATCATGTTCATCCGCGGCCTGTTCACCAGCGTCCTGGTCTATCTGATCGCCCGCAAGATGGGCGCCCTGCGCTCCTGGACGATCATTCTGAAGCCGATCATCATCCTGCGCGTCATCTGCGAGATGCTGGCTGCCGTCACCTACATCACGGCGCTCGGAATGATGCCGATCGCCAATGCCTCGGCGATCCTGCAATCGCTGCCGCTGGTGGTCACTTTCGGCGCCGCGCTGTTCTTCAACGAGCCGGTCGGCTGGCGCCGCTGGTCAGCGATCCTCGTCGGTCTGATCGGGGTGATGATCATCATCCGCCCCGGCCCGGAAGGTTTTACGCCGGCAGCCCTGCTCTGCGTTGCCAGCGTTTTGACGACAGCCGGACGCGATCTTGCGACACGCTCGATCGATCCGGAAATTCCGTCGCTGATGGTGACTGTCGTCACCGCCATTTCGGTCGCCTTCTTCGGCGCTCTCTTGATGCCGCCGCTTGGCGGTTGGCACCCGACGACATGGACCGCGCTGTCCCATCTGCTACTCGCTTCTGTTCTCGTGCTGATCGGCTACCAGTCGGTGATCACGGCCATGCGGACCGGCGAAGTCTCCTTTGTGGCGCCCTTCCGCTACACGAGCCTGATTTTTTCCGGCCTCCTCGGCTTCCTGTTCTTCTCCGAACTGCCGGATGCCTGGACACTGACGGGTGCGGCGATCGTCATCGCCTCCGGCCTCTATACGTTCTATCGTGAGGCCAAGCGCCGCGTTGCACCGCTGGCGCAGGAATCCGAACCGAGAAGCCCAGTCTGAGATCCACCATGGCCGATTTCCCGCCGCAGAAGACCAATATCCCGGGCGTCATCCTCGCCGGTGGACGCTCCTCGCGTATGGGCTCCGACAAGGCCTCGGCCCGGCTCGGCGGCCGCACGCTGCTCGACCACGCGATATCGCGGCTCTCGCAGCAGGTCTCGTCGATCGCCGTCAACGCCGGCAGCGAACGGCAATGTGGCCTCGCCTTCATTCCGGATATCATCCCCGGCAAGGCAGGACCGATGGCAGGCATCCACGCTGCCATGGCCTATGCGGCGAAGCTCGAAGGCGTCAGCCACGTCGTTACCATCTCGATCGACAGCCCCTTCTTCCCGGCCGAACTGGTAGCAGATTTCATCGGTGCGCTCGATCACCCGGAAAGGGTCGCGATCGCCGCATCGGAAGGCCGCAGCCACCCGGTCTTCGGCCTGTGGCCCGTCGCGCTCGCGGCAGACCTGGAATCCTGGATCGTCACCGACGAAAAGCGCCGTGTCCGCGACTTCCTGTTACGGCACGACGTTGCGGAAGTTCAATTTCCGCTCCGCCCGACTCGTGCCGCTATGCTCGATCCCTTTTTCAACATCAACACCCCTGACGATCTCATCGAGGCCGAGCGCTGGCTGCAGGCGCTGCCGTCATGAGCTGCCCGCGGGTCTTCGGCATCGCCGGCTGGAAGAACTCCGGCAAAACCGGACTTGCCGTGCGCCTCGTCCAGGAGTTCACCCGCCGCGGCTATCGCATCTCCACGATCAAGCACGCCCATCATGACTTCGACATCGACAAGGTTGGCGCCGACAGCTACCGCCACCGGCAGGCCGGCGCCCATGAGGTGACGATCGTCTCGGGTACGCGCTATGCCATCATGCACGAGCTGCGCGGCGAACCAGAGCCCGCCTTTGAAGAGATACTGGCTCGCCTCGCCCCTTGCGACCTGGTGCTGATCGAAGGCTACAAGCACGAAAAGATCCCGAAGATCGAGGCCCGCCGCCTGCAGGCCGCCAAGCGCGAGCCGCTGGCGCCCACTGATCCTTATATCTGCGCCATCGCCGCCGACCATCCCGTCACGGATACGGCCCTGCCGCGCTTCGACCTCGACGACACGCTGGCGATCGCCGATTTCATCGCCGCAACCCTCGGCCTTCCAGCCTTTCAGCCATAGAAAAAGCCGCCGGTCGCCCGGCGGCTCTTATTTCGATATCGGCCCCGCCTCAGTTGTTGGAGGCGACCGGACGCACCAGCGGCGTGACGCGGCGGATGGTGACGCGGCGGTTTTCCTGGTTCGGACCGGCCGTGTTGACCTTCAGGTAGCGCTCGCCATAACCCTGCGTCGCCATGTTTTCAGGCGGGATGCCATAGACATCTGACAGCACGTTGGCGACCGATTCCGCGCGCTGGTCCGAGAGAACCAGATTGCTCTGATCGGAGCCGACGGCATCCGTGTGACCTTCGATCAGGAAGGTCTCGCTCGGATCCTTCTGCAGCACCTCGTTTAGCGCATCCGCGACCTTGCGCAGGCTGCGCGCCTGGCTCATCGGGATTTCGGCACTGCCGGTGGCGAAGGTGATGGTATCGAGGTCGATACGGCGCACCTTGTCGCGGATACGAGCCGAATACTTCACTTCGTTCAGCGAATAGACTCGCTCGACCGGCTCGACCGGTGGCTCGCGCAGGAAGTCGTAATAATCGCGATCCGGATCGCTGCTGGTGTCGATGATGTAGTCGCGAACCGGGATCCGCAGACGCATCGGCGGCAGATCTGCACCCGGATCCTCGAAGTAATCCTGATCCGGATTGTCGTAGAGCTCCGGCGAGTAGTAGAGGACATACTCACGGCCGCGGCTATCGACACGCGAACGCTGGATGATGTCGCCATAGCGGTTGCGGATCGTCACGATGCGATAGCCGTCCGGGCGGTCGATCGTTTCGCGATAGCGGTCACGCGGCAGCTGCTCATACATCGGCCGTTCGCCATCGCGGATGAAGCGGCGGTCGTCGTCGCTGCGCACCACGATATTGTTGTTGATCTGCAGCAGAACGCGGTTGTCGTCGCCGACACGTCCTTCGACCTGCGCGCCGTCAGGACGCTGGAACTGCGGACGGCGGTCGAGCCGGCGGCCTTCCTCGGCGGTAACGGCTTCGATCTTGACCGGCGGACGGGCTTCGCCGCCAGCTGCGCGCTGTGCATCAGCATCAGACTTCGGCACGAAGACCGGCTGCTGCTCGTCCGCACGCTGCTTGTCGCGCTGGCGGCGGCCGTCACGGCCGCCCGAACGGTCGGCATCCTTGTCGCTATCGAGAACGGCCGCACCATTCTCGACCGGCAGAACCACCGTCTCAGTGCTCTTGCTTGGATCGGCAGCGATCTGCTTGCGGCGCTCAAGCTCCTGCGGCGTCACCTTTTCAGGTGCCGGGATTGCCTGCTCGGCCACCGGCTGCTGACCGTTCACGGCGGGCTGTTCCGCAGTATTGGCACCGGGCTGCTGACCGGGAGCCGGCTGCTGCTCACCCTGCTGCGGCTGGCCTTCGACTGCAGGCTTCTGCGCCTGGCCGGGTTCTGCCGGAACCGGCGGCTTTGCCGGTACCGGCGATTCGGCCGGTACGGGTGCCTGATCGGGGGCTGGCGATTCCGTCGGCACAGGCGTCTTGCCTTCGGCAGGCTGCTCGGCCTGCTGAGCATTCTTCTTGCCGGGCTTTGCGGCAGGCTCTTGATGCTGCTCGCCTTCGGTCGCCTGCTGCTTCTTGTCGCCCTTGCGCGGACGCTGCTGATCGGGCTGTGCCTCTTCGGTTACTGCAGGCTTCGCTTCACCGGCCTGCGGCTTGGCCTCTTCTGTCTGCGGCTTGGCTTCTTCGGCCTTTGGCTTTGCCTTTTCTACTTCCGGCTTCGCCTGCTCTACCTGAGGCTGGGCTTCATTCTGGACCGGAGCGGCCTCCTGCTGTGCAGGCTGCTGATCGCGCTTGCGGCGCGGCTTCTCGGCTGGCTGTTCGGTAGGTTCTGCCTGCGGAGCTGCCTGCTCCTGCTGTTGAGCTTCGGGAGCCGCCTCGCGCTTCTTGCGGCGTGGCTGTTCCTGGTTTTCAGCGGGCTGTGCCGGCTCGGCCTGAGGGGCAACCTGCTCCGCCTCGGGGGCTGCTTCCCGCTTCTTGCGGCGCGGCTGCTGCTCTTCCGATGGCTGCGCCTGTTCTGCCTGCGGGGCTGCTTCCTCGGCCTGCGGCGCGGCCTCGCGCTGCTTGCGGCTCGGCGCCTCCTGCTGCTGCTCGGCCTGCGGAGCAGCCTCCTGCTGTTGCTGCTGTTCGGCCTCCGGCTGCTTGTGGCGCTTCTTCAGCAATTCATCTTCCGAAGGCGCATCCTGGGCAACCTCATACGAGCCGCTGATCGCCTGGGGCGACTGCGCCGCGCCGGTGCCGCCGAGCGCTGACGCATGCACCGGCGTGACGGCCAGTGTCAGCGAAAGCAGCGGAAAGGCAGCGCTGGCGAACAATCTCGATTTCATTCCCATAGGGTTTCCTCGTTCCTTATTGGCTTTTCAGAGTGCTTGTTGCGCGCACTCCGCATGTTGAGTCGGGACCGAAATTTCCGAGGCCCGGATTTGTTCCATGCGTTTTTTAGGAACACCTCCATTAACCCGCTATGAACACCTCGGTCCGCCTCCGTTCATCTTCGCCATAGTTTGCGACGCAACAAAGGCGCGCGGATTCCAGTTGCAATTTGCGCCAAAAAGGTTTGATTATCGCGTCAAGGCGGTGCTCATGCCCGCCGCATTCTGGCCGCTGGCGGATAAAAAGAAGACGCAGCGGTCGCCAACAGAGAGGATCTCTATGCGTATCTCCAATCTCCTCGCCGCAGCGTCGCTTGCAGCGTTGTCCCTCTTCGCCGGCTCGGCAATGGCCGATGGCGAGAAGCTCGTGATCGGTACCGATTCCACCTACCCGCCTTTCGAATTCGTCGACGCCAGCGGCGAGATCAAGGGCTTCGACATCGACATCGCCAAGGCTCTCTGCGCTGAAATGAAGGCTGAATGCTCCTTCGTCAGCAACGACTGGGACGGCATCATCCCGGCTCTCCAGGCCAAGAAGTTCGACATGATCGTTTCGTCCATGTCGATCACGCCGGAGCGCTCGAAGCTCGTCGACTTCACCAACAAGTACTACAACACCCCGCCGGCAATCGCCGTGCCGAAGGATTCGACGATCACCGACGTCGCCGGCCTGAAGGGCAAGACGATCGGCGCCCAGACCTCGACCACCCACGCCAACTATGCTGAAAAGCACCTGGCCGACACCGAGCTGAAGCTCTACCCGACCGCCGACGAGTACAAGCTCGACGTTTCGAACGGCCGTATCGACGCCGTTATCGACGACGTCGTCGTTCTCTCGCAGTGGGTCAAGTCTGACGCCGGCGCTTGCTGCAAGATCCTGACCACGCTTCCCGTCGACAAGGAAATCAACGGCATCGGCGCCGGTATCGCAGTCCGCCAGGGTGACCCGCTGAAGGACAAGCTGAACACCGCGATCGCCGCGATCCGCGCCAACGGCAAGTACAAGGAAATTCAGGACAAGTACTTCGATTTCAACGTTTACGGCGATTGAGAAAAACTGTAACTGACCTGTAAAGATGATGGCGGAAGGCTTGCTCTTCCGCCATTTTTGTCTGACAACATGCTAAAGATCAAAACGGCATAAGCCGTGAGGGGAAAAGTGGATGGGCGGATTGTTTTCCGCGCTGGGCTCGCTCTGGGCCTGGATAGGGTATGTTTTCGATCCGCTATGCGGACCTGCCGGTCTTTTCACCTGGTTCGGCCAGTCGACGATCCTCGCCTGCGGCGATACCGGCTGGGGCGATGAAATCGCCGTCGGCCTGAAGACCACGGTCGCCGTCGCGCTATTGACGCTACCCGTCGGTCTGGTGATCGGCTTTCTGGTGGCACTCGGCCAGCAGTCGGAAGAGAAGTCCGTGCGGCTCGCCGCCGGCATCTACACCACGATCTTCCGCGGCCTGCCCGAGCTGCTGACGCTGTTCATCATCTATTACGGCATGCAGATCCTGATCCAGTCGGTGCTCGCCTCTTTCGGCTATGACGAGCGGATCGAGATCAACGCCTTTGTCGCCGGCATGATCGCCCTTTCCGTCGTCTTCTCGGCCTATTGCTCCGAAGTGCTTCTCTCGGCATTTCGCGCTATTCCGAAGGGTCAGTACGAAGCAGGCGATGCGCTCGGCTTCCACCGCGGCCGAACCCTGCGGCTGATCGTTCTGCCGCAGCTGATCCGCATTGCGCTTCCCGGCATGACCAATCTCTGGATGATCCTGCTGAAGGATACGTCCTACGTCTCGATCATCGGGCTCGCCGACATCCTGCGCCAGACCGCCGTTGCCGTACGTGTCACCAAGGAAGCCTTCTTCTTCTATCTCCTCGCCTGCATCATCTATCTGGTGCTTGCAGTCATCTCCTCCTACGGCCTCAGCTATATCGAACGCTGGGCCAAGCGCTCGGAGGTTCGCCGGTGAGCGTCGCAGAAACCCTCATTCCGCCGCAGCCGGCGCCGAAAGACATCGCCAAGCCGCTTTCGGCGGCGCGCGTCACCGGCACGGTTCTCGTCCTCATCTGGCTGGCGCTCGCGGCAACGCTGATCTACATGGTCGTCGCCGGCTGGGATCCGGACAAGTTCACCCGCTACGGACCGCGCTACCTGCACGGCCTGATGACGACGATCATCTTGGTGGCGATCTCAGTCGTTTGCGGCGCTGTCCTGTCACTGCCGCTGGCCTTCGCCAGAATGTCGAAGAACCGGATCCTCAGCACCTTTGCCTATTGCTACGTCTACGTCTTTCGGGGCACGCCGCTGCTGGCGCAGCTCTTCCTCATCTATTACGGCCTCGGCGGCTTCCGTCCGCAGCTCGAGTCCGTCGGCCTCTGGTGGTTCTTCCGCGATGCCTGGTATTGCGGCCTGTTCTCGATGACCATCAACACCGCCGCCTATCAGGCCGAGATCTTGCGCGGCGCCCTCGAAAGCGTGCCGAAGGGCCAGCATGAGGCGGCGGATTCACTCGGCGTGTCCAAGGCAGTATCCTTCCGCAAGATCATCCTGCCACAGGCGCTGATCGTCGCACTCCGCCCCTACGGCAACGAAATCATCCTGCTGATCAAGGGCTCAGCGGTCGTCGCTATCATCACCGTCCTGGACCTGATGGGCGAGACCCGCTACGCCTTCTCGCGCACCTTCGACTACCAGACCTATCTCTGGGCTGCGATCTTCTATCTGACGATGGTGGAAGCGTTGCGCCATTTCTGGAACTGGATCGAGCGCCGCCTGACCAGGCATCTGATCCGCTGACAGCTTTGGCAGCACTCGCGATGCGATGCTGCCAAACTATTGAAATCAAACAAAAATGAATGGTTCTTTTACCCGCTTGGTGTCAATCTTCGGTTAACCACGCCGTGTTTCCATTTTAACTGCCGCTCATCAGCGGGAGTGGGAACGAAAGCGAGACTGACATGACCAAGGACATGGAAAAGCAGCTCCAGGGTTACGGCCTGACGACGGCCCAGATCCTCTATCGCATGCCGGATCACCCGGCGATCCTGCAGACCTATCTCTGGCAGGAATACGACCTCGCCCCGGATTTTCCGGAGATGCGCGGCTTCCTGAAGTTCTGGCAGGAAAAGCTCGACGGCCCGCTGCACTCCGTCCGCTACATCCACCGCAAGCTGATCTCGGCGACCGAATGGCGCGCGCTACGCGGCG
This sequence comes from Rhizobium sp. 01N424, assembly GCF_056399485.1. Classification (NCBI taxonomy): domain Bacteria; kingdom Pseudomonadati; phylum Pseudomonadota; class Alphaproteobacteria; order Hyphomicrobiales; family Rhizobiaceae; genus Rhizobium; species Rhizobium sp. 01N424. The sequence goes on from NZ_JBFTRK010000008.1 coordinate 232,264, forward strand.
AATTCATCATTCACTGAGCGGCCCGCCGCGTTCCATCACCGTCACGCTTGCCATTGCCAAAGCCGCCTCGCCGCCTTAGAGGCATCCATAAAGCGAAAAGGTGGACCGGCAATGGCAAAGAAGATCGACGAAGACGCACTGGCAGAAGCCTATAACCGCGCGCTCGCCCTCGAAAAGGCAGGTGATGTCGATGCGGCCGTCAAGGCTTACGAAGACGTGCTTGCAATCGATCCCGACGACCACGGCGGTGCTGCCGTCCGCATCGCCTCGATGGGCCGCGGCGAAACGCCGGCAAAGGCGCCGGACGCCTATGTCGAGACCCTGTTCGACCAGCATGCCGAAGTCTTCGAAGACGTGCTCGTCGAGCAGCTCGGCTATCATGTGCCGATGATGGTGCGCCAGCGCCTGCAGGAGCTGAAGCTCGGTCCCTTCAAGCGCCTGCTCGACCTGGGCTGCGGCACCGGACTGACCGGCGGCACGCTGCGCGATCTCTGCGAAGACATGACCGGCATCGATCTCTCCGAAAACATGGTCGAGATCGCCCATGAAAAGGATCTCTATGAGACGCTGTTCGTCGCCGAGGCCGAGGATTTCCTCGAAGACAACGACGAAGACGCCTTCGACCTGATCACCGCCACCGACGTTCTGCCCTATCTCGGCGCCCTCGAACCGCTGTTCTTCGGCGCCGCCGAAAACCTGGCGCCGCGCGGCCTCTTCATCTTCTCGTCCGAAAGCCTGCCCGCCGCCGACACCCGCCCCTACGCCGTCGGCCCGCACCAGCGCTTCCTCCACGCCGATACTTATATCCGCGACCGCCTGACGGCGACCGGCTTCGAGCTGGTCGAAATGACCGAGATCAACGTGCGCATGCAGGAAGGTGAACCGAGCCCGGGGCATCTGGTGATTGCGCGGCTCGCTGGGTGATCGCCGAATACAATCTATGAGATCATATCGTTGGTAGACAACGTCTGACAACGGCCAGAAGCTCTCGACGGGAAATCGGGGGCTTTCTTGATGAGCATTTCGGACCAGCATCATGTTTGGGGCCTTATCGTGGCCCTCTTTGCGGATGTCCGGCTTTCGGCCATGGCGCTCGCGCTTTTCGTACCGATACTCCTGCTCTACAGCAGGAACGAAATCCGCGTCCGACGGCTGAGAACCATATCGGACTTCATCGGCACCTATCCCGCCACCAAAGTTCATCACGACGATGGCAGCGATGGCGGCAACCCATCGCTGGAATTCGTCGCATCGAAATACATCGCCGATCTCATCACACCCAAAGCGTCCTCCCACACCAGGAAATGGGACGCCGACAAAATGGTGGAGGAGATCGAGACGGCGATCCGCTCCTCCAGAACGATCGGCAATCTCGGCGATCTCAGGCTTTTCCTGTCGTCGCTTGGTCTTGTCGTCATTTGCTATTTCGGCTTCACCGCGCTCTACGACGTACTGGCCAAAGGCCTGCCGGTCTGGTGTGGACCGACACGCGCGGGCGGAGTTGGTTGCAGCGGCGACGTGGAATCGCTCAAGATTATCGGTGCTCTCGCCTTCGCCGGCGCCTTCGTTGCCGCCGCCCGCCAATTCGTTCGCAGCCTCGCCGTTTTCGATCTCTCGGCCTACACTTTCATCTGGCAGACGGTCGAAATGTTTGCATCGGTCATCTTCGTCCTCATTCTTTTCAGGACATTCCCTGATCCCGTCGGAGACGTGGCCGAGCTTTTGACCGGGCCGAAGACTCAGCCGTCAGGGAGCGGAGTTCCACTGACTTGGGTCGCCTTGGCACCCCTGCTCGGCCTCCTGCCTCAAAGTGCGACCAAATTTTTGGCCTTGCGCATGCAGTCCATCATCTCCTGGGTGAAGATGGATGACGACCGCTTCAACAGCGTGACGCGTCTAACGCCTCTCGATGTCATTGACGGCATAGACTACTTCACGCGCTTCCGGCTGGAAGAATGCGGAATCTACGATGTCCAGAACCTCGCGACCTATAACCCGATCCTGCTGCATATCGAATCGCCGTTCAAAATATTCCAGGCGGTCGATTGGATCAGTCAGGCACAGCTATGCCAGACAGTCGGCCTGGACCGCTTCCTGCTCCTGCGACAGATGAATGTCCGCACCATTTTCGATCTGGAACGTGCGTTGAGCTACAAGCGTAAGGATACCAAGAAAAACGATCCCGACGAGTTCGATAGAATTTTCGCCGGTTTGCTGTTTGCCGCGACAGATGAAATGCGAACGATTGCGAAGATCAGCGGCATGAAACCATTCATGCTGAAATCGGCGCCTTCAATTGAGCAGCCTGCTGACCAAGCGACGACCAGTGCGCAGGCCACAGCTTCTGTCGCTTCAACGCCCCCAACTCCAACGGACACGACCACATCACCGTCACCGTCACCGTCACCGTCACCACCGGAAACGTCACCGGCCGATAAGGTCAAGACGAAAGCATCAAAAGGCTACATCGTCGAGCAGACTAATATCGAGAACTATTGCCGCTGGGTCTGCGAAGTTATCGCAAACCACCCGGAAACGACAACTCGATGTGTCGAACACATGATGAGCTGGATTGCGGACGACCTGCATGTAAGGCGGCTACGGCGCATCTGGCTGGAGATGTCCAAAGATCTGGGTCCGGCATCGAGAACGCTGGATTCCGAGGAGGATACACCATCAAAGAAAGAGGAAGCGAGTGAGACGAAGCAATAGTTACCCAATCAGCAAACTATCCCTTGCCACAACCACCCGATCCTGATACTTAGCCAATCAGCAAAGTTTTATCCCAGCTGAAAGGCCGCCTCATGTCGCTCGTGCTTTACGGACATCCGCTCGCCTCCTTCTGCCACAAGGTCCTGATCGCGCTTTACGAGAACAGCACGCCCTTCGAAGATCGGCTCGTCGATCTCTCGGACGAAAGTTCGCGGGCGGATCTCTTCCGCTACTGGCCGGTCGGCAAGATGCCGATCCTCAGGGATGAGGCGCGTGACAGCACCATTCCCGAAACCAGCATCATTATCGAATATCTCGACCGGCACTATCCCGGCGAAGCGCATCTGATCCCGGTTGATCCGGACCGCGCCCTGCAGGTCCGCCTGTGGGATCGCTTCTTCGATCTCTATGTCCAGACGCCGATGCAGAAGATCGTCGCAGACACGATGCGCGCCGCCGATGCGAACGATCCTCAGGGCGTTGCCGACGCCCGCGGCACGCTTGAGATGGCCTATGACATGATCGAGCGGCAGCTTGCAGGCAATCTCTGGATATCAGGCGATGCCTTCACCATGGCCGATTGCGCTGCCGCCCCTGCGCTCTTCTACAGCGAGACACTGGTGTCCTTCGGTGCGGAACGGCCGAAACTTGCCGGCTACTACCGCCGGCTCGTCGAGCGCCCCTCTTTTTCCCGGGTATTGAAAGAGGCGCTGCCCTATTTCAAATTCTATCCCTACAAGCACCAGCTGCCCGAGACGATCCGCAAGGCTATGCCTGCCGAATGATCATGGAAGCCGCCACACTCGACCGGATGTTCCACGCGCTCTCGGATCGCAGCCGCCGCGGCATGATCGATCGCCTCGGCCGCGGCCCGGCATCGGTGACGGAACTTGCCGAACCCCTGACGATGGCATTGCCGACCGTCTTAAAACATCTGAACGTGCTGGAAGACAGCGGCCTTGTTCAATCTGAAAAGACCGGCCGCGTCCGCACCTACCATCTGCGGCAGGAACGGCTGGCAGAACTCGAGCGCTGGATCGGCGAGCGCAAGGCCGGGTGGAACGCTGCTTTCGACCGCCTGGACCAGTTTCTTGCCGAAGAGGAACCGACACCGTGACCCAGCCATCCGCAACGCATACGACCTTCACGATCGAGCGTCAGCTGAAGGCGAAGCCCGAGCGCGCCTTTCGCGCCTGGGCCAATCCTGCATCGAAGCAGACCTGGTTTGCCTGCCATGACGGCTGGGCGACGATCGAATACCGGCTGGATTTTCGCGCCGGCGGCAGCGAGCGCAACCACACCAGTGATGGCGAAGGATTGCTGCATGCCTATGACGCTCACTATCTCGATGTCGTCGAGAATGCCCGCATCGTCTATGCCTACGAGATGAAGCTCGGCGAGACCCGCATCTCCGCCTCCCTTGCCACCATCACTTTCGAGCCGTCAGCGGCGGGCACCCGCATGCTGTTTACCGAGCAGGTAGTGTTCCTCGACGGCTATCCCGATGATGGCCTGCGCCGCCAGGGCACGGAAATCGGCCTCGACAATTTCGAGGCCTTCCTGGATCGCGAGGCCAGCGGCACCCATTGACGCTTTCAGCGGCCGGTGCCCAGAATGGCGCCGAGCAGCTTGCCTTCGAGTTCGGCGAGCTCCGGATTGCCATGACGGCGCGGATGCGGATGGGGAACCGCAACATCAAGCGCGATCCGTCCCTCTTCCAGCACGATGACGCGGTCAGCCAGATGCACAGCTTCGCTGACGTCATGGGTCACCAGCACGGTGGTAAAGCCGAGTTCGCGCCAGACGCGGTTGATCAGTTCCTGCATGCTGATGCGGGTCAGCGCATCGAGCGCGCCGAGCGGCTCGTCCAGCGCCAGAACGCCGGGCTTGCTCACCAGCGCGCGCGCCAATGCCACGCGCTGACGCTGCCCGCCGGATAGCCGCGAAGGCCATTCCTTCGCCTTCTCCGCCAGCTGAACTTCGGACAGCACGGCCGCCGATTCTGCAAGCGCCCGCCGCTTGTCGACGCCGTCGCCAAGGCCGACCGCTACATTCTCGACAACGCTCAGCCATGGCAGCAGCCGCGGCTCCTGGAAGACGATGCGAGCGTTCGGCTGGCTTTCCTCGCCATTGCTGCTTTCGAAGCGAATGCTGCCCGCCGTCGGCTGGTCGAGGCCCAGCAGCACGCGCAGCAGCGTGCTCTTGCCGCAGCCGCTCTTGCCGATGACGGCGATGAACTGGCCGGCCGGGATATGCAGGTTGATGCCGCGAAGGACGCGGTTGCCGTCAAAGCTCTTCTCGAGCCCCGTCAGGGTGATCGCGGCAGCAGTCCCCGGCGCAATCCGGGCGGCGTCGATGTCTGCCTCGTATTCGGCCTCGACAGGTTCGCGGAAGCGTTCATGGCTGATCACGGTCATCGTCTCGCTCCTACTTCTGATAGATCGGGTTCCAGGTGAGCGTGCGCCGCTCCAGAGCCCGCGCCACGACATCGGCGAGCTTGCCGAGCACAGCGTAGATGACAAGCGCCAGCACCACGACATCCGTCATCATGAATTCGCGGGCATTGTTGGCCATATGGCCGATACCTGAGGAGGCGGCGATCGATTCCGAAACGATCAGCGTCAGCCACATGATGCCCAGCGCATAGCGCAGGCCGACGAAGATCGAAGGCAGCGCGCCCGGAAAAATGACCTTCCGGAACAGCGTCCAGTTGCCCATCCCATAGACCCTGCCCATCTCGATCAGGTCGCGATCGACATTGCGAACGCCATGATAGGTGTTGAGATAGACGGGGAAGAGCACGCCGAGCGCCGTCAGGAATAGCTTCGACTCTTCGCCGATGCCGAACCACAGGATGACAAGCGGGATCATCGCCAGATGCGGGATGGTACGCAGCATCTGCAGCGTCGTGTCGGTCAGCTGCTCGGAGAGTTTCGACACGCCATTGGCGATGCCAAGCAGGAAGCCGATCGAGCCACCAACCAGCAGGCCGGCAAAGGCGCGCCCGGCGCTGACCAGCACGTCATGCGGCAGCTGGCCCGAGGTCGTGGTCGACCAGAAGGCGACGGCGACATCGGCGGGAGACGGCATGATGCGCGAGGAGATGACCCCTGCCGACGAAGCGATCTGCCAGCAGATGACGATTGTCACCGGCAGGAGATATGGCAACAGCGCGGAACCGTCCGGCAGCCGCGGTAGCGCCCTGCCCTTGCTGCTTGCCTGCCCTGTGGCAACGCGTGCGAGCGGCGTTTCGAATACCGACATGCTCTTCTCCTCGCTTATCTGTCTTAGGAGCCCGACACGACCTTCAGGTTGCCGCCATGGCTGCCGCCGCCGAACACCTGCTTCGAGCCAAAATCATTGCGGAGACCGTGACGCTGCTCGCTCTGGCCAAGGCCGAGTTCGGGGAACAGCAGCTCGGCGACACGGTAAGCTTCTTCGAGATGCGGATAACCGGAGCCGATCACCGTCTCGATGCCGAGCTCCTGATATTCGCGAAGCCGCGCAGCAACCGTCTTCGGCGAGCCGACGAGCGCCGTTCCGGCACCGGCGCGCACCAAGCCGACACCGGCCCAGAGGTTCGGAGAAACCTCCAGATTGTCACGGCGGCCGTTATGAAGTGCTGCCATGCGAGCCTGGCCGACGGAGTCGGATTCTTTGGCGAAGCTCGCCTGCGCTTCCTCGATCGTCGCATCATCGAGCTTGGAGATCAGCCGGTCGGCAGCGGCCCATGCCTCCTCATCCGTCTCGCGGACGATGAAATGCAGGCGGATGCCGAAGCTGACTTCGCGGCCCACTTTCGCGGCAGCCGCACGCACGCGCTCGATCTTCTCGCCGACTTGTGCCGGCGGTTCGCCCCAAGTCAGATATTTGTCGACGCGGCCGACCGCAAAATCGATCCCGGCATCGGAGGAGCCGCCGAAATAGAGCGGCGGACGCGGGTTCTGGTAGGACGGGAAACCGAGGCGCGCATTGGTCGCCTTGATATGCTTGCCGTCGATGCTTGCGACGCCCTTTTCGAGAAGCTCTTCCCAAACATCAAAGAACTCGTTGGCATGGTCGTAGCGCTCGTCATGCGGCAGGAAGATGCCGTCACCCGCCAATTCGGCGGGGCTGCCGCCGACGACGATGTTGAGTAGAACGCGGCCGTTCGATACGCGGTCGAGCGTCGTCGCCAGACGTGCGTAATAGGCGGGAGATGCCGTGCCGGGACGGATCGCCACCAGGAACTTCAGCTTCTCGGTATGCTGCGAAAGAGCCGCCGCCGTGACGAAAGATTCCTCGCAGGCAACGCCGGTCGGCAGCAACACGCCGGAAAAACCGAGACGGTCGGCCGCCTGGGCGATCTGCGTCATGTAGCCGATTTCAGGCGCGCGCGTCTGGTCGGACGAACCGAGATAGGCGCCGTCACCTGAGGTCGGGATGAACCAGAGAAAATCGATTGGTTTGGAAGTCATGAAATCTACCTTTCTTCAAAAACGGATCAGCTCGCCTTCGGGCGCCAGACGATGTCGCCCGTCGTCAATTTCTTCGGCACGATGCCCAGATCGTAGAACTCGTCGGCCAATGCCTGCTGATAGGCGGCTGCGCCATCGGTAATCGTCGTCACCGCGCCGAGATCGGCGCCGGGACGGCTGAGCGTCACCCGGGTCACCTCGGCAGGCACTCCGGTGATCTCGGAAAGCTCCTTGGCCGTCTCGTCGAGCTTGCCCTGCGCCGACTTGCCGACCTTGGCGAGTTCGTCGATCACATCGACGATCACCTGGCCGTTGTTGTCGGTGAAATCCTGGTTGGCCAGGAAGAAGCTGTAGGAATCGACGAGGCCTTCAGCCGTCGTAAGGATTCGCGTATCCGGATCGGCTTCGGCAATAGCCAGATAGGGATCCCAGATCGACCAGGCATCGATGCTGCCGGTCTTGAAGGCGGCTGCGGCGTCCGGCGGCGACAGATCCAGCGCCTGCACGTTTTCGACCTTGAGGCCACCCTTGCGCAGCGCCTTGACGGCAACGTTATGGGCGCTCGATCCGCGCTTGAAGGCCAGCTTCTTGCCCTTCAGATCCTCAAGCGTCCGGATCGGTGAATCCTTGTGCACCAGGATCGCGGAACCGGCCGGGCTGCCGCGATAGGTGCCGACGTAATAGAGATGGCCACCGGCTGCCTGGGCAAACAGCGGCGGAACGTCACCGGTGGCGCCGAAATCCAGGGCACCGGCGCCAAGCGCCTCCAGCAACGGCGGTCCAGACGTGAATTCCGACCAGCTGACAGTGATCCCCTTGTCGGCAAGCCGCGCTTCCAGCGCCCCGCGGCGCTTGGCCAGCGCCAGCACGCCATTCTTCTGCCAGCCGATGCGAAACTCCGTTGCTGCGGCGGCACGCGCCGGCTTGATGGACGGAAGCACGGCTACAGCGGCGGCCGCACCAAGGAGACCGAAGGTCTGACGGCGTGAGATCATGGCTTTCCCCTTTTCGGCGGCAGTGCGGACGGCGTGCCTGCGCGTTGTGAAGGCTGATAATGAGAAACTCTATAAATTAGATCGACATTTATATTTGTGAGTTTTGTCCCAACAGAAACTTTCCTCACCTCAAACCGGCGATCCCGCAGAATTTTATTCCCCGGCAGCCGGCAGCGGGCCGTACCGCGCTTGCCCGTGATGACTTTTCAGCAACGGCGGTTTCCGCTAAGCATGCCCCCACATCACGAAAAGGATCTGGCATATGGCAAAAGTCGCTTTCATCGGTCTCGGCGTCATGGGTTTCCCGATGGCGGGTCATCTGAAAACGAAAGGCGGCCACGACGTCACGGTCTATAACCGCACTGCCGCCAAGGCCGCCGATTGGGTCGCCAAGTTCGGTGGCGCCTCCGCACAAACCCCGGCCGAAGCTGTCGCCGGTGCCGATTTCGTCTTCACCTGCGTCGGCAACGACGACGATCTCCGCTCGGTGACCACGGGCAAGGGCGGCGTTTTCGAAGGCATGAAGAAGGGTGCGATCCTGATCGACAACACGACGGCCAGCGCCGAAGTCGCCCGCGAACTCGATGAAGCCGCCAAGGCCAAAGGTTGCGACTTCATCGACGCACCGGTTTCCGGCGGCCAGGCCGGTGCCGAAAACGGCGTGCTCACCGTCATGTGCGGCGGCGACGAAGCCGTTTTCGAAAAGGCCAAGCCCGTTATCGCCGCCTATGCGCGCATGGTCGGCCTGATGGGACCAGCCGGTTCCGGCCAGCTGACGAAGATGATCAACCAGATCTGCATCGCCGGCGTCGTTCAGGGTCTCGCCGAAGGCATCCATTTCGGCAAGCGCGCCGGCCTCGACATCGAGAAGGTTGTCGATGTCATCTCCAAGGGGGCTGCGGGCTCCTGGCAGATGGAAAACCGCCACAAAACGATGAACCAGGGCAAATACGATTTCGGCTTCGCCATCGACTGGATGCGCAAGGATCTCGACATCGTGCTGACCGAAGCCCGCCGCAACGGCGCCAAGCTGCCCGTCACCGCGCTGGTCGACCAGTTCTACGGCGACGTTCAGGCGATGGGCGGCAATCGCTGGGATACGTCCTCGCTGCTCGCCCGCCTGGAAAAATGATCGGGCCTCCGTCCAGCGCAGCGGATTTGATCACGCTGCGCAGGACCTACCACTCGCAGGCGCTAAAAACTGGCTCGCCGCCCTGCGGATGGTTCCGGCAAGACGGCGAGATGGATCGGCAATGATGCAGTGCGCGAACTGGCGAGCGATGCTGTTCATCGCCCGCCTGAAATAACTCAGTCCTCGTTGGACTTGGCGCTGTCGAGCAGCATGTAGTCGAGCGGCAGCTGTGTCGAATACTTGATCTGTTCCATCGCGAAGGCCGATGACACGTCGCGGATCTCGATCTTGGCGATCATCCGCTTGTAGAAGGCGTCGTAGGCGGCAATGTCAGGCACCACGACACGCAGCAGATAATCGACATCGCCGCTCATCCGGTAGAACTCGACCACTTCGGGGAATTCCACAACGACCTCGGAGAAACGCTTCAGCCATTCGATTGAATGCGTCGCCGTGCGGATCGAGACGAAAACCGTGACCTTGGTGTTGACCTTCTCGGGGTCGAGGATGGCAACGCGGCGCTTGATGACGCCATCTTCTTCCATCTTCTGGATACGGCGCCAGCAAGGCGTTGTCGAAAGGCCGACCTTCTTCGCGAGATCAGCGACCGCCAGGGTCGAATCTTCTTGCAGCAGGCGCAGTATCTTACGGTCGAGACGGTCCATATGCGAAAGCCCTTTCGAATTATATTCTCTGTATATCGCGATTCCGGCGCAGGAAAAGAATTTTGTTTCAGTTTATAAGCAGTTTAATTCTACTGCGAAGAACTGGAAGCAACTCTTCCTCGAACCATGGATTGCGCTTCAGCCAGCCACTGTTGCGCCAGCTCGGATGCGGCAGCGGCAAGACCGCGGGTGACCGGTTCGAAAACAGCGTGTCGCGCCACGCCTTGACCGTATCAGTCATGTTGGCCTGCCGCGCCGTGCCCATATGCCAGGCCTGCGCATACTGGCCGACAGTCAGGATCAGCTCGATCTGCGGCATCAAATCCATCGCTTGATTTCGCCATTGAGGCGCACATTCCCGGCGCGGCGGCAGATCGCTTCCTTTCTCGTCATATCCCGGAAAACAGAAGCCCATCGGCACGATCGCAAAACGGCTTTTATCGTAAAAGGTCTCGCGGCCGACCTGCAGCCAGTCGCGCAGCCGATCGCCGGAGGCATCGTTGAACGGAATGCCGCTTTCATGGACGCGAAGGCCCGGCGCCTGTCCCGCGATCAGCACACGCGCGGTTTGCGACAGGATGACAACAGGACGCGGCTCATGCGGCAAAGGTTTCGACGGATCAAGCGGCGCATCCCGGCAGATGCGGCAGGCGGCAATCTCGCCATGCAACGTCTCGATCGTCATTCCCATCCGACCGCCTGCCCGATCATCCTGACGATGCCGCCGGAATGCAGTCTCTCGTCATCGCGAAAGTCCCGCGGCCGCTCGAATGTCCCTGCCCAGAGACCCGAACGCCTGGCGCGTGCCTCGTCCTCCTGCCGCCGGTAATCGCCATAGGAGACGGCCATGCCGGTTCGAACCATCTCGCCATTGATGTCGAGAGTGCCGCTCCGGCAGATCACCAGCAGCCGTTGATACTGGTCGCGCTCGGTCCCGCCGCATTGCGTGTCAGCGCCGACGACCAGCCGCTGTAGCGCATCCCGGGCCTCCCGGCCACATGACCACGGCCTGCCGTTCCGCTCACAGCTCTGCACGAGCTCCGGCGCATCGATGCCTTTCAGCCGCATGCGTTCGCCGCCGATCGCCAGACTATCGCCGTCCGCCGCATGAAACGCGCCGCTATGCACCGTTTCCGGCTGATCGTTGAGCTTGGCCGCGATCAGCCAGATCAGCGCCAGCATGGCAAAGGCAGTCACGCCGTCGCGTATCGTCCTGAAGCCGCGCGTCACGCTTCCGCCTCCTTCAAAAACAAACCGTTGAGAGAAATGGCAAACACCTTCTTAAGATTTGCCGGTTACGGTGGAAACACCCGCGGATCAAGTATTCAAGTGCAAATGAGTAACGGCGTCAGCACATCGACCGATAAGATTATCGTCGACAAGTCCCGCAGTCACCGCAACAAGCCCGTTTCCAAGGCTGTTCGGCAGACACGCGAGCGCTTGCAGTCCGGCCATTCCTCGACCGCAGCTTTCGACCGCGACGTCCTGCGCATGTATATGACGGCCTTCACGCAGGGTGCCGCCCTGATGCCGCTCTTCGTCATCATCATCGCCGCTCTCGGCATCTATTTTACCGGTGACACGCAGATCTTCTTCTGGGCGGTCGCAACGCTGGTCGCCTATGCCGCCAACGTCTATCTCGTCCGCCGCGCCCGCAAACAGGAAATGACGGCAGAATCCGCCCGCAAATGGCGCCGCGCGCTTCTCGCCGGCCAGTTGCCGATCGGACTTGCCTGGGCCTTTTTCGCCTTCCAGAGCTGCCCTGCCTGCGAGCCCTCGAGCTTCATTCTCTACAAGGGTGCGACGCTGCTGATCGCCTTGTCAGTCACGGCAATGTCGAATTTCATGCTGGCGCCATCGGTGCTCGTCACGTTTACGCCTGCGATCATAGCGCTCGCCGCCAAGGCCGGGATTTCCCGCGACGTCCTCGAACTCAGCCTGACGGCACTCTTCACCACCACCGTTATCTTCTTCAGCTATATCAGCGACCGTCTGTTTAAGCAGAACCTGCGCATCCTCTCCTTCCAGTCGGAAAAAGACGACCTGATCGCCGAGCTCGAAGTTGCCAAGTCGATGTCGGACGAAGCGCGCCGCCGCGCCGAAGAGGCAAACCTTGCCAAGTCCCGCTTCCTCGCCTCGATGTCGCATGAGCTGCGCACGCCGCTCAACGCCATCCTCGGCTTTTCCGAAGTCATGTCGTCGGAAGTGATGGGCCCGCTCAACAACCCGACCTACAAGGAATATACCGGCGACATCCACCGCTCCGGCCAGCATCTGCTGAACCTGATCAACGAGATCCTCGACCTCTCCCGCATCGAAGCCGGAAAATACGAGCTCAGCGAAGAGGCGATCTCGCTGCTCGATATTTCCGAGGATTGCATCGGCATGGTGCAGCTGCGCGCCAGCGGCAAGAACATCACCATCAGCCAGCAATTCGAGCCGGAACTTCCCTCCGTCTGGGCCGACGAGAAATCGATGCGCCAGGTGGTTCTCAACCTTCTTTCCAACGCCGTGAAATTCACGCCCCAGGGTGGCGAGATCCACGTCAAGGTCGGCTGGACGGCCGGTGGCGGCCAATATATCTCGATCAAGGACAACGGCCCCGGCATTCCCGAAGAGGAAATCCCGATCGTGCTTTCTGCCTTCGGTCAGGGCTCGATCGCCATCAAGAGCGCAGAACAGGGCACCGGCCTCGGCCTGCCGATCGTCCAGGCGATCCTCGCCAAGCACGACGGCCAGTTCGTGCTGAAATCGAAACTCCGCGAAGGCACCGAAGTCATCGCCATCCTGCCCGGCAAGCGCGTCCTGCAGAGCCTTCCTGCTGTCGAGGAAGCGCATGCCGTGTCCCGTAAGCGCAAGAGCTTCGCCTAACGTCAGCCTGCGAGAAGCGCAAGGAACGCCGGGTCATCACGGAAGTCTCCCAGGTCGTTGTCGATACTATCCAGCCGCGTCAGGTTTCTCAGATTCTCCTTGTAGGACGGGTCGAGCAGGATCGCCTGCTTTGCCGCACTCAGCACCGCCTTCTTCGTCTTCGCCAACTCTTCCGGAGCAGCCTCGCCGACGCGCAGTGCGCGATGCCTCTGCCCGTAGGCCGCAGCCATCAGGAACCAGAACTGGGCGATCTTCGAGGCCGGTGTGCTCGCAAGCTTGGTGCCGATCGCGATCGCCTGCTCATAGCCGCCGGGCTGGTAGAGCAGGTCGAAAATGATCTCGATCCCCTGATTGACGGACAGACGGTCACTGCTCGTCAGGTATGACAGAAAGGCGTCTCGATCCTCGACAGGCACGCTATCGACGATCTGCTTTGTCGTCTGCTCGCCGAGCTTCTGCTCACCCGGATCCTTATCCAGCAGGATCTCCACCTGTTGGAACAGCGGCGACAGATAGATCCTCGTGTAGAGGTAGAAGAATATGAAGCCGGCGATAAGCCCGAAGACAAGCAGGAAAGGCGACGAGACGGTGACCGCATTCAGCAGCGGCGCATTGGCTCCGGCAAAGAGGCCACCGGCCTGCTTGTCGATAAAATCGGCAAATGAATTCAGATGCGAGGGCAGACTCGCCACCTGCGTCAGCCCGACGCCGACCAGCATCGTTGTCAGCCATTCCGAAATTCGCTCCAGGTTGGTATTGGACGCCAGCAACCTCTCGCGCCGCGGCGATTTCCCGCCGTCCGCGCCGGCCTTCACATCCGCAGTTGGAACGGCAGGCGCCTCTTTCGTCATGATACGCGGCACGGAAAACAGGAACCCCATGACGCCGCCGACGGCGGCGGAGGCAGCAACGATAAGCCCGCCGATGCCGATCGCCGACGAGACGCCGCCCTGTTGAGACAGCCATAAGAAGAGAAAGGTCAGGCCAAGCGCGGCCAGCCCCATATAGCCAAGGTCTCTGGCCTTCTGGCCGCCTTCAACCTGGTGAACCGAATTCGCCTGAAGATGTGCCAATGGTCGCCCCCGTATGCACCTGTCGCGCAGAACGAAAACAACCTAAACGTACAATTATTGCTTATACAACCTTAATATTTAAGGGTTGACCTGAATATCAGCCGAAGACGATGGCGATCAGATGCTTGCCGACGGTGAATAGCAGGTAGAGCCCGCAGGCGCCGAGCATGCAGAGCACAGCGAAAGACCCGAGGTCCTTGGCATGCTTGCCGACCATCGAGATTTCAGGCGAAATGCGGTCGATGACCTCTTCGATCGCCGTGTTGAGTGCCTCGACGGCAAACAGTGCCAGCAGCAGGATCACCGCGATCACCAGTTCGGACAGCGTCGCGCCGACGGCGATCAGCAGGATCAGCGAAACGGCGCCGAACAGCAGTTCCTGCCGGAAAGCCGATTCCTTGATCAGACGCTGAAATCCCGCCCAGGAATAGCTCGCAGCGGCAAAGAAGTGGCTGACACCGGTCAGCTTTCGAACGGCAGGTTTTTCCAAGGCGTCCTCGTCTTGCGGTCGGGGACGGCGTCCTGCACCGTCCATCAGTGAAAATGCGAATACCGTTTCCCGGTCCGCGCCGCAAGCGTCCGTCATCAACCTGTCACAAAGCTGAACGCTAGGCGCCCGATCAATGCTTGTTGGTGACACCTGCCTGCGCGAAGGTCGCCATGCCGGAATGGCAGGCGGCAGCCGCCTTGACGATACCGGCCGCCAGAGCAGCACCAGTGCCCTCGCCAAGCCGCATGCCGAGCGCCAGAAGCGGCGTCTTGCCGAGCATCTCGATGGCCCGGAGATGGCCGGGCTCGCCAGAGACATGGCCGATCAGGCAGTGGTCGAGCGCCGACGGATTGGCCGCCTGCAGGATAGCACCGGCAGCCGTCGCCACATAGCCGTCGATCAGGACGGGGATCTTCTCGACGCGCGCCGCTAGGATCGCCCCGGCCATCGCCGCGATTTCGCGGCCGCCGAGACGGCGCATGATCTCCAGCGGATCGTCGAGATGGTCGCGGTGCAGCTCGACGGCGCGCTCGACGGCGGCCACCTTGCGCTCCAGCATCTCGCCTTCCGACCCAGTTCCCGGACCGACCCAGTCGCGGGCCGAACCGCCGTAAAGGGCGTAGTTGATCGCTGCAGCAATCGTCGTGTTGCCGATACCCATCTCGCCGATGCAGAGGAGGTCCGTACCGCCAGCAATCGCTTCCATGCCGAAGGCCATGGTGGCGGCGCAGTCGCGCTCGGAAAGTGCGGCTTCCTGGGTGATGTCACCGGTAGGGTAATCGAGCGCCAGGTCGAACACCTTGAGGCCGAGATCGTAGGCGACGCAGATCTGGTTGATCGCAGCACCGCCAGCGGCAAAATTCTCGACCATCTGCTGCGTGACGGATGGCGGGAACGGCGTGATCCCCTGGCGGGCAACGCCGTGGTTACCGGCGAAGATCGCCACCAGCGGCCGGTTGACGGCAGGCGCCCTGCCCGTCCATGCCGCCAGCCAGAAGGCGATTTCCTCCAAACGGCCGAGAGCGCCCGGCGGCTTGGTCAGCTGCGCGTCACGTTCGCGCGCCGCAACCAGCGCCCGGGCATCCGGTCCCGGCAGCTCGCGCAGCAGCGCACGGAAATCGTCGAACGGCAGGCCTGAAACGCTCATGGATGGGGATTCCTTGTCTTCTTGCTCTTTCCCGGCGATCCGGGGCCAACTTGTCTTTTCGCAGCAAATCGGCTTCTTTCGTCGCGACTCTCTTAAAGCCAGCGGCAGAGGCGAACAACTCCAAAAGCGCCGCAGCTTCCATGCATGAAGTGGGGACATGATCATCAAGGCCTATGCGATCGATACCGCCCGAGCCGTCGCGTTCCTGAGCCGTATTCCCATGCCCTCCTTCGTCTTTGCAGGCGACGACGGCAAGCTCGGCCGGACTGCCCGCGCCTTCCCGCTGGCCGGCCTGTTGATCGGCATCATCCCTGCTGCAATTTTCCTGATGATGCTGGGCCTGCGTGCCGACCGGCTGATGTCGGCGCTGGTGGCGATCGCAGCGCTCACCGTCATCACCGGCGCGCTGCACGAGGATGGCCTGGCGGATGCCGCCGATGGCATCGGCGGCGGACGCGACCGCGACCATGCGCTCCTCATCATGAAGGATAGCCGCATCGGCAGCTACGGCGCCATTGCGTTGATCCTCTCGATTGCGCTTCGCGCCGCCGCACTCGCCGCCATCGCCCGGGAAGCATCGGCCTTCGAGGCCGCGCTCGCCATCCCGGCCGCCGCCTGCCTCGGCCGCGCCGCGCTCGTCTGGCACTGGCACCGCCTGCCCCCGGCCAAGGCAGACGGGATCGCCGCCTCGGCCGGCAAGCCGGGCGAAGGCGCGATGCATGTGGCGCTGGTCTCGGGATGCCTTCTCGCCGCCCTCGTCGTCTGGCCGGCACTCGGTCTGCTGCCGCTTGTCTGCAGCCTGCTGGCCTCCGGAATCTCGGTCCTCGCAGTGACCCTCTATATCCGCCGGAAACTCGGCGGCCATACCGGCGACACGCTCGGCGCCGCCGAACAGATTTCCGAGATCGCCGCGCTCTGCGCCCTTGCCATGGCCTTGTGAAACAACGATATATCCTTCATGCAAACACCCTGCATCCATGTATGCGCCATCGATCCTGCAACCGGTTTTTGCACGGGTTGCGGCCGCACGATCGAGGAAATCGGCGCCTGGATGCGCTATTCCGATGCCGAGCGCGCCCGCCTGATGGCGATTCTGCCCGCCAGGCTCTTCGAAGGCGCGGCGCACGCCGAGAGTAGCCGGCAAAGCATCGATACGGGGCGGCCTGCATGAGCCGTCTGACGATCTTCTTGCTGATCCTCGGCATCGGCCTCGCCATTCTCGTCTTCAATAACGGCAACGACCGGATCATGGGCATGGAGACCGACGACTTCGGGCGTATGGTCTATCTTCTGCCGATCGCGCTGATGCTCTCGGCCGGCATCTGGGCGAGCCGCCGCAATATCGGCGAAACGATGCGCAACCTGACGATCTGGCTTGTCATCATCCTGGCGCTCGCCACCGTCTATCTCTACCGGCAGGATCTCCAGGGCGTCGGCAACCGGCTGCTGGCCGGCCTCGTGCCCGGCCGCGCCGTCGTCGTCACCACCAGCGAAGGCGGCAGCGAGATCATCCTGCATAAGCTGCTCAACGGCCATTTCGAGGCCGATGTCGCCGTTAATGGCCAGACCATCCAGATGCTGGTCGACACAGGCGCCAGCATGGTCGCACTCTCTCATGCCGACGCCGAGCGCATCGGCATCATCCCCGAAAACCTCGACTACTCGATGACCGTCATGACCGCCAACGGCCGCGCCCGCGCCGCACCCGTGACGCTTGACCGTGTCGCCATCGGCCCCATCGTCCGCACCGGTGTCGCTGCCAGCGTCGCCGAAGACGGCAAGCTCGACCAGAGCCTGCTCGGCATGAGCTTCCTGGAAACACTGGGCTCGATGCAGATGCAGACAGACGAACTGCGCCTGCGGGATTGAGAGCTTGCTATTTGCACTGTAACGGGCTGGTTTCGTGCTGCTTTCAATCTCAGCGGCAGCGCCAAAGAGAAACGAAGGCGCAGGCCCTCAGCTCAACTAGAAGCTGAAAGCCAGAGGAAGCCTGAGCTTCCGTTGGTGTGGCTATCGCTTGTCTTCGAATGATTGTAGCTGACCGCAAATGCCAGCGAACACATCGCAACCATGAACGCGACGGCGAATAGAATGTGAAGTCTGATCATAATCGGCGTCCGTATTCTAATGGCGGTAGAATATCGAAGCCCACCAGGTGGCAGGCCAGGAACGGAAACGCTAGCGATCCCCTCGCTTCGCAGGGCTTATTAAGCACACTATCGATAAGCTTGTCGCGTGACGAAGGCGTGACACGGGGCGATTTCCACACCTCTATCGCGATTTACGCCACCATAGGTGAAATATTCCCTGCCGGCACCAGACATTGCACAGCCATGCATTGCAAAATGGCTCATGACGGGACAGCAGGGCGGCGGCTGAAAATCAGCGGCAGAAGCCCCAGATAAACGGCAGCACCGAGCACCCAGACAAGTCCCGGAAAGATGTCCCGTGAGGCGAAATAGATGGTGCTGATCGCCAGCGGCCCGGCGATCGAGGCTAGGCTGACCATGCTTGCCAACAGGCCCTGGACCCTGCCCTGCGCCTCCGCATCGACATTCGCCGTGACGAGCGATTGCAGCGCCGGCGCGCCGATGCCGCCTAGGCAAAACAGCGGCATCAGGAAAAACACCATCCACCCCTCGCTCAGGAAGGCGATCGTCACATAGGCGATACTGTCGGCAATGACGCCAATTAGCACTGCACGCCGCTCCCCCCAGCGTTCGCTGACTGGTCCGGCCACGAAAGCCTGTACCACCGCATGGAAAAATCCGAAGGCGGCCAGCGAAATGCCGACCATCATCGCCGACCAAGCGAACTTGTCCTGCCCATAGAGAACCCACACGGTGCCGCCGACTTCGCCGATGAAAGCCAGCAGGAAATAAGCCGCCATCAGCGTCAGCAGCGGCTTGAAACTGAACAACCATTTGAAATGCGCGAAGGGCGACAGCGGTTGCCCCTTCTCTCCCTCGCCGCGCTTGCGGGTTTCCGGCAGCAGGAAAATCGCCACGGCAAAGTTCAGACCGTTCAGCACCGCGGCGGCAATGAACGGCAGGCGAACGGAATATTCGCCAAGGATCCCGCCGATCGCAGGCCCGGCAATGAAGCCGACGCCGAAGCAGGCACTCAGCTGTGCGAAGCGGCGCGCGCGCTCATGTTCTTCGGTTACATCCGTGACGCAGGCCGCCGCGACGGCATTGCTCGCGCCGGTAAGGCCGGCAATCGCACGGCCGAGAAACAGCATCCAGAGTGCCGGAGCCAAGGCCATAAACACGTAGTCGATGGCAGCGCCCGCAAGCGAGACGAGCAGAACAGGCTTTCGTCCGAACCGGTCGGATAGCGACCCCAACACGGGCGAAAACAGAAATTGCATCAGCGCATAAAGCGCCAGGAAGGCGCCGAACCGCCATCCGAGATCGTCCGTATGGCCGACATCGCGCAGAAGACGCGGAAAGATCGGCAAAGTCAGGCCGATCCCCGCCGCATCCAGAACCACGGTCGCATAGACGACGCTGAGCGCTTTCTTCATATCGTTCACCAAAATTTATCAATGATAAGTTACTTATCGCTGATAAGGTGAAAACGCAACCAGGATTGCCAACGAGATGAAGATCGACCGCCAGCGTATCGTCGATGAGGCGCTTCTGCTTTTGAACGAAGCGGGATTGGACGCGCTCTCCACCCGCGCGCTGGCCGAGCGCCTCGGTATCCGCCAGCCGGCACTTTACTGGCATTTCAAGGGAAAGCGCGCGCTGATCGACGCGATGAATGCCGAGATTCTGAGACGCGGCCATACGCATGCTGCACCAAAACACGGAGACGTGTGGAGCGCCTATCTGCTCGCCAACTGCCGCAGCTTTCGCAACGCGCTGCTTGCCTATCGTGATGGCGGGCGCGTGCATGCAGGAACGGAGGCCGACCCGCAGGATCTTGCCAAGGTCGAAACTCAGATCGGCCTGCTCGTGGATGCCGGGATGACGCCGGAGACCGCGATGGAGCTTCTCGTCGCCCTCGGGCGCTATACACTCGGCTGCGTGATCGAAGAGCAGGCGGAGCCACAGCCCAACACGAAGCAGCTTGACGAGGCAGCCGCCGAATATCCGCTGACGAGCCGCGCCGTTCTGCACTACCGTGACGGCGGCCCCGGGATTTTCTTCGAGGCCGGTGTCACCCTGATGATCGAGGCCGCGGCGATGCGCCTGGCAAAGCGACAGGCTTGATCCGGCGTCAGTTTCTCAGCCGGTAACCGGTCCTGAACATCCAGCCGAGTGTGCCAAGGCAGATCGCCAGGAACAGCGTGATCATTCCGAGGCTGATCAGCGGATTGACGTCGGCAATCCCGTAGAAGCTCCAGCGAAAACCGCTGACGAGATAAAGTACCGGATTGAAATGGCTGACCGCCTGCCAGAAGGGCGGCAGCATGTTGATCGAATAGAAGCTGCCGCCGAGGAAGGTCAGCGGCGGGACGACCAGCATCGGGATCAGGTTCAGCTGCTCGAAATTGCCGGCCCAGATACCGATCATGAAGCCGAACAGGCTGAAAGTGATCGCCGTCAGCAGGAAGAACAGCATCATCATGAAGGGATGCTCGATCCTCACTTCGACGAAGGCATTGGCTGTCAGCAGAATGATCAACCCGATCAGCAATCCCTTGGTTGCGGCCGCCCCGACATAGCCGAGCAGGATTTCGGTCATTGCCACCGGCGCGGACAGCACCTCGTAGATCGTCCCGGTGAATTTCGGGAAGTAGATGCCGAAGGAACCGTTGCTGATGCACTGGCCGAGCAGCGTCAGCATGATCAGGCCGGGGGTGATGAACGCGCCGTAGGAGACCCCCTCCACCGTCTGGATGCGCGAACCGACGGCGGCGCCGAAGACGATAAAATAGAGCGAGGTCGAGATGACGGGGGACACGACGCTCTGCAGCAGCGTGCGGCGGGTACGGGCCATCTCGAAGAAATAGATGGATTTGACGGCTTCGATATTCATTTGGCGCCTCCCACGAGTGCCACGAAGATATCCTCGAGCGAGCTTTGCCGCGTCGAGAGATCCTTGAAATGGATGTTGTCTGCCGAAAGCCGGGTCAGAAGCGCCGCGATGCTTTCCTGCTCGTTATGCGCATCGAAATTGTAGACCAGCCGCGTGCCGCCCTGTTCCAACGACAGGCCGTTTCCGGCAAAATGCTCCGGAAGTTTTTCAAGCGGCTCGGTGAGTTCGAGGATCAGCTGCTTGCGGCCGAGCTTGGCCATCAGCGCCGCCTTGTCTTCGACGAGCAGCAGCTTGCCGCCGTTGATGACGCCGACACGATCGGCGATCTCTTCGGCCTCTTCGATATAGTGGGTCGTCAGAATGATCGTCACGCCGGACTCGCGCAGCTGCTCGACGACGCGCCACATATCCTTGCGCAGCGTGACGTCGACCCCGGCCGTCGGCTCGTCGAGGAAGAGGATCTCGGGCTCGTGGCTCAGCGCCTTGGCGATCAGCACACGCCGCTTCATGCCGCCGGAAAGCTGCCGCAGGGTATTGTCTTTCTTGTCCCAGAGGGACAGGTCGCGCAGTACCTTCTCGATATGCGCCGGGTTCGGCTTCTTGCCGTGCAGCCCGCGTGAGAAGCTCACCGTGTTCCAGACGGTCTCGAACTGATCGGTCGTCAGCTCCTGCGGCACAAGGCCGATCATCGTCCGCGTCGCGCGGAAATCCTTGACTACGTCGTGGCCGCCGACGAGCACCTCGCCGCCGCTCGGATTGACGATGCCGCAGACGATCGAGATCATCGTCGTCTTGCCTGCACCATTGGGGCCGAGCAGCGCCAGGATTTCGCCCTTCTCGACATCGAGATCGATGCCCTTCAGCGCTTCAAATCCATTGGCATAATGCTTGGTGAGATTGCGGATCGAAATGATGGGTGTCATGCGGCTTTTGGATGTTTCCTCTTATTGGGCCGCTATATAGCCCCTTTGTGACACTTTGACATCCCGTACCCCGTGAACACACTATTCAGCGGGCAAGCCATAGTGGCGCGAAGAAAAGCGGCCAGCGGAAAATCGTCTTTCCACCGCCCTTGTCATCAACCGGTGATCTTCGCGGAGGATAACCGCCACAGAGGCAAGCAACGGTTTCCGCCCCGCCGCCCATCCCTTTGCGGAACCGTCAACGGGCGCTCGTTACGCCCATATTTCCGCTGCCTCTATTTGTAGAGAAATGCCGCCGTAAGCACGAACACTTTTAGAATCCGGTCGATTTCCCCTGAAGACCGGTCAGTCTGAGCCGGCGTTTCGCCGGCTTTCTTTTTGAACGCTCACCACTGTCCGTTGAGGCCGCAGCCGAAGGGCGGCAGCGTCTTGCCTTCGAAACGGCTCTTCAGCATGCCGCAGCCGATCTCGCGGATGGGTTCCGGCATCATCGTGTTGAGGCTGATCCCGACCTCGTCGAAGGGGTCGCTCGCATAGGCGACATAGACATACCAGCGCCCGCCGAAAACGGCGGCGGCGGCAATGACCACGACCAGAACCAGCATGATGAAATTCGGGCGCCTGCGGTCTGCCATCTCTGCTCTCCTCTTGCGGGAGTGCCGTCAGATCAGATTCCCCGGCATGCGCCAAGAAGGCACGCTAGCTGCAATAGACCCGGCCGCTCTTGCGGTCTCTCAGATCGAAGTGGAAGTGATTCCAGTGTTCGGGGTTGCTGCCGGGGCCAAGCACCGTGTTGAAGTATTTGCAGCTGTCGCTGCGCACGGCTTTCAGCAGCCGTCCTTCGCGGAAGGAGAAGAGCCCCTTCTTGCGGATATCGATCTCGTGACCGTTCTTCAGTACGAACTTGCCGACATCGATCGCATTGCCATGCGCATGCTCCGACATCGGATTGTACTTCTGCCGGCTGTTGTTCATGCGCCGGCAGGAATAACCGCCGAGCGGCTCGATCGTCTTGATGCCCGACCAGTAGCGAAAGCGTGCCGACGGCGCGAGCTCGTTCTTCACCCATTTGGCGAAGGCGAGCGTCACCTGGCAGTTCAGCGTCACAGCAGGCCGGACGCCGATATTGCCGGAAAGCCCCTGCAAGGAGATTGGGTAAGGCACCTGGCAGGCGGGACCATTGGAGATCGCCGGCTTGTCGGTGAAGACGACGCCCATGCGCTTCAGTTCGCGGCGGCAGGAAAGCTCCGAGGCCGGCATGACGCTGGGATCAGCGGGCATCGCCGGCGTGCTCATCATCGGATCGTTCGGCCGCAGCATCGCCACTTCCTGGCTCTCGTCCTCTTCGGGAACGCGCTGCGGTGCAACGACTGCGCTGCCGTCATTCCAGACGGCGGCCTGGCTCATCTCGGCCTGTGCGGCCGGGCGCGGCATGCGGCGCTGGTTGGTCTGTACAGGCGCATCGGTGCCGATGCCATCGACCACGGGCTCGGCCGTTTCGCCTTCGGCGATCTGCTGCTGTTGCTCCTGGGCAAGGCCGACGACCGGTTCGGCGCCGAGTTCGGAATCCATGTTGACGCCGCCCTCGGGAACCGAAAGCTGGCGCGTGCCACCCCAGTTGCCGGGCTCATTCTGAGAGCGCGGCACCTGTTGCTGGGCAAGCGCCTCGTCACTGTCGATCATCGGCAGCTTGCGGCCGGGCGCCGGAGCGGCATCGCTGGCGGAACGTCCCTCGCCTGCAAGATTCGGCGTATCGAGATAATCGACCGATCCTCCTGCGCGCGAGACGGGTGCCGAAGCGGGATAGGACTGCGCCGTTTCCATCGGCGCCATGCGCATGGCGGACTGTCTTGGCGGAGAAATGGAGCTGACTTTGGTGCCGCGATCGACATTGGCAGGCGGCACGAGGCCGTCACTGATGGAACAGGTCGTGAGCGCCGTGGAAACCAGCGTGGTCAACACGATACGCCGCAGAAGAGAGACAGACACAATACCCTCCATCGCCCCGCAGCCCTGCTTGCAACCTGAAGAATTCCAATCAAATTTAAATAAAACTGGTGAAGGAAAGCTTACCCCTGGTGGAAAAGGCGGTTTCCCGCCTTTTCCGGATGCTCTCAGGCCGCCCGGTTATAGGCCCGCGGCGCCGTCGCCTGGCTCTGGCCAAGGCGGAAGTTGGAAAGCAGGGTGCGCAGCTGATTGCTCGCGGCAGCCAGCGTCTGGCTGGCTGCGGTCGTCTCCTCGACCATCGCCGCATTCTGCTGCGTCATCTGATCCATGTGATTGACCGAGGTGTTGATCTCCTGCAGCCCGGTTGCCTGTTCGCGTGCCGCAGTGGCAATCGAATTCACGTGGTCATTCACCTTGTTGACCAGCGCCTCGATCTCGACAAGCGCGTCGCCGGTCGAGCGAACCAGCGACACGCCGTTGCCGACTTCGGCAGCCGAATTGCTGATCAGGGTCTTTATCTCCTTGGCGGCGTTGGCCGAGCGCTGCGCCAGCTCGCGGACTTCCTGCGCGACGACGGCAAAACCGCGGCCGGCCTCGCCTGCACGCGCCGCCTCGACGCCTGCATTGAGCGCCAGAAGATTGGTCTGGAAGGCGATCTCGTCGATAACGCCGATGATCTGGCCGATGCGGCTGGACGAATCCTCGATCCGGCTCATCGCCGCAACGGCATTCCGGACGATCTCGCCCGACTTGCCGGCGCTGGTCTTGGTCTCGGACACCATCTCGCGCGCTTCCGTCGCCCGCTCGGAGGCTGTGCGGACGGTCGCCGTGATCTCATCGAGCGCCGCTGCCGTTTCTTCCAGAGCGGCCGCTTGCTGCTCGGTGCGCTTCGAAAGATTGTTGGTCGCTTCGCTGATATTGGCGGCGCTGTCGTTGACGATATGGCTCGATTCGGCGATCGCCTGGATGACGCTGCTGAGTGCACCGGCAGCCGCATTGAAATCCGAACGCAGCTTGGCATATTCCTCGCCGAGATCGCCGACCGTAACCGTCAGATCGCCGGCCGCGAGCCGCTCCAGCCCCTGGCCGAGCGCCATCATCGCGTGGTTCTGGCGTTCGGCGGAGCTACGCATCCGCTGCTCACTGCTGCGGCGCTCACCATCCAGCTCGCGCTGACGGGAATCCTCGCGTGATCGCATCTCGCTACGCTCGATCATCGAGTCCCGCAGAACAAGCAGGGCCTTGGCCATGTGGCCGATCTCGTCGCGGCGTTCGCTGTCGACGACTGCCGCAGCGGAGTCGTCGGCAGCAATGGCATGCATCGCAGCACCGATACGCGCAACCGGACCGGTGACGCTGCGGACGATCGCATAGGCAATGAGGAGGATGACGATGGCGCCCGCACCACAGAGCAGCGCGGCCCAGAGTGCGTTCTGGCGGTAAAGCGCGGCAAGGTCGTCGCCATAGACGCCGGTGCCGACAACCCAGCCCCAGGGCTCGAAGCCGGCGACATGCGAGTATTTCAGAACCGGCTGCTCGGCGCCCGGCTTGGGCCAGTAGTAATCGACGAAGCCCTGGCCATGCGCCTTGACCGTATTGACGAACTCGACGAACAGGAACTTGCCGTTCGGATCCTTGTTCTGCGACAGGTCGGTGCCATTGAGCTCCGGCTTGATCGGATGCATCACCATGTTGGGATGCATGTCATTGATCCAGAAATAGCCGCTGTCGCCATAGCGCATGGAAGCGATGACGTCCTTGACCGCCGTCTGCGCCTGTTCGCGCGTCAGCGTGCCGTCCTGCTCCATCTTGTAGTATTTCTTCATGATGTTGATGGCCGTCGCATCCATCTGCGCCAGACCGGCCTTCCGCTCGGCCTCAAGCTCCGAGTAGGAATAGTTCAGGAAGAAAGCCATCACGCCGACGAAAATCGCCAGTGTAAGCCCGACAAGCCCGTACAGACGGGTCGAAATCTTTGTATTGCGCACGAAGTCCCCTCGCATTCACGCACTGATGATCGGCGCAAATTCTGCAGGGCATGTCTTACCGGCCAGTGAAGCATTATTAGCTCGACTTCACATAACGTAACGGAAACAACCTCCCTGAACCGCCACGCAAGAGATAAATATATGAATTCTATTATATTTAAGCTCAGCGATTTTTTTGCGGGCTACCAAGAATAAAAATTGCCCGGTCAGCCATGGGAGACACACGGAGCACTGTTCCAGCCGTGGGATCCCAAGATCTTACGATACCGCGCCTCCCCCATTTTGAGTATTTCGCTCGCCATCCTAACGCGTCTTGGCGGACACGAAGGGATTGGGGCTCGCGTCTGGGGTCGCGAGCCCCTTTTAACCACGAGGGGGAGCTCCCATGACGGAACGCGCAATCGGTTTTCTGGTAGCCGCCGAGCTTTCGGCGCTCTTCTGGGCCGCACTCTTCTTCACGCTCGGCCGTCTCTGAGAATCCCTCCCTGCATAACCGCCGCATTGCCCTTGCCATCCGGCCGTCAAGCCTGCCATCTTCACCCTCCGTGACATGACAAGGACTTGACAATGAACGACAGCCCGAAGCCGAAAGGTGAACTGACGCTCCGCACGCTCGCCATGCCCGGCGACGCCAATCCGGCGGGGGATATTTTCGGCGGCTGGGTCATGGCGCAGATGGACTTGGCGAGCGGCATCCGCGCCGCCGAGCGCGCCCGCGGCCGCGTCGTCACCGCCGCCGTCAAGGAAATGGCCTTCGAACTGCCGGTCAAGATCGGCGATACGCTCTCCGTCTATACCGATATCGACCGCGTCGGCCGCACCTCGATCACCCTCTGTGTCGAGGCCTGGGCGCACCGCTCCCGTTACAACAAGATGGAAAAGGTCACCGCCGGCACCTTCATCATGGTGGCGCTGGACGAAAACGGTGCGCCGAAGCCTGTCCCTGCCGAGTGACATCGGAGCCAGAGGCGCGATGAGCTATTCCTGAATGAAGATGGACTTGATGGATGGTGCAGCCCCATCCTCAGGCGTCGCGATGACGTAAAGCTTGTCATTGGCGACCGCGCAGCTGACAACCCACAATCTTCCATCAGCATCAACAGCACGGCCCTCGGCGAAAGTCGCCAGGCCCGTGCGGTCCGCCTCCATCGCGGTACCCCACCCCATATTGGTCAGCAGCAGAAGTGCCGAGCCATGCTGGACGATGCTGATAACACAGCCGTTGCAGCCAGCCGTCAGTGAGGACTGATGGTGCCAGCGACCAGCGAATAGCTGCCAATTGCCGGAGAAAGCCAACTGCGTCTGCGCCAGCAGAAACGCACCCGCCATGCCGGCGACACAGGATATATGCCTCATTCGATATCCGCAGCCAGGCCTGCACCAGGGTACGCAACCACCGGCGACATGCAGAGAAAATGCACCTATGCCTTGAGAAACTGCGAACTCTTGTCGAAATTGAGACCGGGAAAGATCTTCGCCGTCAGGTTTTCGGCAGTAACATCGAACTGCCGGTAAAGCATTGCCGCGGCGATCTCCCGGACATCGGCCGTCGGCATCAGATCGCGGTCGTCGAGCAATTGGGCATCGCCGATCCCCGGCCATTTGCCAAGGATACGGCCGCCGTTGATAGCTCCGCCCGCAAGCAGCGCGCAACCGCCCGTCCCATGATCCGTGCCGCCGGAGCCATTCTGCCGCACGGTGCGGCCGAACTCGGTCATCGCAAGGACGACCGTCTTCGACCAGATATCAGCGCCTAGCGTGGTTTTCAGTGTGTTGATCGCTTCCGCCAGATCCTGAACCGGCCGCTTGAACTGCGCGACTTGGCCGACATGCGTATCCCAGCCGGTGATCGAGAAACTGGCAACCCGGTAGTCGCCCTTCAGCATGTTGCCGGCAAGTACGGCGACATCGGCAATCTTCTCGCCGCGCTTGCCGTCGGGTTCGGCGGTGATCGCCGCGCCATTGGCCCGGCTCGCCTCCTCCATCGCCTTGGCAAAGGCGGGGTCCCCGGCATAGAGCCGCATCAGAAACTGCATTTCGTCCTTGGCGGTGCCGAGATTGGAATCCGATGCCCACACATCGACATTGTTCGGACCTGAAAGGATCAGCTCCGTCGATGTGTTCACATCGATCGCCTTGCGCGCATCCGAGCGCGGGATGGCGGCAAGCGCCCTGTTGAGCCAGCCGGTTTTTTCTTCGGCCACATGTTCGCCGCCCGATTCCAGCATATCCTGGCCGTCGAAATGGCTGCGCTGGTCGCGATAGGGCGTCGAGACCGCATGGACGAAGGCCAGCTCCTTCGACTTCCACAATGGCAGAAGATCTGCGCCGGCCGGATTGAGGCCGAAATGACCGTCGAGATCGATGAGCCCCTTATCCGGCGTCAGCGCCAGTGTCGGACGCAGCGTTGCAAAACCGGCCTCGCCATAGGGCTGGACCAGATCGAGGCCATCCATGGCGCCGCGCAGCACGATGGTGACGAACCTGGTGTCGCCCGGCATGGCGGCGAAGGTGACGGGCGTGAAAACCGGGGCAGCGGCGAGACAGCAGGCGGAGGCCAGAAAACCACGGCGGGAAAGCAAAAACTCTGTCATGGCCGGTCTCCTTATCGGCGGTTGAATTCGGGTGAGGCAAGAACCAGCGTCAACCCGCTGATCTTGCTCGGCGCCTGCGAAACGACCTGGATTGTCTCGTCGCGCGCCGCATCCCCGAGCGTTGCCTTGAGGAAGTCGCGAGGATCCTCGTCCTTGCCGAATTGCGCCGAAGCCCGCCGGGCCCAGGCGAGCCGCTCGGCAAGCTGGCTTGCGGTGATCCAGGCGCCGAATGTCTCGTCGAAACCTGCGGGGCTCGGCGGCAGCCAGACCGGCTGGCCCATACGGCGTAACGCACCCTGCCCCAAAGCTCTGGCGGTTTGAGACGCCTTGCGCCGCTTGACCGCCTCTTTACCGGCGGGATCGGCAGGCGCCACGTTCTTCATCGCATCCCCGCCAGCCATCGCCGCAGGCGGTGCGGCCATCGCAGTATTGGCATCGCCGTCATCATCCTGATTGGCTTCCATGAAGCTCCCGGCATTCAGCGCCCGCAGCCCGGCAACCACGAAATCGAAAGGCTGGCGCGCCTTCGAGCCCTCGTCGCGCCAGGCGGCCGGATGGTCGAGCATCGCGCCATAGACAGCCGTCAGATCGCCGTCTGCG
Organism: Rhizobium sp. 01N424; assembly: GCF_056399485.1. Classification (NCBI taxonomy): domain Bacteria; kingdom Pseudomonadati; phylum Pseudomonadota; class Alphaproteobacteria; order Hyphomicrobiales; family Rhizobiaceae; genus Rhizobium; species Rhizobium sp. 01N424. The sequence goes on from NZ_JBFTRK010000008.1 coordinate 260,844, forward strand.
CGCTTCCAGACATCCGCCATCGCCGAGATCATTTCGGACGGCGGCTGATCGGAGATGAAATGGACGCAAAGCTTGCGGCAGATGTGCTCGGCCGTCTTCGGATACGCCGCGAGGTCATCCAGCATCGCGAGATAGTCCTTGCGCGTTCGCCGTTCACCGCCGTAGGAGATGCCAAGCACGCTATGCTGCCCGGGCTCGGAAAGACGCGGACGAAAGACGGTATCCACATCGTCACGATCCACGGTAAGTCCAGTCAGCACCATGGCGGCGCCCCGCACGTCGGCCTGCGTATAGCCGCTGCCTGCGCCGAGCGTATGGAGCTCCAGCAGTTCGCGCCCGAGATTTTCGTTGAGGCCTTTCCTCTGCCGTATCCCGCCGGGCGAATCCGGCCCCTGAGACTGTGCCTGATCGAGATAGATCAACATCGCCGGATGCTCGGTCGCCGCTCGCAAGAGATCGCGGAACGAGCCGCCGAGATTCGGACGGATCGCCTCGGCCTCGTAGAGCGGCACCATCATCCGCATCGGCAGGCTCTTGTTGGCGCTGGTCGAGAAATGGTTGGTCCAGAACGTCGCCAGCCGCTCGTAAAAACCGTTGGCCGAAAGCACCGGCTGCATCAGTCGCTGATTGGCATCGCGCTGGAACCCGCGCTGCACTTGCCGTTGCAGATCGCGGCGCCGGTCGCGGCGCTCGCCCTCGTCGCCGCCGGCGTTGGCATCCTGACGCATCGCTTTCAGCTGATCCTGCAGCGCCGTCAGCCGCTGGCGGCATGCATCAGCGCCGCCGGCCGGAAAAGACGGCGGGCTCTGCGCCCCGGTCTTCAGCTGGCCGAGAAGCGCCTGGATGTCCTGCGGCCCAGACTCGCCGGGTCGGAAGCCATAACCGAAACGGATAGCCGCCATCGTCTGAAATGACACGCTCATGGCCGATCACCTCATCATCACCTGACGGTGACAAGGTCTCAACCAAATGCGACTGCATTCAGGCAGATTGCAGACATGGACTATTTGTAATTATTGGGTTTTCGGCCCGCTGAACCGACAGATGCAACAGCATGCTGCTCCAACTCCTCGATCGGAATATACACATCCGTCTCGCCTGCCTTATGATCGGGATGCGAGACCTTGGCATCGATATCATCGGGCAGAGCCAGCGCCTGCTCCGTGTTCATGATGCCCATCGGCACTTTGCCTTCGGCGGTGGATACGACGACTTCGACGAGTGGTTTGTTCTTCTGCATTATTGATCTCCGGTTCTGGAAACCAACGCAGAACGCCTCCACCCGTTCCCCGCTGGCCGGTCACTCGATGTTACCGGCCGTCATGAGGCCACCACCTCGCCGTTGAAAAATACCACGCGTTTTGATGTCGCGGTTGTGTCCGGCGCGATAGGGGCTGCGCGTTTGAAACGCAGATCCAGCCAGCCGACAGTCGATGCCAGATCCCAATCCTCTCAGCGAATATATGCGCGTCGTGCGCACGCTTAACCTCTACAAGCTCCAGCTTCTTGCAATCGAGTCCAAGCTTCGCAAGGGCGGCACGCCGGCGCGCAAGAGTTTGCTGGAACAACGCCACGGCGACATTTCGGCCGAGATGGAAGTGCTGCGAGCAGAAGGCGATGACTGGCTGGACAAGCTCCGCCGCCGCGTCCGCTGAATCACGCCTCGGCGATCCGCAGTCGCAGGGTGGCAAGCGACCGCTCGGTCTCGCTGATCTCGTTGCGGACGAGCGCTTCCCGTCTGTGGTCCATTCCGCCCCCGGCGAGTGCAGCATCGACAAGCTCCAGGATGCCGGTTGCGTCGACAACCACCCGCGTCGCGATGCGCTGGAGGCCGATCGTCTCGGCCGGCTGGCCATCGTGGCCCGCGGCATCAGGCACTGGACGGTCGGCTGCCACGAAACCCGTTTCCTTCAGCAGGCAATTGACGAGCCGCACATCCGGTACCGCCCGCACCAGGGCATTGATTTCGTCGGCCGAAAAGCAGGTCCGGTTGATCAGCCTCGAATGCAAGACGGCATAGGTCATCCCAAGCGCCGCGGCCACCGCCTCGATACCCGGCTTTTTCTCGACGACGAGGACGGTATAGGCGATATCTGCAAACTCGCGGCCGCGCTCTGCCATGGTCCACTCCCTCTATGGGTAAGAGTGTCCATGCAGCAGAAGACAATGGCAAGTGGCAACGTGCCGTTGAAAAGACGGCGCCGATTTGATGGAACTCGCATGCGCCGCCGGCTAGGCAACCGGCGCGCTGCGATCACCACCCCGGTCGCGGCGAAGGCCGCCCGTCCGCTTGTGCCGCATCGCGGGCGGCCGCATCCTCATCCGCGGAAGATGAAGGACGCGCCGAGCGCGATGAGCGCAAAGCCGATCGCATGGTTCCAGGTCAGGTTTTCGCCGAGCCAGAAGATCGAGAATCCGGCGAAAACGATCAGCGTGATCACCTCCTGCATCGTCTTCAGCTGCGCCGTCGAATAGACCTCCGAGCCCATCCGGTTGGCGGGAACGGCGAGGCAATATTCGAAGAAGGCAATGCCCCAGCTGGCAAGAATGGCCAGGAAAATGGCGCTGCTTTTGTGCTTCAGATGCCCGTACCAGGCAAAGGTCATGAAGATGTTGGAGGCAAAAAGCATGATGACCGGCCAGACGGCGGCGGGGCTCAGCGAAAACGGCATATGAGAATCCTTGGAAGGCGTGACTGCTGGCGCCAGCATGTATCCCGAAATTCACGCTCTTCAAGCCCCGCGGAACCCATTGAGCGTATTTGAAGAAAATCGGAGCGGCCCTGCCGCAGGCGCGGAACTTTTGATCCGGGCCGCCGTTCATGGCGAGCGCCGGAAGCGGCCCGCAAACCGCGGAGCCACCTTCAGGACACCACCGTCCTGAAGGAAGAGCAGAGATGCCATCGCCGCAACAATCCGCCCTCAGTCGCCGCTCGCTGGTCGCGCTGGCGACGCTCAATTTCTTTCTTGCCGACGCCCGCGACGGACTGGGGCCATTCCTCGACGGCTTCCTCGCCACGCATGGCTGGTCGCCGATGACGCTCGGCATTGTCGCAACGCTCGGCGGCATCCTCGGGCTGATCGCCACCCCGTTGTTCGGCGCTTTGGTCGATGCCTCGCCACACAAACGGCTGCTGATCATCATCCCGGTCATTCTGGTCACCGCAGCCGCGCTCTGGACGCTGGCCAGCCCCGGAAATGCGTCCGTCTTCGGCGGCCAGTCGGCCACCGCAATCGTTGGCGCCGTGATCGGCCCGGCGCTGATGGGCCTGACGCTCGGTCTCGTTGGCGAGGCAGCCTTTCCGGATCAGGTGGCGCGCAACGAATTCTGGAACCATGCCGGCAATGTTGTCTCGCTGGCCGGTGTCTATCTCGCCACCCTGCTTTTCGGGCTCAACGGCATCATCTGGCTGATGATTGCGACGGCCATCGCCACGATCGGCGCCACGCTGGCGATCGATCCGCGCAGCATCGACAACGCCGTCGCGCGCGGTCTGGCCCACGACGACGGCACGCCCGGCCCGTCGGGCTATTCGATCATTGCCAGCTCGCGCGGCCTCATCCTGCTTGCTGTAACCCTGCTAATCTTCCATTTCGGCAATGCGCCGATGAGCCGCCTGATCGCCCAGGATTTTTCGATCCAGCTCGGCACACCCTTCCGCACTACGGCAATTGTCACCGGCGTCTCTCAGCTGTCGATGATCGCCATGGCGCTGGCCGCACCTTTCATGATCCGCCGTTTCGGCCTCGCGCTCGTCTTCATCATAGCGCTCTGCGCTCTGCCGCTGCGCGGTGCCATCGCCGGAAGCTTCGGCAATTTCGCAGCGATCTATCCGGTGCAGTTCCTCGACGGCGTCGGCGCCGGACTGATCGGCATCGCCACGCCGCTCGCCGCCGAGCGCATCCTCTCCGGCACTGGGCGCTTCAACGCCGGCCTCGCCGCCGTCATGACTGTCCAGGGTATCGGCGCATCTCTCAGCAATATCGTTGCCGGGTGGCTGACCAAGGAAGGCGGCTATGCGCTCGCCTACTGGGTCCACGGCGCCGCAGCCATCGCCGCCATCGGGGTGTTCTGGTATGGGCGGCGGGCGATCGTGCCGGAGCGCCCGAAGGCCCGGACACTCGCGCCGGCCGCTACCACCGCGGCCCTGTAGATCGCCACATCTTATTGTACTCAACTCGTCTAAAATGACCCGTCGACTTTGCAATCGAAAAAGCTCGCCGGCTTCGTCTCGTACGCCGCATTGGAAACGGAAATCGCTATGCCCGCGGTCAGCAAGAATTCATTGGGAAAGGTAACGGCGAAATTTATCGCCTTCATGATACCGGCCATCGTGCAAACCGGATCATAAAAAGTCGCAGTGGAACGCAATACCTGACCACCGCAAGTGAAGATTAGAAGACGCTGGTTAAGAAAAGACTACAGTCGGCGAAGATCGGCGGCGGACGGCTCGCGTCCGCCGCAGTTACTCAGGCCCGGAATGCACCTTCTGGCGTCCCGGCCTTCGCCGCGCCGAAGCGCACATCCTTCTTCTCGTAGCCGAAGCCGGCAAGCAGCGCGACGACGGCGGCGACAATCGCCGCGACGACGAGCAGCGCCGTCGCATAGTCGCCGTTCCAATGGGCGGCCAGGCCCGCCTGCATCGTCGCATTGCCCGAGGCCAGCAGATTGCCGAGCTGGTAGGCAAAGCCGGGGAATGTGCCGCGCATTTCGTCTGGCGACAGTTCGTTGAGATGCACAGGCACGATGCCCCAGGCGCCCTGCACGAAGAACTGCATCAGGAACGCGCCAATCGCCAGCAGCACCGGCCCGGGCGCGTAGACCCATAGCGGTGCCACCGGGATCGCCAGCAGCGCCGCGATAACGATCGCCTTCTTGCGGCCGATCCGCTGCGACAGCGCACCGAAGAACAATCCGCCGCAGATCGCCCCGATATTGTAGACGATGGCGATCGCCCCGGTCGTGTAGCTGTCATAGCCGCGCTGGGTTTCCATGAAGGTCGGATAGATATCCTGCGTGCCATGGCTGAGGAAATTGAACGCAGTCATCAGCAGCACAGACCAGATGAACAGCGGCACGTTTTCACGCAGGATCGTCAGGAACGGCCTGCGCCCTTCCCGCTGCCTCCGCAGAAAGGCCGGGCTCTCCTCGACGTTGCGGCGGATATAGAGCACCAGCAGCGCCGGCAGCGCGCCGACGAAGAACATGCCGCGCCAGCCGATAACCGGAAATAGTAGGAAGAAGACGATCGACGCCAGCAGATAGCCGGACGGATAGCCTGCCTGAAGGATGCCGGAAACGATCCCACGGGATTCGTCTGGCACCGTTTCCATCACAAGCGAGGCGCCGACGCCCCACTCCCCGCCCATGGCGATGCCGTACAGCGCCCGAAGGATCAGGAACATCGTCAGCCCGGTCGAAAAGCCGGTCAGGAACTCGAAGATCGAATAGAGCAGCACATCCGCCATCAGCGTGACGCGGCGGCCGAACCGGTCTGCCGCCAGCCCGAAGACCAGAGCACCGACGGCGCGCATCGCCAGCGTCAGGAAGATTGCCGCCGAGACGGCCGGAACGTCGGTGTGAAATTCTTCGGCAATGTGTTTGAGAACGAAGACGAGAATGAAGAAATCGAAGGCATCGAGGGTCCAGCCGAGATAGCTGGCGATCAGCGTATTGCGCTGCTGCGGTGTAAGTGCACGCAGACTTGCCAATGCGGACATCTGTTGTCCTCCATCCGAAAACGGCGGCGAGGCGGGGCAATTCCGGATGCCGTCGGAAAGAGTGCCCTGGAAGCGGGCGGGAGCGCTGCTTTAAGACAGCGGATCACAACGTCAGCGCTGCTGACATTGTTCCCCCAAGCTGACTGCGGCATTTTGGCAGGCCTCGGAAGGTTTTAGCGGCCGGCTGGCCGGGATGCGACGAGCGCCGGACGGCTCGGCTTTGCGGGCGTGGAATCGATTGCCTGAACCGGCGCCGGGCGGCCGAGATGATAGCCCTGCGCATAGTCGATCCTGAGCTGGCGCAACAGCGACAGCTGATCCGCCGTCTCCACGCCTTCAACGAGGATCTTCGGTCCACGGTTGCGGATCAGCCCGACGATGTCTTCGAGCATCGCCTTGCCGCGCGGCGTGGCACTACCATGCAGGAATGAGCGGTCGATCTTGACGGTGTCGAAATCGATCAGGCGCAGCCAGGAGAGGCCTGCAAAACCGGTGCCGAAATCGTCCAGCCAGATCTTGATGCCCAGCGTCTTGAGGTCGCTGATGCACTTCAGAACGTCTGCATGCATTTCCATTTCCTGGCCTTCGGTGATTTCGAAGGCAAGGCGGTTACCGGCAACGCCGGTCTCATAGAGTACGGCGGCAACGCTGGCAGCAAAGCCCGGCATGCGCAGCTGGATCGGCGAAACATTGACGCTGGCGATCTGTGCCAGGTTCGGAGCCAGAACCTCGCGGCAAGCCGTCTGGATGACCCAGCGGCCAAGCTCGAGGATCATGCCGGTACGCTCGGCAATCGGTATGAACAGGCTCGGCGGGATCGAGCTGCCATCTAGCGTCTTCAAACGCATCAGCGCTTCGACCGCATCGCGGCGGCCGGTGCGGATATCCTCGATCGGCTGATAGACCAGCGACAACAGATCCTGCGCCACGGCAATCCTGAGCAGAGCTGCGATATTCTCGCTCTCATCACTGCTGAACGGATCGTTCGGATCGAACAGGCGGGCGCAGTTGCGACCGGCCGCCTTGGCGCTGTAGAGCGCCCGGTCGGCCTCGTGGATGATCTTTTCCAGCTTGCCGCTCTGGTCACGCGTATAGGCCGCGCCGACGCTGACGGTGACGATCGAGGTGCCGTCGCGGCGCTCCTCGTGGATCAGGCCCATCTGCTCGACCGTATCGCGAATGCATTCGGCCAGATCGGTCACGCGCGCGACCTCGTCGAACTGCGCCAGCACGATGAATTCCTCGCCGCCGTAACGGCCGATCGACGCGCCATAGGGCTCGATCGCGTCCTTGATGGTGCGCGCAACATGAATGAGGCAGCGGTCGCCTTCCTGGTGACCGTAGCCGTCATTGAACTTCTTGAAGAAATCGACATCGACGAGGATGGCGGTGAAGCCGACGCCCTTGCGCTGCCATTCCTTCCAATAGTCGCGCAGCCGCTGGTCCACTGCCCGGCGGTTTTCGAGACCGGTCAGGTAATCGGTGTTCGACATGCGAAGCAGCGCCTCGCCGCGATCCGTCGCTTCCTTCTGCTGCATCCTGGCTTCAAGCGCATTGAGGAAGACATGATAGCGCTCGTGGTTCAGCTTCCAGTTCACATAGGAAGTGAAGACGAAGCACGACACGTAGAACATGCCGAAGGCCATGGCGTAGACGCTCGTTGGCCAGAAGAACACCAGCGAGATCAGGAAGGTCACTAGCACCGCGCTGGAGGCCAGAACCGAAAGGCCGAACCGGAAATTGAAGAACTGGTTGGCGCCCATCATGAAGATGGCACCGAAGATCATGTAATAGGAAAGGCTGTCGGCATGGACGGTGCGGACGGCCGGAAAGCACCAGATCGCGAAGCCCAGCACCAGCGCCAGCGCACTGGTGCGGTCGAGCCACTGGATGCTTTTCTTCAGATAGACTTCCGCTTCCAGGAACAGCAGCGCGAAGCTGCCGACGCTGACGCGGGCCAGAATCGTGAAAGCCGCAACATCGGGGATCAGCAGCAGGTCGGTGGCGGAAAACAGGATATAGACGATAACAGCGATCCACAGCCCCTGCCGTGTCGCCATCTTTCGTTCAGCTTCCCCCTCGATGCGATAGAGATCCCGCAGTTCGCCCGGCGTCGGCCGCAGCAACTTCGGTTCAAGATCGATCTCTGCCGCATAGGCAATTTCGTGCTTCATGCACTGTTCCACCGCTCCGTACTACGCTTCGCCAGAGCTCTCCGCTGATACTCTGGGCGGAATTGACTGACGCATTCGTGCGGTTCGCTTAGCCCCTTCTGATGAGGAAGCACGGCAACACCGGCAATCTAATACCACCAAAATACAGGGGCTCGATTAAAGCTTGCTAAATGAGCGGCAGACCGGCGCCGTTAATCATGTTTATGGATTTCAATGGTTAATGAAAAGTTTCTCGCTAATATACAATTCAAGGTAACGCCCAAAACGGTACAGGTGTGACCCGGTAAAATAACCCCAATTGATTAGAGGACGTATCGCGTGACCCAGCCCAAGATGGATTTCGACGGCCATAGCCTTATTACGCCCAAAGCCATAGCGACCGAGCTCGAAGCGCCGAAGAGCGACCGATTCGAAGAGCATCTGGCCATCAGCAAGGGTGAAGTCGCCCTGCTGCTCGAACTGGCCCGCCAGCAGTTTGCCAAATCCGAAGACCCGACCAAGATTATCGATCGCGTCACGATTTCGCTGCATGAGATGCGCGCCCGCATTCATCCGCGCGTCTGGCAGGAACTGGTGCCGCTGATCCAGAATCACGCCGTCACCAGCTATTTCCTGGAGGATCCGCTGACCAAGTGGTCCTGGGACAAGCCGCGCGGCTATTCCGGCGATGCCACACTGCTCGACTTCATCTACCGTCATGAAAGCGTGATGGATAAGGTCGCGGCATCCTCAGAGCTCGGCAAGGCGCTGTTCGAATATACCAGCACCGCGCCCTCCTCCCAGGCCAACTGGGACCGCCGCGACATCCTCGCCCGGCAGGTCGATGAAGTCGCCGCCGAGCGCGGCCCGGGCACGGAAGTGCTCAGCGTCGCCGCCGGTCACCTGCGCGAAGCCGCCTATTCCGAAGCGATGAAGCAGAAGGCGCTGAAGCGCTGGGTCGCTCTCGATCAGGATCCGATCAGCATCGGCACCATCGCCCGCGATTTTCAGGGCACGGCGGTCGAGGCGATCGATGGCTCGGTGCGCGAACTGCTGATGCGCCGCTCCAATCCCGGCACCTTCGACCTCGTCTATGCCTCCGGCCTCTACGACTATCTGGTCGATCGCGTCGCCATCAAGCTGACGCAGCGTTGCCTGGAGATGGTCAAGCCGGGCGGCACCTTCCTGTTCGCCAACTATTCCTACCCGATCCTCGTCGACGGCTATATCGAGACCTTCATGAACTGGGCGCTGCTGCTTCGTTCGGAAGCCGACATGTGGAAGATCATCCACGAGGCGACCGCGGGCCAGGATTGCGAATCCAAGGTCTTCTTCGGCAAGAACCGCAACATCGTCTACGGCGTCATCAAGAAGCGCGGCTGAGACATTTTTAGAGCATGACAAAGCCGGCTGGGGCGACCCGGCCGGCTTTCCATTTGGCGCCATTATTCGCCGAATCCGAACGATTCATTCGTTTCCCTTTTGTACCCTTTGCCTCTTCACTTTCGCGCTGACTCTCTCCATATTCCGGCCATGGCAAAACCGACGAAGAAATCCCCCGCCCCGAATGCATTCGAGGAAGCTCCCCAGTCGTCTTTCACCGGGACGCCCTTCGCGCGCAGCGGGAAGGATCAGCGGGTCCCGCCGGATGATGCCGCCCCGCTCGAGGGTTCCGTCGCAGATTGGGTGAAGCAGCTGGAGGCCGATGCGGAGGCATCCTCCGTCGAGACGCAGCGCCAGATCGCTTCGAAAGCCGGCAAGCACCGCAAGAAGGTGGAGATCGCCGCGTCGAAATCGGCGCGCGGCACCTCGATGGGCGGCTCGACCGACCCGAAGACCCGCGCCGCCGCCGGCCTCAATCCCGTCGCCGGCATGGACACGACGCTGGAAGAGGCCGCCTCGCTGCAGGCTGGCACCGCGGTGACCGCCACCGTCGAGGCGCTGTCGGCGCTGATCGAGTCTGGCAATCCGCTGCACAAGAACGGCAAGATCTGGACGCCGCACCGCCCGGCAAGACCCGACAAGTCCGAGGGCGGCATCACCATCCGCATGGACTCCGAATATAGCCCCGCCGGCGACCAGCCGACGGCGATCCGCGATCTCGTCGAGGGACTGGAGAATGGCGACCGTTCCCAGGTGCTGCTCGGCGTCACCGGTTCGGGCAAGACCTTCACCATGGCCAAGGTGATCGAGGCGACGCAGCGCCCCGCCGTCATCCTGGCGCCGAACAAGACGCTGGCCGCCCAGCTCTATTCGGAATTCAAGAACTTCTTCCCGGATAACGCCGTCGAATATTTCGTCTCCTACTACGACTATTACCAGCCGGAGGCCTACGTTCCGCGTTCCGACACCTATATCGAAAAGGAATCGTCGATCAACGAGCAGATCGACCGCATGCGCCACTCGGCGACCCGCTCGCTGCTGGAGCGCGACGACTGCATCATCGTCGCCTCGGTCTCCTGCATCTACGGTATCGGCTCGGTCGAGACCTATACGGCGATGACCTTCCAGATGGCGGTCGGCGACCGCCTGGATCAACGCCAATTGCTGGCCGATCTCGTCGCCCAGCAATACAAGCGCCGCGACATGGATTTTGTCAGAGGCTCGTTTCGCGTCCGCGGCGACACGATCGAAATCTTCCCGGCCCACCTGGAAGACGCGGCCTGGCGCATAAGCATGTTCGGCGACGAGATCGACGCCATCACCGAGTTCGACCCGCTGACCGGCGCCAAGACCGGCGACCTCAAGTCGGTGAAGATCTACGCCAACTCGCACTATGTCACCCCGCGCCCGACGCTGAACGGCGCCATCAAGTCGATCAAGGAGGAGCTGAAGCTCCGCCTCGCCGAGCTCGAAAAGGCCGGCCGCCTGCTGGAGGCCCAGCGCCTGGAGCAGCGCACCCGCTACGATATCGAGATGCTGGAGGCCACCGGCTCCTGCCAGGGCATCGAGAACTATTCGCGCTATCTGACCGGCCGCGACCCCGGCGATCCGCCGCCGACGCTGTTCGAATATATCCCTGACAACGCTATCGTCTTCATCGACGAAAGCCACGTCACCGTGCCGCAGATCGGCGGCATGTACCGGGGCGACTTCCGCCGCAAGGCGACGCTGGCCGAATACGGCTTCCGCCTGCCCTCCTGCATGGACAACCGCCCGCTCCGCTTCGAGGAATGGGACGCGATGCGCCCCGACACGATCGCCGTCTCGGCGACCCCCGGCGGCTGGGAAATGGAACAGTCGGGCGGCGTCTTCGCCGAACAGGTCATCCGCCCGACCGGCCTGATCGATCCGCCGGTCGAAGTCCGCTCCGCCCGCTCCCAGGTCGACGACGTGCTCGGCGAAATCCGCGAGACCGCCGCCAAGGGCTACCGCACGCTCTGCACCGTGCTCACCAAGCGCATGGCCGAGGACCTGACCGAATATCTGCATGAACAGGGCGTCCGCGTCCGCTACATGCACTCCGATATCGACACGCTCGAACGCATCGAGATCATCCGCGACCTGCGTCTCGGTGCTTTCGACGTACTGGTCGGCATCAACCTTTTGCGCGAAGGCCTCGACATTCCCGAATGCGGTTTCGTCGCCATCCTCGACGCCGACAAGGAAGGCTTCCTGCGCTCCGAGACATCGCTGGTGCAGACCATCGGCCGCGCCGCGCGTAACGTCGACGGCAAGGTCATCCTCTACGCCGACAACATCACCGGCTCGATGAAGCGGGCGATGGAGGAAACCACCCGCCGCCGCGAAAAGCAGATGGCCTACAATGCCGAACACGGCATCACCCCGGAATCGGTCAAGGCGAAGATCTCCGACATCCTCGACAGCGTCTACGAGCGCGACCACGTCCGCGCCGACATTTCAGGCGTCAACGGCAAGGGCTTCGCCGATGGCGGCAACCTCGTCGGCAACAACCTGCAGGCCCATCTCAACGCGCTTGAAAAGAGCATGCGCGACGCCGCCGCCGACCTCGACTTCGAAAAGGCCGCCCGCCTGCGCGACGAAATCAAACGCCTCAAGGCCGCCGAACTCGCCGTCATGGACGACCCGATGGCCCGCGAGGAAGCCAAGTCGATGGAAGCCGGCAGGAAGGATGCTGCGAGGCTGCGGTCTACTGCGCCAAAGCTGGAAAGCGGAGCGAGCGATCGCGCCCAGCCAATCTCCCCACCCGTGGCGGGGTCTGAAGGACGGGACGAGACCCGTGGCTCGTCCCAGCAGGCCGGCAGGCCAGAGGGGGGCGATCTTGCTCCAACCTCCCTCTTCCGCCGCAACGACCTCGACGAAATGACCGTCGGCCGCACCGAAAAACCGGTCAGCGGCAAGCTGCCGGAAAAACCCGACGCAGCAAAGAGCACCAAGCGCTTCTCGCCCCTGCTTGAGGAGCAGCCGGAGCGCACCCCTCATGGTGAGGAGGCCCAACGGGCCGTCTCGAACCATGACGTCCGTCCGCTGGTTCGCGGCAAGACGGGCGTCGGCAGCTATGAGGATCCGGGCGAGCAGAAGCGCAAGAGCCGGACGAAGGGCAAGACCGGGCGGCCGGGGCGGTGATACAAGGGCTGGCCGGAGAAGTCGCTTCGTCCGCCCGATCAACACTCGGAAAAATAGGCGCCAATTGTTGATAATTGTATTTATGGTTGATTTCAATGTGACTTGAGCGAAAGATATTCGTAATTTGAGATTCGCTCATAGGATGCATCGTGAAGATATTTTGCGCCTACACATCCTCCGCTCCGACCGTGGGTGATATATTTGCCGCGGTGGCGTCCAAATTTCGGAACTCGCCCCGTGAACTACATATATGGCCCGAGAATGATGTCGTGGGCCGGCCCCTAATAGAACCTATCCTTGAGCATATAGACAATTCGGATTTTGTCGTTGCTGATCTGACTAAGATTAATTTTAACGTTGTATTTGAAGCAGGATATGCAATCGGCAGGAATAAACGTGTATTTTTTACAATGAATTCCGGCATATTAAATGATGCAAGAATACTATCCACCATAGGCATATTCGACACTTTTGGCTATTTCAACTATGAGAACTCGGAGGATCTTTCCCGCAAGATTGCAGAGTCGAACGGCGACAAACCTCTTGTCACCAGTTATCCAAAAGATATCAAAAATCCGGTATATGTTGTCGAACTACCAAGAAAAAATGATGCGCAAACTCGCATAATATCAAGGATAAAGCGCGCACGGCTGCGCTACCGAAGCTTCAACGCCCAAGAGCACATCAGGCTTTCGGGAACTGCTGCCATTCAACATGTCGCATCATCATCCGGCGTCGTCGTGCCAATTGCCGCGCAACATGTCGCTGGCGCGGATATTCATAACATTCGCGCAGCTTTCGTGGCCGGACTAGCAAGAGGGTTGAATCGGCCAGTTCTTCTACTTCAAGATTTCGACGGACCAGCACCGTTAGACGTTCGTGACGAAGTCAAAACCTTCAGCGATCTCGACGATATTAACGGCTATATCGCTGACTTTTCCTCCGAAGTAATTGAAGAAATGCAATCCTTTTCTCCTTCAACATCTGAGAAAAAGCTTGCACTTACCGATCTCAATCTAGGCGACCCAATGGCCGAGAATGAGATGACGACCCTCGGCCAGTATTATCTAACAACCGAAGAGTACATGCGCGTCTCTCGTGGCGAGGCGAACATGGTGGTCGGCCGCAAAGGAATGGGTAAGACGGCCCTTTTTATCCAGCTAAGAGATAGGACGAGAAAAGACAGACAGAATATCGTGGTCGATCTTAAGCCTGAAGGATATCAGCTCAAAAAACTGCGAGAGGATTTACTGGACCTATTAAGTGAGGGCTCGGTAGAACATCTAGTAGTAGCATTCTGGGAATATCTTTTATACGTTGAAATCGCGAACAAAATACTTGAAAAAGATGCGAAGAAGTCCGTCTACGACCACAAAATCGGTGAACTTTATAGAGAACTGGAAGCAGCGCAACGTAAAGTAAACATCGCCGAAGAGGGTGACTTTTCGGAAAGACTTCAGATATTAGTTGATGACATACTGCTAAAGATCGACGATTTTCGACTAAACAAGTCAAGCAGCAACAAATTAACAACCGCGAACATAACCGAAATAATTCATAGCTACTCGTTGCCAGAGCTTCGAGAAAAGGTTGCAAGATATCTAGCTCACAAAGACACTCTTTGGATACTATTTGATAATCTGGATAAAGGCTGGCCCGTCCAAGGGATTGACAAGACAGATGCGACGATATTGCGATCGCTAATTGAGGCAGGAAAAAAGATTAAGCGAGAACTTACTCGCAAGAGCATAGCAGCATACTCGGTGGTTTTCGTAAGAAATGACGTATATCAGATATTGATGCAGAATACCGCTGATTTTGGAAAGGAGATCCGTGTACAGCTTGACTGGTCGGACAGAGATCTTCTGCGAGAGATGGTTGCAAAGCGGCTTTCCCCTTATAACGGCAGCGATTTCGAGCAGATATGGGAAAAATTCTTCGTGAGGTTATACAAGGGAGAGTATAGTTTTGACTATTTGATAGATAGATGCCTCATGCGTCCGCGAAACATCATTAAAATGATGTTTCATGCCCGTGGATTTGCGATCAATATGCGGCACGAGAAGATACTTGATGACGATCTCAAGAAGGCACTTAATATCTATTCGAATGATGTTCTTGAGGAAGCCGACGAAGAGCTAACTGACATAGAACCCGCCGCACGCGGCCTAATCTATAAATTTATAGGCGAACCTGCCAAAATGGAACTTAGTAAGCTTACAGCTCTAATTGCCAGGTCGATGCCGCCGGATTCAGACGCCACGAAGGTCGTCCAATATCTTTTGTACTTTGGCTTTTTCGGGGTAATGACGACAACGACCGAACCACGATTCATCTATAATTTTAGCTACAATATGAATCTTCTAAACAATTGGATCGAGAAGAACGCTGAGAACGTGATTTATTATCTCAATCCAGCCCTCTGGCCGGCATTGGAGGTTCAGTCGGATTGATTGTAGACCCTCACTCCGCAGCCTCCCCCCTCCTCACCACCTGCGGCTCGCTCTCCCGCTCCGCCACCATCACCAACGCCTCCAGCTCATAGCTATACCCCTCGAGCATCTGGTAGGCATGCTCGATCGCCTCGATCTGCCCTTGCGCCTTCTGGATGGCGTCGGTGATCGATTGGCTGCGGGCGCGCAGCATGGAGCCGAGGACGTCGGTTTCGGGGCGGCGGCCGAGGCGGTCGATGTGCTGGCGGACGCGGTTGCGGTGGCGTTCCAGTTCCAGGATGTGAAAGCGGTTCTTGACGATGTCGTCGGAGAGTTTGCGGCGGATGGCAGCCACCGGGTCGAAGCTGCCCGGTTCGCGCTCGTCGAGGATGATGTCGTTGACCAGCTTTTCCAGCATCAGCACGCCCTCGAGATCCTTGGGGTCGGCGAGCTGCGGGTCGTAGCCGGTATCGTCATAGACGCGGCGGCGCACCGGGTCCTTCAGCAGATCGTAGGCGGCCTGCAGCTTGCCGAAATGCTCGGCATCGCCGCCGGAATCGGGATGCGCGGTCTTGGCGGCCTTGCGCCAGGCGCTGCGGATCGCAGGCTCTCCGGCATCGCGGTCAATTCCGAGCATAACATAGGGATCAATCAAACCGCCCACCTGTCCTTCCGCATTCCCATTCCTGTCTCTGGCCACCCGTCAAAGCAGCCCGGTGCCGGCCGCCGTGAGGCCGCATTTGCGCCGAAAGCGGCACGCGCGACAGCGCCTGCCTCTGACCTACGCCCTCACCCTGATTGCATCAAGTCCCGGCATCCGGCGCCCACATTATTCCGCCGGTCGGGACGAAATTGTGAACGGCAGGCGATTTTCACAGCCAGAACGCCGCCCGGCATCCGGATTTTGCCGCTCGCCATGCCGGGATTTGTTCTGTATAGGACCTCGTCCCCGGCGGTTGCGCATCGCGCGCCGTATTCCCATCTGTGATGGGCCATTTGATGGCGGGACCACAGCGAAACAGGATCAGGACGGCATGACGGCGCAGGGCGGCGGCACATCGGTGACGGAAGGCAAGGCTCATTATGCGAATGGGCCGGTGTTCTCCGTCGCTCCGATGATCGACTGGACGGATGCAAGAGAAAATACCTTATAAACAATACCCTTATATGTTTAGTAGCAATTTCGTAGCGCTACATTTCAATTCGATCGGGCCGCAGCTGCCGTAGCTCAGTGGTAGAGCACACCCTTGGTAAGGGTGAGATCGGGGGTTCAATCCCACTCAGCAGAACCATATGGCAGCCGACACCTTGGGCGAGCGTTACGAAATGGCGAGACGGCTCGGCGTGCGCCGATGGTCTTAGAACACGCCCGGCGCACCTCATTACGATATCAGCAAGCGAACCGTTCGCTGGCGATCAGCTTTTGCGCAGTCGACAGTTTTGCGCGAAAAGAAGGGTCATGGGAATAAGTGAGGCAGACCAATAGGCAGCAACTACAGATTTATTTTGTTGGAAGCACTTAGTAACATTGACGCACAGTCGCTCTTATTTAATAGATGGTTTTATCTCACACTTGTGGAGAACCTACTAGATGAAGCCCACCTACGTGCTTGCCACGCTCGGCATTCTTTGTTTTGTCGGAAATGCAGAAGCGGCAATGACTTTCGATCAATGCGCTGCGCTCAACAAGGGTGAGACCGCAAGTTACATTCAAACCTATGTTGCTGCTGACAAACGCCAGTACAAGACGTTTCTCGATATTGGGGAGCAAGTGGTGGTGGAGCGATCCGAGAATGCAAATGCCCGCTTCGTAAGCGAGAAGCCCTACGGCTTGATCATGCCTAACTCGTCTGGAAAAAGCAAAACCGAAAGAGCGACCGGCCAGGTTGAGAGCATGGACGTTGAGGCTGACTTTGGGACTGACTTAGCGACTATTCTCGCCACTCCAGGCTCGACTGTATACGAGCGCAACGTGCGTGCACGGCAAAACGATGGAAAGTGGAACAGTGCGCCGGTCGGGAAAGTTCAAATAACCATCTCAGACAATCCTCCAGTCGTCATTGGTGGGTGCAGCGTCAACACAAAAGTTATAGAGGTGGCGCTCGCACGAAATGACGGAAGTTTCGGAGAAGCTTCAACTCGGTTGATTTACGCCCCAAGCGCAAAACTTACGATCAAATGGCTTGAAGTACGTAGCAATCTTCTAATGCGCGAACTCATAAACATCGAGCCGAAGCCCTAGTCGTCTTAATGTGGCAGCCCTAAGGCTGCCGCTGATTAATTCACCGCCAACTTGTAGATCATCGCGTCGGCCTTATCCTCAAAGCTTCCGAGAACCACGCTTAGATAGTCTGGCGCATGGAACGCGTCTGCATTAGCAGAACCACTCAACGCAGGATCTGGCTTGGCCAAGCGCGAGATCGTCAACTTGCTCGCGTGGCATCCGTCATTGGGCATGCGGTCGAACGATCAAAGAAATCCATTGCGAGAAGATTGTCGCGGGCTCGTTGCGTATCCGCTAGTGGAACCTCCGCGATCACCGGCTGCGCTACTATTCGAATATGAACCGTTAAGCTCAGATGTGGCTCTGCACTCCTCAGTTCAAGACTGAAAGGCAAGTGGGCCACTGAACTGCTTCACCGAGACTTTAACGCCCCCCTTATGACCAAGTGTTTGAATTCGCTCCTTTGGGTTACCCAGGCAGCATCAGTTCAACTCGACGCGACAAAAGCCGAGCCGATGTTAAAGGGGATGCGTCTGCGGAATAGTCGCGGCCCAGGTGAAAAGAGCGCCGGCCAGAAATGCAGCACCTGATGTATAAGCAGCGATCTCAGCAGCGAATGCGAGGCGCTTATCTTTCTCTGATCCGGCTTGAAGCGCTGCGACCCGCGCGTTGTCGTCATCAGCGGTCAAAAATGTCATGAAGGCTCCCGAGATGCCGAGAGTCTGTTTTCTGGCGGCGATACCCGAAAGAACAGCGATTAGTGCGCCAAGAACAAAACAAATGGGCGCAAATAAATGCCGTAGCTCCGGCGCAATCGTGGCGATTTGGCAAAACACAATCAACGCACCGGCGTTTAAGGTAAGTAGGGAGGCAAGTTTCCATTTGGAATGTTCAGTGTAAGCCGCGAGCTGAGCAGTGAACGCTTGCTCAGCGACTTTCTGATATCTGGCCAGCAGTTCTTGCCCCATCCGCACCCTCCATGATTTAAGCGCCATTTGAGGATGAACCAGCACCCAAGTCAACTTCAGGAGCAACTTCAGGAACAAGAGGAAGGATAAGGGGAGCGCCCCATACCGGAACAGCTTAGGAAGGGGCAGCTATTATAAAACCCGACGATCTCGCGTTTACATCGAAGCCCGCCCTCCTGACCCCGCGTCGAAGTCAGGCCTCACTCTTTTCCACCGCTGGTAGTTGAGTATTGTTCGCTAGTTCACTACCGTCGAGCCAACGAATTTGGGAGATCTAAGCATGGCGATCGCTAGTCACATAAAGTGGCTCAAGGAAGGCGCAGACAAGTGGAATGAGCGACGAGAGAAACGTCACTTTATTCCTAGCCTACGCAAAGCGAACTTAGCAGGCATGAACCTCTATGGGGTCAACTTACGGGGCGCGCAGCTGGGCGGCGCAAACCTCAAAGGCGCCAACCTTCGCCTCGCAAACCTCATTGGAGCGGATTTAACTGGCGCCGATCTGTCGGACGCTGAACTTGCGATTTCGCGATGCAACGCAGCAATTTTCAAGCGCGCCATCCTGAAGAACGTCAACGCGGTAGACGGGTCCTTTTCTCAAGCGGATTTCGCTTCGGCTGATCTGAGTGACGCGGATTTTCGCCATGCATACGTGACTGGATGCAATTTCTCCCAAGCTCGTCTGAAAGGGTTGGACTTTCGGTCCGACGAGGAGGGACGCCCCACGAGCATTGATCTTTCAACGGTTAAAGGCCTCACCCAGCGACAACTTGCAGATATTATAGGAGACACTGGCATCGAGCTTCCCGAAGGTCTGTATTTTCCAATAAGTTGGTCAACTTGGGGGGAAGCCGTTTCGGAAGCCGAAGTCCAGGTCGAAAACCTCTTCTCAGCAACTGCGCCAAAGCGGACGCTATTCATATCCTATGCGAAAGACGATCGCGATAGAGCGCGGAGAATTCGGTCGGTTCTTGAAGGTGCCGATATCGAAGTGTGGTGGGATGGGGATATCCCTCCTGGTAACCCGTGGCGAGAAACCATCCAGCGCGAACTAGATCACGCGTCAGCCATTCTCACTATCTGGACAGAAAACAGTGTCCTGTCGAAAGCTGTTGCCGAGGAGGCGGCCGTGGCTCAACGCGCAGGAAAGTTCATCCATGCGCGTCTTGATAGCACTCCGGTACCTTACGGATTTTCAGAGATCCAGTATGCCGACCTCCGAAATTGGGACGGGTCGCCAGGGCACCCGGAGATGCGGCGGCTGATCCAGGCTATCGTAGATAAACTCAATCCGCCATCGCCCCAAGAGATACGTGATAGGCTCATATCCGCGACGCCTTTAGCGGCGCTAGTGGAAGACGGGCACATCACGGCGAGGGATAGCCCTCCGGATGCTAGGCCACCGATTAGTGATCACATTAATCTCGAACAAAGGCTGGTTGCCCAAGAAGTTTTGGCAAAAAAAGCGCTCACAGCTCTTCAGACTCTCGACAACAATCTGGGTGAAGCGATTCGCCTCGATCTCTCTCATTTTGTGACGCAGATCGAGCGGCGGCCTGCGTCGTGGTACATTTTGTCAGACAGCGTAGCTGATATCCAGATACACCTCGAATTAGACGACGTTCCATGGCCGGGAAGTACAAGGAACAGTATCGAAAATCTCTGCAGGAACCACGAAGCGCTTAGGCCGTTTCTACAGCCAACCCAGCCTCTGCCATTCGCGCCAAACGCGCCACTTCAGCCGCCGGAGCTGGATGCGAGCAGCGAAAACCACCGGGATTTGCTAACTCTCGCAGAATCGGCGGTGCATGCCTTCCAAAGCGCAGAGGCTGAAACTGTATTAGCGGAGCCCGCGAAGCGAGCGGGTGAGTACCTTGCCGCCGAGGTGGCGGAAGCAAGTGCCACTCAACATTCGTACGGCGAAGAGATGGCGCAGCGACGCACAAAGAAGATAAAAAAAGCAATTCTTGCGCTCGCGGGGTTCGTTGGATCTACTATCGTAGCGATTGGGAGCGGCGTGAGCGGAAACCTTCTCACATCTCCCGATGCAGCAAAGGTCTTTCTTGGGAGGTTGCAACAGCTCTTTGATAACTTAGCAGCCCTTTTTTTATAGACCCCTACCGGACGGGGTCGTGCCCCATGCCGGAGCCGGGCAATCAAGCGCGATCAGGCGCTTGCGGTAAAGTGAGACACGAAGGCCGTCCACGAAAACACTTTGCTTTTCGCCACGCCTGTCTCACATTTCGGCCCCATGAGCGAGACCATACAACGCTACCAACCCCTTTACCGCTGGCGCCGAACCCAGATCGACGAGAACGATCCGCCGGACGACAACGACTGGTCCGGATATGACGGCGAATATTGTATCGGCCGCATCCAGAAGCAGTTGCACGGGCCGATGAAGGGAAAATGGATGTGGGACCTGCTCGCCACCCACGTTCGGCAAAGGATCATGCCGCAATCGGGCTTCATCGACGAAGGCCGGGAGGCTATGCGTCGGGTGGAAGAGCGGTATCATGATTTGATGCGAGCGAATGATCAGAGGGGAAGCAAAGATGGGTGATCTCGATCGACCCCAACAGCAGACCTCCGGTCACCACGAGCATTATTGCTCGCATGCCGGCTGCTCGAAATGGGGCGGTTATGGTTTCTCTTCGTCGGCAGYGGTCGAGACTCGCTGGTGGTGCTGGGAGCATTATCCGCACAAGGAACCAATTGGTCAGAAGCCGCGTTGACGGCACACTGGTACTTTCCCTACCAGCTAGTCCACTCTCGCAACTTTGCCCCGCCCAGCGCGGGGCTTTCTTTTGGCGGGGAATTTAAACCGCGAGCAGATACAGGCCTGCGTAGAGCGCCAGGGCGAGCAAGAGCACTGCTTTGGGGTTGAGCAACATCGTTGACATCCCGTTCGGACGGCGGATGAGGCAGTATGCCACCAGCAGTCTCAAGTGTCACGCCACACCCGATGCAGTATGTCCGGATGCGTACGAAGCGCCCCGTCATGCTGATGTCGTGGGACTCTCATCATTCTATGTGATTAGCTCCCGCTGCTGATGCGTCTTGGCGGACACCCTGGCGCATGAAGGGCTCGCCAGTGTATTGAGTGGCGAGCCCTTTTTTTATGGCCGGATCAAAAACGGTACCGGCGGCGACGTGACGTTGATCGGCCAGCCAATGCGGTGGAACACGTTGCAGTGATAGTCGAGGCTCACCTCGTACCAAGCAGGACCGAGCGCGGCCGCCAGGGGGATCGTTATCGATCGCTGATACGTCTCCCTGCCGGCAAGCAGTTTGACGCCGACCGTGTAAGAAGGGATCGCGTGCCGGGTGCCTTCTGAATCAACCAGCCAGCGTCTTGTCACTGCCGAGCAGATGCGTGTCCTGAAGACTTGGAATTCGACATCGAGCGTTCCGCCGCGGCCGACTTCTGGCTGTAATGCCCTTGCGCCCTCGTAGGTGATCGGAGGCGCCCGGTCGAGAACCATCGACGCCAGTGAATAGCTGCCGAAGAAAGCAAGTGCCAGCGCTAGACCGGCGCCGATCTTGACCGATGTCTTCATCCTCTGGGTGCTCCTGCGGTAAAGAAAACCTTCACTGCCGCCGCGGCCCCAGCTCCGGCGACGATGAACCCGAAGAACCACATACCGAAGCGCCCGAAGCGCTTCATGGTGCGGAGGTTCTCCAGGCTGTCAGTAATCACCTCAAGATCAGACTTGGTGAAGCGCTTGATGAGATAGTCGAGCTTCTCGCGTTCCTCCTGGTCGAGGTTCGCAATCTGCTCAAGGTTGGCTATCTCGCTGTCTCGCACGCCGGCGAGAAAGAGCCTCATCTTGTCGCTGAGGTCCGGTAGACGCTGCGGGAGTGGTGGGTTCTGTTCCATAGCTGCATGTCCTGTCATCCTGCCTTGCGCCCTGCCCTTAATGCCATGCCATGTTGATGCTTAGCGGTTGCCCGCGTATCGAGATTTCACGTCGTTATAGAATGTGCCGCAGCGCGATCTGCCCCTGCACGGCAGCAGGAACGCTTGAGCTGAAACAGCTCTGATATATGTTCCCCGCATGACCCAAACTCAGCCCTCCGAACTAATCAAAACCGCTTCCGAATTCGTCGAGCTCATGCGCGAGGATTTCGAGCGGGCCTTCGAGTTGATAGACTTCATCCGTTATGCACGCTTCAAGCTCGGCTACGATGTCGACGAAGGGGAAGTAGAACGCGTCGCCTTCGACTACTTCGGCAAGCACTACGACCTTGTTCGTTGGGACATCTGCGCTGCTTGGTCATTCATCCCGGAGCTTGAGGCGCCAGAACCACCCGAACTTCGCTGATCAAGCAGCGTAGATCAGGGACGGCGGCCCGCTAAAACAGCCAATCTGACTGAGCGGGAACGAATCACTTCTGCATGTGTTGAGTCGCGGATCAGTAATGCGTGAGGTTCCGAGATGGTCGATCCCGTCCGAGTGAGAAAGATATCCGTCGCTGTCGATGGCGCTAACAAATATCAATCCGTATCCTCGGTCGACGGCCTCGCCGGCCTTCTTCTTTCCGACAAATGGCCCGACGCCAAAAAGGATCGAAGCTGGCGCCGAGCCCTTGCACAATGTCTGACAGTCATGGAAAGCCAAACCGGCGGCACCACTGCACGGAAGGCGTTTGTTGCCGCAGCTCGTGAAGCGGGTTTCCGCGTTCTGCCAGACGACGAGCTCAAGTTGCGATCGGCGAAGCGGACACAACGGTTTGCCCATCCGCCGTCGAGCGCGTTGCCGCCGCGTCATTGACGAAGGCGCTATATCGTAGTGCCGAACGATAATGGGGCGGTGGGTGACCGCAGGTAGCCGCCCAGTACCGCTGGTTCGATGATTGGCGTTAGCCATGGTAGGAAGAGACTACTGATGCGAACGTCTGCCTAAATCAGGGTGCTCGCCGCGAACGAAAAGAAATCATTACACTCCGGCTCGAAGCTCGGGCCACTCATGTCCAAACAGAAAACTCCGGGGCCCAACGATGGGCAAAGGCAATAGCGCCATGACGCCCCGCTGTCTGCGACAGCGACCGCGTCGGCCGGAAACGGGTTCACGGGCGGCTGCGGGCGTCCAGTTAGCGTCCTATAACTCAAGGATTGATAAGCTTGGAAGGAGGTGTGAATTTCGGCGCTTGATGCAGGCTCTGGATCACTCGCGTTGTCGCGCCGATACCAATCTTTCGAACGAACTCAAGATATTGATTTGAGATTCCAGGATGCTGCGCGGCGATTATTGCTACTTGTTCATCCGATAACGGCTCTAAAGATGACAATTCCCCGCCTTCGTCGTAAGCGATGAGGTGCGCAATGTTTTCCAATATCTCGTGCTTTCCCTGCAATAGTGACGAGACGCCACCTACTTCATTTCCGACGCTTCCTGCACCAGCTTGTCAGCAAGCCCGGCGCCGCCGAAAGCGCCCTCGCTAAACTCAAAACCGATACCGCGCGTGCAGCGGATCAGCCCTGCCATCAGAAGAAAACCGGCCTTCCATTCCGCGACTGACGATCGAAACGTCAAGCTCATGACAAAGTCGCCATACTCGAAATCTGGAGCCTTCATTCCCAGTTTTCGGAGCTCGGTGTTCAAATCTAGGGGGACGAAGTCATTCATGTCCTTGGGGAGGACTGTCTGTCCATTTTCCACTTTTACAGCGTATGCGAAGGACTCTTTGGTACTCAGCTGGATGATTGAAGTTTCCACCTGGACGGGCGCGTCCTGGTAGAGCAAATTAACAACATCGCCAGAGACCCCCAGTTTCTTGTCTGACTCTGATGGCGGATTTGCCACAACGCGCACGGGATAGTCCAAGCCGGTGAGGCAGAGGTTGACTTCGGCAATTGTCGGCCAATCCGCTTGATGAATTGCCACGTGATAGTCAGCGCCCAATTGAATTTCCACTAAAGATTGATTCTTGTGAGCAACTATACGGCGGTTTTAGTAACTCGCAATGACTGGAGAAGGTGCAGGCCACCAATCCTCGCCCCCACCGCCCTGTTTCTGGGGGAAGGTTAACCCCACCCCGATTCCTATAGTTGGTGTCATGGCGTTTTCCCTTCTGCGTCGATAGCATCAACGCACGCCTTGCGGCTGATTTCGGTGAGGTTTCTTGCCGTCCGATCGGCTGACCACATGTTCAGCACGTCATATTGCGGAAGGTCTTTGTCGGGCCTCTTGGTGAGCGGGTAGCTCTTGCGAGCAACCGGCGGCAGTGTCGTCTTTTGGTAGACGTTCCTCACTGTCGGCGTCGGTTCACTCGGGGAGCATCCGGACACGATCACGGGACAGGCCGATAGCATCAGCGCCAGGTAGAGCCGCATTGCGCTTCCTCAGTTCTTCGAGTTCTTGGGATGCCGCGTTGATACGGCTGTTGGCGTCTGCCTCGATCGCGAGCGCGGCTTTCGCCTGGTCGGCGACTTTCTGGTTTGCCTCGGCGTTCGCATTCGCGATCTCCGCCTTCCATTTGGCGTCAGCAGCGGCTGTGGCGCGATCGGCGGCGTCGGTGACCATCGAGCGCACTTCGCACACCATGAGCCAGCCTGATCCGATCACGAGCAACACCAGGACGAGGATGCCGATTGCGGTTCCCGCCGCTCGGGAAATGCCGAACATCAGGAAGGCAACCCGGTTAGGCATAGCGCACGCTCCGCGATCCGCCGTTTAGTGAGGCCGGGCAGACGAATGCCGGCAGCCTTGTCCCACTTCAGAAACTCGTCACAGGCGCCGCGAATATCGCCGCCGTTGAGCTTCCGCGCCAGGGTAGACTTGCAGAATGCGCCAGTGCCTATGTTGTAGGTTATCGAAAGTGAGGAGACATATGCCCCGGCAGGCACCTGATCTGGTTGCTTCAAGCAAGCACGCATGCCGGTCTCGAACTCCTTCAGTCGATCGCCGAGCATTTCCTTGCACTGGTCAACCGTATAGCGGTCGCCCATCTTCACACCGCGCGTCTCGCCAAAGCAGACAGTCGGGATTCCGATCGGATCGCGATAGGCGATGGTGCGCAGCCCCTCGAAGGTGCTGACACATGCAATCGCGGCAGCAGCTATCGCGCTACCCTTCTTCAGGCGGCTTGCCATTCATATCTCCTGAGACTTTTTGCTGGACGTAGATGCGGGCAATGATTGCCGCGACGGTGAGCAGGCCCGTAAAGGCCGACATGCCGAACTGGATCCAGATATTTCGGGAGACCCAGGTTGCGGCGACAAAGTTGTAGATCGGCTCAAGGATGATGAAGCAGAGCGCCAGGACCATAAGCCGGACGCTCCACGCGTGCTTCAGCACCGCGCGCCAGTTGGGCACGAGCATGGGTGTCTCCGATTGATGTGGATTTCAGTTAGATCGAGCCGCCGAACACAGAGGTTCGCACGGCCGCAAACAATTGCGCGCGGTCCATTGAAGGCTCAAGATTGTCGAGAGAGTTAGAAAGAATAGTCGGATGAGCGGGCCGTCGTACATCGAAGTTCGCAGTGTTGCAGTTCCGCACTCGACTCCTGTTCGGAGCAATGCTTCACGTTCTTATCCTTCTGCACGCCGAACCTGGAGTCGATTCTTGCCAAGTTTTAGAACTATACTTGTCTGCGCGGCGGCCATCGTCGCGATGTCCCTTGGTATTTGCCACTTCATCAACGAGACACAGCCACTCGGCATCGATAACAAAGTAGCCGGGTTTGATCACATTGCCGGACGCACGCTTGCGGAAATACCCGATGAGGAATTTTCCCGGGCGCGTGGTGAAGACGTATTAGACTACATCTCCCGCGTGACCATGACCGTCCATGAAGCAACCTATCACTGTCGACCGACCGACCACGATCTGTCTGCTGTTGGGACGGCGGTAACGACCGTCGGGAAGGTAGTCGGTCTCGATCCTCATCTTGACCTAGGACTTATGGATTTCCGTAAACTTCGGTGTGGGTATTGCAGCGAGCGGTCACTTGCCGCCACGCATGTGCTCAACGAAAATGGCGTCAAC